>NZ_VRYE01000023.1 GCF_008041835.1 Ectopseudomonas mendocina
GGCATAGCCGTAGATCAGCAACGACAGCAACATAGCCGGATGGTAGGCAGCGCTGCCACGGCCCGCATAGACGCTCTCCAGCTTCGACAGATCCAGGCCCTCTACGACCTCCACCACGTAGCGCGCCAAATGTGACTCGGGCAGCCAGTCCTGCACCGACGGCGGGAGCAAGTAGTCGATTTCGCGGTTTATCGGTCGAAAGCGGCTCATACAGTCAGGTTCCAGGAGCGATGCGCAATTCTACCGGCGAGGGGAAAAGTCCGACAGGCTGCTAGGCTGCCCGCTCCTCCATGGACAGCGAGAACCCCGCCATGCCCCTGCAAAAGCTGCTCGGCAGCGAATTTCCCCTGATCCAGGCGCCAATGGCCGGTTCGCAGGATCACCGCCTGGCTGCCGCCGTGTGCCTGGCCGGCGGTCTCGGCTCGATTCCCTGCGCGATGCTCACACCCGCCGCCCTGCGCCAGGAGCTGCAAGCGATGCGCAGCCTGACCGAGCGGCCGTTCAACCTCAATTTCTTCAGCCATGTGCCGCCCGAGCCAGACGCGGCCCGCGAGGCGACATGGCGCCAAGCCCTGGCGCCTTACTACGCCGAGCTGGGCGTGGATCAGGCCAGCATCGCCAGCGGGCCGGGACGCCTGCCGTTCAACGCAGAGGCCGCCGAATTGGTGGAAGAGTTTCGCCCGTCGGTGGTGAGCTTCCATTTCGGCCTGCCAGATGAAACCTTGCTGCAGCGGGTGCGCCGCAGTGGGGCGAAGATCCTCTCCAGCGCCACTACGCTGGACGAAGCGCTGTGGCTGCAGGAGCGCGGCGTCGATGCAGTGATCGCCCAAGGACTGGAAGCCGGTGGCCATCGCGGCCATTTTCTCGATGATGACCTGAGCCGCCAGCACGGCACCTTCGCCCTGCTGCCACAACTGGTCGATGCCCTCAACGTGCCGGTGATTGCCGCCGGCGGCATCGGCGACGCCCGCGGCGTGGCGGCGGCCATGGCCCTCGGCGCTGCCGGGGTACAGGTCGGCAGCGCCTACCTGCTATGCCCCGAGGCAGCTACCAGCGCAATTCACCGAACTGCCCTGCAAAGCCCGGCGGCGCGCCATACGGCGCTGACCAACCTGTTCAGCGGGCGCCCCGCGCGCGGTATCGTCAATCGCCTGATGCGCGAGCTGGGGCCGCTCAGCGCGCAGGCGCCAGCGTTCCCACTGGCCACTGCGGCCATCGCACCGTTACGGACGGCGGCCGAGGCGCAGGGTAACGGGGATTTCTCGCCGCTCTGGGCCGGGCAAAATATCGCCAACTGCCGGCCAATGCCGGCGGCCGAGCTGACCCGCAAGCTGGCGCGGGGCTTCGCTCAAGGTTGAAATTTGCGGCTGAAGCCGCTCCGAACGGACATTGGCGGCAGGATTTAGCGCTTTATCACGGCCGATGATGATGCTGGGCAGCCGGTCGGCTGGCTGCCTAGACTCGATGGATCATCTGGAGGCCCGTTCCATGTCCGAGACCCTGCTCAGCTCCCGCAACCTGGCGTTCGAACTCTATGAAGTACTCGACGCCGAAGCCCTAACCCAGCGCCCGCGTTTCGCCGATCACAACCGCGAGACCTTCGACGCGGCCATCAGCACCGCACGCGGCATCGCCGAAGAGCTGTTCGCCCCGCACAATCGCAAGAACGACGAACACGAGCCCCAGTACGTCGACGGTGGCGCGGTGCTGATCCCCGAGGTCGAGCCGGCGCTGCGCGCCTTCCACGAGGCCGGTTTTCTCAACGCCACCCGCGATTTCGAGCACGGCGGCATGCAACTGCCCAACCTGCTGTCGCAGGCCTGCTTCGCGCATTTCCAGTCGGCCAACATCGCCACCAGCTCCTACTCGATGCTGACCATGGGCGTGGCCAACCTGATCGAGGCCTTCGGCAACCAGGAGCAGAAGGCCCGCTACCTACAGCCGATCATCGACGGTCGCTTCTTCGGCACCATGGCACTGACCGAGCCGCACGCTGGCTCCTCGCTGTCGGACATCCGCACGAAAGCCGAGCCGCACCCCGACGGCAGCTACCGCATCAAGGGCAACAAGATCTTCATCTCTGGCGGCGACCAGCCGATCTCCGAGAACATCGTGCACATGGTCCTGGCCAAGTTGCCGGATGCACCGCCCGGGGTGAAGGGCATCAGCCTGTTTCTGGTGCCCAAGTTCCACGTCAACGACGACGGCAGCCTGGGCGCACGCAACGATGTGACCCTGGCCGGCCTGTTCCACAAGATGGGTTGGCGCGGCACCACGTCGACGGCGCTGAACTTCGGCGACAACGGCGAATGCGTCGGCTATCTGGTGGGCAAACCGCATGCGGGCCTGTCCTACATGTTCCAGATGATGAACGAGGCGCGCATCGGCGTCGGCATGGGCGCGATCATGCTCGGCTACGCCGGCTACCTGTATTCACTGGACTATGCGCGCAACCGCCCGCAAGGCCGCCAGCCGGACGGCAAGGATCCAACCAGCCCGCAAATCTCGATCATCGAACACACCGACGTACGGCGCATGCTGCTGACGCAGAAGGCCTACGTCGAAGGCGCCTTCGATCTTGGCCTATACGCCGCACGCCTGTTCGACGACACCCAGACCCTGGAAACCGCCGAAGATCGCAACCGCGCGCTGGAGCTGCTCGACCTGCTCACGCCCATCGTCAAGTCCTGGCCCTCGGAGTTCTGCCTCAAGGCCAACGAACTGGCCATCCAGATCCTCGGTGGCCACGGCTATACCCGCGAGTACCCGGTGGAACAGTACTACCGCGACAACCGCCTCAACCCGATCCACGAGGGCACGCACGGCATCCAGTCGCTCGACCTGCTCGGGCGCAAGGTCTCGCAGAACGGTGGCGCCGCGCTCAAGCAACTGCTCAAGCTGATCAACGACTGCTGCCAGCGTGCCAGCGAACATGAGTCGCTCACAGCCCTGCGTCAGCCACTCGAACAATTGCTGGCCCGCCTGCAGGCGGTAACCCTGGCCCTGCTCGGCGACCTGATGAACGGCAAGGTCAACCAGGGCCTGGCCAACTCCGCGCTGTACCTGAAGGTGTTCGGCCACACGGTGATCGGCTGGCGCTGGCTGGAACAGGCGATTCGCGCCGAGCAGGGCCTGGCCCGCACGGACAATGCCGAAGAACAGGCCTTCTACCGCGGCAAGCTGCAGGCGGCGCGTTACTTCCTGACCTGGGAAGTACCCAGCTGCCACCATGACCTGGCCATTCTCGAAGCCCGCGACGACACCTGCCTGGGCATGCAGGACGCCTGGTTCTAAGGTTGGGCCAAGCGCCCCGAGGTGACCAAAGGCGGGGCGCTTCGGGGCAATTTAGAAAAATGTAATAACCTTTTTGACAGCGGTACGAAGGCTACGGTTAGAATCCCTGGCACGCGCCATGCATAGCGGCGCCCTAATTCCCCCAGCCAGGAGTAAGCGCACTTGGATGCCAGCGCCATCAACAATCTTTTCTTGATCGGCGCCATGCTGGTAGCGGCCAGTATTCTGGTCAGCGCGTTCGGCGCTCGTTTCGGCATCCCCATCCTGGTGATCTTCCTCGGCGTCGGCATGCTGGCCGGCACCGATGGCCCCGGCGGCATCGTCTTCAACAATTACCCCCTGGCTTATCTGGTCGGCAACTTGGCGTTGGCGGTGATCCTTCTCGATGGTGGCATGCGCACGCGCGTCTCCAGCTTCCGCGTCGCCTTGTGGCCATCGTTGTCATTAGCGACGATCGGCGTGGTGATCACGGCGGGCCTGACCGGCCTGGCCGCTGCCTGGCTGTTTAATCTGACCTTGCTGGAAGGCCTGCTGATCGGCGCCATCGTCGGCTCCACGGATGCCGCAGCGGTGTTCTCCCTGCTTGGCGGCCGCGGCCTCAACGAGCGGGTCAGCTCCACGCTGGAAATCGAGTCGGGTAGCAACGACCCGATGGCGGTGTTCCTCACCGTGACCCTGATCGCCATGCTCGCCAGCGGTCAGACCGGCTTCAGCTGGGACCTGCCGATCCAGTTGGTGCAGCAGTTCGGCCTCGGCGCCCTGCTGGGGCTGGGTGGTGGCTGGCTGCTGCTCAAGCTGATCAACCGCATGGAGCTGGCCGCCGGCCTGTATCCCTTGCTCGTGGTCAGCGGCGGCCTGATCATCTTCGCCATCACCACCGCAGTCGGTGGCAGCGGCATCCTTGCCATCTACCTGTGTGGCCTGTTGCTGGGTAACCGACCGATCCGCTCGCGCCACGGCATCCTGCACATGCTCGACGGCCTGACCTGGCTGGCGCAGATCGGCATGTTCCTGGTCCTCGGCCTGCTGGTCACCCCGCACGAGCTGCTGCCCATCGCCCTGCCGGCACTGGCCCTGGCACTGTGGATGATTCTCTTCGCGCGGCCGCTGTCGATCTTCCTCGGCCTGCTGCCGTTTCGTGCCTTCCACGACCGCGAGCGTATCTTCATCGCCTGGGTTGGCCTGCGTGGCGCAGTGCCGATCATCCTCGCCGTATTCCCGCTGATGGCCGGCCTGCCCAATGCACAGCTGTTCTTCAACGTGGCCTTCTTCATCGTGATCATCTCCCTGCTGCTGCAGGGCACCAGCCTGCCGCTGGCCGCCAAGCTGATGCGCGTTACCGTGCCGCCGGAGCCGGCACCTATCTCGCGTGCCGGCCTGGAAGTACACCCGACCAGCCAGTGGGAATTGTTCGTCTACCGCCTGGACGCAGAAAAATGGTGCATTGGCGCCGCCCTGCGCGAGTTGAACATGCCGGACGGTACCCGCATCGCCGCGCTGTTCCGTGGCAGTGAACTGCTCCACCCTTCGGGCAGTACACGCCTGCAAGCGGGCGACCTGCTCTGCGTGATCGGTCATGAGCACGACCTGCCGGCACTCGGCAAGCTATTCAGCCAGGCGCCGAAGCGTGGCCAGGACCTGCGCTTCTTCGGCGATTTCGTGCTGGAGGGCGACGCCGAGCTGAGCGCCGTCGCGGCGCTCTACGGCCTGAAACTCGACGAGCTGGAGGGCAATCAGCCGCTGAGCCGTTTCATCGCCCACGAGATCGGCGGTGAGCCGGTCGTCGGCGACCAGGTAGAGTGGCAAGGCCTGACCTGGACAGTGGCAGCCATGGAAGGGAACAAGGTGCGCAAAGTCGGCGTCAGATTCCCCGAGGGCGCACGTCCCGGCCCAGGGCTGCACTTCTAGCAGGCGATTAAAACTCCCGACGGGGACTCTGCTAGCATCAGCATCACGCGCGGGCCATCAGGCCCGCGCCTTCGTTGTGCCGCGGGTATTTCAATCGCAACCGTCCACTCAGTAGATCAACCACCATGCCTCTGTCGCGCCTTTCCCTAGCAGCCGTTCTGTTCGCCTTGTGTCTCGGCATCCCGCAGGTATTTGCCGAAGAACCGCCAAACATCGAAAACGTGCAGCAGAGCCTCGACAGCCTGGCAGACCGCAAACTGCCGGAAGCCGAGCAGCTGGCGCTCAAGCAGACCCTCGAGCAGACCCTGCGCATGCTGCAGGACCGGCAGAACGCCGAGCAGCGCCTGAACGACCTACGCAAACAACTCGACAGTGCTCCGCGCCTGATCAGCGAGGCCCAGCGCGAACTGGACAGTCTCAAGTCCAGCCCCGAACAACAGATTTCCGCGCGCCATGCACGCACCCCGCTCGCCCAGCTCGAGCAGTTGCTCAACGAACGCTCCAGCCAGATCAGCGAATGGAACAAGGCGATCATCGAGGCCAACAGCCTGGTGATCACCGCCCAGACCCGCCCGGAACGTGCTCAGGCAGAGATCAGCCAGAACCAGGCGCGCAGCCAACTGATCAACGACGCGCTCAAGAGCGGCCGTTTCGAAGGCAAGGCACTGACCCAGGAGCGCCGCAATCAGCTCAACGCCGAGCTCTCGCTGCTCGCCGCGCAAACCCAACTGCGCCGCCAGGAGCTGTCCGGCAACAGCCTGCTGCAGGATCTCGGCAGCGCTCAGCGCGCCCTGCTCGAAGAACGTATCAATCGCGCCGAGCAGGAGCGCCAGGCCCTGCAAGGCCTGATCAACGAACGACGCCGCGCCGAATCCGAGCAGACCGTCGCCGAGCAGTCACGCGAGGCCGAGCGCGCTAGTTCCGACCGTCTGCTGGCCAGGGAGAGCTCGCTCAACCTCAAGCTTTCCGACTATCTGCTGCGCGCCACGGAGCGCCTCAACGCCCTGACCGAGCAGAACCTGCAGACCCGTCAGCAACTGGACAACCTCAACCAGGCCAACCAGGCGCTGGACGAGCAGATCCGCGTGCTGCAGGGCAGCCTGCTGCTGTCGAGAATTCTCTACCAACAGAAGCAGGCGCTGCCCAAACTCAAGATCGAGGACGGCTCGCTGGCCAACGAGATCGCCGACATTCGCCTCTATCAGTTCGAGCTGAACAAGCAGCGCGAAGAGATCAGTGACCCCGCTCGCTATGTGGAGAACCTGCTCAGCGGCCAACCCAGCGAAGAAGTCACCCCGGAACTGCGCAACGCGCTACGCGAGCAGCTCACTACCCGACGTGAGTTGCACGACCGCCTCAACCGCTCGCTGAATGCGCTGCTCAACGAGTCGATCACTCTCCAGCTCAACCAGAAGGAACTGGAAAGCACGGCCAGCAGCCTGCGCGCCACCATCGACGAGCAGATGTTCTGGATTCCCAGCAACAAGCCGCTGGATCTCGACTGGCTGAAGTCGGCGCCACGTCAATTCCAGAAGCAACTGGCCGATATGCCCTGGGGCATGGCCATCAGCGAACTGGGGGCGGGCCTGATCGAGCGTCCGCTGGTGTTCCTGCCCCTGATCCTGCTCTGCGCGCTGATCCTCTGGCGCCGCCAGTACCTGTTCGACAAGCTCAGCGCGCTGCATGGCGACATCGGCCATTACAAGCATGACAGCCAGCTGCACACGCCGATGGCCCTGGGCCTCAACATAATCCTGGCGCTGCCGGTCACCCTGTTCCTCGCCTTGTGCGGGTATGCCCTGCTGCACGATGCACGCGGACAGAACCTCTATCTGGGCGCCGCGCTCTACGAAATGGCGGAAGCCTGGCTGGTGTTCTACACCCTGCACCGCATCCTTTCGCCGGATGGCGTGGCCGTCCTGCACTTCCACTGGCCACCCGCCAACGTCACCTTCTTCCGCCAGCACCTACGTCGCCTGGGTCTGGTGGTGATGGCCCTGGTGGCCGTGGTGAGCATCGCCGAGCACCAGCCGGCGAGCCTGGCAGGCGATGTGATCGGCATCGTCGTGGTGATCACCTGCTACGCCCTGATGGCCTGGCTGCTGTTCCACCTGCTGTTCAACGCACCATTGCGCGAGAACGCTTCGGGGCTGCGCACCGCCCTCGGCGTGCTGTTCAACCTGCTGCCACTGGCGCTGATCGGCGCGGTCGCCTTCGGCTATTACTACACCGCGCTCAAGCTCACCGACCGGCTGATCGACAGCCTGTACCTGCTGATCATCCTGCTTATCGTCGAGGCCACGCTGGTGCGCGGTCTGAGCGTGGCGGCACGGCGCCTGGCCTATCAGCGTGCCTTGGCCAAACGCCAGGCACAGGCCAAGGATGGCACCGAGGGTGAGGCGGTGATTGAGGAGCCGACGCTCGATATCGAGCAGGTCAACCAGCAGTCCCTGCGCCTGATCCGCCTGGCCCTGCTCGGCGGTTTCCTGGTCTGCCTGTACGCGGTCTGGGCCGATCTGATCGGCGTGTTCACCTACCTCGACACCATCAACCTCTACGAATACAGCAGCGGCACCGGGGATAACGCGGCCCTGGTGCCGATCAGTCTGATGGACGTGATCGGCGCGCTGATCATCGTCGCCATCACGGTGGCGCTGGCGCGCAACCTGCCGGGCCTGCTCGAAGTGCTGGTGCTGTCGCGCATGCGCCTGGCACAGGGCAGCGCCTACGCCACCACGACCCTGCTGTCCTATGCATTGGTCGCTATCGGCATCGTCAGCACGCTGTCCACCCTTGGCGTAAGCTGGGACAAATTGCAGTGGCTGGTGGCGGCGCTGTCGGTGGGCCTGGGTTTCGGTCTGCAGGAGATCTTCGCCAACTTCATTTCCGGCCTGATCATCCTGTTCGAGCGCCCGGTGCGCATCGGTGACGTGGTCACTATCGGCAATCTCTCCGGCACGGTGAGCAAGATCCGTATCCGCGCCACCACCATCACCGATTTCGATCACAAGGAAATCATCGTTCCGAACAAGACCTTCATCACCGGTCAACTGATCAACTGGTCGCTGACCGACACGGTCACCCGCGTCACCCTCAAGGTGGGTGTCGGTTATGGTTCGGACCTCGACCTGGTGCGCAAGCTGCTGCTGCAGGCCGCGCAGGAAAATCCGCGAGTGCTCAAGGAGCCAGCGCCCGTCGTCTACTTCCTCAACTTCGGCGAGAGCACGCTCGACCACGAACTGCGCATCCATGTGCGCGACCTCGGCGACCGCAACCCGGCGACCGACGAGATCAACCGTTTCATCGACCGTGAGTTCCCGAAGAACGGCATCAACATCGCCTTCCGCCAGGTCGAGGTGTATGTGAAGAACCTGCAGCACGGCGAGCAGAAACTCGACCAGAAGGATCTTGCCCAGGCCGCGGCCGCCGGCGCCGCCAGCGTGCAGCAAGCACCCAAACCGCCCGCAGCGCCCTGAGCGCCAGGAGCCCCGGTGAAAAATCTCGACCAGCTGACCTTCGACAACCGCTTCGCCCGCCTCGGCGACGCCTTCTCCACCGAGGTGCTGCCCGAGCCCATCGAGCAGCCGCGTCTGGTGGTGGTCAGCGAGTCGGCCATGGCCCTGCTCGATCTGCAGCCTGCCGAAGCACAACGCAGCGAGTTCGCCGAGCTGTTCGCCGGACACAAACTGTGGGAAGAGGCCGAGCCGCGCGCCATGGTCTACTCCGGCCACCAGTTCGGCGGCTACACGCCGCGCCTTGGCGACGGTCGCGGCCTGCTGCTCGGTGAAGTGCTCAACGAAGCTGGCGAGCACTGGGACCTGCACCTCAAAGGCGCCGGCATGACGCCCTACTCGCGCATGGGCGATGGTCGTGCGGTGCTGCGCTCGTCGATCCGCGAATTTCTCGCCAGCGAACATCTGTATGCGCTCGGCATTCCCAGTTCACGCGCACTGTGCGTCACTGGCTCCGACACTCCAGTGTGGCGCGAGAAGAAGGAAAGCGCCGCGATGGTGCTGCGCCTGGCGCAGAGTCACGTGCGCTTCGGCCACTTCGAATACTTCTACTACACCCGCCAGCACGAACAGCTTAAGACCCTCGGCGAACACGTCATGGCCTGCCACTTCCCCGCCTGCCTGGAGCAGGACGAGCCCTGGCTGGCCCTGCTGCGCGAGGTGATCGAACGCACCGCCGCGATGATCGCCCACTGGCAGGCCTACGGCTTCTGCCATGGCGTGATGAACACCGACAACATGTCGATCCTCGGCATCACCTTCGACTACGGCCCCTACGCCTTCCTCGACGACTTCGACGCCAACCACATCTGCAATCACTCCGACGACACAGGGCGCTACAGCTTCAGCAACCAGGTGCCCATCGCCCACTGGAACCTTGCCGCCCTGGCTCAGGCGCTGACGCCCTTCGCCTCGGTGGATGCGCTGCGTGAAACGCTGGAGCTGTTCCTGCCGCTGTACCAGGCGCACTACCTCGACCTGATGCGCAAGCGCCTGGGTTTCACCAGCGCCGAGGATGAGGACGAAGCGCTGATCCAGCGTCTGCTGCAACTGATGCAGGCTGGTAAATCCACCGACTACACCTTGTTCTTCCGTCGCCTCGGCGAACAGGCCCCTGCCGAGGCGCTCAAGGTCGTACGCGATGATTTCGTCGACCTCGCCGGCTTCGACGCCTGGGGACGCGATTACCTGGCCCGCTGCGAGCTGGAGGGTGGGCAACAGAGCGAACGCCAAGCGCGCATGCACGCGGTCAATCCCAAGTACATCCTGCGCAACTACCTGGCTCAGCAGGCCATCGAGGCTGCCGAACAGGGCGACTATGCCCCGGTGCGCGAGCTGCACACGGTATTGTCCCACCCCTTCGACGAGCAGCCCGGCATGCAACGCTATGCCGAAAGGCCGCCGGAGTGGGGCAAGCATCTGGAAATCAGCTGTTCGTCCTAAGGTTCAGCAGTGCCCGGATGCTTATCTATTAAGCCTAAAAGGCATATCAATCTACCCAAACATTCTTAGACTATCTAAGAGAAGCCCTCTATCTTGGCGCCCTGCCAGGCCGCCCAGGTGCGTGCCCGATACCTCACACGAGATTCGACGCTAAGGATGCCCATGTCCTGGGACTCACTTCCCCTCCTGTTCGTCGGCGCCCTGCTGATCTGGGTGCTGTATGCCTTCGTCCGCGAGAAGTGGAGCCCGGACATCGTCGCCGCTATCGCCGTGGCCGCCTTGCTGGTCAGCCAACTGCTGACGCCGGGCGAAGTACTCAGCGTGCTGTCCAACTCCGCCCCCGTGACCATCGCCTGCATGTTCGTGCTCTCCGCTGCTCTGGAGCGCACCGGCTGCATCGACGCTCTCGGCAACTGGCTGGGCAATCTGGTCGGCACCAGCCCGATTCGCGTGCTCACTGGCCTCACCGTCACCGCGTTGGTGGTATCGGCCTGCCTCAACAACACACCAGTGGTTGCCATCCTCACCCCGGTGGCCATTGCCCTGGCACGCCGCGCCGGCACTTTGCCGTCCAAGCTGCTGATTCCGCTGTCCTACGCCACCATCCTCGGCGGCACCCTGACCATGATTGGCACTTCGACCAACATCCTGGTCGACGGTGTCGCACGCAAGGCCGGCATGACGCCCTTCGGCATCTTCGAAATCACCGGCGTGGGTCTGGTCATGGCCGCTTTCGGCATGCTCTATCTGCTGACCATCGGCCACCGCCTGCTGCCCGAGCGGGAAACCCTGTCACGCCAGTTGCGCCCGGACCTGGCGCGTACCTTCATGACCGAGCTGCTGGTACCACACGACTCGCCGATGATCGGCAAGACCCTGCATGAGGCCAATCTCAACGGTGGCAGTGGCTTGCAGGTACTCAAGCTGTTCCGTGACGAACAGGAACTGACCGCCCCCGGCGCCGACACCCTGCTGGCCAGCGGTGACCGCCTGGTGCTGCACGGTCAGGTCAAGGATGTGGTGGAACTGCGCGAAAGCGGCCACCTGAGCTTCAACCGTGGCGACGCCTTCGAGACCATCAGCAGCCATGACGTGATCCTCGCCGAGGCCATAGTCGGGCGTAACTCGCGCTACAGCCACCGCCCCATGCGCGACCTCGACCTCACCGCACGTTACGGCATCGCCGTGCTCGCCGTGCATCGCCAGGACGAGAACGTGCAGGGCAACCTCGACGACTTCGAGCTGCAGTTCGGCGACGTGATGCTGGTCGAAGGCACCCCGGCGCAGATCAAGCGCTTCGCCGACAACGGCGAGCTGATCAGCCTCAATGCCGTGCAGGAGCGCGCCTTCCGCCGCGACAAGGCGCCCATTGCCATTCTCGCGACCCTGGCCGTGATGCTGCTGGCCGCCTTCGGCGTGATGCCCATCGAGGGCCTGGCGATCATCGGCGCCGTGACCGTACTGGCCACCCGCTGCCTGGATGTGGAAGACGCCTACAAGGCGGTGGACTGGAAGATCCTCAGCCTGATCTTCGGCATGCTGGCCATCAGCATCGCCATGGACAAGGTGGGCCTGGTCAAGCTGCTCGTGGAGAACGTCATGGGCTGGCTGCCCTGGGCCGGGCCGCTGCTGATGCTGAGCTTCATCTACCTGTTCACCTCGATCCTCACCGAGATGCTGTCGAACAACGCGGTGGCGGTGCTGGTGACGCCCATCGCCATCGGCATGGCTCAGCATCTGGGCGTCGATCCGCGCGCCTTCGTGGTCGCGGTGATGTTCGCTGCCAGCGCCAGCTTTGCCACCCCCATCGGCTACCAGACCAACACCTTCGTCTACAACGCTGGTGGCTATCGCTTCACCGACTTCATGAAGGTCGGCATTCCGTTGAACCTGCTGCTGTGGGGCGTGGCAACGCTGGTCATCCCCTGGTTCTTCCCGCTGACGCCGATCTAGGGCATAAGCTGCGAATACAATGTTCTAACCCGAGGCCCGTTTCATTGCTCCAGCGCATTGACCGGGCCTTGTTGCTTTATCCATGCTGCGATCCTTTCAATCTGCCCTGAAGGAACGCGCGCATGAAATTGGAAACACTGGCCATCCACGCTGGCTACGACCCGGACCCGACCACCAAGGCGGTGGCAGTACCGATCTACCAGACCAGCTCCTTCGCCTTCGACGACACCCAGCACGGCGCCGATCTGTTCGACCTGAAAGTCGCCGGCAACATCTATTCGCGCATCATGAACCCGACCAACGCCGTGCTCGAGGAGCGCGTGGCGGCGCTTGAAGGCGGCGTCGGTGCACTGGCCGTGGCCTCCGGCATGGCCGCCATTACCTATGCTATTCAGACCGTGGCCGAGGCCGGCGACAACATCGTCTCGGTGGCCAAGCTCTACGGCGGTACCTACAACCTGCTGGCCCATACACTGCCGCGTTTCGGCATCCAGACCCGCTTCGCCGCGCACGATGACATAGCCGCACTCGAAGCACTGATCGACGAGCGCACCAAGGCGGTGTTCTGCGAATCCATCGGCAACCCGGCCGGCAACATCGTCGACCTCAAGGCACTGGCTGAAGCCGCGCATCGCCACGGCGTGCCGCTGATCGTCGACAATACCGTGGCCACGCCGATTCTCTGCCGCCCGTTCGAGCATGGCGCGGATATCGTCGTGCACTCGCTGACCAAGTACATCGGTGGCCATGGCACCAGCATCGGCGGCATCGTGGTCGACTCCGGCCAATTCCCCTGGGCCGACAACAAGGCGCGCTTCCCGCTGCTCAATACGCCCGATCCCTCCTACCACGGCGTCACCTACACCGTAGCCTTCGGCCCTGCTGCCTTCATCGGCCGCTGCCGCGTGGTACCGCTGCGCAACACCGGCGCGGCGCTATCGCCGTTCAATGCCTTCCTCATCCTGCAAGGCCTGGAAACCCTGGCCCTGCGCATGGAACGGCACACCGAGAACGCGCTGAAAGTCGCGCAGTACCTGCAAAGCCACCCGCAAGTGGCCTGGGTGAAATACGCCGGCCTGGCCGATCACCCCGAGCACGAACTGGCCCAGCGCTATTTCGGCGGCAAGCCGGCGGCGATCCTCTCCTTCGGCATCCAGGGCGGGCAGGAGGCTGGCGCGCGCTTCATCGACGCGCTGCAACTGGTGGTGCGCCTGGTCAATATCGGCGACGCCAAATCGCTGGCCTGCCACCCGGCGTCGACCACCCACCGCCAGCTCAGCGACGAGGAACTGCAGAAGGCCGGCGTACCGCGCGACATGGTGCGCCTGTCCATCGGCATCGAGCATATCGACGACATCCTCGCCGACCTGAGCCAGGCTCTCGAGGCTGCGCGCGGCTGATCGCTTGAAAAGCCGCTGCTTCGGCTCCAGATAGGTGTCATTGCCGCTGGAGCCGAATCATGAGCGATCCCCTGCTAATCCCCTGCCCGCACTGCAACGGGCTCAACCGCATTCCCGCCGAACGCCTGGGTGACGCCCCACGCTGTGGTCGCTGCAAGAGCGAAGTGTTGCCTGGCGCGCCCATAACCCTCACGCAAGCCAACTTCCCCAGCCAGCTCAAGGGCGACCTGCCGTTGCTGGTGGACGTCTGGGCCAGCTGGTGTGGCCCCTGCCAGGCCTTCGCGCCGACCTTCCAGCAGGCCGCCGTGCAACTGCAAGGGCGCTGCCGACTGGGCAAACTGGACAGCGAAGCCAACCCCAACCTGGCCGGGCAACTGGGCATCCGCTCCATTCCCAGCCTGATCCTGTTCAAGGGCGGCATCGAAGTGGCGCGTCAGAGCGGCGCCATGCCGCTACCGCAACTGCAGGCCTGGCTGCGCCAGCAGGGTATCTAGCGTGCTTCTGTAGCCCGGATGTGATCCGGGGAAGCCGAGGTTCCAGGCATTCCCGGATTGCATCCGGGCTACGCCGCCTGAGCACTTCGGTCAGTCACGGCGGTCACTACGGTCAATTGCACGGCAACTCACAACTCTTAGTCTGGCGGGACGCCCACCCAAGGAGTCGCACCATGCCACTACCCGTGGAAATCGCCCGCCAACTCACCGAAGAACAGATCGCCTTCGTCAAACGCAGCGGCCTCAAGGCCGAAGTGCTGGAACCTGGTTTCGTGCGCCTGCGCATGCCCCTGCAAGGCAACCAGAACCACATCGGCAGCATGTACGCCGGCGCCCTCTTCACCCTGGCGGAGATTCCGGGTGGTGCCCTGTTTCTGACCAGCTTCGATGCCCAGCGCTTCTATCCCGTCATCAAGGAAATGAACCTGCGCTTTCGCCGCCCGGCCACCGTCGACATTCAGGTCGAGGCGCGCCTGTCGTCCGAGCAAATCGCTCATTTGCAAGAGCAGGCGAACCAGCAGGGCAAGGCCGAATATGCACTCGAACTGCAGCTGACCGACGGCAGCGGCGAAGTGGTCGCAGAAAGTCGCGGCCTGTACCAATTGCGTTTACGCTGAAGCACGTCGCTGACGGAGTCGCAATCGGTAACAGTCCCCTACCTTGTCACACGTCAAAAGAGCGGCTATCAGAACAGGCACAATAAAATTGCCGAGGGGTATCGGCAGGAGAGCCGTCACCATGTTCAAGCACATCCTTATCGCCCATGACCTGCGCGACACAGCCGATATGGCCCTGTGTCGCGCCAGTCAACTCGCCAAGCAACACGGCGCCCACCTGACCCTGCTGCACGTGCTGGATCCGAGCCAGAACAGCGGGCAACACGAAAAAGCGCGCCAGGCGCTGGATCGCAGCCTGACGCAATATGCACCACCGGGCACCGAACTGCGCATGCTCAGTGGCAAACCTTCCGAGGTCGTGCTGCAACAGGTGCAGGACAGCGGCTGCGATCTGCTGGTTTTAGGTGGCCATCAGCAGCGTCATGACTTCTTCTCCGGCACCAGCCTGGATCGTATCGCCCGCCGCTGCACCGTGCCCTTGCTGCTGGTCGCGCGTAACGATTTCAACCCTTATCAGCGAGCGCTGGCCGCCATCGACTTCTCCCTGTGCGCCTGCAGTGCGCTGGGCCAGGCTTACCACCTGCTACCCGGCGATGCCGAACTGCATGCCCTGCACGTTTTCGAGCCCGACAAGGGCACGCCACAGGAAGTCGAGCTGCAATTGCAGACCCAGCGGAGCCTGATTGATCAGTTATTGCACGACGAAGTACAGAAACTGCCAGCGGGTGGCCCGAGACTGAGCCATGAAGTGCTGCAAGGTGGCATCCTGCGCAGCCTGCAGGAGCAGATCAAGACACGTCGCGGCGAACTGCTGGTACTCGGCAGCCACGGCCGCAGCGCCTTCTCCCAGGCACTGCTGGGTAGCCTGGCGCAGCACTTCCTGCACAAGGCGCCGTGCGACGTGTTCGTCGTGCGTTGAATCTCGCCGTGGTCTGCCTGAGGCAGCCACGGCGCCTGGGCAGACTTAGCCGTTCAACTGGCGTTGAGCAGGTCGTGCAGCTCGACGAACTGCTGCGTCAGCTTGTGCCGTGCATCGAGATGAATCAGCGGCGTGCAGACCTGGTGCGATTCACGCATCTTCACCGAACTCATCAGATTCACCGGTAGTACCGGCAGCCCTTCGGCGATCAGCTCGTCCAGCAACTGCTGTGGCAAGGTGGCGCGCGGCTGAAACTGGTTGACCACGATACCCTCCACCTCAAGCGCCTCGTTGTGATCCTCCTTGAGCTCCTCGATCTCGGCCAGCAGACCATACAGGGCGTTGCGCGAAAAGCTGTCACAGTCAAAGGGGATCAGCACACGATCCGCCGCGATCAGCGCAGAAACCGTATAGAAGTTCAGCGCCGGCGGCGTATCCAGGTAAATGTGATCATAGTCTTCGGCCAGCTCGTCGAGCAGTTTGCGCAGCTTGTTGATCTTGTGCTTCTGCTCAAGCTTGGGCTGCAACTCGGCCAGCTCGGCGGTGGCCGTAACCACATGCAGGTTATCGAACGGCGTCTCGTAAATATCCACCTTGCCCTTCTTGGCGAACGGGCCGGATGACAGCGTCTGCTTGAAGAAGTCGGCGATACCCATGGGAATTTCCTCGCCGGTCAGCCCAGTGAGGTAATGGGTCGAGTTGGCCTGAGCGTCGAGGTCGATCAGCAGGGTACGATAGCCCTGCGCCGCACTGACGGCCGCAAGATTGCAGGCGATACTGGACTTGCCTACGCCGCCCTTCTGGTTGAACACCACACGCCGCATCGCACACCTCCCTGAGCCTGAATGACCTTGGATTCTATGCAAAGGCTGTGACAAGCGCGAGGCGTTTGGTCATGCACTGACTAGCAAAAGCCAGGAGGCCACCGCGATGGCCTCTGCAAACCGCCAGCTATCAGCAGTGATATTGCGCAGACAGTTCGTGCACAGCCTCGAAGAAGGCTGCCGCGTTGGCGGGGTCGACTTCCGGGGTGATGCCATGGCCGAGGTTGAACACGTGACCGCTGCCGGCACCATAGGCGGCCAGAATGCGCGCCACCTCGGCACGAATCGCTGCCGGCTTGGCGTAGAGCACCGCCGGATCCATATTACCTTGCAGAGCGACCTTGGCACCGACACGGGCACGGGCGCTGCCGATGTCGCACGTCCAGTCCAGGCCCAGCGCCTCAGCGCCGGTGTCCGCCAGGGATTCGAGCCACAGGCCACCACCCTTGGTGAACAGGATCACTGGCACACGACGCCCGTCGTGCTCGCGGATCAGGCCATCGACGATCTTCTTCATGTAGGCCAGGGAGAACTCCTGGTAAGCCGCAGCCGACAGCGCGCCACCCCAGGAATCGAAGATCTGTACCGCCTGCGCCCCGGCCAGGATCTGCCCGTTGAGATAAGCAGTGACCGACTGCGCCAGCTTGTCGAGCAGCGCGTGCAAGGCTTGCGGGTTGTCGTAGAGCATGGCCTTGGTCTTGCGGAAGTCCTTCGACGAACCGCCCTCGACCATGTAGGTGGCCAGCGTCCACGGACTGCCGGAGAAGCCGATCAGCGGCACGCGGCCACCCAGCTCGCGGCGAATGGTGCGCACGGCGTCCATCACGTAGCCCAGATCCTTCTCCGGATCCGGCACCGGCAGCGCCTCGATGTCGGCCAGGCTGCTGACCACTTTCTTGAAACGCGGGCCTTCGCCGGTCTCGAAGTACAGGCCCTGGCCCATGGCATCGGGAATGGTGAGGATGTCGGAGAACAGAATCGCCGCGTCCAGTTGCGGGTAGCGATCCAGCGGCTGGATGGTGACCTCGCAGGCCAGCTCCGGGTTCTTCATCAGGCTCACGAAGTCGCCGGCCTTGGCCCGAGTCGCACGGTACTCCGGCAGATAGCGGCCGGCCTGGCGCATCATCCAGATCGGCGTGACATCCACGGGTTGCTTGAGCAGGGCACGAAGGAAACGGTCGTTCTTCAGGGCGGTCATGGCGGCATCCGGCGAAAAAAGTACGGGCATTTTCGCAGAGCGCAAAACAAAAGGCACGGCGGGTGCCGTGCCTTTTGTCCATCGCGACGATATGCCGCGACGATTTACCAGCTGCGGTAGGGCAGGAACTTGCCGTTGAGCACGATCTGCACACGGTCGCCCTTGGGGTCGGCGACGCGGGAAATGTCCATGCTGAAGTCGATGGCGCTCATGATGCCGTCGCCGAATTCCTCGTGGATCAGCTCCTTGATGGTCTCGCCGTAGACGTTAATCATCTCGTAGAAGCGGTAGATCAACGGGTCAGTCGGCACGGCCTTGTCCCAGTGCTTGTGTGGGAACGCCTGCAGTGCGGTGGAGACCTCCGCCGGCAATTCGAGCATCTCGCACAGGGCATCTGCCTGCGCCTTGGGCATGCTGTTCATGCCCAGGCAGGCGGAGGTCGTCCACACCGGCGACATGCCGATGCCCTGGCCAAGTGCGGCCCAGTCCAGGCCGAGGCGCTCTTTGGCGGCGGTGATGGTGATGCGCATCTGTTGCTTATCCATGGTGAAACTCCTTCACTGGGGTCAGAGGTAGGACCCTGGCGGCAGGTGCCGGCTCGTCCAGGGCGGGGTTGATTTCGGGCGGGAAGCCTTGCTCGTCGGCCACGGTGCGGCCGCGCAGCTCGTGCGAGCGGTTCACCAGAAAGTCCACGAGGTGGTTACGGATGCGGTAGTACGCCGGCTGATGAATCACTTGGTCACGCTGGCGCGGCCGTGGCAGGTCGATGCGTACCGACTCGGCGATACGCGCCTGCGGGCCATTGGTCATCAGCAGGATGCGGTCGGAAAGCAGGATCGCCTCGTCGATGTCATGGGTGATCATGAACACCGTCTGCTGGGTGGCGCTCCAGATCTTGATCAACTCGTCCTGGATCACCCCTCGGGTCAGGGCATCCAGCGCACCGAAGGGTTCATCGAGCAGCAGCAACTGCGGCTGGGTGGCGAAGGCACGGGCGATGCTCACGCGCTGGCGCATGCCGCCCGACAGTTGCGCTGGCTTGCGCGCCTCGGAGCCGCCCAGGCCGACCATTTCCAGGTACTTGCGGCTGTGTGCGCGGCGCTGCTCCTTCGACCACTTTGGAAACCGCGCACGCACGCCGAACTCGACGTTCTCCAGCGCACTGAGCCAGGGCAGCAGGCTGTAGTTCTGGAACACCACGCCGCGTTCGAGGCTGGGCCCGGCGACTTCCTTGCCGGCCATTTCCAGCGTGCCTTCACTGAAGCTATCCAGGCCGGCCAGCGCATTGAGGATGGTCGACTTGCCGCAGCCGGAGTGGCCGATGATGCAGACGAATTCGCCCTGATCCAGGCCGAAGTTGACATCCTCGAAGACCGTCAGCGGCTCGCTGCCAGGTTGCGGGAAACGCTTGGCCAGACGGCGGGCATCGAGAAAATAGCGGGGCATGACATCACTCCTGATAGCTGACGAGACGGGCGACGCTGCCCAGCAGAAGGTCGAGCAGCATGCCGACCACGCCGATCATCAGAATCGAGAAGATCACGCTGGCCAGGTTGAGGTTGTTCCACTCGTTCCACACGTAGTAACCAATGCCGGTGCCGCCGACGAGCATCTCAGCGGCGACGATCACCAGCCAGGCGATGCCGACCGAGATGCGCATACCGGTGAGGATGGTCGGCATCGCCGCAGGCAGGATCACGCTGAACGCCGTACGCAGCGGGCTCAGCTCATGAGTACGGGCGACGTTGATCCAGTCGCGACGCACGCCCGCCACCCCGAAGGCGGTGTTGAGCAACATCGGCCACACCGAGCAGATGAAGATCACAAAGATCGCCGAGGTCTGCGAATCCTTGATCACGAACAGCGCCAGTGGCATCCAGGCCAGCGGCGAGATCGGCCGCAGAATCTGGATGAAGGGGTTGAGCGCGCGGTACATCAGCGGCGACATGCCGATGACGAAACCAACGGGGATCGCCACCAATGCCGCCAGCAGGTAGCCGGTCAGTACCCGGTACAACGAATGCGCGAGCTGGATGCCGATGCCCTTGTCGTTCGGCCCGTTGTCATAGAACGGCTGGCTCAGCTCGGCGTAGGCATGCGCCAGCACCACCGAGGGCGGCGGCACGCGGGCTTCCTGCTCGGCCTCGCCCATGAGCAGGGCGTATTCGTCATCAGCACTGACTGCGGCGCTGGCGGGCACGCGGCAGAGCACCTCCCAGACCACCAGCAGCAGAACCAGAAGCACAACGGAAAGAATCGCCGCGCGCAGGGAAATGGACGCTTTCATCACGACCTCCGCATGGCGAAGCTGGCCAGGTAACCGTCCGGATCGGCCGGGTCGAAGGGTTTGCCCATCACGCTGAAGGACTTGTAGGCGTCGGCCGGTACCGGCAGGCCAAGTTCTTTCATGACCTTGCTGGCGTCAGCCGCGAGGAACACCCGCTCGGCAATGGAGCGATAGTCGACATCCCCCTGCAGATAGCCCCAACGCTTCATCTGAGTGAGGATCCACACCGCCATCGACTGCCAGGGGAAGGGATCGAAGTCGATGCGCTGCGGCTCGTCATGGATGTTGCCCAGGCCATCGGCATAGCGCCCGCTGAGCACCTGCTGCACCACCGGCACCGGCTGGTTGAGGTAGTTGCGGGTGGAGATCGCCTCGGCCACCGCCTTGCGGTTCTCGGCCTTGGAGGAATATTGCGTGGCATCGATAAGTGCATGCAGCAGTGCGCCATAGGTGTTGGGGTTCTCGCTGGCGAAGCGCTGGCTGCAGGCGAAGGCGCAGCACGGATGGCCCGGCCACAGTTCCTTGGTCAGCAGGTGGATGAAGCCGACCTTCTCCCACACCGCGCGCTGGTTGAACGGGTCCGGCGAGAGGAAGCCATCGAGGTTGCCGGCGCGCAGGTTGGCGACCATCTCCGGTGGCGGCACCACACGAATCTGGATGTCGCGATCCGGGTCCAGGCCGTGCTCGGCGACGTAATAGCGCAGCAGGAAGTTGTGCATCGAGTATTCGAACGGCACACCGAAGCGCATGCCCTTCCACAGTTTCGGATCGCGTTTGTCCTGGTGCTGCATGCCAAGCACGATGGCCTGGCCGTTAACGTTTTCCAGCGCCGGCATGACGAAGGGCGTCTGCGTCGAACCCAGCCCCAGGCTGATGGCCAGCGGCATCGGCGAAAGCATGTGCGAGGCGTCGTATTCGCCGGCCAGCGACTTGTCGCGCGCCACCGCCCAGCCGGCGGTTTTCACCGTCTCAACTTCCAATCCGTACTTGGCATAGAAGCCCATCGGCTCGGCCATGATGATCGGCGTGGCGCAGGTGATGGGCACGAAGCCGATCTTCAGCTTGGTCTTCTCCAGCGGACCGAGGCTGTCCTTGACCGCCGCCTTGACCGCATCCAGCGGGATCAAGCTGCCCAGAATCGCCGCCGCGACACCGCCCCCGATCATCCCCATGAAACTGCGCCGGGAGAAATCGTTATGGCCGAACACACCGCGCACGATGGCGTTCTCCACGGCACGATCAAGCATGGCCTCGCGGTCATCGGGCAATGCAGCGGCACTCGGCGTGCAACGCTGACAGGCACACCCGGCGGCATGGGAAAGCTCGCTGTCGGGGCTGAATGGATCGTCCAGGCTGTTGACGCTCATCGTGATCACTCCTGCGATGGCCTGCCCCAAATTGGTGAGGCGGGCGCTGACTGGGCTGGGCCATTGCTGACCGGTTCATGTCAGCTATTGCAGGAGCTGTACCAGCTCAAAAAACAAATTAAGTAATTGAAAAATAACGACTTTAATCAAATCCATTAAAAACGATATTTCGTTATTAACGATATTTCGTCAGCGTTAAAAACGATATTTCGTCAAATGGCACGGCCTTTGGATAACGAGACAAAAGCTCAATCCCGCGAGGCCCGAGATGCCTGATCCAAATGCCGCCAGCCAACTGCTGCTGCAACACATGCAGAGCGCCAGCCTGGTCATCGATCCAGTCCACGACCGCATCCTGCATGCCAATCCAGCCTGTTGCGCCCTGCTCGGCTGGCCGCTGGATGAACTGCTCGCACAGCGCGCCAGCCGTCTCTGGGCGCATGACCTGGGAGCACTGGTCACCTTCACCGAGGAAGTGCAGGTGCGCGGCAATGCCTGGCGCGACGGCCTCGGGCTGCTGCGTCGCGACGGCGAGCGCCTGGAAGTGGAAATCGACGGCAGCCGACTGGAGCATGACGGCGTCATACTGCTCGGCCTGCTGATCCAACAGCGCCGCCGCCTCGACGCCCTGCGCGGGCTCGCTGAAGCCGAGCGCTATCAACTTCAGGGGCTGCTCGAATGGCAGGGCGTGGAACGCATCTTTCGCCAGTTCGAGCGGCAGAATCAGCTGATCCTCGGCGCCGCTGGCGAGGGCATCTACGGCGTCAACCGCAATGGCGAGACCACCTTCGTCAATCCGGCGGCCGAGCGCATTCTCGGCTGGCGGGCCGATGACCTGATCGGCCATAACATTCACGACCTGATCCACCACCATCATCCCGACGGCAGCACCTACGACGGCCACACCTGCCCGATCTATGCCGCCTTCAATGATGGCGAAGTGCATCAGGTGGCCGACGAGGTGTTCTGGAACAAGGACGGCAAGCCGATCCCGGTGGATTACACCAGTACGCCGCTGCGCGACGACGGCGAACTGGTCGGCGCCGTGGTGGTGTTTCGCGACATCAGCGAGCGCCTGGAAACCGAGCGCCGGCTGCGCCAGGCCCTGAGCGAGGTACAGCAGCTCAAGCAACGCCTGGAACTGGAGAATGCCTACCTGCAGGAGGAAATTCGCGGCGAGTACGCCCAGCATGATCTGGTCGGACGCAGCGCTGCCATGCAGCAGGTAATCCACCAGATCGAACTGGTCGCCCCCACCGGCGCCAACGTGCTGATCACCGGCGAGTCAGGCACCGGCAAGGAGCTGATCGCCCGCGCCATTCATGACAACAGCGGACGCAGCCGCCGCCCACTGATCCGGGTGAACTGCGCGGCGGTGCCGCGCGAACTGTTCGAGAGCGAGTTCTTCGGCCATATCCGCGGCGCCTTCACCGGCGCGCTGAACGACCGCGTCGGGCGCTTCGAACTGGCCGACGGCGGCACGCTGTTTCTCGACGAGGTCGGCGAAATTCCCCTGGAGCTGCAGAGCAAGCTGCTGCGCGTGCTGCAGGAACAGCAGCTGGAGCGGGTCGGCGACACCCGCACCCGTCAGGTGGATGTACGCGTGATCGCCGCCACCAACCGTGACCTGCGCCAGGAAGTGCGCGCCGGCCGCTTCCGTGAAGACCTGTACTTTCGCCTCAACGTCTTCCCCATCGAGTCGGCGCCGCTGCGTCAGCGTCCGGAAGACATTCCGCCCCTGGCCCAGCACTTTCTCAGCCGCGCCTGTCGCCAGCTCAACCGCCCTGAGCCCAGCCTGCGCCTGGCCGACATCCAACGCCTGCAGGCCTATTCCTGGCCAGGCAACATTCGTGAGCTGGAGAATCTGATCGAGCGCGCGGTGATCATTTCACCCGGCACCCGGCTGCGCCTGGACTTGCCCAACGACAACGGCAACGACGTACCGTCACAGCCACAGGTGGAACAGGAAATGCGGATTTTCACTCAGGGCGAGCAACGCCAGCAGATGCGCGAAAACCTGATCGCAGCACTGAAGGCCTGTGCGGGCAGGATATCGGGGAAGGACGGCGCGGCGCGGTTGCTGGAGCTGAAGCCAACGACCCTGCGCTCACGCCTGGAGAGTTTCGCCATCGACCCGCGCGACTACAGACCACGTAGGTCGCAGCCGCGCAGGTACGAGACGAGTCAGACGCCCAGGTAGTCGAGGATGCCTTCGGCGGCGTTCCTACCCTCGAAGATCGCCGTCACCACCAAGTCAGAACCACGCACCATGTCGCCACCGGCGAAGATTTTCGGGTTGCTGGTCTGGTGCTTGAAAGTGCTCTGCTCCGGCGCCACGACGCGGCCCTGGCTGTCGGTCTGGATCTCGAACTGCTCGAACCAGGGCGCCGGGCTCGGACGGAAACCGAAGGCGATCAGCACGGCCTCGGCCGGGATGACCTCCTCGGAGCCCGGAATCGGCTCGGGGCTGCGGCGGCCACGGGCATCCGGTTCGCCGAGACGGGTCTCGACCACCTTGATGCCTTCCACCTTGCCGTCGCCGACGATGGCGATGGGCTGGCGGTTGAAGAGGAACTTCACGCCCTCTTCCTTGGCGTTCTTCACTTCCTTGCGCGAGCCCGGCATGTTCTCTTCGTCACGGCGGTAGGCGCAGGTCACGGCCTTGGCGCCCTGACGGATCGAGGTGCGGTTGCAGTCCATCGCGGTGTCACCACCGCCCAGCACCACGACGCGCTTGCCCTTCATGTCGATGAAGTCTTCCGGCGACTTCTCGAAACCGAGGTTGCGATTGACGTTGGCGATGAGGAAGTCCAGCGCGTCATAGACGCCCGGCAGGTCTTCACCGGGGAAGCCACCCTTCATGTAGGTGTAGGTGCCCATGCCCATGAACACGGCATCGTACTCATCCAGCAATTGCTGCATGGTCACGTCCTTGCCGATCTCGGTATTCAGGCGGAACTCGATGCCCATGCCGGTGAAGACTTCACGGCGGCGGCTGAGCACGGTCTTTTCCAGCTTGAACTCGGGGATGCCGAAGGTCAGCAGGCCACCGATTTCCGGGTTCTTGTCGAACACCACCGGGGTCACGCCATTGCGCACCAGCACGTCGGCGCAGCCCAGGCCGGCCGGGCCGGCACCGATCACCGCGACACGCTTGCCGGTCGGTTTGACCTTGGACATGTCCGGGCGCCAGCCCATGGCGAAGGCGGTGTCGGTGATGTACTTCTCCACCGAACCGATGGTCACCGCGCCGAAGCCGTCATTGAGGGTGCAGGCACCCTCGCAGAGGCGATCCTGCGGGCACACGCGGCCGCAGACTTCCGGCAGGGTGTTGGTCTGGTGCGAAAGTTCGGCGGCGGCCAGGATGTTGCCTTCCGACACCAGCTTCAGCCAGTTCGGAATGAAGTTGTGCACCGGGCACTTCCACTCGCAATAGGGGTTGCCGCAGCCCAGGCAGCGATGCGCCTGGTCTGCAGCTTGCGCCGGCTTGAAGTTGTCGTAGATCTCGACGAACTCCTTCTTGCGCTGACGCAGCAGTTTCTTCTTCGGGTCTTTGCGCCCGACTTCGATGAACTGGAAGTCGTTATTCAGACGTTCAGTCATTGCATTACCTCATCAAACCACTTCAGGCGCATTCTTATTGCGGGTTGGCACGGGTGCTGGACAGCAGCGACTTCAGACTGGCCGCTTTCGGTTTCACCAGCCAGAACTTGCGCAGGTAATCGTCCAGGTTTTCCAGCAGGTTCTGCCCCCACTCGCTACCGGTCTCTTCAACGTACTCGGCGAGCACGCTTTCCAGGTGGCTGCGGTAGGCCTCCATCGCTTCGTTGTTGATGCGCTGGATTTCCACCAACTCATGGTTGACGCGGTCGTAGAAGCCGTTGTCCAGGTCGAGCACGTAGGCGAAGCCGCCGGTCATGCCCGAGCCGAAGTTGTAGCCGGTCTTGCCTAGCACGCAGACGAAACCGCCGGTCATGTACTCGCAGCAGTGGTCGCCCGTGCCTTCCACCACGGCGTGAGCACCGGAGTTACGCACGGCGAAACGCTCGCCGGCAGTACCGGTGGCGAACAGCTTGCCGCCCGTGGCGCCATACAGACAGGTGTTGCCGATGATGGCGCTGTCCTCGGTGGCGAACGGGCTGCCGGCAGGCGGGGTGATGACGATCTTGCCGCCGGTCATGCCCTTGCCCACGTAGTCGTTGGCGTCACCTTCCAGGCGCAGGTGCAGACCACCGGCGTTCCACACGCCGAAGCTCTGACCGGCAGTGCCCTTGAAACGGAAGGTGATCGGCGCGTCGTTCATGCCCTGGTTGCCATGCACGCGGGCAATCTCACCGGAAATGCGCGCACCGATGGAGCGGTCGCAGTTGCCGATGTTCAGCTCGAACTCACCACCGGTCTTGCCGGCGATGGCGTCCTTGGCCATTTCCACCATCTTCTCGGCCAGCAGGCCTTCGTCGAACGGCGGGTTCTTCGGCACCTGGCAGAACTGCGGTTTGTCGGCCGGGATATGCGCGCTGGCCAGCAGCGGCGACAGATCCAGGTTGCTCTGCTTGGCGGTTTCTCCCGGCAGCACTTCGAGCAGGTCGGTACGCCCGATCAGCTCTTCCAGGCTGCGCACGCCCAGCTTGGCCAGCCACTCGCGGGTTTCCTCGGCGACGTAGGTGAAGAAATTCATCACCATCTCGACGGTGCCGATGAAGTGATCCTTGCGCAGCTTGTCGTTCTGCGTGGCCACGCCGGTGGCGCAGTTGTTCAGGTGGCAGATGCGCAGGTATTTGCAGCCCAGGGCCACCATCGGTGCAGTACCGAAGCCGAAGCTCTCGGCGCCGAGGATGGCTGCCTTGATCACGTCCAGGCCGGTTTTCAGACCACCGTCGGTCTGCACCCGCACCTTGCCGCGCAGATCGTTGCCGCGCAGGGTCTGGTGGGTTTCGGCCAGGCCCAGCTCCCAGGGCGCACCGGCATAGCGGATGGAGGTCAGCGGCGATGCGCCGGTACCGCCGTCGTAGCCGGAAATGGTGATCAGGTCGGCATAGGCCTTGGCCACACCGGCAGCGATGGTGCCGACACCGGCTTCCGCCACCAGCTTGACCGACACCAGCGCCTTCGGGTTGACCTGCTTGAGGTCATAGATCAGCTGCGCCAGGTCTTCGATCGAGTAGATATCGTGGTGCGGCGGCGGCGAAATCAGGGTCACACCCGGCACCGCGTAGCGCAGCTTGGCGATCAGACCGTTGACCTTGCCGCCCGGCAGCTGGCCGCCCTCGCCAGGCTTGGCGCCCTGGGCCACCTTGATCTGCAGCACTTCGGCGTTGACCAGGTATTCCGGGGTCACGCCAAAGCGGCCGGTGGCCACCTGCTTGATCTTCGAGCTCTTGATGGTGCCGTAGCGAGCCGGGTCTTCACCGCCCTCGCCGGAGTTGGAGCGACCACCCAGGCGGTTCATCGCCTCGGCCAGCGCCTCGTGCGCCTCCGGCGACAGCGCGCCGAGGGAGATACCGGCAGCATCGAAGCGCTTGAAGATCGACTGCAGCGGCTCGACTTCGTCGAGGCTGATCGGCGTGGCGGATTCCTTGACCTTGAGCAGGTCGCGGATCATCGACACCGGGCGGGTGTCGACCAGCGTCGAGTATGCCTTGTACTTCTCGTAGTTGCCCTGCTGCACGGCTTCCTGCAGCGTGCGCACCACATCCGGGTTGTAGGCATGGTATTCGCCGCCGTAAACGAACTTGAGCAGACCACCCTGCTGGATCGGCTTGCGGTTGTTCCAGGCCTCCTGAGACAGCAGCTTCTGCTCGTTCTCGATATCGACGAAACGCGCGCCCTGGATACGGCTGGCCACGCCACGGAAGCACAGTTCGGTGACTTCATCGGCCAGGCCGACCGCCTCGAACAGTTGCGCACCGCGATAGGACGCGACCGTGGAGATGCCCATCTTCGACAGGATCTTCAGCAGGCCTTTGGAGATGCCCTTGCGGTAATACTTGAAGACTTCGTACAGATCGCCCAGCACTTCCCCGGTGCGGATCAGGTCGCCCAGCACTTCGTAGGCCAGGAACGGATACACCGCCGAGGCACCGAAGCCCAGCAGCACGGCGTAGTGGTGCGGGTCACGCGCGGTGGCGGTTTCCACCAGGATGTTGCAGTCGCAACGCAGGCCTTTCTCGGTCAGGCGGTGATGCACAGCGCCGGTAACCAGCGCGGCATGCGCCGGCAGCTTGCCAGGGGCGATGTGACGGTCGGTCAGTACCAGCAACACCTTGCCGGCACGCACGGCTTCCTCGGCCTGGTCGGCCATGTTGCGCACGGCAGCTTCCAGACCCAGCGACTCGTCGTAGTTCATGTCGATGACATGACGGTCGAAGCCCGGGCGATCCAGGTTCATCAGCGCGCGCCACTTGGCTGGCGAAATCACCGGGCTGCTGAGGATCACGCGGGTAGCGTGCTCCGGCGACTCGCTGAAGATGTTGCGTTCGGCGCCCAGGCAGATCTCCAGGGACATGACGATCGCTTCACGCAGCGGGTCGATCGGCGGGTTGGTGACCTGCGCGAACTGCTGACGGAAGTAATCATAGGGCGAACGCACGCGCTGGCTGAGCACCGCCATCGGCGTGTCGTCACCCATGGAGCCGACGGCTTCCTGGCCCTGCTCGCCGAGCGGACGCAGTACCTGGTCACGCTCTTCGAAGGTGACCTGGAACATCTTCATGTATTGCTTGAGTTGATCCGGGTCGTAGAAGGCCGAACCGTGGTCGCGGTCTTCCAGCGTCGCCTTGATGCGCTGAGCATGCTTGCGCAGCCAGAGCTTGTAGGGATGACGCGACTTCAGGCGGCTGTCGATGGACTCGGTATCCAGCACCTGGCCGGTCTCGGTGTCGACGGCGAGGATCTGCCCCGGGCCGACACGGCCCTTGGCGATGACGTCCTCTGGCTGGTAATCCCACACGCCGATTTCCGAGGCCAGGGTGATGTAGCCGTTCTTGGTGGTGACCCACCGCGCCGGACGCAGACCGTTACGGTCGAGCAGGCACACGGCATGGCGGCCATCGGTCAGCACCACACCGGCCGGGCCATCCCAGGGCTCCATGTGCATGGAGTTGTATTCGTAGAACGCGCGCAGGTCGGCGTCCATGGTCTCGACGTTCTGCCAGGCCGGCGGAATGATCATGCGCAGGCCACGGAACAGATCGATACCACCGGTGACCATCAGCTCGAGCATGTTATCCATGCTCGAGGAGTCGGAACCGACGCGGTTCACCAGCGGGCCCAGCTCGTCGAGATCGGGAATCTGCTCGTTGGCGAACTTGGTGCGACGAGCCTGGGCCCAGTTGCGGTTGCCGGTGATGGTGTTGATCTCGCCGTTGTGCGCGAGATAACGGAACGGCTGTGCCAGCGGCCACTTGGGCAAGGTGTTGGTGGAGAAACGCTGGTGGAAAACCGCGATGGCGGTCTGCAGGCGCTCGTCACCCAGGTCCGGGTAGAACTGCTGCAGGTCTGCCGGCATCATCAGGCCTTTGTAGATGATGGTCTTGTGCGAGAAGCTGCAGATGTAGTGATCGCTGTCGTCGGCATTGGCCACCGACGAGCGACGGCGGGCGCTGAACAACTTAATGGCGAATTCCTGATCGCTCAGGCCATCGCCGCCGATGAACACCTGCTCGATCTGCGGCAGGCGCTCCAGCGCCAGTTGGCCCAGCACACTGGTGTCAATCGGCACCTTGCGCCAACCCACCAGTTGCAGACCAGCCGCGAGGATTTCGCGGTTCATGTTCTCGCGCGCGGCTTCGGCCTTGGCCGAATCCTGATTGAAGAACACCATGCCCACGGCATATTGCCCAGGCAGTTCGACGCCGAATTGTTCCCGGGCAACAGCGCGCAGGAATTGATCGGGCTTCTGGATCAGCAGGCCACAGCCATCACCGGTCTTGCCGTCGGCGTTGATACCGCCGCGGTGAGTCATGCAGGTGAGGGCCTCAATAGCGGTCTTGAGCAGGTGATGACTAGGTTCACCTTGCATATGGGCGATCAAGCCGAAGCCGCAGTTATCCTTGAACTCATCAGGACGGTACAAACCTGCTTTCATAGGGGGGACTCTCACCAGGCTGCCTAGACTTCAGGCAAATTACTTTCTAATTCAATTGCTTAAACCCGAATAACAGGCACGGGCGTGCTTTGCATGGGCAAAAGGGAGGTCATTGTACATATCCACCCATGGCGTCACAAATTTTCGTGACGAAGGGGTGAATATTTATGTCGCAAAAACGAAGGATAAGACCGCAAGGTCGTGCTAACGACCAAGCGATCATCTTGAGACAGAGCGCTTAGCGGCTCATTTCCTGCTGAATGCTACCCAGCGTACGAGGCCAGGGCTTACCCGCCTGCAGCTTGGCGGGCAGGGTTTTCACCGCCGCCTGAGCGGCGTCGCGACTGGAGAAGCTACCATAGGTCAGCACGTACAGCGGCTGCCCTTGATGGATTTTCTTGAAGTAGCGGTACTCGCTACCCCCCTCACGCACCAGCGCCTGAATATTGGCCTCCGAACGCGATCCGAGTACCTGCAAGGCATAGCGGGACGCCGGCTGCTGCGCATACCAGTTGGTCGCCGCAGCACCTGAGGCTACAGCCGGAGCGGGCGCAGGCTTAGGCGCAGGCGCTGGTTTAGCGGCCGCTGGTGCGGGCTTTGCCGCAACAGGCTCAGGCTGCTTCACTGGTGCAGGTGCAGGTGCAGGTGCAGGTGCAGGTGCAGGTGCAGCAGTCATTGGCGCAGGCGGCGGCGTGACTGTCGAGGGCTCAGGCGTAGCCGGCGGCTCAAAGTTATCCAACGCCTCCCCGGCAGCCTCAGCCAGAGGCTGGCGAATCACGGCTTGCGACTCCCCCACCAGCGGCAGAGGCAGTGGTTGACTGGTGCCGGCAAATTCGATAGCTGGCGCACGCCCCTTCTCTGCAGAAGCCTGCGCAGACTCCTGAACCTCGGCGGCGGGCGCGGATGATTGCAAAGGCAACGACGAACTGCTGGCCACCGGCGCAGGCGAGGATGACTCACGCCCCTGCATCATCCAGGCAGCGGCGACGCCAACCAAGACGACAGCCAACGCCAGCAGGTGCTTTTTCGGTAAGTTAAAACCGCCACCAACGCCGCGACCGGCAGCACGCTGCGCAAGCATTTGCTCGACCAGCAGCTCACGCGCTTCCTGATTGATCGCTCCAGGCCACCCCTGAGCGCGCACATGGATGTCTTCGACCTGCTCATCAGATAACAGATCAATACCCTGACCAGCGCCCTCGAGCCGCTGCGCCAGGTAGTCACGCGTTTCATCTTCGGTATAGGGCTGCAGCTCGATGGCGTGGTAACACTCCTCGCCATCCGCCAGCGCCTCCAGACGCGCCAGGAGTCCCCGCTCGGCAAACAGGAAAATGTGCGGACGCCCGTCGGCATTGCCAGCAGCAAGCTCCAGAACGCATTTCAAGGCAGCGTCATCCAGTTGATCGGCATCATCGACGAGCAGATAAACCTCCTGCCCGGTCAGCGCCAGTTGTGCAACCTGCGCCAGTATCGAGCGCACGTCGGCCTGAGCGATTGCCAATCCCTGAGCCACCTGACGCAGCAGCGCGTCAGCCGTGGTCGCACCCTGTGCAACGACGATGCTCTGCACGGCCTGCTTGTTGGTACTGGCAACCAGCGCCTGACGCAACAAGGTCTTGCCACTGCCCTCAGGGCCGACCACAACCAGCAACAACTGACTGTAACGCGCAAGATGATGCAATTGCCCAAGCACCGGCTTGCGCTGCGCCGGGAAAAACTTGAAACCAGGTACTCGTGGCGCAAAGGGGTCGTGACTGAACTGGTAATGCGCCAGGAAAGCTTCGTCAGCATGCAAACTGGTCATGGATCACTCTTCAAGAGTTGGACGACTGAGCCAGCGCTGCGTAATCGCTACGCAGCGTGGCGTCTAGAATTTCACGCGGGTAGTCGGCGGTCACTACAGCCTCACCCAATCGCCTGAGCAACACGAGACGCAGCTGACCATCGAGCACCTTCTTGTCCACTGCCATATGCTCGAGGAACTGCGCAGGCGTCATATCCTGCGGCGGCACCACCGGCAGCCCGGCAGCCTGCAACAGGCGTATGCCTCGGTCTCGATCCGCCGCCGACAGCCAGCCCAGGCGATAGGACATTTCCAGCGCCATCACCGTGCCTGCGGCGACCGCTTCGCCATGCAACCACACGCCGTAGCCCTGCTCGGTCTCGATAGCATGCCCAAAGGTGTGACCGAGATTGAGAGTGGCGCGCACTCCCGACTCACGCTCGTCCGCAGCGACGACACGCGCCTTGGCCGCACAGGATTGCTCGATAGCGTAGGTAAGCGCCTGCTGATCAAGCGCACGCAAGGCCGGTATATTCTGCTCCAGCCATACCAGGAAGGGCTCATCGCAGATCAGGCCATACTTGATGACCTCGGCCAACCCAGCGGAAAGCTCGCGCTCCGGCAGGGTGCGCAGGCTGGCCGTATCAATCAACACCGCCTTAGGCTGATAGAACGCGCCGACCATGTTCTTGCCCAGCGGATGATTGATCCCCGTCTTGCCCCCCACCGAGGAATCCACCTGAGACAACAACGTCGTCGGCACCTGGATGAAATCCACACCTCGCTGGTAACAGGCAGCAGCAAAGCCCGCCATGTCGCCGATGACGCCGCCACCCAGAGCGATAATTGTCGTGCGCCGATCATGCCTGGCCGTCAGCAGGCCATCGAAAATCAGCTGTAGCGTTTCCCAGTTCTTGAACACCTCGCCATCCGGCAGCACGATCGAGGCGACTTTGAAACCCTCAAGAGATCGCATAAGCGTTTCGAGATACAAAGGCGCTACGGTCTCATTGGTGACCACCGCCACCTGCCGTCCGCCGATATGGCGCGTGAGCAACTCAGGATCTGCCAGGAGACCCGCGCCGATATAGATGGGATAACTGCGCTCGCCAAGTTCAACGTGAAGAGTCTGCATGAGGCCCCCAGAATAAAAAGGCCACTAGGATAGCGCAGTTCGCCCCGCGCTTTAACGGGGCGACAAGGCTTCCAGACGCGCAAGAATTTCCTGCACCACCATGCGCGGCGGACGCTCGTCGGTCTCGATGATGATATCGGCAACCTCGCGGTAGAGAGGATCACGCGTAGCCATCAGATCCCTGAGCACTTGCGCCGGATTGGCCGTGCGCAACAACGGCCGATTGCGATCACGCGAGGTGCGATCAATCTGCTGCTCAACGGAGGTGTGCAAATACACGACTCGACCTCCCGCATGCAGAGCCTGACGATTCTCTGGACGCATCACCGCCCCACCGCCCGTGGCCAGCACCAGACCATCTTGCTGCGACAGCTCGGCAATTACTGCTTGCTCCCGCTCACGAAAGCCCTGCTCACCCTCGACATCGAAGATCCAGGGAATATCAGCACCAGTACGCTGCTCGATCTCCTTGTCGGAGTCCTTGAAGGGCACGCGCAGTTCTTTGGCAAGCAAACGCCCGATGGTGCTTTTTCCAGCTCCCATCGGGCCAACGAGGATTACATTCCGCACTTAGGTCATCGGTTCACGGCAATGGCTTGGTTGTTCATGATGCGCGGAGTGATGAAAACCAGCAACTCGGCTTTGTTGTCTCGAACGATGTCACGACGGAACACACGCCCCAAGAAGGGCAGATCGCCCAAAAATGGCACCTTTTCAACCGCACTCGTCTGAGTATTTGAGAAAACACCGCCAATAACGATGGTTTCACCATCATTGACCAGCACCTTGGCATTGACCTCATTCTTGTTGAGCGGCGGCACGCCATTAACCAAGTTCGCAAAGTCAGGCGCATCTTTAGTGACCTTAACCTCCATGATAATGCGGTTATCCGGAGTAATTTGGGGAGTTACCTCCAAAGCCAAAGCAGCTTCTTTGAATGACGTGCTAGTAGCGCCACTCGAACTCGCCTCTTGGTAGGGTACCTCTTGCCCCTTCAGGATCTTCGCCGTTTCTTTGTCAGAGGTAACTACTTTCGGCTGTGAAACAATCTCACCGTTTCCAGTCTTCTCCATGGCAGAGAGCTGCAGATCCAAAACGACATTGCTACCTAGATACCCGATGGCAATACCGGAGGTGCTGTTTTGAACTCCCATGTCGACAAATGGCAGCCGAGCGAGACCATCCTCCAGGGTAGTGCTGCCGACTGTATCGGTGCCAACGAATGGCGCCCTAACCCCGGTATCTTTATCGAAGCCCTGTACACCATCCTTCCCGCTGACATCCCAACGGCCATTACGTACAGATCCACCCCAGCGCACACCGAGGGCTTTGTCGTAATCGACATTGGCCTCAACGATGCGCGCCTCGATCATCACCTGACGCACAGGGATATCTAGCTGCGCCACAATACGGCGGAGCTCATCCAGACGCTCCTGTGTCTGATAGGCGATAATACTGTTAGTGCGCTCGTCGACCGTGATGGAACCACGACTGTCAGGCGTGCCGTCGGCGCTGGTGACAGACTGAAAGAGCTTGGCCATATCAGTAGCCTTGGCGTAATTCACCTGGATCAGCTCCCGACGCAGCGGCGCCAACTCAGCAATCTGCTTCTGCGACTCCAGCTCCTGCCGCTCACGTGCGGCAATTTCGTCAGCAGGCGCAACCAGCAGGACATTACCCACTTGGCGCTTATCGAGACCCTTGGTCTTGAGTACCAAATCCAGGGCCTGGTCCCAAGGCACGTTCTGCAGGCGCAGGGTGATATTGCCGGCAACGGTATCACTCGCCACCAGGTTCAGATCGGTAAAGTCAGCAATCAGCTGCAGGACCGATCGCACATCGATATCCTGGAAGTTAAGCGACAGCTTTTCGCCCGAGTAGGCAAAACGCTCAGCCTTCCGGCGCTCGGCGTCCTCCTGGGAAAGAGGCTTAACACTCAAGGTCAGCGTGTTGTCAGTCTGGTAAGCCAGGTAATCGTATAAACCAACTGGTTCGATCACGATACTGGTTTTGTCTGCGCTACCCGTGGCACTAACGAACTGCACCGGCGTCGCGAAATCCTTCACATCCAGACGCACACGCAAAGACTCAGGCAGCTCAGTCTTGGCAAAGTCCAGACGAATCTTCCCACCCTGCTCCTGGATATCAGGACTGACCGATCCATCGGAAAGGGTAATGACGATATTACCCTCACCCTGCTCCCCACGCTGAAAGTCGATATTGCTGATTGCTTTCGGTTGAGGCCCATAGGTTTTCTTGGGCGGAACAGCCGTTACCGAAGCAGGCGTCGAAGCAGAGGGTCGCGCTGCGGCTGCAGAGGCATCGCCAACCAGGACATACAGATCATTACCCTCAACTCGAGTGCTGTATGGCGCCAGACTGGTGAGATTGACAATCAGACGGGTACGGTCCTTGGCTTCGACGATGTTGACGCTACGCGCATTGCCGACACCCAGCTCACGATTCCTGGAGCCGAGCTTGTTTGATACACCCGGAAGGTCCAGAGCAATACGCGCAGGCTGCTCGATGGTATAGCCGCGAGGAGCCGTTACCGGCTCATCGAAGGACAGTTTCAACTCAACCCTATCACCGGGCAAACTGGCAACATCCAGACCCTGTAAGTTAGCCGCCAAGACTGCGGGTGACAGCAGCGCAGCCATCAGGGCGACGCTAAGACGCGAAAGAGAGCCATTCATTTTCGTATCCCGTTTGGCAGACAGATTATTAATATTCATTTTTTCACCCACCCCGTCAGGAGCGCTCCTTCAAGGAAAGGCTGCGTGGTCGCTCAAGCCAGCCACCCTCGCCATCTGGAACAATTTCCATGACGTCAATCTTGGACTCATCAATCGCGAGAATCTTGCCGTGGTTACGCCCAAGATAATCACCCACCTTTACCCGATGAACGCCACCAGCACCATTAACTAGAGCATACAGCTCTCGCTCATTCCTAAGCGTGCCAACCATTTCAAAGGTTTCTATATTAAATCCTTCGAGGAACTGCTTGACTCGTGTTTCGTCCGGCTTGATTTCTGCCGATCCTTTCTGGCGCGTCACAACATCAATCTTGACTGGCGACTGAAACGGACTACGTAGCGATGATGCGCGATAAGTAAAGCTTTCATAAGGCTTGAATGTCGGCAGTGGCTCAATGGAGCCCTTGGGCCTGGCGCGCACTTCATCCATATAAGCACGCAAATCCGAAAAATCGCCACCCGCCCCGCACCCCGCCAACAGGGAAAACCCGACAACCAGCATCAAACTCGAGATTCTCATTATTGAGCCCCCTTATCATTGTAACGATAAGTTTTGGCCATAATTTGCATACTCAAGCGACTGGAACCACCTGCAGCAGATGGTGCCAATTGAAAGTCGTGTAACGTTACGATACGCGGCAAACTGGCAACACCACTGGCAAATGTGGCCAGGTCGTGATAACCGCCCGTCACCTTGATCTGTATCGGCAATTCGATATAGAACTGCTGAGCAACTTCGGGCTGCAATTTGATCTCTTCAAACTCCAACCCACTCCCCAATCCGGTACGCGTGATGTCTTCCAGCAAACCTGGCACTTCAGTATCGCTCGGCAACTGGCGCAACAGTGCACCGAACGAAACCTCCATTTCCTTCATCTGCTCCTTGTAAGCCTCCAGATTGGCAGCCTGAAAGGCCTTACTGGAAAACTGCTCCTTGAGCGTCAACTCTTCCTGCTGGCGCTGCTCTAATAAAGACTGCAGATCCTTGAGATGAAAATTATAACCAAGCACAAGAACCAGTATAAAAAGCAGCAGCCCTGCAATAAACCTTACCGCCGCCGGCCAGGATCCGATGTTATTTAAGTCAAGGTTGTTGATATCTATGCTACGCAGGCCTTCGATAGAGTCCTTGATACTCATTGCACGGCCTCCGATTTTTCCGGCTCAGGCTGAGTCTGCTGAACCGTCAACTGAAATACATTTGCCTGATCAAGGGCGCCTGCCGTAACCGACTTGACCTCCGTGAGGCTAGGAGCCATCAGCCAGTCCGACGCCTCCAGATTACGCATCAGATTGGATACACGGTTATTCGACTCGGCAGCACCGACAATAGCGATATTCTTGCCTTCCATCTTGACAGCAGTGAAATACACCCCATCAGGCAGCGTCCTTACCAACTGGTCAAATATACGCCCAATGATCGGTCGGTTACCCTGCAGATCCTGAATGATCTTCATCCGCTCCAAAAGCTGCTGCCTGCGCGTACGCAATTCGCTGATTTCCTTGATGCGAGCGTCAAGGACAGCTATTTCCTTCTTGATGAAGTCATTTCGTGCATTCTGATTATCGATAGCAGCGCTAAGCATTTGATCAGCGAGAAACACCAAGCCAGCCGCCACAACGAGCACACCGACCAGCGCAACCAGAAACCGCTGCTTGCGCTCTTCACGCAGCTGCTCACGCCAGGGAAGTAGGTTAATCCGCGCCATCAGTCAAAACTCCTCATCGCCAGACCACAGGCAATCATCAGTGCCGGCGCATCACTGGCCAGCGCACCGGCATTGACCTTGCTACTGAGCGCCATATCGGCAAAGGGGTTGGCCACCAGGGTCTGCGTACCGATTTTTTGCTGGATCAACCGATCAAGATCAGGGATCGATGCAGTGCCGCCGGCGAGGAGGATGTAGTCGACATCGTTGAACTGCCCAGCAGCGAAGAAAAACTGCAGCGAGCGGGAAACCTGCTGAACAACAGCTTCTTTGAACGGCTGCAACACTTCGCTGTCGTAGTCATCCGGAAGACCACCTTGCTTCTTGGCAAGCCCGGCTTCCTCCATGGACAGACCATAGCGACGCTGGATTTCCTCGGTCAGCTGCTTGCCGCCGAAGAGCTGCTCGCGGGTGTAGATGGTGCGACCGTTGTGCAGGACGCTCAACGTGGTCATGGTCGCACCGATATCCACGACCGCGACCGTCAACTCGTCGTGACCAGCCCCCAACTGCGCCTCCAGCAGACCGTAGGCGCGTTCGAGGGCATAGGCTTCGACGTCGACCACTTTCGCGGTAAGCCCCGCAAGCGCAAGCGCGGCCTCGCGGACCTCGACGTTTTCCTTGCGGCATGCCGCCAGCAACACCTCGACACGCTCGGGATTACGCGGCGCCGGCCCCTGAACCTCGAAATCGATGGCCACTTCTTCCAGCGGGTAGGGAATGTACTGATCCGCCTCGATCTTGAGCTGATTCTCCAGATCGTCCTCGGAAAGCCCGGCTTCCATTTCGATGGTTTTGGTGATCACGGCCGAACCAGCAACGGCAACGGCCGCAGTCTTGACACCGCTCTTGGCCTTGGCCAAAACGCGAGAAAGTGCCTGACCGACCCCCTCCAACTCGGCAATGTTCTTCTCGACCACTGCATTGGGCGGAAGTGGCTCGACGGCATAGGCCTCTACCTTGTAGCGGCTTCCCGAGCGACTCAGTTCGAGGAGCTTGACCGAAGTCGAGCTGATATCGATCCCCAGCAGCGTATTCGCTTTCTTAGTGAAGAGCCCTAGCAGCCTGTCGGACTTGAATTCATAAATGGACAGAGCGCGACAAAGACAAAGCGAATTGCCCACTATTTGAGCGTTTTTAACCGGTTGTTGCCCTGAATTTCCTCAAGTCGAGCGGATGCAGCTTCTGTTCACGCATTTTGAACGTAATGCGTGCGCGACGTGGCCATGCGTTCTAAGT
>NZ_VRYE01000230.1 GCF_008041835.1 Ectopseudomonas mendocina
GTACATAAAGGGGGTGCTCGGGGACGTTCTCAACCAGCGGGAACTGCAGGTAGTGGTTGTACGCTATGGTATTGGAGGAGCGGAAGCCCAGACTCTTGCGACACTCTCCGAGATCATGGGTGTTTCGAAGGAGCGGGTACGTCAGATCGAATGTGAGGCGCTGAAAAAGCTGAGAGAAAGTGAGCACGCAGAATGCCTGCTGGAGATTTTGGAATGAGTAATTTGAGCCTGCCTCTGTACGGTGCTGAGATCGAGGCTTTTGGAGTTCTTGGCACCTTCATCGGCGCCGACTTGATGGATGATGGCGATCTCCACTTCACTCTGAAAATGCCGGAATCCAATGTGCGATTGGCCCACAGTTACGCGGTGGCCGAAGATCAGTTCTGCCTAGTCGTGGGAGCAAGTCTGATCCAGGTGTCGAAGAAGAACTGCGTATGGCGCAGCTCACCTGGCTTTGATGTGACTGATGATGAGGGATTCATTGCGTTTCGCGTCGATCGGCATGTACGTGCGGCGGTAACAGTAATGAAATTTCAACGAGCCATCTCTCGTCTCAATAGGATCTGAGCTCGATCGCGTTGCCTTACCGATGCGGTATCCATCTCAAGGACGAGCTTGGCGTACTCGGCGACACCTTCGAAGTCACCGACAACCAGCAGCTGGTCTGCTAGCTGGAGGTTCATAGCTGCATCGTCACAATCCACCTCCGGCCTGGTGACGAGTACGGGCTCTTCCACAGGTACTTCC
>NZ_VRYE01000231.1 GCF_008041835.1 Ectopseudomonas mendocina
CATGAACGCCTTCGAGAGCCAGAATTTCGCAAAATGACCTCTTCAGTAGGTTTTTTGGGTAAATTAGGCAAGCAATTCACCATTGAAACGGCAGGACGCGGGCCGACTGCGTTCCCCTATTTTTGGTTAAAACCCCGTCTAATGTAATAGTACGGATTTCTTAGGATTTTGCTTCTTCAAGGCACTTGCCCAATTTCCCCAATATGGAACGACTCCCTACCGTACAGGCTGCTAACCACCTCCACATTTCTCGGCCCACCATGCGGAAACTGCGCAACACCGTTCGCCCTCCTGACGAGGTGTCAGGCAGTGGCAGGCCCTATTGGTACCGAAGCACGCTCGATAACTACCGAGCTGGCTTAGATACGCAGAAAGCCATTGCCCTATACATCACGTGCGTTGTTGACGGGATTGGACTTGGCGGTGACGTGACAACCATGCCGCTATTGAAAGACGTCCACTTAAGGGTGTACCGGCCAGCATCTGGAACCAGGACAGAGCAGTTGATCGAGGTCCTCAATGAGATCCAGAGGGTTAAACCAGCCGCGGTGGTCCTCCCATTTCAGCGGGTGCTGACTCCCCCCGCCGCGGTGGTCACTGATCTGTGTTACGACCTCGGGATTGCCGTCGTACTGCAAGGGAAGGCCTGATGCCGCTTACGGGCGCACGCAGTGGGCTACTTCGTGTAGCCCATTGAGGATGGCCAAGGTCTTGATGCCAAGGCGAGCGCTGGCACGATGG
>NZ_VRYE01000232.1 GCF_008041835.1 Ectopseudomonas mendocina
TTCCCGGACTGTGGCGTGCGAGAAGAAATGGACCAAGCTACTTTGAGGGGAACCATCCCTCAGAGGACCGCCAGATGACAGCCGCAAGGAAGAGGCACAACGCTGCCTGGTTGATCTCTACGACATGGATGCTGATGACTACCGCCGCAATGGCGGCGGAGAACCCTGCCCAGGGCGACCCATTCTCACCCACTACACTCAAGGATTGGGTATCGGTCATCAGCACCCTCATCACCATGGCCCTGGCGATATGGGGTATCTGGAGTGGCCTGAGGTCAGCCCGAAATGCGATCCAAGAGAAGCGAAAAGAACACCGTCAGAAGCAGCTTGCCGCTGCACGGGACATGATGAAGGAGATTTTCACAGACCCACTCGCCCGCTCTGCGATGCGAATGATGGACTGGTCAGGCCGATCCTTCACCCATGAAGGCCAGTCCTACGTCGTTCACTGGAGAGACCTCAAGCCGGCCCTAGTGGTGCATGAGAAGGGGTTGGGGTTCAGCAAGCAGCAGGAGTTCATTCGTGACTGCTTTGAGGCCTACTTTGATCACATGCTGGTGCTCGAACACTTCCTGAAGCAGGACTACCTGCACGAAGCCGACATTGCTGTGCCCTTAGAGTATTACGCCGGTCGCGTCATGGCATTTCCTGATACTTACGACGGGTTCCTGCGGGCGTATGGATACAGCGAAGCACGTGCACTGATGCAACGCCTTGCGGAGCGCGGAAAATAGGGTGGAATTGCTACGGCTACTACTCCATCGGAGGGGGAAGCAGGATGTCAGAGAAGGGCTAAGGCACCACTAGATTGTAGGGTTTAAGCTGTTCGAGGAGCCCTTTGTAGCTGAGCAACGGGATGGTTCGAGCAGGTTCATCAAGGTCGTTGCCAAAAAAATTCTCCCAGTGCCCCAAAAGCACAACACGGGGTTTGGTCACCCTGAGGAGAGCTGTGGGGTAGTAACTAACTTGATTCCACCCTCCTCCGCAAAGGATCTCGACGTCGACGCGCTTTGAGTCGGAAATGATGGGTGGAAAGCCCCATGGAGGCTCAGCGGCGCTGTCTTGGTAGTGAATACGGCAAACCGGCCGGCCATCCTCCCCGAGGAGGTCAATCATCCAGGCCAGAGTTACTTCACCAAGTCTCCAGTCCAGCAGACCAGTCGGCAAATCGTCGAGATCCCAGTCGTACTCACCTGGGATGAAGTTATGGCCGAAGAGGTGCCCGGCAAGCAGGATTCTAATAGGCATCAAAC
>NZ_VRYE01000233.1 GCF_008041835.1 Ectopseudomonas mendocina
GGAGACATAGCAAACACCAGCAGGTGATTCATACGACTACAGTTGTCATATTACCATTGTCATCTCTCCATCCGCTTAGTAATGATTAATATTTTTTTTTTTTTCACGCAGATTCTCGAGTGTGTATAAGAGACATGGGATGAACAGTTACTCTCATCCTTGTTCTTCTCTAACAACAGAGTTTTACGATCCGAAAACCTTCTTCACTCACGCGGCGTTGCTCGGTCAGACTTTCGTCCATTGCCGAAGATTCCCTACTGCTGCCTCCCGTAGGAGTTTGGGCCGTGTCTCAGTCCCAATGTGGCCGATCACCCTCTCAGGTCGGCTATGCATCGTGGCCTTGGTGAGCCGTTACCTCACCAACTAGCTAATGCACCGCGGGTCCATCCATCAGCGACACCCGAGAGCGCCTTTCAAATCAAAACCATGCGGTTTTGCTTGTTATACGGTATTAGCACCTGTTTCCAAGTGTTATCCCCTTCTGATGGGCAGGTTACCCACGTGTTACTCACCCGTTCGCCACTCCTCTTTTTCCGGTGGAGCAAGGACCGGTGGAAAAAGAAGCGTTCGACTTGCATGTATTAGGCACGCCGCCAGCGTTCGTCCTGAGCCAGGATCAAACTCTCATAAAAAGTTCGAACAATCTTGCGATTGTTAAGCTCAATTTGTTTGCTAGCATATTGCTTGCTTGTTAAAAATGTTTGTTGTCTTGAATTGAATCAAGACGCCCTACACATTTGGTTTGTCTTACTTTGTTCAGTTTTCAAAGGTCTACTTCATCGAGAGTGTTTCCC
>NZ_VRYE01000234.1 GCF_008041835.1 Ectopseudomonas mendocina
GGGATTGGCTGTGACCTGGGGGAAACAGTAGTTGTCCTCGGGTACCCACTCGCTGGGCTGGCCGGTGGAGGAATACACGTTACTCAGGGGGGCGTATCCGCACTCTTTGGCCTACACAATGACGCCAGCCTGCTCCAGTTCACTGCTCCGATTCAGCCGGGATCAAGCGGAAGCCCTCTGTTCGATGGTTCTGGGTCGGTTGTGGGGATGGTGACCTCCACTGTTCCTGATGCGCAGAACATGAACTTCGCAGTCAAGGCTGGACTTGCCTTGGCGTTTCTCGACGCCTGTGGTGTAGAGCCCAATCGTACCCCGACAGGAATGACCTTCACGACATCCCAGATGGCCCGTGAAGCCCAACAATCGCTTTGGAAAATCGAGGCGCGGAATCCGTAAGCCCTATTCGGGTTGAAAGCAAGGGACAAGGCGTTAGGGTCGACCCCTCGCGCCAATCAAGGAAGCAATCATGGAAAGCAACGTAGTACCAACGTCCCTACGCGCCCAACTCAAGCGGGGGCTTCTTGAGGTCAAAGTCGACGACGCCGTCCTCCCGCCCGCTAACCTGTTCGGTTTTGCAGAGCGCCGGAATCCCAAACGGGCATTCCTCTTCGTATCCAAAGTGCTGGGCCGCCATATACCAGTGCGCCCATCGG
>NZ_VRYE01000235.1 GCF_008041835.1 Ectopseudomonas mendocina
CCTCGGTGCTGAGGAAGCCGAGCACCTGCAGGTCGCCGGTGGAGTTTGAGCGCGATTCGTCTACCCCATTCCAGGCGGCAAAGGCTTCTGCCTCGGAGTCCTTGATTGGGCCGCGCGCTCCACAGCACTGGCACTGGATGAAATGGCCCGCCAGACTCTGTTCGGCGAGCAATTTGATGGTCTTGCAGTACGGGCAACGAGCGTTCTGTTGGCTCATCCGTCGCTCCTTTTGCGAGTTGATTCCGATGTTAGGCGGCAGGTGAAGGTTTCTGGATGGCACAGGCTGCTTGAGCCTTGGCCATCGACAGCTTGATGTGTGGTGCTACGCGCTCAGCCGGCAGATCCATACAGATGACCTCATCGGGAAGGTTCACCAAGTGGTGGATGATGTAACGGCACGGCGTCTTGTGGTTGATCACATCAAAGAGCGATTGCCTGTCCCGGCGCTCTACTCGCTTGAGTAAACGCTTCGCCGTTGCCACGACGGCAGCGTCGGTCCGATGGTAAGTGGCTGCCAACGCGAGGCAGAGAATTACGTCTAATGGGCGCATAGGGTTCCTCACGATAGGAAGGCCGGAGCCCCGGATACTACCGGGGGACCGGTGTCATTCAGAGCCAAAGTGGTGGGCTGTAATCCACAGCTGGCGCGGGGTTAGCC
>NZ_VRYE01000236.1 GCF_008041835.1 Ectopseudomonas mendocina
ACACCAGGGGATGAGCAAACGCTGGTAGACCGTAGCTGTCGGTCATCTCTTCCAGCTTGCCTCGACGCAGCATCCAACCCTGGAACTGAACGATCCAGCCTTTCTCCCCAGTCTCATAGATCTGGCTGGGAGTGAGATCGTCCAGGACGAATTCCCGTCCTAGCTCTACACGGGCAAGAAATTCATCCTTCAAGTCGAGGGAGTCGAACAATGGTTGGCTGCTCGCATCGATGCTCTGCCGTCGACAGTAATCAGCCAGTTCCTTAATAGCCTTTCGAGCCAGGTCCAGGGTGGAGTAGTAACCTTGTAGGCGAGGCTCATACAGGCTTCCCGTCCCAAAAAGATCAGAGTAGATCGCACGGCAGACGCGGAGCTGGGCACTGTGTAGTGCGGCGTTGAGCAACAGCGAAAATAACGGGCTGGGCATGCTTCACACCTCCTGCAGCGGCGTTGCGCAAAGATGAATCGACGGTACCCGCTCTGGATAGATCTCTCGAACCTTGCGAACAATGCGCATTGCGCCTTGTGTCGTATCACATCCGTGGAACTGTTCGATTTCCGTGAGGTGGTAAGCGACTCGCTCCCTGCGGGCCTTTTCGCTGGGAGCGCAGTCTCGGATCAGATCGGCGTCATATCTTGCGGAAAGGATGTCGTACCAATCCACCAGCTGGAACTCGAAAGCGACATCGACTGCCCTGCCGGTGGGTAGTGCCTCATCC
>NZ_VRYE01000237.1 GCF_008041835.1 Ectopseudomonas mendocina
TGATCTGAGTGAGAGGAGTCATTCTGAAGGCACTTTGCTACGGACACCCCCGACTTTATCGAAGAAAGTTACTGATTCAACTCGAAATGCTGGTCTGCTTTCCAAGTGGTTCTGGCACAGCTCTCGGAACGTTCAAATAGCCCCGAAATTTCCTGGCTGACGAGGCTATTTGATGAATCGCAATCACACCCCCCACCTTTCGGACACCGTAGAAGGTGTGCTCTATGGCTGGAAGCACCAGGCTGGCCAGAGTCCCAGTTCCAGTACCTTCGCAAGGATCTGTCCCGGCCCGACGTTCACAATTCTGTCCGACGGAAAGATGCACAAGGTTGTCGACACGATCTCGACAGTTGAAGCCACGCCCCATGATGAGCAAGACCTGCGAGATGCGATATCTGCAGGCCAAGTGGAGATTTACCGCTTGGTGCGCGGGGCAAAGCGAAAGGTGCTAATGCATGCTGCCACTGGAAACCCGCTGAAATCCGGAGGCGAGGCGTGAGCAAGGCCGTTCAAGGGTGGTACCGAAGTCGGCCAGGCATCTATCAGCACGAGACAGGAGCGCGGATCTGGAGCCATACCGCGCCTTCCAAAGCCGGTAATCAGGCCCTGCAGTGGGAAGTACGTCTTTCCGATGGCTCGCGGCAATCGGGCTTCAAATCGATGAGTGACGCCATGCGTCTTGCTCAGGAATTCGATCCGGAAATACGGCGTTTCTGATGCGGTGAAAAGTAGCAAACTGACTTCACTGGATTATCAGCAACAGACCGGCGAACAT
>NZ_VRYE01000238.1 GCF_008041835.1 Ectopseudomonas mendocina
GTTGGGCACTGGCCGTTCCACATTCGATGAGCACTACGGGGCGGCAGCCTATTCCCTGGGCGATCAGCTCGGTTTCATTTACTTTCGCTCAACCGGCATCGAGCCGAGCCATTGGGAAAGCCGTATCTATGAGAACGGCCTGGTAGCAATGGCGCCAGTGGCTACTGACACGGCTATCCAGGAGGCATTCGACAAAGTGGATCTCTGTGCCGCGCATGCCAGAGCTTTCTCCAGAGCGATGGAAGCTCTGAGCGCGCATGGTTGCTCCGATGAGGTGCTCTGTTTGCTAACAGCGGCAGAGGGGCAAATTCAGGAGTTGATTTCCGCTGTTTAGCGCTGAAAGAGGCTGCTACCCTTGTCGTGAGAGTCAAGAGGAACGCGCTATGCAAACCACCGTCAAAAGCGCTGCAGAAATCGAAGTCGGCCCATTCCGCTATACCGAACGAGCCTTCCTAGCTACCTTGCTTTGCCTGGCCATCGGAGCGCTGGCGTTGGCATCGATGCTCGGGAGTCACCCCACGAGCGATGCCACCTTGGGCACACGCATGCTGTCAGTGCAGATGATCGCTGCCTACCTGAT
>NZ_VRYE01000239.1 GCF_008041835.1 Ectopseudomonas mendocina
GGATACATACTGGTAATGGCTTGCTCAGCCTGGGTTAGGAAAATTTCGACCTCTCCGGGGCGCCCGAGCATCTCGCCGGCAAGGCTCGCCCAGACCGAATGGTCCAGTCGAATCATGGGATCACGTCCAATGAGAAGAACACGCAAAGGCGTTTTCTCATCCGCAAGCCCGGTCTTCAGAATAACTTCCGCCACCAGAGCGGCAGGAGCGACGAGAGAGGCGGTATCTCCGACAGTAAGCTTCACCGTGGAAACCACGTTTTCAGCCTTAGTGCGGGCGGTTATCTCTCGTATCCATGCTTGGGTGAGGTCGCCCAGGTTCTTACTGGACTGCAACGCTTTTTGAAGAACCACCGAGGAGAGCTCCATTCATCGAAAGGAGAGCATGGTAACGACCTCGGTGAAGGTTCCAACTGCAAGGACGGTGCGGGGATCCCCCGGGGGACAGCGATGGCTAATCCTTACTCGGCCAGGGCTCCAACGTCGAAGTTGTTCGCCGCGTAAGTCATGTTGCAAGACCAGACCTTCTTGCCCTCGTG
>NZ_VRYE01000024.1 GCF_008041835.1 Ectopseudomonas mendocina
ATTATCCCAACGGCTTGCGCAGTGCGGGGCGTTTTTCGTGGCGTTATAGCCAATTACTGCAGCAAAACCTGGCCAATGGTCGGGTCCTTGAAGGCGCGGGTCAGCGCATCGCTGAGCACATCACTGACCAGCTTGGTGTTGGTCTGCTGGTTCGGTGCGGTGCCGAAGCGCTGGTTCAGCGAGGCACCGTAACGGCCGGTATAGCGGCGACTGCCGCCCTGTACGTCAGCACGAATGGAAGCGGAGATGTCCGCCTCGGTGACGTACATGCCCTCTTTCGGCGACTGATACTTCAGCTCCGCCAGGGTGATGGTCAGCTGCGGCGCGTTATAGGCATTGGGCGACGGAGTAAAACCCAGCAGACGCACGGCTGCTTCGGCCTCGGCCTGCAGCTTGGGCAGCACATGCTCAGCGCTGACACTGATCGAGCTGGTTTCCGGATACAGGCCGCCACGGGTGCCAAGCACCGGCGAAGGACGACCATCGACCACGCGCACCACCACCGGCTGGCCCTGCCCCACCGGGGTCAGCGAGCTGGTGAGTTTGGGTTGCGGGGTGAGTTGCTGAGGGCTGAGGGCGCAACCGGCCAGAGTCAGGCTGGCGGCAGCAAGCAAGGCGATCAACGCGCGGTGCAGCATGCTCATCTCTCCGAGTGAGGTAAAAGTGGCCGGCAGTATACCCAGCGCGGCCTGAGGCCGACAGTAGTGCTGGTTAAGACCGCCAGCGGGCCGGTGCGGTTCCTGTCATCAGGCTGTCACCACGCCCAGGCCTAAAGACAGCGTCACTCGCTGGAGCCTTCGCCATGCTGTTGCGCCGCCTGTTCAGCCGCTCTCGTCCGATGCGCCATTTTGCCCTGATCGATGCCCAGGGACTCTGTCGCGCCCTGCGCCAGATGCAGGAGCAACCGAGCCAAGCCGGCTGGGTGGAAGTGCGTGAGCCAAGCCTCTCCTGGCTCGGCGCTCCCCTGCCTGCTGGAGCCCGCATTACGCCGGTCGTCACACACGCACGGGCCGTTCACCCGTTGGCGGCCTGACCGATGGAAGAATAAAAGTCACGCAGGGGCGATCAATTCCTCTCATTCACCGTTATAATCACGCCCCGATTATAAGGACGTCTCCTGATCGGGCCGTACGACCTCGCCGATGCAGCGTCATCGCCCCGCCCCAGAGAGTCGCCCACTTCGCGCTGCCAAGTCTGGCCAGCCGCTTTTAGCCCATATGCAGAGCCGATAGCAGCCATGCATTGCATGTTTTGCACGGGCAGAAGCGCGCCTAGGCAGTCGAGCTTTTGAGGTTCACCGCTCCAAAAGAGCGTGAAAAAACGGTTTTTACAAACTTCACAAGAGTGTGGCGAACAGATGAACAGTTTTGCGTCCGCAAACCCCAGCCTTGACCCTCCCCTCCGAACGACAGGGCATTACGCCTGAGTCTACCGGTATCGCCCTTACAGGCCGCACGGCCGTCCATCTGGTGCAGTTTTTCTTGGAGAGAGGTTAATGGCGCACAACGATTCCCAAAGCGTAGATGTGGTGCTGGTTGGCGCCGGCATCATGAGCGCGACCCTGGGCGTATTGCTCAAGGAACTCAATCCCGGCCTCACACTGGAAGTGGTAGAGCTGCGCGAGTCCGGCGCAATGGAAAGCTCCAACCCCTGGAACAACGCCGGCACCGGTCACGCCGCGCTGTGCGAGCTGAACTACACCCCGGAAGGGGCTGACGGCAGTATCGACATCAAGAAGTCGGTCAGCATCAACGCCCAGTTCGAAGAGTCCAAGCAGTTCTGGGCCTACCTGATCGAGAAAGGTGCGATCAACGCGCCAAAGACCTTCATCAACCCGGTGCCGCACATGAGCTTCGTGCGCGGCAACAGTGGTATTGCCTTCCTCAAGAAGCGCTTCGAGGCGCTGCGGCAACATCACGCCTTTGCCGAAATGGAATACACCGAGGATCGCGCCACCATCGCCGAATGGGCACCGCTGCTGATTCCGGGCCGTGACGCCAACGAGCCACTGGCGATGACCCGCGTACAGGCCGGCACCGACGTCAACTTCGGTGCCGTCACCGAGCAGATGCTCGCCCACCTGACCAATCAGCCCAACGCCAAGGTCACCTGCAACCAGAGAGTCACCGACCTCAAGCGTGATGGCAAAGGCTGGCTGGTGGACATCAAGGACACCCGCTCCGGCGCCACCCGCCAGCTCAGAAGCAAGTTCGTCTTCCTCGGTGCCGGCGGTGGCGCGTTGCCGCTGCTGCAGCGGTCCGGCATCCCCGAAGGTAAAGGCTTCGGCGGCTTCCCGGTGAGTGGCCAGTGGCTGCGTTGCGACAACCCGGAAATCGTCAAGCAGCACCAGGCCAAGGTCTACAGCCAGGCTGCCGTGGGTTCGCCGCCGATGTCGGTGCCGCACCTCGATACCCGCGTAGTCGATGGCAAGAAGTCCCTGCTGTTCGGCCCGTATGCCGGCTTTACCACCAAGTTCCTCAAATACGGCTCGTTCCTCGACCTGCCGCTGTCGGTACGCCCCAACAACCTCGGCCCAATGCTGGCAGTGGCGCGCGACAACATGGACCTGACTCGCTACCTGATCAAGGAAGTGATGCAGTCCGAAGCGCAGCGCCTGGAAACCCTGCGCGGCTTCTACCCCGAAGCCAAGGCCGAGGACTGGCGCCTGGAAGTGGCCGGCCAGCGCGTGCAGATCATCAAGAAGGATCCGAAGAAAGGCGGCATCCTGCAATTCGGCACCGAACTGGTAGCGGCGGCTGACGGCACCATCGCTGCCCTGCTTGGCGCCTCGCCGGGCGCTTCGGTGACCGTGTCGATCATGCTCGACCTGATTCGCCGCTGCTTCCCCGAGCAGGCCAAGAGCGAAGAATGGCGCAGCAAGCTGGACGAGATCTTTCCGGCCATGGCCGACGTCCTGTCGCAGGATGCTGAGCGCTTCCATGCGGTGCAGAAGCAGTCGAACCAGCGCCTGCAACTCGATACCCCCAGCGCCTGATCGTCACGCACAAAAAACCGCCCTTCGGGCAATGCCGATCAGATAAGCTTGCCAAAGCGGTCTTTCGTAGGAGCCCCGCCCCGGGGCGAAGCTTTTCAATCGCGTATCGCCCTGGTTCGCGGCGGGGCGCCGCTCCTACCCATTTGCAGCTTCGACGCTTAACTGACAGACATTAGCCCTTCGGGGCGGTTTTTTTATGAGCGCTGATCGGTTTACTGACGCCAAGGCAGAATCGGGATGGCCGTCACCGCATTCTGCGGGCTGCCTTCGATCACCCGGTCGCTATAGACCAGGTACACCAGGGTATTGCGCTTGGCGTCGAAGAAACGCACCACCTGCATGGTCTTGAACACCAGCGAGGTGCGCTCCTTGAACACCTCCTCACCATCCTTGAGCTTGCCCTTGAATGCAATGGGGCCGACTTGACGGCAGGCGATGGAGGCTTCGGCACGATCCTCGGCCAGCCCAAGACCACCCTTCACCCCGCCGGTCTTGGCGCGCGACAGATAGCAGGTCACACCCTCGACCTTGGGATCATCGAAGGCCTCGACGACGATCTTGTCGTTGGGCCCCACCCACTTGAACACCGTAGAGACCTCACCGATGGTTTCGGCCAGTGCTAGGCCGGGCAGCATCAGTAGCCCCAACAACACTCCCTTGAACGGACGCATACACGCTCCTTAGACGAGGATCAGATTGTCGCGATGCACCAGCTCCGGCTCATCGACATAGCCCAGCAGCTTCTCGATGACATCGGACGGCTGGCCGATGATCTTTTGCGCTTCCAGCGCACTGTAGTTGACCAGACCACGGGCAATCTCACGACCGTCAGGCGATACGCAGACCACCATCTCGCCACGCCGGAAGCTACCCTGCACCGCCTTCACGCCGACCGGCAGCAGGCTCTTGCGATCCTGACTCAGCGCCTTCACTGCACCAGCGTCCAGCACCAGGGTGCCGCGGGTCTGCAGGTGGCCGGCCAGCCATTGTTTACGGGCCGCCAGCAGGCCACGCTCGGGGGCCAGCAAAGTACCCAGGCGCTCGCCGGCCTTGAGACGAGCCAAGACCTGCTCGATGGCACCGCCGACGATCACCGTATGCGCACCGGAACGCGCCGCCAGGCGCGAAGCGCGCAGCTTGGTCTGCATGCCGCCACGCCCCAGCGCACCACCAACGCCACCGGCCACGGCATCCAGCGCCGGATCATCGGCACGCGCTTCGAAAATCAGCTCGGCATCCGGATTGTGCCGCGGATCGGCGGTGTACATGCCGTCGCGATCGGTGAGGATTACCAGTAAATCGGCCTCCACCAGGTTGGCCACCAGCGCTGCCAAGGTATCGTTGTCGCCGAAGCGGATTTCATCGGTGACCACGGTGTCGTTCTCGTTGATCACCGGGATCACATCGAGATTCACCAGCGTGCGCAAGGTGCTGCGTGCATTGAGGTAGCGCTTGCGGTCGGACAGGTCGTCATGGGTCAGGAGGATCTGTGCGGTGCGCATGCCATGCTCGGCGAAGCTCGACTCCCAAGCCTGCACCAGGGCCATCTGGCCAATCGCAGCAGCGGCCTGCAGCTCGTGCATCGCGCTAGGTCGGCTGATCCAGCCCAGGCGGCTCATGCCGGCCGCCACCGCACCGGAAGACACCAGCACCAGCTCGACGCCCTGCTCACGCAGCGCCACCATCTGCTTGACCCATACCGCCATGGCCGCACGATCCAGGCCACGCCCGTCAGCGGTCAGCAGCGCACTGCCGATCTTCACCACCCAGCGCCGCGCGCCGGTCACCTTGTCACGCATGATCTTCCAACCTTAGCCAGAACGCCCACTTAGGAAACCCTGAAAAAGCCTCAGCGTCACTCCCGCGAAGGCGGGAGTCCAGGTGCTGCGATGTTTCTGGATTCCCGCTTACGCGGGAATGACGACTGCTTCAGAGCATCCCTTACAAAAACGCCGCAATTAAGCGGCGTTGGAAATTTGCTTAATCCCGGACGTAAATGATTTCCGGGCCGTCGTCGTCTTCTTCGTCGAAGAAATCATCGTCTTCGTCGATATCATCGACACTGCGCACACCGGATTTACGCAGCGCACGCTGGTCGTCCAGCGCCTGCAGACGGGCACGCGCCTCGTCTTCGATACGCTGATCCAACTCGGCCAGCTCCTCGGCGAAGACCGGGTCCTCGGCGATGCGCTCGGCGCGCACTTCCAGGTAATGCATGATGTCGCGGCTGATGCGCTCGGTACCGTCGCGGCTGATGGCCGAAACCACGTAAACCGGGCCCTGCCAGTTCAGGCGAGCCACGATATCGGCCTTGCGTGCCTCGCGCTCGTCCTCGGGCACCTGGTCCATCTTGTTCAGCACCAGCCAGCGATCACGCTCGGCCAGTGCCGGGCTGAAGCGTGCCAGCTCGTCGATGATCACCTGCGCCGACTCGGCCGGGTCGCTCTCGTCCAGCGGCGCCATGTCCACCAGATGCAACAGCAGACGCGTACGCGCCAGGTGCTTGAGGAAGCGAATGCCCAGACCGGCACCCTCGGAAGCGCCTTCGATCAGACCGGGGATGTCGGCGACGACGAAGCTCTTGAAGCGATCGACGCTGACCACGCCCAGGTTCGGCACCAGGGTGGTGAAGGGGTAATCGGCGACCTTCGGCTTGGCCGCGGAAACCGCGCGGATGAAAGTGCTCTTGCCGGCATTGGGCAGACCGAGCAGACCGACGTCAGCCAGCACCTTCAGCTCCAGCTTGAGATCGCGCGACTCGCCCGGCTTGCCCGGCGTGGTCTGACGCGGCGCACGGTTGGTGCTGGACTTGAAGCGGGTGTTACCCAGGCCATGCCAGCCGCCCTGGGCGACCATCAGGCGCTGACCCGGCTTGACCAGATCACCGATCACTTCCTGGGTGGCCACGTCGATCACCGTGGTGCCGACCGGTACCGGCAGAATCAGATCCTCGCCCTTGGCCCCGGTGCAATCGGTGCTGCCGCCCTTCTCGCCATTCTGCGCGTGGAATTTGCGCGTATAGCGGTAGTCGATCAGGGTGTTGAGGTTGGCGTCGGCTTCGAGGAATACCGAGCCGCCGTCACCGCCGTCACCGCCGTTGGGGCCGCCCTTCTCGATGAACTTCTCACGACGGAAGCTCATCATGCCGTTACCGCCGTCACCGGCCTTTACAAAAATCGAAACTTCGTCGACGAATTTCATGGATATGCCTCCCGCTTCATCTGCGGGCTGGGGGAACGCTTGCCGGATCATCCAGAACTAGCGGATCGGGCAAGCGAACCAAAGATACATAAACAAAAAAGCCCCGTCCTACGGACAGGGCTTTTCCAGCGCGTAGGCGATTAGGCCTGAACGACGCTCACGTAGCGACGGCCGAAAGCGCCCTTCACTTCGAACTTGACCACGCCTTCGACTTTAGCGAAGAGGGTGTGATCCTTGCCCATGCCCACGCCGAAACCCGGGTGGAACTCGGTGCCGCGCTGACGAACGATGATGTTACCGGCCTTGATGACCTGACCACCGTACATTTTCACGCCAAGGCGTTTACTTTCGGAATCGCGGCCGTTACGGGTAGAACCGCCAGCTTTTTTGTGTGCCATGAGTCAATACTCCTATAAAGGATCGGGGCCGACGAATCAGGCCTGGATACCGGTGATTTTGATCTCAGTGAACCACTGACGGTGGCCCTGACGCTTCATGTGGTGCTTACGACGGCGGAACTTGATGATGCGCACTTTGTCGTGACGGCCTTGCGACACGACTTCGGCAACCACTTTAGCGCCGTCTACGACCGGAGCGCCGATTTTAACGTCGTCGCCGTTGCCGATCAGCAGAACGCGATCGAAAGTCACGGCTTCGCCAGTAGCGACTTCGAGCTTCTCGATCTTGAGGAATTCGCCTTCGGTGACTTTGTATTGCTTGCCACCAGTAACAATTACTGCGTACATGGTAAATCTCCGTTGATCCTGCTCACCCAGCGCTTTAGAAAAGTCGTTATTGGCTGGCATGGCTGCTTGGGGCCGGAAGTGACACCCTTGCAATTGCGTAAGGCAGGGAAATGCCCAGGGGGAAGTTCAGGGTGCGCGATTGTACGCAAGCGCCGAACGCCGCGCAAGGGCCGCAAGTGCTCGCCTTGACAGCCCCCACCCCGCCACCTAGCATGCCGCGCAACCTCAAAGGAGCACCAGTCGCCGATGCAACCCCAGGCTTTCTACCGCGTGGTAGCGGACGATTTCACCGCCGTCGATGGCATCATTCGCCAACAGGTGGTTTCCCGCGTGCCGCTGGTGGAAAAGATCGGCGACTATATCATCTCCGCTGGCGGCAAGCGCCTGCGCCCATTGCTGGTACTGCTCAGCGGGCGTGCACTGGGTTACCAGGCCGATGACCTGCGCCTACTGGCCGCCACCATCGAATTTCTGCACACCGCCACCCTGCTGCATGACGACGTGGTCGACATGTCCGACATGCGCCGTGGCCGCAGCACCGCCAATGCCCAATGGGGCAACGCACCGAGCGTGCTGGTGGGCGACTTCCTATATTCACGCTCGTTCGAAATGATGGTCGAGCTCGGCTCCATGCCGGTGATGAAGATCCTCTCCCACGCCACCCGCGTGATCGCCGAAGGCGAAGTATTGCAACTGTCCAAGGTGCGCGACGCCAGCACCACCGAAGAGACCTACATGGAAGTCATCCGCAGCAAGACCGCGATGCTGTTCGAGGCCTCGACCCATAGTGCCGCCGCCCTGGCCGGCGCCAACGAGGCGCAGCGCGAAGCCCTGCGCACCTTCGGTGATCACCTGGGCATCGCTTTCCAGCTGGTCGATGACCTGCTCGACTATAAGGGCGATGCAGCCGAACTGGGCAAGAACGTCGGTGACGACCTGGCCGAAGGCAAACCGACCCTGCCGCTGATCTACACCATGCGTGAAGGCACCGAGGAACAGGCCGCCCTGGTACGCCGCGCGATTCAGAAAGGCGGCATCGAAGACCTGGAAAGCATCCGCGCCGCCGTGGATGCCGCCGGCGCTCTGGATTACACCGCACAACTCGCACGCGACTACGCCGAACGCGCCATCGCCTGCCTGGACGTGCTGCCGACCGGTGAGTACCGCGATGCACTGATCGAGCTGAGCCGTTTCGCCGTCGCCCGCACGCACTAAGAAGTAGCCCGGATGCAATCCGGGAAAGGCCCACCACCTGGTATCCGCCCCGGATTACATCCGGGCTACGGGTTCGCGATACCCCGCGCTGGCACAAACAAAACGCCCCGAACCAGTCGGGGCGTTTTTCGTTCTGGCCTGGCGGATTACAGACGCAGGCCGCCATCCAGTTCCAGAATGCGACCGGTGTAGTAGTCGTTTTCCAGAATGTAGGCCACCGAATGGGCGATCTCGACCGGCTTGCCCATGCGCTTGAGCGGAATGCCCGAGGTCATTTTCTCCAGCGCTTCCGGCTTCATGCTGGCGGTCATCTCGGTTTCGATGAAGCCCGGCGCCACGCCCGCGACGCGAATGCCGTAACGCGCCAGCTCCTTGGCCCAGACCACGGTGTCGGCAGCCACGCCCGCCTTGGCGGCGGAGTAGTTGGCCTGCCCCATATTGCCCGCGCGGGAAATGGAGGAGATGTTGACGATCGCGCCCTCATTCTTCAGCTCGATCATCTTCGCCGCCACTTCACGGGTGCAGAGGAACACGCCGGTCAGGTTGACGTCGATCACCGCCTGCCACTGCGCCAGGCTCATCTTGGTCATCTCGCCATCTTTCACGCGGATGGTCAGGCCATCACGCAGGATGCCAGCATTGTTGATCAGGCCGTTGATGGCGCCGAAGTCATCGGCCACCTGGGCGACCATATGGGTCACCTGCTCTTCATCGGCCACGTTGCACAGGTAGCTGCGAGCATCGCCACCGGCAGCCTTGCAAGCGGCCACGGCTTCGTCGAGTTTTTCCTGGTTCAGATCGACCAGCGCCAGCCTGGCGCCCTTGCCCGCCAGGTACTCACCCATGGCGCGACCCAGTCCCTGGCAACCGCCAGTGATAATGATGACTTTGTCTTTCAGTTGCATCGCTTTATCCCCTCAAGGTGCAGCATTTAGCGACCCCGCCGATGCCCGCTAGCCGCTATGCTAGGGCGTCTGTCCGTTTCTGACGGATTCTTTGCGAGGAGTCATTAAGGTGAGCGTGAAAGCCGGCAAGCATGCACGAGAATTGCTGCTCAAGGAATACCGTGGCGTGCTCAGCACCCACTCCAAGGCCATGCCGGGTTTCCCTTTTGGATCGGTGGTGCCCTACTGCCTGGACGCCGAGGGCCGGCCGCTGATCCTGATCAGCCGCATCGCCCAGCACACCCATAACCTCGGACAGGACGCCAAATGTTCGCTATTGGTCGGCGAGCGTGGCGCAGAGGATGTGCAGGCGGTCGGCCGCCTCACTTTGCTCGCCGAAGCACGACAGTTGCATGACGAGAGCGAAATCGAAGCGGCCGCACAGCGTTATTACCGCTTTTTCCCCCAGTCGCGCGACTACCATCGGGCGCATGATTTCGATTTCTGGCGGTTGGAGCCGGTGCGCTGGCGTTTCATCGGCGGCTTCGGCGCCATTCACTGGCTCGACCAGGTGACCCTGGCCAACCCCTTCGCGACAGACGGTAGCGAAGCGAGCATGGTCGAGCACATGAATGAAGATCACACCAAGGCCATCGCCCATTACGTCGAACTGGCCGGCCTGCCGCAACACGAGCCCGCGCAGATGGCCGGTGTCGACAGTGAAGGCTTTCATCTGCGCATCGGCCAGAGCCTGTACTGGCTGCCCTTTCCCGCACCCTGCAGCAATCCCGGCGCCGTGCGCCAGGCGCTGGTGCAACTGGCCAGAGCCGAGAGCTGGCCGACCAATGGCGCGCCTTCAGCTTGAATTAAGCGCGAAACGCCATACTTAACCCCTACGGGAAGCCTGTCTTCCGCCAAGGACTCTTCGACCCATGCGTGCGTTTCTGTTCCTCTTTCTGCTCTTTCCCATCATCGAGCTGGCCCTGCTGATCAAGGTTGGCAGCGCCATTGGCGTGCTGCCCACGCTGTTGCTGGTGATTGGCACCGCCATCCTAGGCAGCGTGCTGCTGCGCGTCGCCGGAGTCGCCACCGCCTGGCGCGTCCGCGAAAAGCTCGCACGCGGCGAGCTGCCCGAGCAGGAAATGCTCGAAGGCCTGCTGATTGCCGTCGGTGGTGGCCTGCTGCTGCTGCCAGGCTTCATCAGCGACATCTTCGGCGTGCTCTGCCTGTTCCCCTTCACCCGCCGCCTGCTGGTCGGCAAGATTCGGCGCCGCGCCCAGGAACAAGCCATGCGCCAGCGCGCCTTCTTCGACGACCAGGCCGCCCGCAGCGGCAAGACCAACCCCAACGTGCTCGAAGGCGAGTACGAGCGCCGCGACTGATCCCTACAGCTCTGGAGTCTGCTTGCCGGCGATCTCTCTCGGACTGATCACCGGCAAGCCGGCGCCTACGCAAATCCGCCCCCCATCTGCAGCACAAAAAATTTCACCCCCGCCCCTTGAAATACCCTTGCCCGCCCACATGTAGCTGTCACCGCAAGGTACCTGCCCACTGAGGCAGTCCAACTTTCGCGGTACGCCCAGCGTGCCGCACCCGGCCTCGCCGGATTTTACAAACCCGCCGACCACACAGAGTCGGCAAGTTGGCCATCAATTGTTAGGAGAGATCGACAATGAAGCTTCGTCCTCTGCATGACCGCGTCGTGATCCGTCGCAGCGAAGAAGAGACCAAAACCGCAGGTGGCATCGTGCTGCCGGGTTCGGCCGCCGAGAAGCCGAACCAGGGTGAAGTCGTTGCCGTCGGTACCGGTAAGGTTCTGGATAACGGCGAAGTCCGTCCGCTGGCCGTCAAGGTTGGTGACAAGGTGGTATTCGGCCCCTACTCCGGCAGCAACACCGTCAAGGTCGACGGCGAAGACCTGCTGGTCATGGGCGAGAACGAAATCCTCGCTGTCATCGAAGCCTGATTCCCACGAATCTCCGTTTAAACCTTCAAGAATTTGAGGACTGATCAAAATGGCTGCTAAAGAAGTCAAGTTTGGCGATTCCGCCCGCAAGAAAATGCTCGTAGGCGTCAACGTACTGGCCGACGCCGTTAAAGCCACCCTCGGCCCGAAAGGTCGTAACGTGGTTCTGGCCAAATCCTTCGGCGCTCCGACCATCACCAAAGACGGTGTTTCGGTTGCCAAGGAAATCGAACTGAAAGACGCCTTCGAAAACATGGGCGCCCAGCTGGTCAAGGACGTAGCATCCAAGGCCAACGACGCTGCCGGTGACGGCACCACCACCGCTACCGTTCTGGCTCAAGCCATCGTCAACGAAGGTCTGAAGTCCGTCGCTGCCGGCATGAACCCGATGGATCTGAAGCGCGGCATCGACAAGGCCACCGCGGCCATCGTCGCCCAGCTGAAAGACCTGGCCAAGCCGTGCGCCGACTCCAAGGCCATCGCTCAGGTCGGCACCATCTCCGCCAACTCCGACAACTCCATCGGTGACATCATCGCCGAAGCCATGGACAAGGTCGGCAAAGAAGGCGTCATCACCGTTGAAGAAGGCTCGGGCCTGGAAAACGAACTGTCCGTCGTAGAAGGCATGCAGTTCGACCGCGGCTACCTGTCGCCGTACTTCATCAACAAGCCGGACACCATGGTTGCCGAGCTGGACAGCCCGCTGCTGCTGCTGGTCGACAAGAAGATCAGCAACATCCGCGAACTGCTGCCGGTTCTGGAAGCCGTTGCCAAGGCTGGCCGTCCGCTGCTGATCGTTGCTGAAGACGTCGAAGGCGAAGCCCTGGCTACCCTGGTCGTCAACAACATGCGCGGCATCGTCAAGGTCGCTGCCGTCAAGGCTCCGGGCTTCGGCGACCGCCGCAAGGCCATGCTGCAGGACATCGCCATCCTGACCGGCGGCACCGTGATCTCCGAAGAAGTTGGCCTGTCCCTGGAAAGCGCCACTCTGGAGCACCTGGGTAACGCCAAGCGTGTCGTGCTGAACAAGGACAACACCACCATCATCGATGGTGCTGGTGCCCAGGTCGACATCGAAGCCCGCGTTGCGCAGATCCGCAAGCAGATCGAAGAAACCTCTTCCGACTACGACAAAGAGAAGCTGCAAGAGCGTCTGGCCAAGCTGGCCGGCGGTGTTGCCGTGATCAAGGTTGGCGCTGCCACCGAAGTCGAGATGAAAGAGAAGAAAGCCCGCGTTGAAGACGCCCTGCACGCTACCCGCGCAGCAGTGGAAGAAGGCGTGGTACCTGGCGGTGGCGTAGCCCTGGTGCGCGCTCTGCAGGCCATCGAAGACCTGAAGGGCGACAACGAAGACCAGAACGTCGGTATCGCGCTGCTGCGTCGCGCTGTTGAAGCGCCGCTGCGTCAGATCGTCTCCAACGCCGGCGGCGAGCCGAGCGTCGTGGTCGACAAGGTCAAGCAGGGTTCGGGCAACTTCGGCTTCAACGCCGCGACCGACACCTACGGCGACATGATCGAGATGGGTATTCTCGACCCGGCCAAGGTGACCCGTTCGGCCCTGCAAGCTGCTGCCTCCATCGGCGGCCTGATGATCACCACCGAGGCCATGGTGGCCGACGCGGCTGACGACAAGGCTCCGGGCATGCCTGATATGGGTGGCATGGGCGGTATGGGTGGCATGGGCGGCATGATGTAAGCCGACCGGCTCCTTAGCAGTACCAAGAACCCCGCGCCAGTCGCGGGGTTTTTTTATGCGCGTCGTTCAGTGAAACCGTCATGTCGCCGTATCGGCTAATGGTATAACAGGCCGTTGAAAAACGTAGGCGAGGCAGCCAATGCAAGGCAAAAATAGGCGAAAAACGGTCGGAGTCGCGCTCGACTTTACGAACTGTAAATGAGCATTTTGATCGGACTCGCGCACGAGCCTGTTTTTAACGCAGCAGTGGCAACGCAGATAGTTTTTCAACAGCCTGCTAAAGCCAGCATGGACAGCAGCGCCCAATACAGGCATCTTGCTGGCTTATTTTTTGTTACAATTCCAAAGGTCAGAATGCCATTTTGGCAGTTGAAACCTCTGGCTCCTCATGAAAATAAGCATAAGAAGAGCAAAAAATGCCCCTTGATAGCGCGAACGATATTCCACAGCAGGCCTTCCAGCATTGGTGGCAACGACAAGGCGACTGGGTCGAACCCCCAAACGCACGGCGCGGCGGCGAAAGCGGCGTGCAGCGCTTGCTCGATCACAGTGGCGTGCTCTACGCCAAACGCCAGATCGGCCATATCTACCGTAGCCTGCTGCACCCTGGAGGTCGCCCGACGGTATTACGCGAACGCAATGCACTGCAGGCTCTCGATGCGCTCGGCGTCTCCGTGCCACATCTCGTCTACTGCGGCGTGGAGCATGATCCGCAACAGGGCTGGCGCGGGCTGCTGGTAACCGAAGCCCTGCAGGGCTTCGAGGATATCGAACACTGGTATGCCCAGGGTGGACGCCAGCTCTGCGGTGAGGCGGCGCATGCCAGGCTACTACAGAAAATCGGCGCAACCCTGGCGCGTATGCACCGGGGGCGCTGGCAGCATGGCTGTCTGTATGCCAAGCACATCTTCGTCAAGCTGAGCGATGGTGAACCCCAGGTAGCCCTGCTCGATCTGGAGAAAAGCCGTCGGCGCTGGAGTAGCCGGCGCGCAGCCCGCCACGACTTGCGCCAACTACGTCGGCACAGCCCGTGGAGCGATAGCGAGTGGGCACAGATACTGACGGGCTATGCACACATATTCCCCGGCGGCCCGGGCAAGCTCTGAAACGTACACAGGCATCTGCGGCGCTCGGCTCATCAAAGCGTAACCATTCGTCAGGAAACTCTTGAGCTTGATCCGCTTCGACTAGGGTTATCCAAACACGTCGCCAGCACTTTCAAAGGCTTAGCAAGATGAAACTAGAAATCGCTAGAGGTTTATTCCTCGTCGCAGCCTTGGGCCTGACAGCTGTCGCTGCAGCCGCCTGGGAGCAGCCCGGCCCACGGGTACTGGAGAGCCGTAATTGCGGCATGACGCCCTGCCCCATCGTGCCGATACGTAAACAGGCACAACCCGAAATAGAGCCTGACGCCAACCTGCTGCTGTTCATGCTCGGCCTGCGCACGGCCATGAAAGGCGAGCAATAAGGTACTGCCTGGCCCGGACTGTGCTCCGGGCCGAAAAAGGGCTCAGGAACTCGTCAATTGATCGTCTCCATGCTCCGGACGAAGCGACAAGCGCCCCCACCCAGAGCGCGGGTGCGATCGAATACGCCAGCAACGAAAAGGCCGGTCTTGCGACCGGCCTTTGGTTTACTGCTTGCGCTCACTCAACCATTGCTGGGGAAGGCGAACTGCGCCGCTTCGTGGCTCTTGCGTGCCGGCCAGCGTTGGGTAATGGCCTTCTTGCGGGTGTAAAAGCGCACACCATCCGGACCATAGGCATGCAGGTCGCCGAACAGCGAACGCTTCCAGCCGCCGAAGCTGTGGTAAGCCACCGGTACCGGCAGCGGCACGTTGACGCCGACCATGCCGACCTCGATCTCGTCGCAGAACAGGCGCGCAGCTTCACCGTCACGGGTGAAGATGCAGGTGCCGTTGCCGTACTCGTGATCGTTGATCAGTTGCATGGCTTCTTCCAGGCTGCCGACGCGGACGATGCACAGCACCGGGCCAAAGATTTCGTCGGTGTAGATGGTCATCTCCGGGGTCACCTGGTCGAACAGGGTGCCACCGACGAAATAGCCGTTCTCGTTGCCTGGCACGACCAGGTTACGACCGTCGACCACCAGCTTGGCGCCCTGTTCGACCCCGGCATCGATGTAGCCCTTGACCTTGTCACGCGCAGCGGCGGTGACCAGCGGGCCCATGTCCAGGCCGCAGGAAGTGCCGGCACCGATTTTCAGCGCCTGGATCTGTGGAACGATCTTCTCGACCAGCGCATCGGCGATCTGGTCACCCACGCACACGGCCACGGAGATGGCCATACAGCGCTCGCCGCAGGAGCCGTAGGCCGCGCCCATCAGCGCGCTGACAGCATTGTCCAGATCGGCATCGGGCATCAGCACGGCGTGGTTCTTGGCGCCGCCCAGGGCCTGCACGCGTTTGCCGCGCTTGGTGCCTTCGCTGTAGATGTATTCGGCGATCGGGGTCGAGCCGACGAAGCTCAGGGCCTTGACCTCGGGCGCCTCGATCAGCGCGTCGACTGCGTCCTTGTCACCGTTGACCACGTTCAGCACGCCCTTGGGCAGGCCGGCCTGGTTCAGCAGTTCGGCGATGAACAGGGTGGAGCTCGGGTCGCGCTCGGACGGCTTCAAGATGAAGCAGTTGCCGCAGACGATGGCCAGCGGGTACATCCACAGCGGCACCATGGCCGGGAAGTTGAACGGGGTAATGCCTGCCACGACACCAATGGGTTGTAGATCGGTCCAGGCGTCGATGTCCGGGCCGACGTTGCGGCTGTATTCGCCCTTGAGGAGTTCCGGGGCGGCGCAGGCGAACTCGACGTTCTCGATACCGCGCTTGAGTTCACCAACGGCGTCTTCGAGGGTCTTGCCATGCTCGGCGCTGATCAGCGCCGCGATTTCGTTCTCGTTCTGCTCCAGCAGTTGCTTGAAGCGGAACATGATCTGTGCACGCTTGGCCGGCGGGGTGTTGCGCCAGGCCGGGAAGGCAGCCTTGGCGGCGTCGATGGCCAGTTGCATGGTGGCGCGATCAGCCAGGCCGACGGCGCTGGTGGAGTCGCCGGTGGACGGGTTGTATACCGGGGCACTGCGACCGTTGCCGGCAACGCGTTCGCCGTTGATCAGGTGCGGGATGTGGCTCATGGGGTTCTCCAAGGTCAGGTTGGTGGGAGGGGCTTCAGCCGCAACTAAATGAGCGTCGCAGCTAAAGCCCCTCCCACAGGAATCAGTCGAGTTTGTTCAGTACATCGCCAACGGCATTGAAGACGCGGTCGAGGTCTTCGATCTTGGCATTGAAGGTTGGGCCGAACTGCAGGGTATCGCCACCGAAGCGCACGTAGAAACCGGCCTTCCACAGCGCCACGCCAGCCTCGAACGGACGTACCACGGCGTCGCCGTCACGCGGGGCGATTTGCAACGCGCCAGCCAGGCCGCAGTTGCGGATGTCGACCACATGCTTGGTGCCCTTGAGGCCATGCAGGGCAGCCTCGAACTTCGGCGCCAGTTCGGCGGACTGCTGGATCAGGTTCTCGCGTTTGAGCAGCTCCAGCGTTGCCAGGCCGGCGGCACAGGCCACCGGGTGCGCCGAGTAGGTATAGCCGTGGGTGAACTCGATCATGTGCTCCGGCGACGGCTGCTGCATGAAAGTGGTGTAGATCTCGCTGCTGGCCACCACCGCACCGAGCGGGATAGCGCCGTTGGTGATCTGCTTGGCGACGTTCATCACGTCCGGAGTGACGCCGAAGAACTCCGCACCACTCCACTTGCCCATGCGGCCAAAGCCGGTGATCACTTCGTCGAAGATCAGCAGGATGTTGTGCTGGGTGCAGATCTCGCGCAGGCGCTGCAGGTAGCCCACCGGCGGCACGATGGCGCCCGCCGAGCCGGACATCGGCTCGACGATGACGGCGGCGATGTTGGAGGCGTCGTGCAGTTCGATCAGCTTGAGCAGTTCGTTGGCCAGCTCCACGCCGCCGGTTTCGGCCATGCCCTTGGTGAAAGCCAGGTGCGGCTGCAGGGTGTGCGGCAGGTGGTCGGCGTCCATGAACTGGCCGTACATCTTGCGGTTGCCGCCGATGCCGCCGAGCGAGGTGCCGGCGATGTTGACGCCGTGGTAACCACGGGCGCGGCCAATGAACTTGGTCTTGGCCGGCTGGCCTTTCAGGCGCCAGTAGGCCTTGGCCATTTTCACCGCGGTGTCGGCGCACTCGGAGCCGGAGCCCGTGAAGAACACATGATTGAGCTCGCCCGGCATCAGGTCGGCGATCTGTTCGGCCAGCTTGAACGACAGCGCATGGCCGTGCTGGAAGCCGGGCGAGTAATCGAGGGTGCCGAGTTGCTTGGCCACGGCATCCTGGATTTCCTTGCGCGAGTGGCCGGCGCCGCAGGTCCACAGGCCGGACAGACTGTCGTAGATCCTGCGACCCTGATCATCGATCAGCCAGTTGCCTTCGGCCGCCACGATCAAACGCGGGTCACGCTGGAAGGCGCGGTTGGCGGAGAACGGCATCCAGTGCGCATCCAACTTGAGCTGGCTGGCCAGGGACGGGGTTGCGGTCTGCGGCATGTTCATCGGGGTGGCCTCACTCGGGCAGGCAATCGGATGTAGGAGCACGCTTGCGGGCGATGATCGCCGGCAAGCCGGCTCCTACAGGGTAGTTGCCAGCCAAGGTGCCACGGGCATAGAGTCAGTAAAACAGCACTCTTCTTATCTTCAGTTCAAGGCTTACTAAACTAATGAGCAGCCGTCGTCCCGATCCGCTGGCCCAGGTCAGCGACTTTGAAATCCGCCTGCTAAAGCTGTTTCGCAGCGTGGTCGAATGCGGCGGCTTTTCTGCGGCCGAAAGTGCCCTGGGCATAGGCCGCTCGGCTATCAGCCAGCAGATGAGCGATCTGGAGCAACGCCTCGGCCTGCGCCTGTGCCAGCGTGGCCGCGCCGGTTTCGCCCTCACCGAGGAAGGCCGCGAGGTGTACCAGAGCACCCTGCAACTGCTGGCGGCGCTGGAGAGCTTTCGCACCGAAGTCAACGGCCTGCACCAGCACCTGCGCGGTGAGCTGAACATCGGCCTGACCGATAACCTGGTGACCATCCCACACATGCGCATCACCAACGCCCTGGCGCGGCTCAAGGTACAGGGGCCGGATGTGCGCATTCACATCCGTATGACGCCGCCTTCTGAGGTGGAACAGGGCGTGCTCGATGGCCGCCTGCACATCGGCGTGGTGCCGCAGGTCGGCGCCCTCTCCGGCCTGGAGTATCAGCCGCTGTATGACGAGCGCTCGCTGCTGTACTGCGCGGTCGGTCACCCATTGTTCTATGTCGACGACCAACAGCTCGAAGACGACAGGCTCAACGCCCAGGAAGCCATCGCGCCGACCTTCCGCGTACCATCCGAGGTGCAGAGCCACTACCAGGCACTGAACTGCACGGCCAGCGCTTCGGATCGCGAAGGCATGGCCTTTCTCATCCTCACCGGACGTTACATCGGCTACCTGCCGGATCATTACGCTCAGGCCTGGGTGCAGCAGGGGCGCTTGCGCGCGCTCAAGGCCAGCAGCCGCTACTACGACATCAACCTGGCAGCGGTCACGCGCAAAGGGCGGCGTGCCCATCTGGTACTGGAGAGTTTTCTCGAAGCACTGGCCGATGGCTGAGTGCCAGATGCCGAAAAGCCCCGCACAGCCGCCTCTCGGGGCAATTGAGCTCTGCCCCAGCGATTTTCCGCGTAGCGCACTTGTCACCCAGGCAATGCTGGGGTAACAGTGCAGGCGTGCCGCTCCCCGATCAGCATGGAATTGCTCTATGACCTTCGAAGTACCCGCCCATCACACCAGCGACAAACCTGCCGGGCGCATTCGCCAGAAGAATGAAGAAGCCATCATCAAGGCCGCCGAGGAAGAGTTCGCCCGCCATGGTTTCAAGGGCACCAGCATGAACACCATCGCGCAGAACGTCGGCCTGCCCAAGGCCAACCTGCACTACTACTTCAACAATAAGCTGGGCCTGTACCTGGCGGTGCTGAGCAATATCCTCGAACTGTGGGACAGCACCTTCAACACCCTGAGCGTCGATGACGATCCGGCCGAGGCGCTGGAGCGCTACATCCGCGCCAAGATGGAGTTTTCCCGGCGCCAGCCGAAGGCTTCGCGCATCTTCGCCATGGAAGTGATCAGCGGTGGCGACTGCCTGTCGCAGTATTTCAACCAGCACTACCTGGACTGGTTCCGTGGCCGCGCTGCCGTGTTCGAGGCCTGGATCGCCGCCGGCAAGATGGATCCGGTCGACCCCATGCACCTGATCTTCCTGCTCTGGGGCAGCACCCAGCACTACGCCGACTTCGCCTCGCAAATCTGCCGCGTCAAGCAGTGTTCACGCCTGACCAAGCAGGACTTCGAGGAGGCCGCCGATCAACTGGTGCAGATCATCCTCAAAGGCTGCGGCCTGGCGCCCGTCAAAAAAGCTTCATAGATTCGTCACATCCGCGCACTAGGCTGCCCTCCGTTTCTGGAGGAGACACGCCTGATGGACAACCACGATCTGACTGACCTGCAGCGCCTGGTACTGAGCCGCCGCCGCTTCATCGGCACCGGCGCCCTGGCCGGTGCGGCCCTGTTCCTGGCTGGCAGCCCGCTGGGCCGCACGGCACTGGCCAACGCCATCAGTGCCAGGCCGCTGCTGGGCTTCGACAACATCGCCGCGACCACGGCGGACACCATCACCCTACCGCCGGGCTACCGCTTCGACGTGCTGATCAGCTGGGGCCAGCCGCTGCACCAGGATTCCGCAGCCTATCGCGGCGACGGCAGCCACAGCGCCGAGGAGCAGCTTGGCCAGTTCGGCGAGAACAACGACGGCATGAGCTTTTTCCCCTGGCCGGGTGATGCCAACCGCGCGCTGATGGCGATCAACAACGAATACTGCAATTACCCTTACCTGCTGGCACACGGCAAGCCGCCGCAGTCGCTGGCAGACGTGCGCAAGGCGCAAGCTGCCGTGGGCGTCACCGTCATCGAGGTCAAGCGCGATGCGGACGGCGCCTGGCAGTTCGTCCAGGGCTCGGCGTACAACCGCCGCATCCACGCCAACCTGCCCATGGAAATCAGCGGACCGGCGCGCGGTCATGCATCGATGAAGACCGCCGCTGATCCGGCCGGTATCGAAGTACTCGGCACCTTCCAGAACTGCGCCAACGGCATGACGCCCTGGGGCACTTACCTGACCTGCGAAGAGAACTTCAGCGACTGCTTCGGCAGCACCGATGCCGCGCTGCAACTCACGCCAGCGCAAAAGCGCTATAGCGTCAAACTCGAAGGCGCCAGCGACAACCGCTGGCACCTGTTCGATGAGCGCTTCGATATCGCCCGCACCCCCAACGAGCTGAACCGCCACGGCTGGGTCACCGAAATCGATCCCTTCGACCCCGCCTCCAAGCCGATCAAGCGCACTGCGCTGGGCCGCTTCAAGCACGAGAACGCGGCCATCACCCTCAGCCGCGATGGCCGCGTGGTGGTGTACATGGGCGATGATGAGCGCGGTGAGTTCATCTACAAATTCGTCAGCCGCGACCGCCTCGACAAGCGCAACCCCAAGGCCAACCGTCATCTGCTCGATCATGGCGACCTGTACGTGGCCCAACTGGATGCCGACGCGCAGCAGCCGCGCGGCTCCGGCCGCTGGATCAAGCTGAGCTTCGGCCACAATGGCCTGACCCCGGAAAACGGCTTCAGCGACCAGGGCGATGTGCTGATTCGCGCCCGCGCTGCCGGCAGCCATGTGGGCGCAACCCGTATGGATCGCCCGGAGTGGATCGCCGTCAGCCCGCAGGACGGCCAGGTCTACTGCACCCTGACCAACAATGTGCAGCGTGGCAGCGAAGGTCAGCCGGTGGACGGCGCCAACCCACGCGCCAACAACCTCTACGGGCAGATTCTGCGCTGGCGCGAAGCGGCTGACGACGCCGCCGCCGAGCGTTTTGACTGGGATCTGTTCGTGGTCGCCGGCAACCCGGTGGTGCATCCCGGCAGCGCCAACGCCGGGTCAGCCAACGTCAACGCCGACAACATGTTCAACAGCCCGGACGGGCTGGCCTTCGACCAGGATGGCCGGTTGTGGATCCAGACGGACGGCAACTATGGCAATAGCGGCGACTTCGCCGGCATGGGCAACAACCAGATGCTCTGCGCCGACCCGGTCAGCGGCGAGATTCGTCGCTTCCTGGTCGGCCCGAAGGGCTGCGAGATTACCGGTGTGGCCTTCAGCCCCGATCACCGCGCGCTGTTCATCGGCGTGCAACATCCGGGTGAAGACGGCGACTCGAGCTTCCCCGACCATCAGCCGGGCATGCGCCCGCGCTCCTCGGTGGTTGTGGTTCGCCGTGACGACGGCGGCGTGATTGGCGCCTGAACCCGCGCTGCATGAAATGACGCCCGCCCGGCTTATACTGGCGGGCGTTTTCGTTTGCAGACCCGCGTGCCATGCCCACTACCCTGCTCGGCCCTTGCGAGTACCGCGAGGAAATCCGCAAAAGCCGCTTCCTCGCCCTCGCCGCGCCAATCAGCAACGCAGCCGAGGCGCAAGCCTTCATCGACAGCCACAGCGGCCTGGCGGCCTCGCACAACTGCTGGGCGTGGAAGGTCGGCAATCAGTACCGTTTCAATGATGACGGCGAACCCGGCGGCACCGCTGGGCGGCCCATCCTCGCCGCCATCGAAGGGCAGGACTGCGACCAGGTGGTGGTGCTGGTGATCCGCTGGTACGGCGGCATCCAGCTCGGCACCGGTGGCCTGGCCCGCGCCTACGGCGGCAGCGCCGCCAAATGCCTGCAGGCCGGCGAGCGCCGCGAACTGATCGTGCGCCAGGCCTTCACCTGCCATTTGCAGTTCGCCGAACTATCGCTGTTCAAGGCGCGCCTGAACGACTTCGACAGCCTGATCGAAGGCGAAGACTACGACGCCACCGGCGCCCATCTGCACCTGGCCGTGACGCCAGCCGAGCGTGTGGCTCTGGAACGGCTGCTGGGCGATATCAGCCGGGGCCGCGAGCGCCTGAGGTCGCCATGAAACGCACGATCATTGCCCTGCTACTAATGTAGGAGCGGCGCCCCGCCGCGAATCGTGGCGGGATGCACTCGAAAAGCTTCGCCCCGAGGCGGGGCTCCTACAGCCGTGCCGGGCTTATCGGATCGACATTCGCTATGCTGCCCACCTCTGTAAACCTTCATGGAGCCTGATATGACTGCGCCCCGTTCCATTCTGATCATCGGTGCCTCACGCGGCCTCGGCCTTGGCCTGGCCAAAGCATTCGTCGCCCAGGGCTGGACGGTGGCCGCCACCGTGCGCAGTGCCGCGCAACAAGCCTCTCTGCAAGGGCTCGGCGTGCGCGTGGAGCAACTGGAGATGACCGACCCGGCCAGCCTGGAACAACTGGCCGGTCGTCTGAGTGGTCAACAGTTCGACGTCATCTTCATCAACGCAGGCGTCGCCGGCCCCGACCACCACAGCACCGCCCAGGCCAGTGCCGAGGAAATGGGCCAACTGTTCCTGACCAACGCCGTCGCCCCGCTGCGTGTGGCCGAGCGCCTGCTGCCGAACCTGGCCGCCGAGCACGGGTTGATCGTGTTCATGAGTTCGATCCTCGGCAGCATCGAAACCGGCGCCGGCATGGGCATGCCGCTGTATGGCGCCAGCAAGGCCGCGCTCAACCATCTGACGCAGTGCTTCGTACGCAGCCAGAACAACCCCAAGCTCGGTGTGCTGCTGATGCATCCGGGCTGGGTGCGTACCGACCTGGGCGGCGGCGATGCTCCGCTGGATGTCGACAGCAGTTGCAAGGGCATGGTCGAACAGGTCAGCGCCGCCGTCGGCCAACCCGGGCTGCGTTATCTCGACTACCAGGGCAACCCACTGCCCTGGTGAGTGCCATGCGCGCGGCGCCGGGCAGGCAGCGCAATGCTTGTCTTCGACGCCTGAAGGCCGGCGTGACAGCATGGGGAGGCGCCCATGCTGTCGCGCGGTAGAGCACGATCCTGTCCCAGCGGTTAAACTTTGCCGCAGCTCAGCCTCATACGAGAACCGACCATGCCCGAATGGCTCAACGCCCTGCCCAAGGCCGAACTGCATCTGCATCTGGAAGGCTCGCTGGAGCCTGAACTGCTGTTCGCCCTGGCCGAACGCAACCAGATCGCTCTACCCTGGGCCGATATCGAGACCCTGCGCGCGGCCTATGCCTTCAACAACCTGCAGGAATTTCTCGACCTGTACTACGCCGGCGCCAACGTGCTGCGTACCGAGCAGGACTTCTATGACCTGACCTGGGCCTACCTGCAACGCTGCAAGGCGCAGAACGTCATTCACGTCGAACCCTTCTTCGACCCGCAGACCCACACCGACCGTGGCATTCCCTTCGAGGTGGTGCTGCGCGGCATCCAGCAGGCGCTGTGCGATGGCGAACAACAACTGGGCATCAGCCATGGCCTGATCCTCAGCTTCCTGCGTCACCTGCCCGAAGAAGAGGCGTTCAAGACCCTGGAACAGGCCATGCCGTTTCGCGATGCCTTTATCGGTGTCGGCCTCGACAGCTCGGAAAAAGGCTTTCCGCCGCGCCTGTTCGAGCGGGTTTTCGCCAAGGCCCGCAGCGAAGGCCTGCATGCCGTCGCACACGCCGGCGAGGAAGGCCCGCCCGCGTACATCTGGGAAGCGCTGGATCTGCTCAAGGTCAAGCGCATCGACCACGGCGTACGTGCCATCGAGGACGAGCGGCTGATGCAGCGCATCATCGACGAGCAGATTCCGCTGACCGTCTGCCCACTGTCGAACATCAAGCTGTGCGTGTTCGAGCACATGGGCCAGCACAACATCCTCGAGATGCTCGAGCGGGGTGTGAAGGTGACGGTGAACTCGGACGACCCGGCCTACTTCGGTGGCTACATCGGGGAGAACTTCGCAGCCCTGCATGAGCACCTGGGCATGACCGAAGACCAGGCCAGACGCCTGGCACAGAACAGCCTGGACGCCCGCCTGGTCTGAGGGCTGCAAGGCTCGTCACTGCGGCGCAGTGACGAGCCTTTTGCGCTTCCGGGGCGCATGACGAACAGGGCGACCAGCAGCCTATCTGCTGACGCTCATGCTGGCATCACAACAGATGCGGCATGCTACGCGCCAGCAGCGCCTCGACATCGACACCACGCGGCAGGGTGCCATAAACCCGGCCACGGCCTTCCAGGCGGCTGCCGATAAAGGCGTCGCTGACCACGCTATTACCCGCTTCCAGCAGCAACTTGGCCTGCAGTGCCACGGCCATGTCTTCGGTGAGCTGGCGGGCGCGGTACTGGATGTCGGCGGTGTCGCTGAAATCGGTTTTCAGTCTCTGAATATGCGCCTTCAGCCGTGCATCGCCGTGGCCGTCGCCCAACTCGCTGAACAGCGCATCGAGCACGCCCGGCTCCTTGGACAGGGCACGCAACACGTCCAGGCACTGTACGTTGCCCGAACCTTCCCAGATCGAGTTGACCGGTGCCTCCCGGTAGAGGCGCGGCAGGATGGTTTCCTCGACGTAACCGGCGCCGCCCATGCACTCGCTGGCCTCGTAGATCATTTCCGGGGCGCGCTTGCAGATCCAGTACTTGCCCACGGCGGTGACCAGGCGGGCGAATTTGTCTTCCTGCGCATCATGCGCGTGGTCGAGCGCGCGGCCCATGCGCATGCACAGCGCCAGCGCGGCTTCACTTTCCAGCGCCAGGTCGGCCAGCACGTTCTGCATCAGCGGCTGGTCGGCCAGTCGTTTGCCACCGACCTGGCGATGCGCGCAATGATGCGCGGCCTGGGTCAGCGCCTGGCGCATCAGGCTGCTGGAGCCGACCATGCAGTCGAAACGGGTCATCGCCACCATCTCGATGATGGTCGGGACGCCGCGCCCTTCTTCGCCGAGCATCCAGGCGAAGGCGCCACGGTACTCCACCTCGCTGGAGGCGTTGGCCCAGTTGCCCAGCTTGTTCTTCAGGCGCTGGATGTAGAACGCGTTACGCGTGCCGTCCGGGCGGTGACGCGGCAGCAGGAAGCACGACAAGCCCTTGTCGGTGTAGGCCAGGGTCAGGAAGGCATCGCACATCGGCGCCGAGCAGAACCATTTGTGACCGACCAGCTCGTAGCCCTGCCCAGGCCCGCCAAGGCCGATGGGGTAGGCGCGGGTGGTGTTGGCGCGCACGTCGGTGCCGCCCTGCTTTTCGGTCATGGCCATGCCGATGGTGACGCCGGCTTTCTGCTCCATCGGCAGGTTGCGTGGGTCGTATTCGCTGGCGAGGATCTTCGGCAGCCACTGCTCGGCGACGTTGGGCTGCAGACGGATGGCCGGCACGGCGGCGAAGGTCATGGTCAGCGGGCAACCGCTGGCGGCTTCAGCCTGGCTGTGCAGGTAGGTGAGGCCGGCGCGGGCGACATGCGCGCCGGCGCGTGGGTCGGTCCAGGGCAATGATGGCAGGCCATGTTCGACGGCCGTGCGCATCAGTTCGTGATAGGCCGGATGGAACTCCACCAGGTCGATGCGGTTGCCATAGCGGTCATGACTCTTGAACACCGGCTTGTTCTCGTTGGCGAGAAAACCGGCCTGCATCAGCGCGCCACCGGCCAGCGCACCGTAGGCACTCAGGCGCTCATCCGCCCAGGCGACGTCGTAACGGCGAATCCACTCCTGCAACGGCAGGTCGAGACGATAGAGGTTGGCGCCATCCAGGCTCGGCACCTGGTTGAACACTTCATGGGTTTCGGCGTGCAGGCTGGGTTTCATCGCGTGGATTCCTCGGCGCCAATGGCGCGCAGGCAGAAGGTGGCAAGGCTGGCACTGACCTGTGCCAGTTCCAGGGCAGGTCGTCCCGCTTCACGAGCAGCACGGGCCGGTGGCGAAAGAGGCCCGACCAGCGCCTCGGCGATGGCACCGACCAGGCAGGCTGCGGTCAGGCTGATCTGCTCGAGGCGAAACTCGCCAACAGCGACGCCCTCCTGCAGCAGATCGATGAACAGCTCGGCATAGGCTTCGCGATAGAGCAGGCGCTGCTCGTCGACTTCCGGGTCGACCGGCTCGGCGATCAGCGCGAAGGCCAGGCGGCGGCTGTGCCAGGCGCGTGCGGCGAACTGCTCGAGGCCGATGCGCAGGCGCTCACTGGCGCTACCGGGGCCTCGCAAGGCAGCAGCCAGGGCATCCACCTCACGCTGACTGGCACTGGCGAAGACCTCGGCGGCCAGCTCGCCCTTGCTGCGAAAGTGGCGATACAGGCTGCCGGTGGCGATGCCGACATCATCAGCCAGCGCCTGCATAGTCAGGGCGGCGAAACCACCCTCGGCCACGCGCCGCAGGGCACAGTCGAGAATGCGCTGACGCTGTGCCTGGTCGCGGTCGAGTCGCGCTGCGGTGATGCGATAAGCCATGGTCTGAATCCCGATTCACTGCATTAAAGTGAATCAGGATTCAGACCATGGCTAAAGGGACGAATCGGCCAAATCTGCCGCTGAATCGGGAGCGAAACGCACAGCAGCCGGCTGCCGCTCAGACCGGCGCGACGCCACCGTCAAGCGTTGCCGGGCGGCACAGCACCCAGTCATGCAGCAACACACGCAGCTCCTCGAACTTCACCGGCTTGGCCAGGTAATCGCTCATGCCGGCAGCCAGGCAGCGCTCACATCACCACTGTGGCTGTGCGCGGTGATCGCCAGCACCAGTAATTCCCTACACCCGGGTAGCGCACGGATCGCCCGACAAGTGGCGAAACCGTCCATCACCGGCATCTGGCAGTCCAGCAGCACGGCATCGACGCGCTCGCTGCGCAGCAACTGGAGATCTTGCATCGCGGCGAACCCGGACGACGACGGCAGTGACGGAGGACGGATTTAATCATCGATACGCAGATGCATCAAATTATCATTCGCCACTAAAGACTCAGATCGCGCGGGGTTTGTGCACCAATAACGGGAACAATGAAGGTGGCCGCCGAGCCCAGCAACAAACCGGCCAGAGTGCCGTCGCGAGTGTTGCCCTGCCGGGTCGCACGGTGCCCCCACCACATTGCCAAGGCGGCCATGGCGCCGGACAACGCATGGATGAAGCCGGCAGCCATCTCGCTGTTCCAGTGCGGGAACAGCGCCATCACCACCAGGCTGACCAGCGCCAGCGCGGCCATCATGATCAGGCAGGTACGCAGCGCCATCTGAGGCAATCGGGCATGCCAGCAGGGCTGCGCATGAGGCCATTTCCAGATCAGCCAATCCCCATATGGACGTGAATCAGAAAGGCTACCAAGCGGCATGCCATGCAGCGACCGACGGGCGGTTAGTGATAAGCTCGCGCACCATGAAAACGCCAAACTTCCGCCCCGTAGTGCTGTGCATGTCCGGTCACGACCCCAGTGGTGGTGCTGGTCTGCAAGCCGATATCGAAGCCCTGCTGGCCCAAGGCTGTCACGCCGCCCCGACGGTGACCGCCCTGACCGTGCAGGATACCGTCAACGTTTCCGACTTCCGCGTGCTCGACCGCGACTGGGTGCTGGCCCAGGCCCGCGCGGTGATCGCCGACATGCCGGTGGCCGCCGTCAAACTGGGCATGCTCGGCTCGGTGGACATGGTCGACACCGTGCTCGAGGTGATGAGCCAGTTGCCTGGCGTGCCACTGGTCTGTGATCCGGTGCTGCGTGCCGGCGGTGGCGGCTTGCTGGGCAAGGACGACGTCGGTTATGCCATGCGCGAGCGGCTGTTCGCCGTGTCCACCATCGCCACGCCGAACCTGCCGGAAGCACGCATACTCGCCGAACTGCCGCAAGGCAGCGCTGACGAGTGCGCCGAGAAGCTGCTGCCGTTTATCGAGCACCTGTTGATCACCGGCGGCCACGGCGATGAAGCCGAAGTGCACAACCGCCTGTACAGCCGCGATGGCGGCCGCCATACTTTTACCTGCGCCCGCCTGCCCGGCAGCTACCATGGCTCCGGCTGCACCCTGGCCAGCACCCTGGCCGGTCGCCTGGCGCTGGGTGAAGAGCTGGTCAGCGCGGTGAAAAGCGCCCTGGACTACACCTGGCGCACCCTGCGCGACGCCGAACAACCCGGCCACGGCCAGTACGTGCCACGCCGTCTGCCATTGGATTACGGCCAATGAGCCTGCGCGGCCTCTACGCCATCACCGACACACCACTACTGGCTGGCGGCAAGCTGCTGCCCTACGCCGAAGCCGCGCTGATTGGCGGTGCACGGCTGCTGCAGTACCGCGACAAGTCCGCCGATGCCGTGCGCCGCTTCGATGAAGCCCAGGCACTGGCCGAACTGTGTCAACGCCATGGCGCCACGCTGATCATCAACGATGACCTGGAGCTGGCCGCGCGCCTGGGCGTCGGCCTGCACCTGGGCCAGAGCGACGGATCGCTGGCCGCCGCCCGCGCCCGCCTCGGTACTGCAACCGTGATCGGCGGCACCTGCCACGCCCAGTTTGAGCTGGCCGAACGCGCCGCCGCCGAAGGCGCCAGTTACATCGCCTTTGGTCGTTTCTTCAATTCCAACACCAAACCTGGCGCTCCGGCGGCGACCGTGGAGCTGCTGGATCAGGCGCGTATGCGCTTCAGCCAGCCCATCGTCGCCATCGGCGGCGTGACCCTGGAAACCGCACCCGACCTGATCGCCCGTGGCGCCAGCATGGTCGCTGTGATCCACGCCCTGTTCGCCGCGGACTCCGCCCTTGAGGTCGAAGACCGCGCCCGCGCCTTTGCCGCGCTGTTCTGACGCGAAGGATCGCCATGGCTAATAAGTACGCATTTATCGATCTGGAAAACATACAGCCCACATCCCTGCAAAAACTCAAGAATGAGGGCTATCGACTCAAGGTGTTCGTGGGCGCCAACCAGTCGAAGATCAACGTCGAGTTAGCCGAGGAAATCCAACAATTTGGCGAGAACGCCCAATACATTCGCTTGCAGAATAGTGGCAAAAACGCGCTCGACTTCCATATCGCCTTCTACTTGGGGCAACTGTCCAAAGACGAAATCGGATGCCAGTTTTTGGTCATATCCAAAGACACTGGCTATGACCCACTGCTGAAGCATATGCGTGATCTGGGAATCAAAGCGAACCGCAGCGCCGCTGCAGTCAATGCACCAACTCCCCCCACCCAGCCCACGCCGCCCAGGAACAGCGCCAGCCAAAAAACACCTGCCCAAATGACTATGGCCGAACGGATCAAGTTCGCCAGACACTATCTACAAAAAGCAGGTAAAGCCAAGCCGGCCAAACGCAAGACCCTGGCCACCGCCCTGGCGTCGATTTTTCAAAAGAAACTCAGTGACCTCATGATCGATGACCTGATCCATGAACTCTGCAAACAAGGTGTCGTGATCGACAACCAAGGCTCGATCACCTACAAGCTAAACGCTTAGAAGGAACCCGTCATGTCCCGCTCCGAAATCCTCTTCGCCAACGCCCAGAAACATATCCCCGGCGGTGTCAACTCGCCGGTGCGCGCCTTCCGCAGCGTTGGCGGCACGCCGCTGTTCTTCAAGCATGCCGAAGGCGCCTACGTGGTGGACGAAGACGACAAGCGCTATGTCGACTATGTCGGTTCCTGGGGCCCGATGATCCTCGGCCACAGCCACCCGGACGTGCTCGACTCGGTGCGTCGCCAGCTGCAGCACGGCCTGTCCTACGGCGCGCCGACCGCGCTGGAAACCGAAATGGCCGAGCTGGTGTGCTCGCTGGTGCCGTCGATGGAGATGGTGCGCATGGTCAGCTCCGGCACCGAGGCGACCATGAGTGCCATCCGTCTGGCCCGTGGTTACACCGGCCGCGACAGCATCATCAAGTTCGAGGGCTGCTACCACGGTCACTCCGACAGCCTGCTGGTCAAGGCCGGCTCCGGCGCCCTGACCCAGGGCGTACCGAACTCCGCCGGCGTGCCGGCAGCCTTCGCCAAACACACCCTGACCCTGCCGTTCAACGACATCGACGCCGTGGCCGAATGTCTGGCGCAGGTGGGCCAGGAAGTCGCCTGCATCATCGTCGAGCCGGTGGCCGGCAACATGAACTGCGTACCACCGGCGCCGGGCTTCCTCGAAGGCCTGCGCGAGCTGTGCGACCAGCACGGTGTGGTATTGATCTTCGACGAAGTGATGACCGGTTTCCGCGTCGCTCTCGGCGGCGCCCAGGCGCACTACGGCGTCACTCCGGACCTGACCACCTTCGGCAAGATCATCGGTGGCGGCATGCCGGTCGGCTGCTTCGGCGGCAAGCGCGCGATCATGGAATGCATCGCCCCGCTCGGCCCGGTCTACCAGGCCGGCACCCTGTCGGGTAATCCGCTGGCGATGGCCGCCGGCCTGACCACCCTCAAGTTGATCAGCCGTCCGGGCTTCCACGCCGAGCTGACCGACTACACCACGCGCATGCTCGATGGCCTGCAGCAGCGCGCCGATGCCGCCGGCATTCCCTTCGTCACCACGCAGGCGGGCGGCATGTTCGGTCTTTACTTCAGCGGTGCCGACGATATCGTCACCTTCGCCGATGTGATGGCCAGCGACAGCGCGCGCTTCAACCGCTTCTTCCACCTGATGCTGGACGGCGGTGTGTACCTGGCACCGAGCGCCTTCGAAGCCGGTTTCACCTCCATCGCCCATGGCAACAAGGAGCTGGACATCACCTTCGCGGCCGCCGAGCGCGCCTTCGCCGAGCTGAAAAAAGCCTGATGCAGTACAGCACCGCCTTAAGTGATGCGTTGCTGGCCCTGGCCTGCGCTGCCTGTGTGTGGCTGATCGGCAGAGCACGCGGTCGCTACGGCGAGGGCGATCAGCCGGCGCTGTTCTGCGCCCTGCTCGGTTTTCTGCTGCCAGCTGCGGCGGCCAGCGTCGGCGTGATCCGTTTCGGCTTCGATCCGAGCTGGCAGGCCGCACACCTGTGGCTCTCCCAGGCTAGCAACTTTCTCGGTCTGCCGCTGCTCGGCGCCGCGGCATTGGCCCTGGGTCGTGGTTGGGCCTGGAGCCGGCCGAACTGGGGGCGCATCGTCCTCGGCCTGTGCGCCTTCTTCGAGCTGTTCCGGCAGATGGGCTACCTGGAGGACTACCGCCTGGTGCTGAACCTGGCCACGCTGGCGCTGATTCTCTATGCCGGCGCCGTGCAATGGCCGCGCCGGGCGCCAGCGATCAGCGCAGGCGTTGTGGTGGGATTGTTCCTGCTGGCCGGCCTGGCGGTCGGCACCGAAGGCGTGATCGGCCCACTGCGCCGTATCGATCTGTTCCACGTTCTGCTCACTCCAGCGTATCCACTGCTGGCCTGGCTGCTGCTGAGCCTGCCGGGCAGTGCGGAGCGCCAGACAGGGTAAAGCCTTTGTAAGGAGCACGCGGTTTATTCCATAATGCGACGGTCGGCACGTTTTGCGCCGACCGGGCACGTCACCCGACCTGAACTGCCGAGGTCCCGTTATCCAGATGAACCGCACCGGCCGCACCCTGTCCCTGGGCTGCCTGTTGCTTTTCCTCCCGCTGTTTGCGCTCGCAGGCGGCAACTCTCTGCTGATCCCCGCCAGCGGCAGCTGCGCCCTGAACGCCGCTCCCGAAGAAATGCCCGATGCCCTGGCCAGCTGCCAGGAAATGGCGCGCGCCGGCAACATGCAGGCGGCCTATGAACTGGGCGAGTACTACTACGACGGCAAACGCACGCCACGTGATTTCAAACAAGCCCTGACCTGGTTCGAGCGCGCCTCGCTGCAGGGCCATGCCGAAGCCCAATTGCGCCTGGGCACCATGTTCTTCCGCGGCGAAGGCGTACCGGCCAACAACGTGCAGGCCTACATCGTGTTGAAGATGGCCTCGGTCAATGGCTCGGACGAAGCCATGGACAGCGCCGACCTGGTGTCGGCACAGATGCGCCGCGATGAACTGGAAATCGCCAGCCAGGTGCTGGGGCAGATCTTCCGCAGCTATCTGCTGGAGCTGCAGACCGCCGAAGGTCGCTCGCCCTTCTCGCCGTTGCCATGACCCGTAGGAGCGGGCGGTGTTCCGCTTCCGGCGTAGGGTGGGCTTCAGCCCACCAATATAGCCTCTCGATACCGCCGGTGGGCTAAAGCCCACCCTACTTGCAGCTTGTCGCTTATTTGTCCGGCATCGGCATGGGGAACGGCATCACGTTGCCGCCACCCTTGGCTTCGCTGATCTTGGCCGTACCCAGGCGCTCGACCTCGTCGATGCGGATGATCGCGTGCATCGGCACGAAGCTGCGCACCACGCCCTCGAACTGCGCCTTGAGCTTTTCCTCGCTGGGGTCGACCACCAGTTGGCTGCGCTCGCCGAAGACGAACTCTTCAACCTCCAGAAAGCCCCACAGATCACTTTGAAAGATCTGCTTGGCATACATCTCGTATACCTGGCCCTGGTTGAGAAAAATCACCTTGTAGATGGGATCACGCTTGCTCATGGAGATTCGAAGTCAGGAAAAACGGGGCACGCAGAATAGCACAGCGCCGCACACGTAGCCCGGATGCAATCCGGGGATAGGCGATGACGCGCTTGCCCATGGCCTGCCGCCTGTAGCCTGTCGCCCACCTCTCCCCTATAATGCGCGGTCATTTTTTAACCACCTCAGACAGTGCCATGACCAAGAAGCTCTATATCGAAACCCACGGTTGCCAGATGAACGAGTACGACAGCTCGCGCATGGTCGACCTGCTGGGCGAGCATCAGGCTCTGGAGGTTACGGAAAAACCCGAAGAAGCCGACGTGATCCTGCTCAATACCTGCTCGATCCGCGAAAAGGCGCAGGACAAAGTGTTCTCCCAACTCGGCCGCTGGCGTGAGCTGAAGCTGGCCAACCCGGACTTGGTGATTGGTGTCGGCGGCTGCGTGGCCAGCCAGGAAGGCGCGGCGATTCGTGATCGCGCGCCCTATGTCGACGTGGTCTTCGGCCCGCAAACCCTGCACCGTTTGCCGGAAATGATCGACGCCGCGCGCGTGACCAAGACCGCCCAAGTGGACATCAGCTTCCCCGAGATCGAGAAGTTCGACCGCCTGCCCGAGCCGCGCGTCGACGGCCCCAGCGCCTTCGTTTCGGTCATGGAAGGCTGCAGCAAGTACTGCACCTTCTGCGTGGTGCCCTACACCCGCGGTGAGGAAGTCAGCCGCCCGCTGGTCGACGTGCTGATGGAGATCACCTCCCTCACCGAGAAGGGCGTGAAGGAAGTCACCCTGCTCGGGCAGAACGTCAACGGCTATCGCGGACAAACCCCGGACGGCCATATCGCCGATTTCGCCGAGCTGCTGCATGCCGTGGCCGCGCTCGATGGCATCGAGCGCATCCGTTACACCACCAGCCACCCGCTGGAGTTCTCCGACGCCATCATCCAGGCTCACGCCGAGATCCCGCAGTTGGTCAAATACCTGCACCTGCCGGTGCAGTCCGGCTCGGATCGTATCCTCGCGGCGATGAAGCGCAACCACACCGCGCTGGAATACAAGTCGCGCATCCGCAAGCTGCGCGCCGCCGTGCCGGACATCCTGATCAGCTCGGACTTTATCGTCGGCTTCCCAGGGGAAACGGAAAAAGACTTCGAGCAGACCATGAAGCTGATCGAGGACGTCGGTTTCGACTTCTCCTTCTCCTTTATCTACAGCTCGCGCCCAGGTACTCCGGCCGCCGACCTGGTCGACGACACCCCGGAAGAAGTGAAGAAGCAGCGTCTGGCCTTGCTGCAGCACCGCATCAACCAGAACGGTTTCGAGAACAGCCGACGCATGGTCGGCACGGTGCAGCGCATCCTGGTCAGCGACTACTCAAAGAAGGACCCGGGCATGCTCCAGGGCCGTACCGAGCAGAACCGCATCGTCAACTTCCGTTGCGACAATCCGCGCCTGATCGGCCAGTTCGTCGACGTGCACATCGACGATGCCCTGCCCCATTCGCTGCGCGGCACCCTGCTGGATGCCGACACCCTCCATTAACGCACTGGTCGCCCACACTTTGCGTTGTGGGCGACCGGCGTTATGCTGCCTTTCACTACCCAGACAAGTGACGATCACACCATCATCTTGAACGCCTCTCTAGAACCTCATCGCTTCACCCTCGAACCCTTCGAGGCCCGCCGTTTCGCCAATCTCTGCGGCCAGTTCGACGAGCATCTGCGCCTGATCGAAGAGCGCCTCGGCCTGGAAATCCGCAACCGTGGCAATCAGTTCGAAATGCTTGGTAGCGCCGACAAGACCCAGGCCGCCGAAACCCTGCTGCGCAAGCTGTACCGCGAAACCAAGGCCACCGAGCTGTCGCCCGACCTGGTGCACCTGTATTTGCAGGAATCCGGCGTCGAGGAGCTGGTCAACCCCAGCAACCTGCCGCAGGTCACGTTGCGCACCAAGAAGGGCGTGATCAAGCCGCGCGGGGTCAACCAGCAGCGCTACGTCAAGGCGATCCTCGACAACGACATCAACTTCGGCATCGGCCCAGCCGGCACCGGCAAGACCTACCTGGCTGTCGCCTGTGCAGTGGATGCGCTGGAGCGCGAGCAGGTGCGGCGCATCCTGCTGGTGCGCCCGGCGGTCGAGGCCGGCGAGAAGCTCGGCTTCCTGCCCGGCGACCTGGCACAGAAGATCGACCCTTACCTGCGCCCGCTGTACGACGCGCTCTATGAAATGCTCGGCTTCGACCACGTGGCCAAGCTGATCGAGAAGCAGGTGATCGAGATCGCGCCGCTGGCCTACATGCGCGGCCGCACGCTTAACAACAGCTTCATCATTCTCGACGAGAGTCAGAACACCACCGTCGAGCAGATGAAGATGTTCCTTACCCGTATCGGTTTCGGCTCCACCGCAGTGATCACCGGCGACATCACCCAGGTCGACCTGCCACGCGGCACCAAGAGTGGTCTTGCCCACGTCATCGAAGTACTGCGTGAGGTGCCCGGCATCAGCTTCACCCACTTCAAGCCCAAGGACGTCGTGCGCCACCCGCTGGTGCAGCGCATCGTCGAGGCCTACGAGCGCCACGACGCGCGCCTGAACGGCAAGGGCGACGGCCAGGATGCTTGAGCTCGACCTGCAACTGGCCACTGACGGCCAGCACCCGAATGAGGCCCAATTGCGCCGCTGGTGCGAACTGGCCCTGCGCCAGCGCACGGCCGATTCGGAACTGACCATCCGATTGGTCGACGAAGCCGAAGGCCGCGAACTGAACCACACCTGGCGGTACAAGGACTACGCCACCAACGTGCTGTCCTTCCCCGCCGAAATTCCCGACGGCATTCTCGACATTCCGCTGTTGGGCGACCTGGTGATCTGCGTGCCGGTGGTCGAGCGCGAAGCAGCCGAGCAAGGCAAGGCGCTGGACGCGCACTGGGCACACCTGGTGATCCACGGCTGCCTGCACCTGCTGGGCTATGACCATATCGAGGACGACGAAGCCCTCGAGATGGAAGATCTGGAACGACAATTGCTCGCCGAGCTGGGTCACCCCGACCCCTATGCCGGCGATGAACCGCCTAATGAAAAGGACCCCGAGTAAAACGCCATGAGCGAAGACCGATCGAGCAACGAGCAGAAGTCCTGGTTCAACAAGCTGACCCAGGCTTTTGCTCATGAGCCGAGAAACCGCCAGGAGCTGCTGGAAGTCCTGCGCGAAGCCCACGAGAACAAGCTGCTCGACAGCGAGGCGCTGGCCATCGTCGAAGGCGCCATCCAGGTCGCCGACCTGCAGGTACGCGACATCATGGTGCCGCGCTCGCAGGTGATCAGCATCAAGGCCACGCAGACGCCGCAGGAGTTTCTCCCCGCGATCATCGACGCCGCGCACTCGCGCTACCCGGTAATCGGCGAAAGCCTCGATGACGTCATTGGCATCCTCCTGGCCAAGGATCTGCTACCGCTGATCCTGCAGGGCGAGCAGCCCAACTTCAACATCAAGGACCTGCTGCGCCCGGCCACCTTCGTGCCCGAGTCCAAGCGCCTCAACGTGCTGCTGCGTGAGTTCCGCGCCAACCACAACCACATGGCCGTGGTGATCGACGAATACGGCGGCGTGGCCGGCCTGGTGACCATCGAGGACGTGCTGGAGCAGATCGTCGGCGATATCGAAGATGAGCACGACGTCGAGGAAGACAGCTACATCAAGCCGCTGCCCTCCGGCGACTACCTGATCAAGGCGCTGACGCCCATCGACAGCTTCAACGAGACCTTCGACAGCCAGTTCTCCGACGACGAGTACGACACCGTCGGCGGCCTGGTGATGAACGCCTTCGGCCACCTGCCCAAGCGCAATGAAGTCACCGAGATCGGCGAATTCCGCTTCCGCGTACTCAACGCCGACAGCCGCCGCATCCACCTGCTGCGCCTGACGCCGATCAGTCGCTGACGGCTGAGATCCGGGGATGACCAGAGCGCCTCCCCGGATTGCATCCGGGCCAGGGAAACACTGAAAAAGCCGTCATACCCGCGCACGCGGGCATCCAGAACCTGCGAATCACCTGGGCTCCCGCCTTCGCGGGAGTGACTATAGATGGCTTTTTAAGAACAGCCCTGGCACTTGCCGCCTGCCACTGCCTGCCCCTACCCTTGCGCCACCCCGCTTCCAAGGATTTGCCCCATGTTGCAATGGATCACTCGTCCGGGCTGGCCCGGCCACCTGCTCGCCTGCGGCGCAGGCGCCTTGACCACTCTGGCCCTCGCCCCGTTCGACCTCTGGCCACTGGCTGTGCTGTCCATTGCCCTGTTCTATTTCGGCCTGCGCCATCTACGCCCAGGCCAGGCCGCAGTGCGCGGCTGGAGCTATGGTTTCGGCCTGTTCGCCGCCGGCACCAGCTGGGTGTACGTCAGCATCCACGACTATGGCGCCGCCTCGCCGGCACTGGCCGGCCTGCTCACCCTGGGTTTCGTCGCTGGGCTGGGCCTGTTTTTCGCCCTGATGGCCGCGCTCTGGGCGCGCTGGATCCGCCGCAGCGAAGCGCCGCTGGCCGACGCCCTGGCCTTCGCCGCGCTGTGGGTCGCCCAGGAAGTGTTCCGTGGCTGGTTCCTCACCGGCTTTCCCTGGCTCTATGCTGGCTACAGCCAACTCGAAGGCCCACTGAGCGGGCTGGTGCCGGTCGGCGGAGTGTGGCTGGCCTCCTTCGTCATCGCCCTGTCGGCCGCACTGATCATCAACCTGGAACGTCTGCGCGCGCACAAACCGCGCTACCTCTGCGCCCTGCTCCTGTTGCTGAGCCCCTGGATCGCCGGCCTGGCGCTGAATGATCACAGCTGGACACGGCCAGCCGGCAACAGCCTGAGCGTTGCCGCCGTGCAGGGTAATGTCGAACAGCATCTGAAATGGGATCCGGAGCAACTCAACGCGCAGCTGGCGCTGTACCGTGATCTCAGTTTCAGCGCCGAACGCGTCGATCTGCTGGTCTGGCCGGAAACGGCCATACCGCTGCTCAAGGACCTGGCCCAGGGCTATATCGGCGTGATGGATCGTTTCGCCCGCGACCGTAACAGCGCGCTGATCACCGGCGTGCCGGTACGCCAGTCCAACGAGCGCGGCGAGGTTCGTTATTACAACGCCATCACCAGCTTCGGCGACGCTCAGGGTACCTACCTCAAGCAGAAGCTGGTGCCCTTCGGTGAATACGTGCCGCTGCAGGAGCTTCTGCGCGGGCTGATCGCCTTCTTCGACCTGCCCATGTCCGACTTCGCCCGCGGCCCGAGTGACCAATCACCGCTGCTGGCCAAGGGGCATCGCATCGCACCGTTCATCTGCTACGAAGTGGTCTACCCGGAGTTCGCGGCGGCACTGGCGGCGGACAGCGACATCCTGCTGACGGTAAGCAATGACGCCTGGTTCGGCACCTCCATCGGCCCCCTGCAGCACCTGCAGATGGCGCAGATGCGCGCACTGGAAGCCGGGCGCTGGATGATCCGCGCCACCAACAACGGCATGACGGTGATCATCGATCCACAAGGGCGCATCCAGTCCGCCTTGCCGCAGTTCGAACGCGGCGTACTGTATGGCGAGGTGGTGCCGATGCAGGGGCTCACGCCCTACCTGCAATGGCGCATCTGGCCACTGGCGATCCTTTGCGCCCTGCTGCTGGGCTGGGCGCTGCTGGCTAGCCGCATGGCCAAGACGGTCTAAACGCGGCGGCAAGCGAATGTAGCCTGGATGAAATCCGGAAGTAAGCCGCACGACGCCCCGGATTGCATCCGGGCTACGGGCTGGCCAGGATCTGTAGGGCGGTCTCGCGAGCGAAGCGAGCAGCCCGCCAGCCAGCCAGCCAGCCCTCGGAACGCAGAATCCGCAGGCGGACTGTCTGCGGCGAGTACGCCCTACTGCTTGCCGTAGACGATTGGATACGCCAGCAGCCCGATGGCCTCGTTGAGCAACAGACTGCTCTGCCAGATCACCCGCGATTCCGGCAGCCAGCCGCCCAGCGGGCGCTCGTAACCTGCGCTGAGGTAGCCCATCGGCGCGCTGATCACCTCGAAGCCCGCCTGCTCGAAACTCCAGCGGGCACGCGGCATGTGCCAGGCCTGCGTAACCAGCACCACACGACGCACGCCCTGCGGCTGCAGCAACTCGGCGCTGAACGCGGCATTCTCCCAGGTGGTGCGGCTGCGCTCTTCGCGCCAGCGAATGTCCAGGCCGTAATCACGCTGCATGGCATCGGCCATCAGCGCCGCCTCGCTGGGCGGCTGGCCGTAATGCAGGCCACCGCTGGCCGCCATTGGCAGGCCGGATGCACGCGCCATGCGCGCGGCATAGCGCAGGCGCTCCAGGGCCATCAGCCCAGGCTGATCGGTTGCGCCCCAGCCTGGATCGTTCTGCTCACGTCCGGCGCCAAGAATCACGATGGCATCGGCACGCTGCGCCAGCGTCGCCCACTGCGCCTCTTCAAGCGCCTGCTCACGTTCGAGCAGGCCTGCACTCCATTGCATCACCGCTGGCAAACTCATCAGCCACAGCCCACCGAACCCCATCAGCAAACAGGCCATAGCCAAGCGGGGAAAACGACGACGCAGCCACCAACCCAGCAACATCAGCAGAAGCAGGATGCCGGGCGGCATCAGTAGTTGTTTGAGAATGTAGCGAATCGGCATCAGGCACCTCCGGGGCGCCTGATCCTAACGGGTATTGCCGCTGCGAAACAGCTTTGAACCACAGGCCTGGCACGCCTGCACATCCTGCCCGCGATGCCAGCTCACCGACGTCCCACACAACGCGCAACAGAGCGCCTGGCGACGCTTCATCAGGGGTTTGGGCCTGCCCATCGGCTTGCTGCCTGCCGCCTTGCCGCTGCGCAATGGCTGACGCTGAATCAACGCCAGCTCTTCAGCTGCAGCGTGCCAGCCGCGCAGCCAATGCAGGTCACGGTTGAGATAGGCACGGATCAGCTCCAGCTCCGCCGGGCTAAGCCCATCGAGCTCCAGTTCGCGAAGGGGTTCGGCATGCAGGCGACTGGCGGTATCGGCCTCTTCCAACGCCAGCGCAAGGCGCTGCAGCAATCGCCCATAGAGGCCATCTCCCCCCTCCGCTTGTCGTACAACAGCCATTTGACACCTCGCGATAGCCGACATGTGCGGGCCATGACTAAAGCTTAGCGAAGGCGCTGCAAGCAGCGTTGCGCCGCGACCAACGGCGTGCGCATGCAATCTGGGTTTCCCTCGATAGACGGCGCTCATGTATGCTACGACGTTTTCCGCAAGCCCCATTCCTTCAGCGCCAGAGCCATGCACGAACAGTACTCGCCCCGTGAAATAGAAGCCGCCGCGCAGTCCCACTGGGACGCGCAGAAATCCTTCGTCGTCAGCGAACAGCCGGGCAAGGACACCTTCTACTGCCTGTCGATGTTCCCCTACCCCAGCGGCAAGCTGCACATGGGGCACGTGCGCAACTACACCATCGGTGACGTGATCGCGCGCTACCAGCGCATGCAGGGCAAGAACGTGCTGCAGCCGATGGGCTGGGACGCCTTCGGCATGCCGGCAGAAAACGCCGCGATGAAGAACCAGGTGGCCCCGGCCAAGTGGACCTACGAAAACATCGCCTACATGAAGTCCCAGCTCAAATCGCTGGGCCTGGCCATCGACTGGACGCGTGAAGTCACCACCTGCAAACCGGATTACTACCGCTGGGAGCAGTGGCTGTTCACCCGCTTGTTCGAAAAGGGCGTGATCTACCGCAAGAACGGTACCGTCAACTGGGATCCGGTGGATCAGACCGTACTGGCCAACGAGCAGGTCATCGATGGCCGTGGCTGGCGTTCGGGCGCGCTGATCGAGAAGCGCGAAATCCCGATGTACTATTTCAAGATCACCGCTTACGCCGATGAGCTGCTGAGCAGCCTGGATGAACTGGATGGCTGGCCCGAGCAGGTCAAGACCATGCAGCGCAACTGGATCGGCAAGAGCTTCGGTGCCGACATCGTGTTCGACTACGACGTCGCCAGCATCGGCATCGACGGCCAGCTCAAGGTCTATTCGACCCGTCCGGACACCCTGATGGGCGCCACCTACGTCGCCGTGGCCGCCGAACACCCGCTGGCCCAACGCGCTGCCGAGGGCAACCCGCAGATCGCCGCCTTTATTGCCGAGTGCAAGGCCGGCTCCGTGGCCGAGGCCGACATGGCCACCATGGAGAAGAAGGGCGTGGCCACCGGCCAGTTCGTCATCCACCCGCTGACCGGCGACAAGCTGCCGGTATTCGTCGCCAACTACGTGCTCTGGGGCTACGGCGAAGGCGCGGTGATGGCCGTGCCGGCGCATGACGAGCGCGACTTCGAGTTCGCCCACAAGTACGACCTGCCGATCCAGCCGGTCTACGCCGGCGAGGGCAAGGACTACGACAGCGGACAATGGCAGGCCTGGTACACCGACAAGGACGGCCTGACCACCGTCAACTCCGGCAAGTACGATAACCTCGACTTCACCGCCGCCTTCGACGCCATAGTCGCCGACCTCGAAGCGACCGGCCACGGCGCGCGTAAGACCCAGTTCCGCCTGCGCGACTGGGGCATCAGCCGCCAGCGCTACTGGGGCTGCCCGATCCCGATCATCCACTGCGACAGCTGTGGCGACGTGCCGGTACCGGAAGATCAGTTGCCGGTGGTGCTGCCCGAAGACGTGGTACCGGACGGCGCCGGTAGCCCACTGGCGCGCATGCCCGAGTTCTATCAGTGCAAATGCCCGAAGTGCGGCGCCGACGCCAAGCGCGAAACCGACACCATGGATACCTTCGTGGAGTCGTCCTGGTACTTCGCCCGCTACGCCAGCCCGAACTACGAGGGCGGCATGGTCGACCCGCAAGCGGCCAACCACTGGCTGCCGGTGGATCAGTATATCGGCGGCATCGAGCACGCCATCCTGCACCTCTTGTACGCACGCTTCTTCCACAAGCTGATGCGTGACGAAGGCCTGGTGTCGTCCAACGAGCCGTTCAAGAACCTGCTGACCCAGGGCATGGTGGTCGCCGAGACCTACTACCGCACCCTGGAAAACGGCGGCAAGGACTGGTTCAACCCGGCCGATGTCGAGGTCGAGCGTGATGCCAAGGCCAAGGTCATCGGCGCCAAGCTCAAAAGCGACGGCCTGCCGGTGGAAATCGGCGGCACCGAGAAGATGTCCAAGTCGAAGAACAACGGCGTTGACCCGCAAGACATGATCGATCAGTACGGAGCCGACACCTGCCGTCTGTTCATGATGTTCGCCTCGCCGCCCGATCAGAGCTGCGAATGGTCGGATGCCGGCGTCGAGGGCGCCAACCGCTTCCTGCGTCGCGTCTGGCGTCTGGCTCACGCTCACGTCAGCGCCGGCCTGCCGGGCAAGCTGGATATCACCAGCCTCAGCGACGAGCAGAAGGCCGTGCGCCGCGCCATCCACCTGGCGATCAAGCAGGCCAGCAACGATATCGGCCAGCACCACAAGTTCAACACCGCCGTCGCCCAGGTGATGACCCTGATGAACGTGCTGGAAAAGGCCGCCACCGCCACCGAACAGGATCGTGCGCTGGTGCATGAAGGCCTGGAGATCGTCACCCTGCTGCTGGCGCCGATCACCCCGCACATCAGCCACGAGCTGTGGCAGCGCCTGGGGCATGCCGATGCGGTGATCGATGCGCAGTGGCCGCAGGTCGACGAATCGGCCCTGGTGCAGGACAGCCTGACCCTGGTGGTGCAGGTCAACGGCAAGCTGCGCGGGCAGATCGAAGTATCGGCCTCCGCTTCCCGCGAAGAAGTCGAGGCCGCCGCCCGCGCCAACGAGAACGTGCTGCGCTTCACCGAAGGCCTGAGCATCCGCAAGGTCATCGTGGTGCCGGGCAAGCTGGTCAACATAGTCGCCAACTGATTAAGCTCGGCGCCACCGATACGTGGCGCCGTGATCCGCCAAGGGGATATGAGAATGATGAAACGGAATCTGCTGATCATCGGCCTGGCCGGTCTGCTCAGCGCCTGCGGTTTCCAGCTGCGCGGCACCGGCGATGTGCAGTTCGCCCTCCAGGAGCTCGATGTCAGTGCGCGCGATGCCTACGGTGATACCGTGCAGCAGGTACGCGAGGTGCTGGAAAGAAACGACGTTCGCGTTTATGCCGGCGCGCCCTACAAGCTGGTCATCACCCGCGAAAGCGAGAATCGTCGCAGTGCCAGCTACAGCAGCGGTGCACGTACCGCCGAGTACGAGCTGACCATGGCCCTGGAGTATGAGATCCGTGGCACGCAGAACCTGTTGCTGACCGGCAACAAGGTGGAAGTGCAGAACTACTATCAGCAGGACGACAACAACCTGGCCGGCTCCGATCAGGAAGCCGCTCAGTTGCGCAGCGAACTGCGCCGGGAAATGATCCAGCAACTGATGCTCACCCTGCAGCAGATTACCCCGGCGCAGCTCGACCAGTTGCAGCAGACCGCCGAAGCCCGCGCCAGGGCAGAAGCCGAAGCGCTGGAAGCGGCTCGCCGTGCTCGCGAGAGCCAGGTCGCACCGCAGCAGTCGCCGATCGAACTGCCAATCCAGTAAGGCACCAGGGCCGCCTCTGCGGCCCTCGCCCACTCGCCTCATGACATCACCTCGATGAAGCTCGCCCCCGCGCAACTCGGCAAACACCTGCAAGGCGCGCTCGCCCCCGTCTATGCGATCAGCGGTGACGAGCCGCTGCTCTGTCAGGAAACCGCTGACGCCATCCGCAACGCCTGCCGCCAGCAGGGCTTCAGCGAACGCCAGGTGTTCAACGCCGAAGCCAACTTCGACTGGGGCAACCTGCTGCAGGCCGGCGCCAGCCTCTCGCTGTTCGCCGAAAAGCGCCTGCTGGAACTGCGCCTGCCTTCCGGTAAGCCAGGCGACAAGGGCACCGCAGCGCTGCTCGAATACCTGTCTCGGCCGCCCGAGGACACCGTGCTGCTGCTGAGCCTGCCCAAGCTCGACGGCAGCACGCAGAAATCCAAATGGGCCAAGGCGCTGATCGACGGCCAGGTGAGCCAGTTCATCCAGATCTGGCCGGTGGACGCCAACCAGCTGCCACAATGGATTCGCCAGCGCCTGGCGCAGGCCGGCCTGAGCGCCAGCGCGGATGCGGTGGAAATGATCGCCGCACGCGTCGAAGGCAACCTGCTGGCCGCCGCCCAGGAAGTGGAAAAGCTCAAGCTGCTTGCCGAAGGCAATCAGGTGGATGCCGAAACCGTGCAGGCCGCCGTGGCCGACAGCGCCCGCTTCGATGTGTTCGGCCTGATCGATTGCGCCCTGACTGGCGATGCCAGCCATGCCCTGCGCGTGCTCGAAGGCCTGCGCGGCGAGGGTGTGGAAACCCCGGTAATCCTCTGGGCGCTGGCACGCGAAATTCGCCTGCTGGCCGGCATCGCCTACCAGCAAAGCCAGGGCATACCCCTGGACAAGGCCTTCTCCAGCGCGCGTCCGCCGGTGTGGGACAAGCGTCGGCCACTGGTTTCCAAGGCGCTGCAGCGCCACAGCAGCAAGCGTTGGGGCCAGCTGTTGCAGCAGGCGCAACTGATCGACGCGCAGATAAAGGGCCAGGCACCCGGTGATCCCTGGAGCGAACTGGCCATGCTGACCCTGCAACTGGCCGGGCAACGCCTGCGCCTGTAAGTGTTTCTGCCTCTTCCTTTCTCGCAGGGTGGGCTTTAGCAGGCCGTTGAAAAACGTAGGCGAGGCAGCCAGTGCAAGGCAAAAACAGCCGAAAGAGCGCAGTTTACGTGCTGTAAATGAGAATTTTGAGGCTGTTTTTAACGCAGCAATGGCAACGTAGGTAGTTTTTCAACGGCCTGTTAGCCCGCGTCCACCAGCGTTGGTGGGCTAAAGCGGAGCGCCGCCCGGCCCACCCTGCGCGCTGAAAGGCTTCGCGAGCAGAACTCGCTCCTACGCCCCATTCAGACCGCAATCTGGACATTTTCCGTACAGCGGCGCATAGTCCGCGCGCCTGCGCTGGAAGCAGGCTCTAGCGAGGAGCCCCTATGAGCAAGAAAACCGACAAACGGCCGAACAAGGCCAAATCCATCGTCGCCCAGCCACTGTTTCGCTGCCGCCAGGAACGACCACAGAAAGGCAAAGGCAGCTACCGCCGCGAAGCCTCCCACAATTGGGAGGCTTCTTGCTTTATGCGCCTCTTCACTACGCTGGTAGCCCAGAATCCGGCCCGAGCATGCTAAGGTAGCAACCTGCTTAAACGCCTTGAGATAGACATGCCACACCAGCTTCCGCGTCGCGCCCTGGCCCTGCTTCCTCTACTGCTGCTGGCGGCCTGCGCCCAGGCCCCGGCGGAAAATCTGCCCACAGCTGCCCCGCAGGCAGCGGCCCAGACCACAGTCGAAGAACCATTGGCCAGTTTTGCCGACTGGCGCCGGGCACTGCGCAGCGAAGCGATTGCTGCCGGTATCGACGCCGCGCTGTTCGATCGCGTATTCGCTGGCGTAACCCCTGACCCGGCGGTGCTCAAGGCCGACAGCAGCCAGCCTGAGTTCACCCGCCCGGTGTGGGAATATCTTGATGGCGCCGTTTCCTCGAGCCGTATCGGTCGCGGCCGGGTGTTGCTGGCGCAGCACAGCCTCGTGCTGCAACGCATCGAGCAGCAGTACGGCGTGGAAGCTCCGATCCTGGTAGCCATCTGGGGTCTGGAAAGCAATTTCGGCAACAACATCGGTAGCCACAGCGTGATTCGCTCCCTCGCGACGCTGGCCTACGACGGCCGCCGCCAGGGCTTCTGGCGCGTGCAGTTGCTGGCCGCACTGCAAATTCTGCAGAACGGCGACATCACCAGCGAACGCATGATTGGCTCCTGGGCCGGCGCCATGGGGCAGACCCAGTTCATGCCGACCACCTACAACCAGCATGCAGTGGACTTCGACGGCGACGGCAAGCGCGACCTGTGGAACTCCTCAGCCGATGCCCTGGCCTCGGCGGCTCATTACCTGCAAGCCTCCGGATGGCAGCGCGGCCAGCCCTGGGGATTCGAGGTGCGCCTGCCGAGCGACTTCGACTACGCCCTGGCTGACCCGGACCAGCCTCGCAGCCTGACCGAGTGGGCCGAACTCGGCGTGCGCCCGCTGGCACCGACCGGCGCCGCCGCCAGCGCGCGCGCCAGCCTGCAGCTACCGGCCGGACACAAAGGCCCGGCCTTCCTGCTGCTGGACAACTTCCGCAGTATCCTCAAGTACAACAATTCCACATCCTACGCGCTGGCCATCGGCCTGCTCGCCGACAACCTGGTGCGCCCCAGCGAAGTGCAGGGCCAGTGGCCACGCGGCGAACGCCAGCTCGGTCGCAGCGAGCGCGTCGAGCTGCAGGAGCTGTTGGCCCAGGCCGGTTTCGACCCGGGCCCGGCCGACGGCATCATCGGCGCCAACACGCGCAAGGCCATCCGCGCCCTGCAGCTGCAATTGAACTGGCCTGCCGATGGCTATCCCAATACCGAGCTGCTGCAACAGCTGCGCGCACGCTAAGCCAGGGTCTCGCTGAACGCTGCCTCGTCGCCCCTTGCCGACAGGCGGTCTCAGCGTGCCCATGAGCCATCTGTGATAGACTGGCCGGCGGCCACAAGCCACCTGCCCACGGAGCCTCTAGCGGAGCCCTGATTCCCGATGTCCGACACCTCCCCGCCCAAATCCGTCGCCAGCGGCGAAAAATTTCGCACCGCCCAAGGCATCACCGCCATCAAGGATGGCCAGAAGCGTCGCGCCTCGGCCGAACCTCAGGTGTTCGAGCCCAAGCCCAAGTGGCTGCGGGTCAAGGCACCTGGCGGTAGCCGTTTCGAGGCCGTCAAACGCAACGTTGGCGAACACCGCCTGAGCACCGTCTGCCAGGAGTCACACTGCCCGAACATGGGTGAGTGCTGGTCCAACGGCACGGCCACCATCATGCTGATGGGCTCGGTGTGCACCCGCGCCTGCCGTTTCTGCGCCGTGGACACCGGCAACCCCAATGGCTGGCTGGATCTGGAAGAACCGCAGAACACCGCCAAGTCGGTGGAGCTGATGGCCCTGCGTTACATCGTGCTGACCTCGGTGGACCGTGACGACCTCGAAGACGGCGGCGCCAGCCACTACGCCGCCTGCGTGCGCGCCATCAAGGCAAATACCCCGCAGGTGGTGGTCGAGGCCCTGACCCCGGATTTCGACGGTGATCACCAGGCCATCGAGCGCGTCGTCGACTCCGGCCTGGAAGTCTTCGCGCAGAACGTCGAGACAGTCAAACGTCTTACCCACGTGGTTCGCGATCCGCGCGCCGGCTACGAGAAGACCCTCAAGGTGCTCGAGCACGCCAAGAAACACCGGCCGGACGTACTGACCAAGACCAGCCTGATGCTCGGCCTGGGTGAAACCGACGAGGAAATCCTGGAAACCATGGATGACCTGCGCGCCATCGGCGTGGACATCCTCACCCTCGGCCAGTACCTGCAACCGACGCGCAACCACCTCAAGGTGCAGCGCTGGGTCAGCCCGGAAGAGTTCAATCGCCTGCGCGATATCGGCCTGGAGAAAGGCTTCATGGAAGTCGCCGCCGGCCCGCTGGTACGCTCCAGCTACCGCGCTGACCGCGTGTTCGAAAAGAACAACCTGGGACTTGCCGCACCGGTTCCGGTGCCCGGTCAGGAAGTTAATGCCAGCCTGATTCCGGCGCTGAATCTGAACTGAGACAGATCCTCAGGGAAACCAAAGGGACGCCTCGGCGCAATGCCGATCAGATAAGCTTGCCAAAGCGGTCTTTCGTAGGAGCCCCGCCCCGGGGCGAAGCTTTTCAATCGCGTATCGTCCTGGTTCGCGGCGGGGCGCCGCTCCTACCCATTGGCAGCTTCGACGCTTAACTGACAGACATTACGCCTCGGCGTCCCTTTTTCGTTGCTGTCAGTATGTATGCGTGGCCACGCGGTGCAGGAACCCCGCCCCAGGGCGAAGCGTTCTGCGATTGGTGGCGAGGCGCCGCACCTACACGTTATCTCGCATTAACCTACGCGTAACCCAGACGGCCACGCAGCACCTGCTCCAGGCGTTGCGCCACTTCGCCGAATGCCGGCGGCGCTGGCAGCAGATCACGCATCTGCACCATCTTCAGCCCCGCGTAGCCGCACGGATTGATGCGCAGGAAGGGCGACATGTCCATGTCGACGTTCAGCGCCAGGCCGTGGAAGGAGCAACCACGACTGACGCGCAGGCCCAGCGAGGCGATCTTGTCGCCGGCCACATACACGCCCGGCGCATCGGCCTTCGGCGCAGCCTCGATACCGTAGCCGGCCAGCAGATCGACCAGGCTTTGCTCCATGGTCGTGACCAGTTCACGCACCCCAAGGTCGAGGCGGCGCAGATCGAGCATCAGGTAGGCCACCAGTTGGCCAGGGCCATGATAGGTCACCTGGCCGCCGCGCTCGACCTGCACCACCGGAATATCGCCCGCCGCCAGCACATGCTCGGCCTTGCCGGCCTGACCCTGAGTGAAGACCCGGGGGTGCTGCAGCAGCCAGATTTCATCCGGTGTCCGCTCATCGCGCTCACGGGTCAACTGGCGCATGGCCTCCAGCGTCGGCTGATAGTCGACCAGCCCGAGGTGACGAACGACGAGTTCGGGCATGAGGATCACAGCACCATGTGCACGCGGCCGGTGGCACGCAGGTCGACATGAATCGCCTGCAACTGCTCGACGCTGGTGGCGGTGATCAGCACCTGCACGGAGAGGAAGTTACCGTTACGGCTGTCACGCAGCACCAGCGTGGAGGCATCCAGATCCGGCGCATGGCGCTGGATCACCTCGATCACCAGATCGGAGAAACCCTCACCCGCAATGCCGATTACCTTGATCGGGTAACGCTCGCAGGGAAATTCGATTTTAGGGGCTTGAACGTCGTTATCGGTCATGGCGTCAGCGGGCTCGCGGCCCGTCCAGAAAAGGGCCGCTCCATCTGGAGCGGCCAGGCTTGTCAGTTGAAAAGGCCGAAGAAGAACAGGCGAATGCTGTCCCACAGACGGCGCAGCAGCCCGCCCTCTTCTACCGACTCCAGAGCCACCAGGTCGGTGCTGCGCACCACCTCGTCACCCAGTTTGACTTCGACCTTGCCGATCACATCGCCCTGCTGGATCGGGGCGATCAGTTGCGGATTGAGGGTCATGCTGGCCTGCAGCTTTTCCAGCTGCCCCTTGGCCATGGTCATGGTCAGGTCTTCGGCCAGACCGGCCTTGACCTGACTCGCCGCACCTTTCCACACGGTGGCCTGAGCCAGCTCGGCACCTTTCTGATAGAAGGTACGGCTTTCGAAGAAGCGGAAACCGTAGGTCAGCAGCTTCTGGGTTTCCGCTGCACGGGCCTGCTCACTGTCGGTACCGAATACCGAGGTGATCATGCGCGCGCCATCACGCACCGCCGAGGCCACCAGGCAATAGCCGGCCTCGGAGGTGTGGCCGGTCTTCAGGCCGTCGACGGTGCGGTCACGCCACAGCAGCAGGTTACGGTTGGGCTGCTTGATGTTGTTCCAGAGAAACTCTTTCTGCGAATAGATCGCATAGTGCTCGGCATCTTCATTGATGATCGCGCGGGCCAGAATCGCCATGTCACGGGCGCTGGAGTAATGCTCAGGATGCGGCAGGCCGGTAGAGTTCATGAAGTGGCTGTTCTTCATGCCCAGACGTTCGGCAGTGGCGTTCATCATGTCCGCGAAGGCATCTTCGCTGCCGGCGATGTATTCGGCGATAGCGATGCTGGCATCGTTACCGGACTGAATGATGATGCCGTGCAGCAAGTCGTCGACCGTGGCCTGGCTGTTCACCGGCAGGAACATGGTGGAACCACCGGACGCAGCGCCACCCGTACGCCAGGCGTGCTCGCTGATGGTCACCAGATCCTGCTCGCCGATCTTGCCATTACGGATTTCCAGGGTCGCGATGTAGGCCGTCATCAGCTTGGTCAGGCTGGCAGGCGGCAGGCGCTCGTCAGCGTTGTTCTCGACCAGGACATTGCCGCTGGCGGCGTCCATCAGCACGTAGGATTTCGCGGCCAGTTGCGGCGGCGCCGGCACCACCTGCGGGCTGGCCATGGCCAGGGGGGCGGCCAGAAGGGTAAGAACCAGTGAAGCACGTTGCACGAAGCTGGTGATATTCATCCGTCTCTCGAAAATCATTGCTTGGGTTGTACGGCCCCACAGGGCCATCTTTCGACTCGCACCAGGCAAGCCTCGGATTTTAGTCCGGCAAACGCCGGTTAAGTTGCCATCAGTCGGCGCGCACCAGCGTGGCCTGGCCGAGGTTGGCCAGGCGCACGCTGCTCTGCAGCTGCTCAGCCTCGCCCTGATTGCTGATCGGCCCTATGCGGACGCGGTGCAGTATCTGCTGGTCGCGCACCACTGAGCTGATGAACACCGGCACACTGCTGGTCTGGCTCAGCTTGGACTTGAGCAGTTCCGCAGCGTCCGGATTGGCGAAGGCTCCCACCTGGAGATACAGGCCAGAGGCTGCGAGTGAATCGTTTTTTTTTGCGTCGATCTGTACCGGCACCACCGCAGCGGCGTGCTGCGTGGGCGGCGGCGAGTAGTGTTCGATGGGCTGCGACACGGGTTGCGCAACGGTCTGCACCGCGCTCGCCCTGGCCGGCTGATTGTTGGCCAGTACCAGCGGCACCGGACGGCCCTGTTGCGCCCACCATTCATGCGGGTCGATGCCTTCGACCTTGACCCGCGCAGTGCCTTTTTCAGCGAAGCCGAGCTTTTTGGCCGCGGCAAAGGACAGGTCGATGATACGGTCGGAGTAGAACGGCCCACGGTCGTTGACCCGCAGGACCACCACCTTGTCGTTTTCCAGGTTGGTCACCCGTACGTAGCTGGGCAGCGGCAGCGTCTTGTGTGCCGCCGTCATGCCGTACAGATCGTAAGTCTCGCCATTGGCCGTGGCCTGGCCATGGAACTTGGTACCGTACCAGGAGGCCGGGCCGACCGCCTGATAGCGCCGCGCATCCTGAATCGGGAAATACTGCTTGCCGAACACCACATAGGGGCTGGCCTTGACCGGTCCGTAGTGCGGCATGGGAATGGCATCCTGAATCTTCGAGACGTCGACATCCCACCAGGGCGCGCCATCCTTGTGCGGCCGGTTGTAATCATCAGGCCCGGAGATACCCGTCGACTGACCGGGCACCACAGCGGGCTGCGGTGCCCGATTGGACGAGCAACTCACCAGCAGCAGGGCTGCCGTTATGCAGGCAGCCAGCGGCAGCAGTTTGTGCGCACTCATTGTTGACTCCGCGCTTCGACCAGCAACTCAGCCAGTTGGTTGACCGCCATGGCATACATCACGCTGCGATTGTAGCGGGTGATGGTGTAGAAGTTGGGCAAACCGAACCAGTATTCGTCGCCTTCGGCACCTTCCAGACGAAATGCGGTCACCGGCAGATCTTCGGGCAGCTTGTCCTGGCTCTTCCAGCCCAGCGCGCGCAACTCGGCGACATTCTTCACCGGATCCAGCCCCTGGGTCAGGCCTTCATCGACACGCGCACCGCTGACCTCGACGCGACTGGCGACCTGGCCACCGGCCTGCCACCCATGGCGTTTGAAATAGCTGGCAACGCTGCCAATGGCATCGGTCGGGTTGCTCCAGATGTTGATGTGGCCGTCGCCGTCGAAGTCCACGGCGTAGGCGCGGAAGCTGCTCGGCATGAACTGCGGCAGGCCCATGGCACCGGCATAGGAACCCTTGAGCGAAAGCGGATCGACCTGCTCCTCGCGCGTCAGCAGCAGAAACTCGCGCAGCTCCTTGCGGAAGAACGGCGCACGCGGCGGATAATCGAAGGCCAGGGTGGACAGGGCGTCCATCACCCGCCAACTACCGGTATTGCCACCATAGAAGGTTTCCACGCCGATGATGGCGACGATGAATTGCGGCGGTACACCGTACTCGGCTTCGGCCTTCTCCAGTGCAGCCTGGTTGTTTTTCCAGAACTCCACACCCTGAGCGATGCGCTTGTCGGTGATGAAGATCGGCCGGTAGTCCTTCCAGGGCTTGACCTTCTCTGCCGGGCGCGAGATGGCATCGAGAATCGCCTGCTTGCGCTCGACCTCGGCGAACAGGCTGACCAGTTGCTCGCTGGCAAAACCATAGTCGCGGGTCATTTCCTCGACGAACTCGGCCACCTGCGGCGAGCCGTCATAATCAGCTGCCAGAGCGGTACCCAGTGTGCCGGCAATAGCAGCGCCAAGCAGCGTACGGACAGCCCAACTGCGCAAAGAATGCATCAACTCAAAACCCCCAAAATCAAACCTGAGCGATCCACTTTCTGTGGGTGTGAATCGCCATCAATATCCCGAAGCCTGACAACAATGTGACCAGATGGGTTCCACCGTAGCTAATGAACGGCAGCGGCACCCCCACCACCGGCAGCAGCCCGCTGACCATGCCGATGTTGACGAATACGTAGACGAAGAAGGTCATGGTCAGCGCGCCGGCCAGCAACTTGCCGAACAGCGTCTGCGCCTGAGCAGTGATCACCAGGCCGCGCGCCAGCAGCAGCAGATAGAGCAGCAGCAACAGACAGACGCCAACCAGGCCGAACTCTTCCGCAAGCACGGCAATGATAAAGTCCGTATGGCTTTCCGGCAAAAAATCCAGGTGCGACTGCGTGCCCAGCAGCCAGCCCTTGCCCAGCACGCCCCCGGAGCCGATCGCCGCCTTGGACTGGATGATGTTCCAGCCGGCCCCCAGCGGATCGCTCTCCGGATTGAGGAAGGTCAGCACGCGGCGCTTCTGGTAGTCGTGCATGACGAAGTACCACATGCCTATCGCAATCGGCACCACCGCCGCCGCTGCACCGACAATCCAGCGCCACTGCAGACCGGCCATGAACACGACGAAAGCGCCCGACGCCAGTACCAGCAGCGAAGTGCCGAGATCCGGCTGCTTGAGGATCAGCACGAAAGGCACGCCAATCATCGCCAGGCTGATGACGATGTGCTTGAAGCGCGGCGGCAGGTTATGCCGCGACAGGTACCAGGCGATGGTCATCGGCATGATGATTTTCATCAGCTCTGACGGCTGGAAACGGATCACGCCGGGGATGTTGATCCAGCGCGTCGCGCCCATCGCCGTGTGTCCCATCACCTCCACTACCACCAACAGGGCAACCCCCATGAGATAGGCGAGCGGCACCCAGCGCGCCATGAAGCGTGGGTCGAACTGGGCGATCACCACCACCCCGACCATGCCGATACCGAAGGAGGACGCCTGCTTGAGCAGCAAATCGATGTTCTTGCCACTGGCCGAATACAGGATGAACAGGCTGCCGGCCCCCAGAGCCAGCAGCAGTAACAGCAACCAGCCATCGATATGCATACGTTGCAATAGGGTGGCGCGACGGCGCAGCACGTCCTCGTCGGACAGGGTACGGTCGAAATTGCTGATCATCGCTGGCTGACCTCGGCAGGCTTGGGCATCGCGAACTCGGCCTTGAGCTGACCGGTTTCCTTGTCCAGCAGCCAGGCATCCATCACCTGCTTGACCACTGGCGCGGCGACGCCAGAGCCGGACTCACCGTTTTCCACCATCACCGCGACGGCGATCTGCGGGTTGTTCGCCGGGGCAAAGCCGATGAACAGTGCATGGTCACGGTGGCGTTCCTGCACCTTGTTGCGGTCGTACTTCTCGCCCTGCTTGATCGCCACCACCTGCGCCGTCCCGCTCTTGCCGGCGATGCGATAGACCGAGCCGTCACCGACCTTGCGCGCCGTACCGCGAGCGCCATGCAGCACCTCTTCCATGCCACGAATGCCGTACTCCCAGAATTTCGGATCACGCAGCACGATGTCCGGCATCGGATTGGGGTCCACGGGCAGGCGACCATCGACGCTCTTGGCCAGGTGCGGGCGAATCCACTTGCCGCGGGTGGCCATCAATGCGGTGGCCTGCGCCAGCTGCAGCGGCGTGGTCTGCATATAGCCCTGGCCGATACCGAGAATCAGCGTCTCGCCCGGGTACCAGGGTTGGCGGTAACGCGCCCGCTTCCAGTCGCGCGAAGGCATCAGGCCGGCGGTCTCCTCGAACATGTCCAGCGCCACGCGCTGCCCGAGGCCGAAGCGGCTCATGTAGTCGTGCATGCGATCGACGCCCATCTTGTGCGCCAGATCGTAGAAGTAGGTGTCATTGGAACGGGCGATGGCCAGGTTGAGATCGACCCAGCCATCACCGCTGCGGTTCCAGTTACGGTATTTGTGGCTGTGATTGGGCAACTGATAGAAGCCGGGGTCGAACACCCGGCTCTGCGGCGTGATCACGCCGGCATCGAGACCCGCCACAGCCACCATCGGTTTGATGGTCGAGCCCGGCGGATAGAGGCCGCGCAGCACACGGTTGTACAGCGGCTGGTCGATGGAGTCGCGCAGCTCGCCATAGGCCTTGAAGCTGATGCCGGTGACGAAAGGGTTCGGATCGAAGCTGGGCTGGCTGACCATCGCCAGTACCTCGCCGTTGTTCGGGTCGATCGCCACCACCGCACCGCGGCGACCACCCAGGGCGTTCTCGGCGGCCTCCTGCAGATGCACGTCGAGGCTGAGGACGATGTCCTTGCCCGGCTTCGGGTCGATGCGATTGAGCACCCGCAGTACGCGGCCACGGGCATTGGTCTCGACTTCTTCGTAACCCACTTCGCCGTGCAGCTCGTCTTCGTAGAAGCGCTCGATGCCGGTCTTGCCGATATGGTGGGTGCCGGCGTAGGCCGTCGGATCGAGACGCTTGAGTTCCTGCTCGTTGATCCGCCCGACATAGCCGACCGAATGTGCGAAGTGCTCCTGCTGCGGATAATGTCTGACCAGTTGCGCAGCCACCTCGACACCGGGCAGGCGGAACTGGTTGACCGCGATGCGGGCGATCTGCTCCTCGGACAGCTCGAACAGGATCGGCACCGGCTCGAAGGGCCGCCGCCCCTGGCGCACGCGGCGCTCGAACAGCGCGCGCTCGTCCGCGGAAAGCTCCAGTACCTCGACCACGGTATCGAGCACGCTCAGCCAGTCGCCGGCACGCTCGCGGGTAACGGTCAGGCTGAAGCTCGGTCGGTTGTCGGCGATGATCACCCCGTTGCGGTCGAAGATCAGCCCGCGCGTCGGCGGAATCGGCTGCACGTGGATGCGGTTGTTCTCGGCCAGCGTGGAGTGATACTCGTACTGAACCACCTGCAGGTAGTACATGCGCATGATCAGCAGGCAGGTGAGCACGATGATTACCACAGCACAGAACACCACCCGGCGCTTGACCAGGCGGGCGTCCTTTTCATGATCCTTGAGACGAATCGGCTGCGGCATCGATGACTACTTGTGGTACGGGTGGCCGGACAGCACGGTCCAGGCACGGTAGATCTGTTCGCCGAGCAGAATCCTGACCAGCGGGTGTGGCAGCGTCAGCGGCGACAGCGACCAGCGCTGTTCGCTACGCGCGCAGACCTCCGGCGCCAGCCCTTCCGGGCCGCCGACCATGAGGTTGACGTTGCGCGCATCCAGGCGCCAGCGCTCCAGCTCCGCTGCCAGCTGTTCGGTGCTCCAGGGCTTGCCATGGACCTCCAGGGTAACGATACGTTCGCCCGGCTGCACCTTGCTCAGCATGGCCTCGCCCTCCTGACGGATCAGGCGGGCGACGTCGGCGTTCTTGCCGCGGGTATTGAGAGGAATCTCCACCAGCTCCAGCGGCAGTTCTGCAGGCAGACGCTTGACGTACTCCTGCCAGCCCTCCTCGACCCAGCGCGGCATGCGCGAACCGACGGCGATCAGCTTGATCCGCATTACTCGGCGCTGTGCTGGGCGCGACTCTGCTCGGCGCCCTGCCACAGGCGCTCGAGATCATAGAACTGACGCGCGGTCGGCAGCATCACGTGTACGACGATATCACCCAGGTCGAGCAGGGCCCATTCGCCGCTGTCCAGACCTTCGCTACCGATGGGACGTACGCCGCGCTCCTTGACCTTTTCCAGCACGTTTTCCACCAGGGATTTGACCTGACGGCTGGAGCTACCGCTGGCGATCACCATGAAGTCGGTGATGCTGGTCTTGTCCTTGACGTCGATCACGGTGATGTCGGTCGCCTTGATCTCTTCCAGCGCCGCCACGGCGATCTTGACCAGCTCGTCGCTGGGCATGTTCTGCTTACTCATAAATGACTCGTTTGCCTCGTGTAGTGGACGTCAGCGCAGGCGCGACGCCTCAAGCATTGGGCGCACGGTACAGATCGTGCGCCTGAATATAGGCCAGTACCGCATCGGGCAGCAGATAACGCGCCGAGCGGCCAGTTGCCAGTAAATGGCGGATCTGCGTGGCGGAAATCGCCAACGGAGTCTGCCAGATGAAACTGATTTGCCCGCCTGCACCCACCAGGCTCAACGGGTCGCTGACACTGCGCGCGGCCAGCAGATCGCGCAGCGCCTCCGGCGCTTCACTGTCGGCATCCGGCCGTTGCAACACCAGCAGATGGCAGTGCTCGAGCAGCTCCTGCCAACGATGCCAACTGGGCAAGCCGCAGAAGGCATCCCAACCGAGCAACAAGAACAGCTGATCGTCCGCTGCCAGTTCGGCGCGCACCGACTCAAGGGTGTCCACCGTGTACGACGGTTTGTCGCGTTTGAGCTCGCGGTCATCAACCGTCAACCGCGGCTCGCCGGCCACCGCCAGCTCGACCATGGCCAGGCGCTGCTCGGCCGTGGCCTGTGGCAGATCACGGTGCGGCGGCCTGGCGCTGGGGATCAGCCGCAGTTCGTCCAGCGCCATGAACTCGGCCACTTCCAGCGCCGCACGCAGGTGCCCGTTGTGCACCGGGTTGAAGGTACCGCCGAGCAGGCCGATGCGTCGGGCGCCGATTCGTTTCATTTATGTGCGAATGTGTCCGTCGCCAAAAACCACGTACTTCTCGCTGGTCAGCCCTTCCAGGCCGACCGGGCCACGGGCATGCAGCTTGTCGGTGGAGATGCCGATTTCCGCCCCCAGGCCGTACTCGAAACCATCGGCGAAGCGGGTCGAGGCATTGACCATCACCGACGCGGAATCCACCTCGGTAAGGAAGCGCCGCGCATCGCTGAAGTTCTCGGTAATGATCGAGTCGGTGTGCTGCGAGCCGTAGTGATTGATGTGCTCGATGGCAGCCTCCAGCGAGTCGACGATGCGAATCGCCAGGATCGGCGCGTTGTACTCGGCGAACCAGTCGTCCTCGCTGGCTTGCAGCACATCGCTGCCGAGCAGTTCGCGGGTCGCGGCATCGCCACGCAGCTCCACGCCCTTGTCGCGGTAGATGGCAGCCAGCGGCGGCAACACACGATCGGCGATGGCCTGATGCACCAGCAGGGTTTCCATGGCGTTGCACGGCGAATAGCGCTGGGTCTTGGCGTTGTCGCAGACGCGAATGGCCTTGTCGACATCGGCAGCAACGTCGACATAGACGTGGCAGACGCCGTCCAGGTGCTTGATCACCGGCACCTTGGCGTCGCGGCTGATGCGCTCGATCAGCCCCTTGCCACCGCGCGGCACGATCACGTCGACGAACTTCGGCATGGCGATCAGCTCGCCCACCGCAGCGCGGTCGGTGGTTTCCACCACCTGCACGGCAGCCGCCGGCAAATCGGCCTCGGCCAGCCCCTGCTGAATGCAGCGGGCAATCGCCTGATTGGAATGAATCGCCTCGGAGCCGCCACGCAGGATGGTGGCGTTGCCAGACTTCAGGCACAGGCTGGCGGCATCGATGGTCACGTTCGGCCGCGACTCGTAGATGATGCCGATCACGCCCAGCGGCACACGCATCTTGCCGACCTGAATACCGGACGGCAGGTAGCGCATGCCCTGAATCTCGCCAATCGGATCAGGCAGGGTCGCCACCTGGCGCAGGCCTTCGATCATGCTGTCGATCACCTTCGGCGTCAGCGCCAGACGGTCGACCATGGCCGGCTCCAGGCCGCTGGCGCGAGCAGCGGCCAGATCCAGCTCATTGGCGGCAGTCAGCTCGGCGCGCGCGGCGTCGAGCGCATCGGCGGCGGCCTGCAGCGCGCGATTTTTCTGCGCGGTGCTGGCACGGGCGAGCACCTTTGATGCCTGGCGGGCGGCCCGGCCCAGGCGGGTCATGTAGTCGTGCACGGACTCGGTCATGGCGGCGGAGGTCTGGCAGTTGGAAAAAGGGGCTGATTATAGCCGGCTCGCGAGGCTGCGCCCAGCGGCGTCTGGCAAGCGGTACAGGATGCCGACCTGAAGCGCGGCAACGACAGGCCGAATACGCCACCCCGGCCAGCCAAACCCGATACAGACCCATTCAGGCAATTTTAAGGTGCTTGTTGCTATGCTCGCCGCCCGGATCAGCCCACTTCGAGCCCTGCGCATAGATCATGCCCGCCACACCGCCCTCAAACCTGCCCTGGCCCGGCGCCAGGCCATTGCCGGATAGCTTCTTCGACCGCGACGCTCAGCTGCTCGCCCGTGAGCTGCTCGGCAAGGTGATTCGCCATCGCGTCGCCGGGCTATGGCTGAGCGCCCGGATCATCGAGACCGAGGCCTACTACCTGGTCGACAAGGGCAGCCACGCCTCGCTCGGCTACACCGAGAAACGCAAGGCACTGTTCGCCGACGGCGGGCACATCTATATGTATTACGCGCGCGGTGGCGACTCGCTGAACTTCAGCGCCCGGGGCGCGGGCAATGCCGTACTGATCAAATCCGGCCATCCGTGGCTGGATGCGGTCAGCGGTGCCGAGGCACTCGCGGCCATGCAACGCAACAACCCGGACACCCAGGGCCGGCCCCGCGCCCCCGAACGACTGTGTGCCGGGCAAACCCTGCTATGCAAGGCGCTGGGCCTGAAAGTGCCGGACTGGGATGCACGCCGCTTCGACCTGCAACGGCTGTTCGTCGAGGATGTCGGCGAACGACCGCATTCGATCATCCAGTGCGCACGTCTGGGCATTCCCCTGGGGCGCGACGAACATCTGCCCTACCGTTTCGTCGACGCGCAATATGCTCGCCATTGCACGCGCAACCCGCTGCGTCGTGGGCAGGTCGAAGGACGTGACTATCAACACCATGCGCTGGAGCCCAGCCCATCATGATGCAGTGGTTCGACAGCATGAACACCTGGCTGCAAGCCAGCCCGCAGTGGCTGGCATTGGCCATTTTCCTGATCGCCTGCCTGGAGTGCCTGGCAATCGCCGGCATCATCATCCCCGGCACCGTGGTGCTGTTCACTCTCGCAGCGCTGGCCGGCAACGGCGCCCTGGAGTTGTGGCAAACGCTGCTGCTCGCCTATGCGGGCGGCCTGCTCGGCGATGCGATTTCCTACAAATTGGGTCGCCGCTTCCATCAGGGCATCCGGCGCCTGCCGGTGCTGCGCGAGCATCCCGAGTGGCTGACCAGCGCCGAGACCTACTTCCAGCGTTACGGCGTGATCAGCCTGCTGGTCGGCCGCTATATCGGCCCACTGCGGCCGATGCTGCCACTGGTGGCCGGCATGCTGGATATGCCTGCAGTGCGCTTCGCGCTGGTCAGCATGCTTGCCGCTGCCGGCTGGGCAGTCGCCTACATTCTGCCTGGCTGGGCCACTGGCGCGGCCTTGCGCCTGCCGCTACCGGAAGGCTTCTGGGGCGCTGCCGGCATCGTCTGTGCCGGCCTGGCGGTGGTGTTGCTGCTGATCATCCAGGCCAGCCTGCGTGAAAGGCGCTGGGCCGCCAGCCTGGCCGCACTGCTCGGCGCCATCGCCCTGGCCGCGCTGCTGATCGGCTTTCCCCATCTGGACAGCCTCGATCAGGGACTGATGACCCTGGTGCAGGACGAACGCAGCCGTGCCTTCGATGCCATCGCGGTGATGATCACCCGCCTCGGCGACTTCCACGTGCAACTGGCTACCGGCACCCTGCTGATCGTGCTGCTTTTGGCAGCACGTCGCTGGCAGGCCGGCCTGTTCGTCACGGCCAGCCTGCTGCTGGCCGCCACCGCCACCACCATCCTGAAGCACCTGCTGGAGCGCTCACGCCCGGATGTCCTGCTACACCCCCTGGAGAGCTACAGCCTGCCGAGCGGCCATACCTCGGCGGCGTTCGCGTTCTTTCTGGCCCTGGGTGTACTGGCAGGACGCGGCAGCGCGGCACGGACACGTCTGAGTTGGCTGGTGGTAGCCACACTACCGGCCCTGGCCATCGCCCTGTCGCGGGTCTACCTGGGCGTGCACTGGCCCAGCGACATCATCGCCGGCGTCCTGGTAGCCCTGACCAGCTGCGCCCTCAGCCTAGCTCTGGTCCAGCGCGCCGCGCCAATGCAGGCCCTGCCGGCCAGAGTGTGGTGGCTGGTGATTCCGGCATGCGCCGCATTGTTCGGTGCCATGGTTACCTGGGAGCTATCGGCGGCCCTGCTGCGCTATCGCTACTGAACATGGCGTGACGGGCAATCTATGCGCCGTCACCCTGCAGACGCTCGACCATGATCTGCAACTGATCGAGGCGCTGCTCGGGATCGTCCATCTGCAGCAACTGCAGTTTCTGCTGCGGCTCCAGCGGCAGCAGGTAAGCCAGTTGATTGGCCAGTTGCCATTGCCCTTCAGGCAGCCCGGTCATGCCCAGACCTGCGACCAGCGGATGCTGAGCCAGGGCCAGGAGCAGCGCCGCCAGATCGGCATGTTCGCCGCGCAATGGTCGCTCCTCGGGGGCGTCGAGCCATTGCACGTCGGCGATGGTCAGTTGATCCGGCAGCACCTGGGCGCGCTCGACCCTGAAGCGCCGGCCACCCTCCACGCGAATGCCCAGCAGGCCATTGGGACGCTGCTGGAAATCGCAGACCCGCGCTTCGCAGCCGATCGCCGCGAAATGGCTGGCCGCATCGCCGACCTCGGCACCCTCGATGATGCACACCACGCCAAAGCCTGAGCCCTGTTTCATGCAGCGGCTGATCATGTCCAGGTAGCGCGCCTCGAATATCTGCAAATCGAGCACGCAACCGGGAAACAGTACGGTATTGAGCGGAAACAGCGGCAGATTCATCGGTTCATGACCTGTTATTCATGCAGGGGGCCAAGGCATCGCCAATCGCCTGGCAGGCTCTCACAGCAACAGGACAATCGCCAGAGGCAACAGCACGGCGGTGATCACCCCCATCAGGCTCATGGCCAATGCCGCGAAGGCGCCACACTCGTCACTTTCCTGCAGCGCCCGCGCCGTGCCCACGGCATGCGCGGTGATGCCCAGCGCCATGCCCTGCGCCGCCGGGTGATGCACCCGGCACAATCGCAGAATGGATGGCCCGACGATAGCGCCGATGACCCCGGTGATCATCACGAACACCGCCGCCAATGCAGCGATACCGCCAATCTGGTCAGCCACCAGCATGGCGATCGGCGAGGTCACCGATTTGGGCGCCATGCTCATCAGCATCGGCCGCTCGGCGCCGAACAGCCAGGCCAGCCCGGCCCCGAGCACGGTGGCGAAGGTGCCGGCGATCAGCAAGGTCAGGATGATCGGCCAGAACAGCTGGCGAATCCGCCGCAGGTTGAGGTACAGCGGCACCGCCAGGGCCACGGTGGCCGGGCCAAGCAGCAGGGTCAGCGGCGCCACGCTGTTGCGGTATTCGGCGAAACTCAGGCCGCACAGCAGCAGGATGCCGATCACCGTGAGCATCGACACCAGCACCGGCTGCAGGAACACCCAGCGGGTTCGCTCGTAGGCAGCCATGGCCAGCTGATAGGCACCCAGGGTGATGCCGATGCCGAACAGTGGGTGATGAGTCAGCGCCTGCCAGGCGCCCTGCCAATCCAGGCTCATACATCCTCCCTGCGCTGCTGGCGCTCGATCAGCTTCTGCATCAGCCAGCCAGCGAAGGCCAGCGAGATCAGCAGCGACAACACCAACGCGCCAACCACCGCCCAGAAATCGGCGGCGATATCACTGGCATAGGCCATCACGCCCACGGCGGGCGGCACCAGGATCAGCGGCAGATACTTGAGCAGGCTGCTGGACGCCACGCTGAGCGGCTCGCCCACCTCGCCATGCACGATGAGAAAGCCGAACAACAGCAACATGCCGATGATCGGCCCGGGCAGCATCGGCAACAGCAGAACGTTGATGACGGTGCCGAGCAACTGGCACAACACCAGCCAGGAAAGGCCGCGAAGTAGCATGAGCAATCTCCGAAACGAACGATGCACGGCACCGCTGCCAACAGCAGGGGTATCCGGGCAATCTTGAGGGCATGCCAGCCATTATAGGCGTGATGGCAGGCCGCTGGCCTCTGTATTGCCTCAGCCATGCGGCCTATGCCGTGCCATTCAGTCGATCAAGGCAGGCTTGACCCGCTGCCGCCCCCATGATGATCTAGGTCGCAACGGTTTCACGCACACAATAAAAACACCCGCGTCCTCAAGGAGGAACTATGCCGTTCGTACCCGTAGCAGAACTCAAGGATCATGTTGGCAAGGAACTCGGCAAGTCCGAGTGGCTGACCATCGATCAGCAGCGTATCAACCAGTTCGCCGAATGCACCGGCGACCATCAGTTCATCCACGTCGACCCGGAAAAAGCCAAGCTGACGCCCTTCGGCACCACCATCGCCCACGGTTTCCTCTCGCTGTCGCTGATACCGATGCTGATGGAAAAGATCATGATCATGCCTAAGGATCTGAAGATGGCGGTGAACTACGGCCTGGACAGCGTACGCTTCATTCAGCCGGTCAAGGTCAACTCCAGGGTACGCCTGGTGGTGACGCTGACCGACGCCACCGAGAAGAACCCTGGCCAGTGGCTGCTCAAGGCACGCGCCGTGCTGGAGATCGAAGGCCAGGAAAAACCGGCCTATATCGCCGAACCGCTGACCCTCTGCTTCGTCTGACCCACCGCGCAACCCGTCCGCTCCCGTTTCCCGCCCAGGCGCCGGAACGGGAGCGTTGCCGCAAAGCGTGCGTTCAGACAGCGCAAACATCCAGGCTTGCGGCATACTGCGGCGCAAAGCACCGACCTGGATGTCTGCCATGAATTCGCTTGCCCAGCGCCTGCTGCCTGTTTGCCTGTCCCTGCTGCTCGCCGGCTGCGACGACGCACGCCCACTGTTACCCGCCAACGCCACCCTGCCCGATGGCGGCCAGTATCGCGGCGAGATCGTCGATGGTCTGCTGCAAGGGCCGGGACGCCTGGACTACCGCAATGGCAGCTGGTTCGTCGGCCAGTTCAAGGACGGCATGCTCGAAGGCAGCGGTGAATGGCAAGGCCCGGGAGGCGAGCACTATCTGGGGGAATTTCATCAGGGCATGTTCCATGGCCAGGGCACCCTGACCTACAGCGACGGCAGTCGCTACACAGGCACGTTCGAACGCAACCGTTTCAGCGGCGTCGGCCTGCTCGAACAGGGCGGCCAGCGCTATCAGGGCGAGTTTCTCAACGACCGCTTTCATGGCCTGGGCAAGCTGGAGATGGCTGACGGCAGCAGCTTTAAGGGCCAGTTCGTCAAGGGCCAGCCCGAGGGTCAGGGGGTGCGCAGCGATGCCTACGGCAACCAGTACAGCGGCGTATTCGCCCAGGGGCTGCTCAATGGCCAGGGCAGTTACCAGAATGCCGATGGCGACCACTACAGCGGCGGTTTCCAGAATGACCAGTTCCACGGCAAGGGCCGCTACCAGAGCGCCATTGGCGAGACCTGGGCCGGCGAGTTCGTTGCCGGGGTGATGCAGGGCGCGGGGGAATACACCGATGGCCAGGGCACCCGCTACCTTGGTGAGTTCGCCGACTGGCAATATGATGGCGAAGGCCTGCTCACCCTGGCCGATGGCAGCGCCTACCAGGGCCGCTTTTCTGCGGGTGAGTACAGTGGCAAGGGCACGTTGACCCTGGCTGACGGCAGCCGTCAGTCCGGCACCTGGCAGCGCGGACGCCTGGTACGTGACGAACAGGGCCGGATGCTGCCCGACAGCCTCGAGCTGGGCCTGCTGCTGCAAGGGCAACTGCTCGATGAAGCCATCGCCGCCATTACGCCCTCAACCTCGGCGCGTGAGCTGTATGCACTGACCCTGGCCGGCGACGGCAAGCAGAGTGTGTTCATGCGCGAGGCCGACTATGTCAGCCGGCTAATGCGCGAGCGCTTCGGCGCTCATGGCAGCGTCAGCCTGATCAACCACCGCGACCACCTTGCCGACCGCCCACTGGCCACCCGCGAGAACCTCACCCGCGTGGTGCAGGCGCTGGCCGAACGCAGCGGCGAGGAAGACCTGATCTTCATCTACCTGACCAGCCATGGCTCAAGCCGCCACGAACTCAATCTCGACCAGCCGCGCCTGCAACTGGCCGATCTGCCGGCCAGCGAGCTGGCCGCGCTGCTGGCGCCACTCAAACAACGCAACAAGGTGGTGGTGGTTTCGGCCTGCTACTCCGGCGGCTTCATCCCGCCGCTCAAGGATGAGAAAACCCTGGTGATGACCGCCGCCCGTGCCGACCGGGTGTCCTTCGGCTGCAGCGAGGAGAACGACTTCACCTACTTCGGCCGCGCCCTGTTCGCCGAAGCGCTGGGCGAAACCGACAACCTGGAACGGGCCTTCGAGCTGGCCAGGGAACGCGTCGCCGAGCGCGAGCAGAGCGACGGTTTCGAACCTTCCGAACCGCAGATCTGGGCGCCACGCGGCGTACTCCAGCACTGGCGTGAACTGCGTCAGAGCCAGGCCAAACGTGCGCTCGGCGCCATGGCCAGCAGCCCGGCAAAGGACTGACAGGTCGCAGATCATTGCCTGACTGCAGAAACCGGAGCGCCGCAGGCGGGCAAGGCCAGGTTAGTTTTGCCACGGCCTGTTAAGCTGAACTGTAACGGACAAGAGACAAGCGCATGTACCTGACCCCGCAGCACATCCTTATCGCCGGTGCCACCGGCCTCACCGGCGAGCACCTGCTCGACCGCCTGCTCAGCGAGCCAACGGTCGCCCGCGTGCTGGCGCCGACACGTCGCCCATTGGCCGCCCATCCGCATCTGGAAAACCCGGTGGGTGACCTGCAGACGCTACTGCCGCAACTGTCCGGCCAGGTCGATACCGCCTTCTGCTGCCTGGGCAGTACCATCAAGCAGGCCGGCTCGCAGGAGGCCTTTCGTGCTGTCGATCATGACCTGGTGCTGGCTTTCGCCCGTCGCGCTCGCGAGCTGGGCGCACGGCATCTGGTGGTAATCAGTGCGCTGGGCGCCAACCCCGGATCAAAGGTGTTCTACAACCGCGTCAAAGGCGAGACCGAAGAAGCGCTGAAAGCCATGGACTGGCCGCAACTGACCATCGCCCGCCCATCGCTCCTGCTCGGAAAGCGCCATGAGTTTCGTCTCGGCGAGCGCCTCGCGGCTCCCCTGCTGCGCTGGCTGCCGGGCAAGTACCGGGGCATCGACGCCTGTGCCCTGGCTCGCGCCCTGTGGCGTCTGGCCCTGGAAGAGGAAGACGGTGTGCGCGTGATAGAGTCTTCCGACCTGCGCCGCCTGGGGCGCTGATGCCGTGGATGAAGCGATGAAACCGACAAGCCTGATCGAGGCCCTGCAAGACGCCGACATGCTCGAGATCGACAGTCTGTATGCCTGGCAGTTCGACCTCGACACCGAACTGCTGGCGCAGATCAGCGCCGGCACGGCTGGCAGCGACAGCGCAGCCAGGCCGGTGCTACAGGTGCACTGCATCGATGGCCGCGAACGCCGCCATTGGACGTTCTCCCTGGCCGCGGTACAGGCCGCGCGCTACAGCGAAGCAGACGACAGCTGGCTGATCGCAGGCAGCGAGGTCAACCACACCCTCAAATGCTTTGCCGCCTATCGCGGCGACAATGATGAGGACGATGAGAACGATGAGGGGCAGGACGAAGCCTGAACCATGCGCGTCTATGACCGCTATATCCTGCCGCACCTGATCGATTTCGCCTGCGGCATGGGCGCGGTGATGAAGGCGCGCTCGCAACTCGTGCCACTGGCGCAGGGCCGTGTGCTGGAAATCGGCATCGGCAGTGGCCTCAACCTGAGCCTGGAGGCGAGCATCCGTGCCGGCAGCCAGCCGCTTTATGGTCTGGCTGCCGAGCAATTTTGAAGACTGTGTCTGCGTTATCTGTGCCGGAGCTCATGGAGTGGACCGAACAGCCGCGTGGGCTAAAGCGGAACGCCGCCCGGCCCACCCTTCAAGACCCTAGTCTGGAAGCGAGCATTCGCGCCGGCAGCCAGTCGTTGTATGGCCTGACTGCCGAGCAGTTTTAAACGTAGGGCGGGTGCAACCCGCCACCGCCGAGCCGGTGGCCCTACAAGGTTGAGCGTGTTGCGCGGCGCTTCGGCGCCGCGCTTTTTTATTCGAGCCTCGGCTGGCCCCTGCCCAGCCGACCAGGAGCCCTTATGCGTGAAGTCGTGATAGTCGCCGCCTACCGTACCGCCATCGGCAGCTTTCAGGGTGCGTTGAGCCGCATACCCGCGCCACAACTGGGTGCCGCGGTGATCCGCGAACTGCTCGCTCGCACCGGCATTGCAGGCGAGCAGATCGACGAGGTGATTCTCGGCCAGGTGCTCACTGCAGGCAGCGGGCAGAACCCGGCCCGGCAGAGCGTGCTGCTCGCCGGCCTGCCGCACACGGTACCGGCCATGACCCTGAACAAGGTCTGCGGCTCCGGCCTCAAGGCGGTGATCCTCGGCGCGCAGGCCATTCGTGGCGGCGATGCCGAGATCATCATTGCCGGCGGCCAGGAGAACATGAGCCTGGCGCCCTACGTCATGCCCGGCGCCCGCAGCGGCCTGCGCATGGGCCATGCGCAACTGGTCGACACCATGATCCAGGACGGCCTGTGGGACGCCTTCAACAACTACCACATGGGCATCACCGCGGAGAACCTGGCCGAGCAGTACGGCGTCACCCGTGCCGAGCAGGATGCCTTCGCCCTGCGTTCGCAGCAGCGCGCCCAGGCGGCCATCGAGGCCGGCCGCTTCGCCGATGAGATCGTCCCGCTGGACATTCCCCAGCGCGGTGCCGAGCCGCTGCGTTTTGCCCAGGACGAACAACCGCGCGCCGGCACCAGCCTGGACAGCCTGGGCAAGCTGCGCCCGGCTTTCAAGAATGACGGCACGGTGACCGCCGGCAATGCCTCGACCCTCAACGACGGCGCCGCTGCCGTGCTGCTGATGAGCGCCGAGAAAGCCGCCGAGCTGCAACTGCCGGTGCTGGCCCGTATCGCCGCCCACGCCAGCGCCGGGGTCGACCCGGCAGTGATGGGCATCGGCCCGGTATTCGCCAGCTGCAAGGCGCTGGAGCGTGCTGGCTGGAGCCTGGAACAGCTCGACCTGATCGAGGCCAACGAAGCCTTCGCCGCCCAGGCCATCGCCGTTGGCCGCGAGCTGCATTGGGACAGCGCCAAGGTCAACGTCAACGGCGGCGCCATCGCCCTCGGCCACCCCATCGGCGCCTCGGGCTGCCGCATCCTGGTCAGCCTGGTCCACGAGATGCAGCGCCGCGATGCCCGCCGCGGCCTGGCCACGCTATGCATCGGCGGCGGCCAGGGCGTGGCCCTGGCCATCGAACGCTGAAACAATCGACGCCCCCCGACGACAAGCACAAGAGAAACCCCATGCGAACCCTGACCACCCTGACCGGCAACAGCCAGAAACTCGATGGCGGCGCCATGTTCGGCAACGCACCCAAGGCCCTCTGGCAACGCTGGATGCCGGCCGACGAACTGAACCGCATCGACCTCGGCTGCCGCGCCCTGCTGGTGCAGTAAGACGCGCGCAACATCCTGGTCGAGACCGGCATCGGCGCCTTCTTCAGCCCTGAGCTGAAGCAGCGCTTCGGCGTGCAGGAAGGGCATCACGTCCTGCTCGATGAACTGGCGAAACTCGGCCTGAGCGACGCCGACATCGATATCGTCGTGCTCACCCACCTGCACTTCGACCATGCCGGCGGCCTGCTCGCCGCCTGGCAGGACGGCCAGCCTGCGCGCCTGCTGTTCCCCAACGCCCGCTTCGTCAGCGGTCGCCGCCAGTGGCAGCGTGCGCGCCAGCCGCATGCCCGCGACCGCGCCTCCTACATCCCGGAGCTGCTCGACCTGCTGGAAAACAGCGGCCGCCTGCAGCTGATCGATGAAACCGCAAGCTGCGAACTGCTCGGCCCGGACTGGCGCCTGCACTGGAGCGACGGCCACACGCCCGGCCAACTGCTGCCGGAAGTGGCCATGCCGGGCGGCCCCGTGGTGTTTCCTGGCGACCTGATCCCCGGCGCACCCTGGGTTCACCTGCCGATCACCATGGGCTACGACCGTTTCCCCGAAGGCCTGATCGAGGAGAAGGAAGCACTGCTGAACGACCTGCATGCTCGTGGCGGTCGACTGGTCTTCACCCACGACCCGGACGTGGCCATGGGCCGGGTGAGACGAGATGCAAAAGGTCGCTACGGGCTCGATGAGACGGCAAAAGCGGCCCATCTGCTGGCAAACTGAGGCTATCTAGCCTTGACGTGTCGGCCATGCAGCGCGAGCATGGCCGTTTGTTTTTCAGCACGGTCACGACTGCAGCAGCGGCGCACCGTGCCCATCTCGACAGCCCTGGAGAATCGCTTCATGAGCCTGGCCTCTGTCCGCGCCTTCTTCGCCGCCAAGGCGCCCGACATCACGATCATCGAGCTGCAGACCAGCACCGCCACCGTGGCGCTGGCTGCCGAAGCGCATGGCGTGGCGCCAGGGCAGATCGCCAAAACTCTGGCCTTCCGCATCGCCGAGCGTGACGTGCTGATCGTCGCCCGTGGCGATGCGCGCATCGACAATCGCAAGATGAAGGAATGCTTTGGCACCAAGGCACGCATGCTCGATGCGCAAACGGTGGTCGAACTGACCAGCCATCCGGTCGGCGGCGTTTGCCCATTCGGCCTGGCCACGCCCCTGAGCGTCTACTGCGACCGCTCGCTACTGGCTTTCGATGAAGTGCTGCCAGCGGCCGGCGCCACCCACAGCGCGGTGCGCATCGCCCCGCAGCGCATGGCCGAACTGGTCGGTGCCGAGTGGATCGACGTGTGCCAGGAAGTGGAAACGGCAACCTGCTGAACGGGCGACGTCGGGTGCACCCCGCGCCCCGGGGCGTTTGCGGATTAACTCTATGCTACGCACCGTCCCCAAATACCGGTGCGCACAGCGCACCCTACGGCGCCCTGGCACCATCCCGGATTGCATCCGGGCTACAGATTTCCAGACACCGCAGCCTTCCGTAGCCCGGATGCAATCCGGGGCCAGTTATCAGAAAGTGGCGTATCTCGTTGGCCTACAACCCGCCGCTGACGCCCAGGCTGAAGCCCAGCGCGGTGGCCAGCGAGAACGGCAACAGCAGGGTATCGAGCAGCGCGCTGGCCGGCAGATCCAGCCCCGCGTAACGCGGTGCCTCGGCGCCGAAACGATCCAGCGGGCAGCAGCCGCCATTGATCGTGTACCAATCCAGCCGCGTACCGGCGTAGACCACCGGCGCACCGGGCTTGGCCGCATCCAGCGTGCGCACGGTGGCACAGCCGCTCAGGCTCAGCAGCGCCACAGCGCAAAGGAACAGCCGCATGGAATTAGTCATCCGACACCACATGATGCTCGCCCCAACGCGGCAGCATGTCCTGCGGGATGTTCAGGCAATTGAGGATGCGCGCGACAACGAAGTCCACCAGATCATCCAGCGTCTGCGGCTGGTGATAGAAGCCGGGCGAAGCCGGCAGGATGGTCACGCCCAGATTCGACAGCTTGAGCATGTTTTCCAGATGGATGCTCGAATACGGCGCCTCGCGCGGCACCAGAATCAGCTGGCGACGCTCCTTCAGTGCCACGTCGGCGGCACGTTCGATCAGGTTGTTGCAGGCACCCGTGGCGATGGCCGACAAGGTGCCGGTGCTGCACGGCACCACCACCATGGCGGTCGGCGCACCGGAGCCGGAGGCGGCCGGGGCCATCCAGTCTTCCTTGCCGTATACGCGAATCTGCCCCGGCCCGGCGCCGGTGTACTCGGTGAGGAACTGCGCCATGGCCTGCGGTTTGGCTGGCAGCGCCACGTCGGTTTCGGTGGCCATCACAAGTTGCGCAGCTTTGGAGATCAGAAAGTGCACCTCGCGCTCTTCCTGCACCAGACAATCGAGCAGGCGCAGGCCGTATTGCGCGCCCGAGGCGCCGGTCATCGCCAGCGTTATGCGTTCCGGACCTGACATTTATCCCTCCAGCGCTGCTGCCAGCTTGCCATGCAGGCCGCCGAAGCCGCCGTTGCTCATGACCACCACCTGCGTACCCGGCCGCGCCAGCGCCTTCACGCCGTCGATGATCGACTCCAGCGAGTCGCACACGCGCGTCGGGTTCGGCGCCTGCGCCACGGTGGCGGCCAGGTCCCAGCCGAGATTCGGCGGCGCATACCAGAACACCGCATCGGCCTGCCCGGCCGATTCGGCCAGACCGTCACGGTGCGCGCCGAGCTTCATCGAATTGGAGCGCGGCTCGATCACCGCGATCACCTGGGTATCGTCGCCGACACGCTTGCGCAGGCCATCAAGCGTGGTGGCGATGGCCGTGGGATGGTGGGCGAAATCATCGAAAATGGTCACGCCATTGACCTCGGCGACCTTCTCCATGCGCCGCTTGGCGTTGACGAACCGGCCCAGCGCCTCGATGCCCAGCGCCGGCACCACGCCGACATGGCGCGCTGCCGCAAGCACGGCCAGGGCGTTGGCGACGTTGTGCTGGCCGGTCAGGTTCCACTCCACGGTACCCTCGACCTTGCCATCGAAGCTCACCTCGAAGCGCGAGCCATCGGCGCTGAGCAGGCGTGCCTGCCATTGACCGCCTTCGCCAGTGGTCTGCACGGGCGTCCAGCAGCCCATCTCGATCACCCGCGCCAGCGCGGTTTCGCTGGCCGGATGGATGACCAGACCTTCGCTGGGGATGATGCGTACCAGGTGGTGGAACTGCCGCTCGATGGCCGCTAAGTCCGGGAAGATGTCGGCGTGATCGAATTCCAGGTTATTGAGGATCGCCGTGCGCGGACGGTAGTGGACGAACTTGCTGCGCTTGTCGAAAAAGGCGCTGTCGTACTCGTCGGCCTCGACCACGAAGAAGGGTGTCTCGCCCAGGCGCGCGGAAATGCCGAAGTTCTGCGGCACACCGCCGATCAGAAAGCCCGGCGCCATGCCGGCGTGCTCCAGCACCCAGGCCAGCATGCTGGAACTGCTGGTCTTGCCGTGGGTGCCGGCCACCGCCATCACCCAACGGCCCTGCAGCACGTGGTCAGCCAGCCACTGCGGGCCGGATACATAGGGCAAGCCCTTGTTCAGTACGTACTCGACGGCAGGATTACCACGACTCATGGCGTTGCCCACCACCACCAGATCCGGCGCCGGCTGCAGGTGCGCGGGGTCATAGCCCTGCATCAGCTCGATGCCCTGGGCCTCCAATTGCGTGCTCATGGGCGGGTAAACGTTGGCATCGGAGCCGGTGACGCGGTGGCCAAGTTCCTTGGCCAGAACGGCCAGCGAGCCCATGAAGGTGCCGCAGATGCCGAGAATATGGATGTGCATGAATGACCTCTTGAGGTGCCCTATTCACCGGGCTTAACGCGATGGCGGCAGGTTAGCACAGCGTCCGACGGGCGGCTGCTGCGCCCTGTTCAGACCAGGACGCGAAAACCAAGTTGCCCGGGCGGTAAAAATCAAACGCTTGCTTGGATTGCGCATTCAACCGGCTTTGATGCAGCATCGACCGAGTCGCTGGCATATATAGCTGCATCGCCGCTGCTGCCCACCACAAAGAGAAGCCGAGGCCCACCATGCGCATCGTCCAAGCCACCCTGGAGCACCTGGATCTGTTGACCCCGCTGTTCGTCAAATACCGCGAGTTCTACAACGAGCTGCCCTACCCCGAGTCGTCGCGCAAGTTTCTCGAGAAGCGTCTGCGCCGCAAGGAGTCGGCGATCTACCTGGCCCTGGCCGACGACGAAGACAAGCTGCTCGGTTTCTGCCAGCTCTACCCCAGCTATTCCTCGCTGTCGCTCAAACGCGTGTGGATTCTCAACGACATTTATGTAGCCGAAGACGCTCGCCGCCAACTGGTGGCCGACCGCCTGCTGCACACGGCCAAACAGATGGCCAAGGACACCAACGCCGTGCGCATGCGCGTGGCCACCAGCCGCGACAACGAAGTGGCGCAGAAGGTCTACGAGTCCATCGGCTTCGTCGAAGACGAGCAGTTCAAGAACTACGTGCTGCCGATCAACGTCGACTGAGACAGCGAGCGCTCGCCACGGCTTGCCGCGAACGGCCACCGCCCTTATGGTGGCCGGGTTTTCCGCCACGAAGCATTCCCCATGTGGTCACTCAAGGCCTGGCGCCGTCGTCGCACTCTCGAACGCAACCCCGTTGATCCGACTCACTGGGCCGAGGTTCGCAAGCGCCTGCCCATCCTTGACGGCCTCGAACAACACGAAGAGCAGTACCTGCGCGAACGCGCCGTGCTGTTCCTGCATGACAAGCACCTGACAGCACTGCCCGGCCTCGAACTCGGCCCAGTCGAACACCTGCTGCTGGCGGCTCAGGCGCAATTGCCCCTGCTGCACCTGGGCGATCTGGACTGGTACCGGGGTTTTCACGAAATCGTCCTCTACCCGGATGACTTCATCAGCCCGCAACGCCATCGCGACGCCAGCGGCATCGAACACGAATGGGACGACGCGCGCAGCGGCGAGGCCTGGCAACAGGGCCCGGTGATCCTCGCCTGGCCCGGGGTCGAGGCCAGTGGCGGCTGGGAAGGTTACAACCTGGTGATCCACGAACTGGCACACAAGCTGGATATGCTCGAAGGCGGCGCCAATGGCCTGCCGCCGCTGCACCGCGACATGCGCGTGCAGGACTGGGCCCACGCCATGCAGAGCGCCTATGACGCCCTGAACGCCGAGCTGGACGCCAACCCCGAGGCCGAAACCGCCATCGACCCTTACGCCGCCGAAGACCCGGCAGAGTTCTTTGCCGTCACCAGCGAATACTTCTTCACCGCCCCGGACCTGCTGGCCGACGCCTTCCCGGATGTCTACCGGCAACTGGCGCTGTTCTACCGTCAGGACACACTCGCCCGATTGCAGCGTTTGCAGGCGCAACACCCCGATTACCAGGAGGTCGAAAACGCGACCAATGGCTGAGTAGGACGCCGTAGTAACGCACTGCGAATATGCCTATAATGCGCCCCACTTTTTTGGCCCTCCCTGGGAGTTTCCCCCATGAGCTACAGCAAGATCCCGGCTGGTAAAGACCTGCCGAACGACATCTACGTTGCCATCGAAATCCCGGCCAATCACGCGCCGATCAAATACGAAATCGACCACGATACCGATTGCCTGATGGTCGACCGCTTCATGGCCACTCCGATGTTCTACCCGGCCAACTACGGTTTCATCCCGCACACCCTGGCCGATGACGGCGACCCCCTCGACGTGCTGGTCGTGACCCCTTACCCGGTTGCTCCGGGTTCGGTGATCCGCGCCCGTCCGGTCGGCGTCCTGCACATGAGCGACGAAGCCGGCGGCGACGCCAAGCTGGTTGCCGTTCCGCACGACAAACTGACCGTTCTGTACAAAGACGTTCAGGAATACACCGACCTGCCCGCGCTGCTGATCGAGCAGATCAAGCACTTCTTCGAGAACTACAAGGATCTGGAGAAGGGCAAGTGGGTCAAGGTAGAAGGCTGGGGCTGCGCTGAAGAAGCCCGCGGCCTGATCAACAAGGCAGTCGCGGCTTACCAAAAATAAGCCCTGACCACCTCCTAAAAGCCGGCCACAAGCCGGCTTTTTATTTGTCCGAAGAAATCCCCACCAGTCCAAACCACTTTGTCAGACCCTAGGATCTACGGGCCTCTCAGCCTATCATGCGTCTTATGGGGTCCAACTCTGTTTTGCGCCATCCGACGTAAATGTGGGGGGACGACTGGGGGGACAGATATGCATCCCTCGGAGGACAGAATGGGAAAGCTAAATCCGAAGCAGGTCGAGAATCTGGTTGAGCCCGGTACGTATGAGGACGGCGAAGGCCTGCGACTGGTCGTGAAAAGCACTGGGCGAAAATCTTGGGTTCTCAGATTCCAGCTTGCTGGCCGACGTAGAGAAATGGGGTTAGGGGCTTACCCCACGGTAAGCCTGAAAGAAGCGCGCTTGGACGCCGCTGCCAAACGACGCCAACTGGTGGACGGCATCGATCCCCTTCATGCCCGTGACGTGGAGCGGGCTGCTTTGCTCGAGCATCAGAAGGCCAGCGAAGCGAAGAGGATCAAGTTTGAAACGCTTGCCAAGAGCTACTGCGAAGCACATGGGAGTAGCTGGTCCGACAAGTGGCGAAAGGGCTGGCTCAGAAAGCTAGAACTCTATGCATTCGAACACATAGGCTCCCTTTCAGCTGATCAAGTCGGAACTGAGGAAGTTCTGGCCGTCCTGAAACCGATCTGGTCGGTTAAGCCCCGGACAGCGGACGAGGTACGGGGCCAAATAGAGCAGGTATTGGATGCTGCAAAGGCCCGTGGGCTTCGCCAGGGTGAAAACCCGGCACGCTGGCGCGGTCACCTAGACAGCTTGCTGAGCCGAATCGAGAAAAGAAAAGCACGGAAACGAGAGCACTTCACGGCAATGCGCTGGCAAGACATACCTCCATTGATGTCAACGCTTCAGGGCATTGAAACGTCAACTTCAATCGCAGCACAGCTCCTCATCCTCACAGGCGCCCGATCGCACATGGTGCGATTCGCAAGCTGGGATGAGTTTGACCTACAGGCTGGGCTCTGGTCACTACCGGGCGAACGGATGAAGATGCGCAAGCCTTTCGTGATTCCAATACCCGAACAAGTGATCACGCTTGTCAAAGCAGTGCCTAAAATTGAAAGCAGTCGCTTCCTTTTTCCTGGCCATGGAAAATCTGGAGTGATGCATGCTAATGCTATTCGAAATCTGCTGCATGGCATCGGAGAAAAAGAAATAACGCGCCATGGTTTCCGATCAACATTTCGAGACTGGGCAAATGAATGCACGAATCATCCTAGAGAAGTATGCGAAATAGCATTAGCTCACGATGAGCGAGACCAAACCGAAGGTGCATATTCTCGATCAGACTTCCTTGACAAACGCAGAGCCTTGATGAGTGAGTGGGCTACATTTTCTCTGAGCAGTACCACGAAGTAACTTGCGCCTACAACTCGGATTAACATATAAAAATTTGCCAGGGAAGGCAAATAGCTTCCACAACAGCAAACAGACCATGAAAGAAAATAAAAAACTCCCCAACGACATAATGTCATTGATGTCAAATCCACCTTACACCTTAGATGATGTCTTCAACGACTTCGATGAGCTGGCTGAGAAACGCTTTATGGAGATTTATTCATTACGCCCATACGCAGAGTTACTAGAAAATCATTCTAAAAAAATCTTTGACGAGAAACATACGATAAAGACCATAGACAAGGCATTTGAAAAACTACAAGAAGATATACTCAACCATAACAGCAACCTAGATTACTACGGAAAAATGTGTCTAACTTTCCGAACCATGGCTGATCAGCTAGACAGGGATAGCAACCAGCCCAATGTCATCAACTTTGGAA
>NZ_VRYE01000240.1 GCF_008041835.1 Ectopseudomonas mendocina
GCAACTCTTCCAGCAGATGCATGCCCGTCTTCACAGTCCGCTGGATGTCTTTCGTGTCGGCACCACAGATGCGCTCAGGTTGAAGGACCTTCATCAATGCGGTCCCATCCACCAGATCGCCTCTGGTGATGCCTTACTTCCAGCGGATGCACGCTGGGTCGTGAGGGGTCAGCCAGCCAACGACGTCGGCTTGTTCGCCAGTTCCTGCCGGTAAGTCGCGAAGGCGTTGCTCCATCAGCTGCTGAAGTTCATCCAGAACCTTGTCTTTCGGACTGTTCTTGTCCAACTGGCTGCGGAGACGTTCGAATGCCTGCTCCCAGGCCAACGCCCGGCGGAATCCGGCATGAGAAGCGGCCTGGCTGTTCGGAGCTTCGGCAGTACCAGTCAGCACTTTGCAGGCACGCAGCAGGGATTCGATCCGGTCCCGAAGAATGCCTCCCACACCTCGGCTGGGAAGCCAGCCAACTGTTTCGCGCAGCAGATCCGTCTGTACGTCAATGTCCTTGGCCATGTTGTCCTCCGTGCGTTCGCGGGGCGAAGTCAGATTGTCGGGAGTGGAGTAGGGGCAGGCCGGGGTTCTCCGAACACGCCTTCCCATCCGGCTTCGTTTGGTTTGTGGCGGCAGGCATCCATTCGAAGACGCCCATCGGCGCCCCTGAACATGAACGCAACGGGTGCCTGATCTTTCATTCGCTCGAGCTCAGCTTTGTATTGATCGCGCTCAGCTTCTGCGGACTGCCTGGCCAAGACGGCATGTTCGTAGTCCTCGGCAAGCACCACTTCTGCAAAGGCTCCGTTCCCGTCGGTGTCGATCGAAAAGCGGCGGACCTCAGACTGAGCTCCGGTGAGTGCTTGAAGTGCGACGCTAAATACCGTTG
>NZ_VRYE01000241.1 GCF_008041835.1 Ectopseudomonas mendocina
GTTCTACTGTGGTAGATGGAAACGGGAAAGCAATTATAGTGAAAAATGGAAAAAAGGAAACGATTGTCCGTTTTGAACAATACAATCATATGCCTTTGGTTATGCGCCTAAAAAAGCAACGCTATACCTGTAAAAACTGTCGCACCCATTGGACGGCTCAAAGTTATATTGTCCAACCCAGACATTCAATCGCAAATCATGTTAGATATAAAATTGCTTCTTTACTGACTGAAAAAGTATCTTTATCTTTTATTGCGAAAAGCTGTCAGGTATCTTTGACCACCGTTATTCGTACATTGAAAGAGTTTAAAAGCTATTTACCAAAGCAATCTAAGAAGATCCTCCCCAGAGTATTGATGGTTGACGAATTTCGTTCGCATGCTTCCATAGAAGATAAGATGAGCTTTATTTGCGCGGATGGCGAAACAGGAAAATTAATAGATGTTTTGCCTACGCGTAAATTACCTCGATTAACAAGCTATTTCTTAGGTTGTACCAATCCAGAAGAAGTAGAATTCTTGGTGACAGACATGAACGCCGCCTACTTCCAGCTCACCAAACGTGTTCTGCCAAATGCGAAAGTCGTGATTGATCGGTTTCATATTGTCAAACACATGAATCAAGCGTTCAATGAGTTGCGTATCCGTGAAATGAATGAACTTCGTAAAGCCGGACAGAAAAGCCAGGCAGAAAAACTGAAAAAGAACTGGCGCTTTTTGCTAAAAAATCGTGCAAACATCAACCATTATGAATACAAAACATGGAAAAGTTTCCGAGCACCAAAATACCCATTTCTTACTGAAGCAATGATGATTGATCGATTGCTTGAGTTTTCTCCGCCCCTAAAGGAGGCGTATCCCTTTT
>NZ_VRYE01000242.1 GCF_008041835.1 Ectopseudomonas mendocina
GTTGGTAAGAGATCCATAGGTATGGGTGACCTTTAGGTTCGCCCCGACGGTCGAGGACACGGCTTTTGTCCTTGCGATCTCGCAGACAGGAATCAGGTTCCTTGCCTGCTCAATCGAGGAGTTGATCTTGCCCTGCTGATACTTCTCCATAGCGCCTGGAAGGAGCGCAACGGTCATGACCGCGACAATTACCAGGCAGACGGCTAGCTCGATGAGGGTGAAGCCGCGGGAGCGAACCATAGCCACAGTCACCGCCTGGCAGACGCGAGGTTAATGATGGGCAGATAAAAGCCGATCGCGAACATCATGATGGTCAGGAGCATCATCGAAAAACCGATGACCGATGACATCTGGGCCACCTTCTCCGAATGCCGAAGGTAGTAGGCCTTTAGAGCATCAGCCATATTGCTCAGCACGTTGTCGCGCCCAGCTGGTGACTGGTTGTCGAAACCCTGGAGGTTCTGAGTAATCAGTGGTGGCCACTCGGGGTTGTCGAAAACATCGGATAGCTCACGGCCTTCGACGAGGCGCGCGTGAGCTTCTTGATAGAGAGAATGTGCACGGCCCCGAGAGCGTTGCATCATGAACTTGAAACTTTGGGGATTGGTAAAGCCACTGCTGAGCAGTAGCTGATAAGTCTGAACAAACTCCAGGCCCATCCGCACCTTGTTCCGCTCATTGAGGAACGAGAAACCTGGCAGGTTCCTCACCATTTCCCATACCCGAGCCCGAAACACATAGATCCCGGCAGCGATTCCAAGCAGGACGTACAGGTACTCGGTGTAGACCGTGTGCAGAAG
>NZ_VRYE01000243.1 GCF_008041835.1 Ectopseudomonas mendocina
TTCCAGGTATTTCCGACCGCGGAACACTTCGACTGAAGCCACTGTCGTGAGCGACGATCCCTTCGAGTACGAATGCTCTATTCCAGGATCGACCATGATGATCCTGCTCAGGAACAACAAGGACCCGCGAACCGGAGAGGAAATTGGAGGGGTAACAGACCTCAACCCCTACAACCAACGCTTCTTCCGATGCAACCGAAAACAGGTAGCTCTGAGCCGGGAGCCGTCGACGCCCATTGAACACCTCGAACTGGCCGTGCATGAGTTACTAGCTGCTCATCCCACAGTCCCAGCCAGTGTCGGCGCTCACCATGCCGATGCCACGTTACGCGAGCATTCCCTCGCCATCGCCAAGGAGGTCTTGTCCTATCTGAAGCGCCAGAATTTGCAGGAACCTCTCGCTTATCTCGCTGGGCTGTCTCATGACCTGGATAAGTTATTGGCATATGCAGAGAAGGCGCCTGGCCAGTGGGTTAAGAACAAGGACGCAACACACCACAACACCTACAGCGCTTACATCATGCGTCAGATGACTGAGTTCGCGAAGCTCCAGCAGGAGGCTCAGAACGTACTCACCCTTGCGCTGCGCTACTATCACCATCCTGCAATGCTTCCGGTTTCTTCTGGCCCGCGGGTTGAAAAGTTGGTCCAAGCGCTGAGACACGCTGACGGT
>NZ_VRYE01000244.1 GCF_008041835.1 Ectopseudomonas mendocina
GACTATGCGAAGTTCATTAGTAGACCATCCTACGAACAGGGAGGAGGCAGAAGCACCCATGATGGACGCGATGATCACGACCATCAGGTTTTTTATGTAGCTCATGTTGCCTCCAAAGTTACGCCGTCGCGTGTTATGTGAAACACGACCAGGGCGTCCCGCCGGAAGTGTTGAACTTCCGGCCCGAAAGGGCTGGAAATTAGCCCTCCGGTTGGAGGAATAGCGGTGGCATATCGTCAGTTTCCAGAGAGAAGTCGAGCATGCCCTGCTTGCGCAGTTCAACTCGGTCCTTAACTCTGGCTTCTAACTTGGCTTTGATTTCATCTCGAAGCTCATTGTGTTTCCACTTGGGCATCGAGCGGGACCACGAACCGAGGTAATGCGCACCGTGGAAGTCGCTCCGAATCCTCGGAGACAGCAACCTGTGCGTCAGTACCTGCTTATTCGAGCCCCAGACCACATTGATGCCTTCCTCCCCGTCGGAGCTCATGATGAGTTCAGAGGAGTTTGCAATAAGCTGTAAACGCTCGTGGTACGACACCCTCCCAAACTCTTCAGCTAGTAAGGCGCCTTCGGCCAAGTAATTCCGCATCAGGAAATCACCAATCTTACGACTGGCGAGATCCTCAGCTTCCTTGTCACGGCGAATTCGTACAGCACGTTGAGCGTAGCGCTCCATTCGAT
>NZ_VRYE01000245.1 GCF_008041835.1 Ectopseudomonas mendocina
GCTCAAGAGCAGATATGGCAGATTTACGCTTTTCAGTTTCTTTCGGGAGCGCCTGGCCGAATGAGAGCTTCACCCCTGCCGCCCAGATGAGAAGTTCTTCTCCTCCAGAAGGCATGGCTTTTCGCTTTTCGTTCCAGAGGTGGCCGAGAATTGCCAGACGATTGGATTCGTCATCATGCGCCAGCAGATGACCAGTTGTTGGCTCAACCGCCATATTGCCGAGGAGCCCTATGGGGATGATCCGGTTAAAGGCCACGCCGTTGATTCGCTGGCCGAGGGCCCATGAACTGGCAATGCCGCCCTCAAGGCGAAGTAGCGACAGAGCTGCCTTGACCAGGGCAACCTCGTTGTCAGCGCGCCGCACCTCGGAATCAGTCAGGTGACAGAGAACTGCTCCCCACCCTCCTTCCAGGCCCACGTTTCGGCTTGAAATGCCAAAGCGGTTGATCGCTTTGCTCCCCCTCTTCAGACCCTCCCCGAGCGGGACGAGATGGAGGCCTGAGCTGCTCAAGATAATGTTCTGTCCATGAAGGTCAGTCTCATTGAACACGCAGGCAGCGACGGGCACTGCTTTCTTCTGAAG
>NZ_VRYE01000246.1 GCF_008041835.1 Ectopseudomonas mendocina
TGTTCGCGCTTGAGCTCGTCCACGCTCAGGGGCTTGGGCAGCCACGCTACCGCTTGGAACTTGCTGCCATCGAGGGCACCCAGCTCCCCAATGATCAAGCTCGCCTGGGGACAGAACTGGACGAAAGCCTTGCAAGTCGCCTGAAAGGCCATGCTGTTGTCTTTGCGAAAATCCGCGATGGTCTTGAAGTCCGGCGCCAGACGACCCAGCAACCACATCACCTCGATATTGCGCTGGCACTCCGCCTCCAATCGACGAGAGGAGCGAATGCGCTGGAAGTAGCCATATAGGTATAGCTTGAGCAAATCAGCTGGATCGTAGCCAGGGCGCCCAGTCTTGAGCGGCTCAGCCTTGCTGAACCCCAGTACCTTCAGATCCAGACGAGCCACATAGGCCTCGATGACTCGAACTAGATGATCCTCAGGAACCAGCTCTTCCAATGTCGGCGGAAACAGGCTGCTTTGTTGCCGACCTTCACCTTGGATATAGCCCATAAACGACAATGCCCCTATCGACCGATAGAGGCATTGTCTTCACCTTGCACTCAGACTGCTAGGTTTTCACACAGTCTGGAGGGCGGGGCATCTCAGGATCGAATCATGTAGCTTTTCTGCGGCAAGACCATTGGATTGTGGTCACCTAAGTCAACGATCCTAATGACCTTGTTCCCAGGGAAACGCTGAAAGTGCAGCACATACTCTGAGGTGAAATAAGGCAGCCACGGGGTTGGCTGCTCATACCTAGCAGCCTGTCGGACTTGAATTCATAAATGGACAGAGCGCGACAAAGACAAAGCGAATTGCCCACTATTTGAGAGATTTTAACCGGTTGTTGCCCTGAATTTCCAGAATTAGAGCTGATTAAGACTATGTTCAGGCATTTTGAAGGGAATCGGGGGGGAACCGGGCCATGCGTTTCAAGTTCCACTCATCTCTTTTATACCCATCTAACGCTCCCACAACAAAGTAAAAGTGA
>NZ_VRYE01000247.1 GCF_008041835.1 Ectopseudomonas mendocina
CCTGTGAACACGATCAGTGTGGCGGCGCGCAGTACCTGCCTGCGGGGGGGCTGCCCGGCTGGGTCGGGTAAATGGCAGGGGCGGCTGGATTCGAACCAACGCGTGGCAGGATCAGAACCTGTTGTGTATCCGCTTGGCGCCGCCCCGATATTCTGTGTTGAATGCTTGTTGACTCGGTTTGCGATGCCTCCCGAGGGAGGTTATGGCAGGGGCGGCTGGATTCGAACCAACGCATGCCAGGATCAAAACCTGGTGCCTTACCGCTTGGCGACGCCCCTGTATCGTATAACCGAATGCTGAGCATTCACTTCTTGGCCAATGCTTGGAGCCTGCGGTGCAGCATCGAGATGTTGCGACCTTGAGCGACAAAGCTCGGCAGAGTGCCTGGAAGTTGGCGGGCGACTTTATCAGCATCGTCCCGATTTGGGAAGCTCCCAAATATGCAAGCTCCAGTGCCAGTCAATCTAGCTGAAACAAATTTGTTCAACAAGATCAAAGCGTTACAAACTTCAGGGTAACGCCTCTCTACAACCGGCTGGCAGTCGTTTCGACCACCCCCCGCAAGAAGGCTGCGAACTTTAATGGGCGGCGTATCCCGTGTCAACTCGGGCGAGCCGAAAACTTCTGCTGTGCTGACAAAGACTTGCGGTACGGCGACGAGGAACCAGGGTTCCTCCAGTTCGACCGGGGTCAGGCGCTCGCCAACGCCTTC
>NZ_VRYE01000248.1 GCF_008041835.1 Ectopseudomonas mendocina
TGTGTCGCCGCACCCCCCCCCAAGTGGTCAGGGCGCGCTGCTGTTCCAGCAACTGGGCCAAGAGCGCCTGGGCGGAAAGGTGACGGCCGAGGTCTACCCGAACTCCAGCCTGTACGGCGATGCCAACGAACTCGAAGCGCTGCGCAACAACGAGGTACAGCTTCTGGCTCCGTCGCTGGCCAAGTTCGACCAGTACACCAAGCAGTTGCAGGTATTCGACCTGCCTTTCCTGTTCGATGACCTGGAGGCCGTCAATCGCTTTCAGAAACGCGCCAAGGGGCGCCAATTGCTGCGTTCGATGGAAGATCACAACATCGTCGGCCTGGCCTACTGGCACAACGGCATGAAGCAGCTGTCTGCCACTCGTGCCTTGTACAGCCCGGGAGATGCCAATGGCCTGAGCTTCCGCATCCAGCCGTCAGCGGTACTGGAAGCTCAGTTCAGGCAAATTGGCGCAAATAGTCAGAAACTGCCTTTCGCGGAAGTGTTCAAGGCGCTGCAGAGTGGCCAGGTGCAAGGTGCGGAGAACCCCTGGTCGAACATCTACAGTCAGAAGCTGCACGAGGTACAGCCGTTCATCAGCGAAACCAATCATGGCGTGCTGGACTACATGCTGGTGAGCAACTCACGCTTCTGGTACGGCATCCCGCATCAGGTCCGTGTGGAACTGGAAGCCATCATCGACGAAGTCACCTACGTGGTGAACAAACAGGCAGAAGCGGCCAACCAGACCGACCGTCAGCGCATCGCCGACTCCGGCAAATCCCAGCTAATCACCCTCACTCCAGAGCAGCGTCAGGCCTGGCGTGACGCCATGCGCCCGGTATGGGAACAGTTCGAAGGGCAGATCGGTTCGGACGTGCTCAAGGCAGCCGAAGCGGTCAATCGCAAGCAACGCAAATAAGCCAGGGCCGGCATGGCGGAATCCCGC
>NZ_VRYE01000025.1:0-82711 GCF_008041835.1 Ectopseudomonas mendocina
GTGAAGATGCCGAAGGAATGTGACTTGTTTGTCCTTCGGTGAAACTTGAACCGCATGGCGACGTTGCGCCCGCATTCCGTTCAAAATGCGTGAACAGAGGCTGAATCCGTTCGGATTCAGGAAAGTCAGGGCAACAACCGGTTAAACACGCTTAAATAGTGGGCAATTCACGTTGTCTTTGTCGCGCTCTGTCCATTTATGAATGCAAGTCCGACAGGCTGCTAGGTAGCGGTGAGCACGCAGGTAATACCAGAGCCGTTGCTCGGCATCAGTCATCTCATGGCGAAGGCGTTTGGCGTGGTCGAGTAAGGTCATGGTTCCTCCTTGAACCTTTTTGCCCTCTCCCCCAGCCCCTCTCCCGCAAGCGGGAGAGGGGAGAAGTTCAACGCGCGACCGAAGCTGTTCACGATCAGCCCCCTCTCCCATTCATGGGAGAGGGTTGGGGAGAGGGTCGCTTTTAGCGCCCCCTAACGACCAGACTCTCCGGCGCACTGCCCAGTGCCTGCCAGCTCGGCCGGTACATCGACTCCACCTGCGGTGGCGGCACGCGGTAGCTGCCCGGGGTCACGGCGCGGGCCAGGTACAGCAGGTGCGTGGTGTCGTAGCCATCCACGTCCACGGCCGCGACATAGCGGTCGCCACGGTACTCCTGGTGCTTGATCCGCGCGTTCTGCATCGACTGGCGCCATTCCTTGACGTTGCTGCCTGCGTCATCGAGGCTCGCCGCGCTCTGCGCCAGGTTCTGGTTCTCCAGCTCCAGGCCAGCCGGCAGCAGGTCCACCACCAGCGCATCCGGTACGCGCTGCTTGGCCCGCACAGCCAGGTGCACCAGCACCAGCTCACCGCTGTCCAGACGCTGTAGATCGAGCGGACGGCCGTCCATGCCAAGGTACTCGCGCTCGATGCTGAGGTTCTCGCCACCGGCGCGTGGCGCCTGGCTCGGATAACCGGACAGGGTCAGCTGCTGATACAGCTTGGTGCTGCCGGCATTGCTCACGCTCAGCGGTTCGGCCAGTTCGCCACGCTCCAGCTTGATACCGGGCTGCTGGTTGCTCAGCTCGAACTGGAAGGTGCCGCTGGTAAGCGCAGCGCTCCAGGTCTGCTCCGGCTTGCCGAGAATGCCGCGACCGGCGAGGAACAGCGAATTGCGCTCCTGGGTCGACAGCCAGCGCTGGCCGGCCAGCTCATCGGCCAGGTTGAACAGACGCTGCTCGCGCTGGCCAGCCGCCAGGTCGTGCTCCTCCAGCAGGGCGAGGATCAGCGCCTGGTCGCGCAGCGGGCTGCCGTAATCGGCCATCCAGCGCTCGCCATCGCGCTGCTGGACCAGCCCCTGATTCAACGCCTGCTCGGCACGCGGCGCATCGCCCATCAGCTTCAGCGCCGCTGCCAGTTGCACCAGCGGCAGGCCGGAACGCGCATCGCTGCGGCGGTCGAACAGACTGCGCAGCGCACCCAGCGGCGCCTGTTGGCTGCGCGCCAGCACGTAGCCGGCGTATGCCTGCACGGCGAAGCGGGTGTGGGCGAAGTCCTGGCTGTAGCTGGCCTCGATCAGGCTGCTCTGCTGCAGGTAGCGCAGCAGGCGATCACTGGCCTTCTTCAGTGCTTCCGGCGGTACGCCGAAGCCCTGCTCGCGAGCACGCAGAAGGAAATCGGTGACGTAGGCGGTGAGCCAGTATTCCTCTTCGCTCTCGGCACTCCACAGGCCGAAGCCGCCGCTATGCCGCTGCATACCAAGCAGACGCTCGATACCCAGCTCGATGCTCTTGCGTCGCTGCTCGTCAGGTTCACCCTCAAGGCCAAGGCGCTTGAGACTCGCGGCATCGGCGTAGAGCGGCGGATACAGGCCACTGGTGGTCTGCTCCAGACAGCCGTAGGGGTAGGCCTTGAGGGCACGGATCTGTTCACCGAGGTTCAGCGGCGGTCGGCTCGACAGCGCCAACACGGCCTCCAGCCCGGCAGGTTCGAACTGGTTCAAGGTGCCGGCCGGCAGGGTCCAGGGCTCGCCCTCCCCCAGTACCGCACGGAAGTGCTGCAGCTGCGCCGGATAGGCCGGACGGATGCCCAGCGTCCACTCGCGACTGAAGTCACCCAGCGTCTCGTTCGGCAGCGCCAGCCCCTGCACCTCGACGTGGATGCGGCCCTGCCCCAGGCCACCTTCGGCGCGCACCGGAATCCGCAGTGTGGTGCGCTCACCATCCTTCAGGCTGATCGGCGATTCACCCTTACCGAGCAGGCGCAGTTGGCCTTCCACGCCCAGTTGCACGTCGAGCTTCTGCTCGCTGCCGGACAGGTTGGTCAGATCCAGCGCCAGAGTAGTTTCGTCACCGCCGGCGAGAAAGCGCGGCATCGACAGCTCAGCGATCAGCGGCGCGGCCACCACCGTCTTGGCCTCGGCCATGCCAAAGCGCTCGTCGCTCCAGGCCTGGGCCATCAGACGCAGTTCACCGTTGAAGTCGGGAATGTCCAGGCTGACTTCGCCTTCACCCTTGTCGTTCAACTTCAGTGCATCGCTCTGCAGCGCGACGATCAGCACGCTGGTATCCGGGCGCTTGCCACCGGCGGCGAGGCCGGCGTCACCGCCGAAGGCCAGGCTGGCAACACGCCCCTGCGCTTCGATCAGCTGACCGTAGATATCCAGCTGGTCAGCGCCATAGGCCTTGCGCCCGAAGAAGTTGGCGAAAGGATCGGGCGTGGCGTAGCTGGTGATGTTGAGGATGCCCACGTCCACCGCGGCGACCAGCACATGGACCTTGTCGGGGATGCTGCCGTCGGCGTTGCGCGCGCTGACCTTGACCTTCAGCGGTTGCTTGGGCCGCATCTTCTCGGGCGCTTCCAAGCTCAGCGCCAGCTTGCGCGGAGCGCGCTCCAGTGGCAGGTGCAGCAGGCCGACGGCACGCTTCGGCGTGACCTGCGCCTTGCGCTCGCCAGGGCGAATCACCAGAGCACTGAGGTAGAGGTCGTGGCGTGCCCATTTCTCGTCGATGGGCAGTTCGAAGGTCTTGCCTTCAGCCGGCACGCTGATCTCCTGCCACCACAGCGGACCGTCGCTGGACTCGACCAGCAGGTAGCCGTTGCCGGCAGCCGGTGGGGTGACGGTGATCTTGGCGACATCGCCCGCGGTGTAGGCAGGCTTGTCCAGCGCCAGCTTGACCTGGTCCGGGCGCACCGCGCCGCCATCGGCGTTGTCCTGCCAGCGGTAGCCGGCCCAGAAGCGCAGGCTGCTGACCAGGCCGGTCTGGTTGTCCACCACCTCGACCCGATAAGGGCCCCACTCCACCGGGAAGCTGACCTTGGCGGTGCCGCCCGCGGCAACCTTCAGCGGTTCGTCGCTCAAGGTAAGGAACTTCTCGTTGTAGTTGTGACGCCAGCCTTCACCGTCGGAGAAGCTCCAGAAATAGTCGCGGCGTTCGCGCACCAGGCGCACCTTGAGGTTGTCGGCTGCCAGTTTGTTGCCGGCGGCGTCGGCCACCAGGATTTCGAATTCGGCCAGGCTGTCGGCGTCGACTTCCTCACCGTCGAACAGCCCCCGCACACCCGGCAGGCGCTCGGCTGGCCATACCGGCTGAATGATGCTGCGGGTAATCGGGCGACCACCGGACTCCTGCAGGCTGGCCTGGAGGATCAGACGCAGCGGCGACTTGGCGTCACCCCAGCGGTTTTCCGGGCGCAGCACGGCGCGGCCCTGGTCGTCGAGATTGACCTCGTCGAGCTCTTGGTCCTGGCTCAGATCGGCCTCGGTGATATCGCCGAACTGGTAACCCGGCAGGCTCGCCACCGCTTCACGCAGTGGACGCACATAGAGCTGGCCGGTCAGACGATTGCCAGCGGCCGGCGCACCATAGAGGTAGCGTCCGGTCACCGCGAACTCGGCGCTGTCGCCCGGCGCGTAGGGCTGGTCCTGGCCTTTGAGCTCCAGGGCCATGCGCTCGGGCAGGAAGTCCTCGACGAGGAATTCGTAGAGCTGCGGGTTGCCGTCGCCGAGGTCGAGCAGCAGTTGCCAGCGGCCGGTCGGGGCCTCTTCGGCGAGCGGCAGTTGGTACTGATAGAGACCATCATCGCCGGCATTCCAGACGAACTTGCGGCTTATCTGCTCGTCCGGACGGCGCACCTCGACGCTGACCGGCTGGGCCTTGACCGGGCTGCCGTCGGCATCGCGCAGCAAGCCGTTGAGCAATACGGTCTCGCCGGGGCGATACAGATCGCGCGGACCGAACACGAAGAACTGCAGGGCGTGCGCTTTCGGGCCGGTGATGTCGAACTCGGCCAGGTCCAGCGCCGGGCTGTTCAGGCGCAGCAGGCTGGTCTGCTCGTCCTGCTTGGCCACCAGCACCTGGGCCTTGGCCGGCAGCGGCAGTTGCGCATGGCCGGCCGAATCGGTCTTGCCTTCGGCCAGCAGCACGCCATCACCATCAAGCAGCTCGAGCTGCACACCGGACTGCGCCTTGCCGCCCTCCAGCGCCTGGGTGAAGACGTCGAGACGGTCGCGATAGCGATGCGCGGACAGGCCAATATCGCTCAGGGAAAACAGCGTGGCCGGCTGCGAATAGCTGTAGCTGCCGGCTTCGCGCATCACCGCCAGGTAAACGCCGGGCTGCTTGAACGGCTCCAGGCCGGCGATAGGCAGCAGCAGGGTTTCACGGGTGTTGCGCGCAGGGTTCAGGTCGAAGCGACCGCCATAGACCAGCTCGGCCATCGGCAGCAGCTCGCGCGCCTCCCAGGTATCCAGGTTGCTGGCCCGGCCCCAGCGCGAGAGGAAGTTCGGCAGCGCCTCGGGCTTGATGCGGAAGAACTCGACGTTGACCTTGTCGACGTTCAGCGCGATCACCGGCAGGCCTTCGGCCAGGCGGGTCGGCAGCAGCGAGCCACGGCTGGCGAAACCGACGCTGGCCTGCAGGTCGCGGGTCTCGAAGCGGCTGACATGCTCGGCGGCGAGCTTGCCGCCATTGATCGACTTGAGGCCAGCATCGATGGTCAGCACCAGTTTGCGCTGCGGCTCGAGGTGGCGCAGGCGCAGCTCGCTGAGGTTGTCGGTCAGTTCCCAGGAGCCATCGACCTTGCCCGAGACGCTGTCGACCAGATGCAGGCGTTCGGCGAAGGGCTGGTCGGGGTCCAGCGGAATGGAGAAGGTCACCGACAGCGCGCTGGCGCCGTCGAGCTGCACCTCGGAGACGTCGACCACCTCCAGCTCGCGCCCGGCGTAGCGCTTGGCCAGCGCCTCGCGGTCGACCGCTGGCTTCGGTGCCTGTGGCTGCTGCGCAGCAGGGGTAGCCGGGGTCACCGTGGCAGGGGGCTGGGAGGAATCACAGGCGCTGAGCAGGGTCAGCACCAAGGCCAGAAGCAGTCCTTTGTTCGGCATTGCGGGCTCCGGAGAGTGGGGGCGCGAAGGCAGATACTATAGTTGAGCGGCCAATGCGCCGACGAGGCGAGGCGAGAAAATCCGCCAAGCTGCGCACACTCCGCAGGGCGCCTATAATCGGCGCTTTGCCGGAACCCCACGCCCCATGTACGCCCTGTTCGAAGCCTGGCGCCACACCCCAACCCAGCGCAAGGTCTGGGCGCTGGCGGCGCCGATGATTCTCTCCAATTTGTCGGTGCCGATGGTCGCGCTGGTCGATACCGCCGTGGTCGGCCATCTGCCACATGCCCACCAGCTCGCTGCGGTGGCAGTCGGCGGCAGCCTGTATACCCTGCTGACCTGGGCCATGGGCTTTCTGCGCATGGGCAGCACCGGTTTCGCCGCTCAGGCAGCAGGGCGCGAGGATGGCGGCGCGTTGCGCCAGGTGCTGGTGCAGGGGCTCGGTCTGGGCGTATTGCTGGCCCTGCTCCTCGGTTTGCTGGCCTTGCCCTTCAGCAGCGCGGCGCTGAGCCTGATGCAGCCATCGGCAGAACTGGACCAATTGGCGCGCCAGTACTTTCAGATTCGCCTGTTCGGCCTGCCCGCCAGCCTGGCGACCTACGCACTGATCGGCTGGCTGCTGGGCACGCAAAGCGCGCGCGGTCCGTTGGCCATTCTGCTTACCGCCAACCTGATCAACGTGTCGCTGGATCTGCTGTTCGTGCTCGGCCTCGAATGGGGTGTGGCCGGCGCGGCCTGGGCCTCGGTGATCGCCGAGTGGAGTGGCGCCCTGCTCGGTCTGTGGCTGGCCCGTGGCGCTCTGCAGCACTATCCCGGGCAACTCGAGCGCAGCGCGCTGAAACGCTGGCGCAACTGGCGACCGCTGCTGGCAGTCAACCGCGACATCTTCATCCGCACCCTGGCGCTGCAACTGGTGTTCTTCCTGATCACCGTGCAAGGCACACGTCTGGGCGATGCCACGGTGGCGGCCAATGCCCTGCTGCTCAATGGCCTGACCCTGACCGCTTACGCCCTGGACGGCCTCGCGCATGCCGTCGAAGCCCTGTGCGGCCATGCCCTTGGCGCGCGAGATCGCGATGCGCTACGTCGCTCGCTATTGGTGGCCGGCACTTGGTCGCTGCTGGCCAGCGCCGGCTTCGCCCTGTTCTTCCTGTTCGGCGGGCACTGGTTCGTCGGCATGCTCACCGATATTGCCGAAGTCCGCGAACTGGCGCTGACCTTCCTGCCCTACCTGGCCGTGCTGCCGCTGCTAGCGGTGTGGAGCTACCTGCTCGACGGCCTGTTCATCGGCGCCACGCGCGCCCGCGAGATGCGCGACGCCATGCTCATCGCGCTGGCCCTGGCGTTGCCGCTGGCCTGGTGGCTGCAAAGCCTGGGCAACCACGGGCTGTGGTTGACATTTCTGGCCTTCATGGGGCTGCGCAGCATCATACTGGGTGGCTATACTTGGCACTTGAGTCGCCGCGACCAATGGTTCCCCCCACTGCCAGCAGGAGAGACCGCCCATGCTCAGCGCTGAGCTGCCGCACAACGAAGTACAACGTCAACAGGCCCTGGAGCGCCAGGACCTGCTCGACACCCCGGCCGATCCCTACCTGGACACCCTGACCCGTATCACCCGTGAGCTGTTCGCGGTGAAGACGGTGCTGATCAACCTGATCGACAACGACCGGCAGTGGTTCATGAGCCGCCAGGGCCTGGAACTCGCCGAGACCCCAAGGTACATTTCCTTCTGCGCCCACACCATCCTGCAAGACGACGCCCTGGTGATCGAGGATACCCACCTGGACTTTCGCTTCGCCGACAATCCGTTGGTGCTGCAATCGCCCTTTATCCGCTTCTACGCCGGCCAGCCACTGCATGACGAAAACGGCCAGACCCTCGGCACCCTGTGCCTGATCGACCCACAGCCGCGCGGCTTAGATGCCCGCGAGCGGCGCCAGCTGCGCGACATGGCACAACTGGTGGAGGGCTATCTGCGCCTGCGCCACAGCTCGCGCCAGGCCGAACAGCTGCGCGCAGCACTGAGTCGCGCGCAGCGCAAGGCCATGCTCGACGCGCTGACCCAGCTGTGGAATCGCGCCGGCCTGCTGCACTTTCTGCCCCAGCAGCAGGCCGCGGCCGAACGCGCCGGCCTGCGCCTGGGCCTGCTGTTCTGCGACCTCGACCACTTCAAGCAGGTCAACGACCGCCATGGCCACGCCGCCGGCGATCAGGTGCTATGGCAGAGCGCGCGACGCCTGAGCGCGGTGGTGCGCCCGCAGGACGTGGTCGCCCGCAACGGCGGCGAAGAGTTCGTGATTCTCGCCCTGGTGCACGACAGCACCGAACTGCTGCAGATCGCCGAACGCATTCGCCTGGCCATCGCCGAACCGGCCATGGAGCTGGACGGCACCCAGTTGAGCCAGACCGCCAGCCTCGGCTGCGCCCTGCTGGCGCCCGGCGAAACCGCCGCCGACGGCCTGAAACGGGCCGACCAGGCGCTGTACCGGGCCAAGCGCGGCGGTCGCAATCGCTGCGAATTCGCCGCAACCGATCAATAACCCGCCGGGAGCACTCGATGGCCGCCGCACTCGGCGCCTACCTGCATTTTCTAGCGATCTTCGCCCTGTTCGCCCTGCTTAGCGTCGAGCACGTGCTGTTCAAGGCGCCGCCTACTACATGGGCAACAGCCTGTTCCATGCGAAGTTAGCAGCCTGTTCATCCTGGTTGGCCTGCTGTCGATCGTGTCCACGGTGGTGTTCATCAAATGGCGTAAAACCCTGAAGGCAGGCCAGGTGCCCGCGCCCAGCGCTCGGCAGGTACGCCTGGTGACCTGGAGCATTCGCCTCGAGCTGCTGCAGTTGCTGGCGATACCGCTGCTGGCGACGCTGATGGCGCGCGGTCATGGCGTCATAGGCTGAAAAGCATCGCCGCTAAAGCGCCGCCCACAGAGCAGCACCGTAGCCCGGATGCAATCCGGGAACGATGTCCGACATTGCGCCAGCCCCGGAGAGCATCAGGGCAGGCGGCTTACGACGCCAGGTAGGACGAACGGGTCAGGCCCAGACGCAGAGCGTCGAGGAACTGGGTACGCTCACGGGCGCTGATCTTGGCGCTGGCCACCTTGTCGCGGTAGTGGGTCATCAGCTCCTCGGGCGACAGGTGCACATAGCGCAGCATGTCCTCGATGGTGTCGTGGGTCTCGATACCGGCATGCACCACGCTGCCATCGGCGCCCTGGTAGATGTTCACCGAGTCGGTGTCGCCGAACAGGTTGTGCATGTCGCCAAGGATTTCCTGATAGGCGCCGACCAGGAAGATGCCCAGCACGTAATCCTCGCCCTCACGCAGTTCATGCACCGGCAGGCTGGTCTCGATGGACTGCTCGTCGACGTACTGACGGATCTTGCCGTCGGAGTCGCAGGTCAGGTCCTGCAGCACGGCGCGGCGCAGCGGCTCTTCGTCCAGGCGCGACAGCGGCAGGATCGGCAGGATCTGGCCGATGGCCCAGGTGTCCGGCAGGCTCTGGAATACCGAGAAGTTGCAGATGTACTTGTCGGCCAGCTTGTCGTTGAGCTCGTCGAGCACCGCGCGGTGCGAGCGCTGACGCGCCTTGAGCTGGTTGTGCAGGCGACGGCAGATGGCGAAGTAACACTGCTCGGCCAGCGCCTTCTGCGCCAGGCTGAGCTTGCCGGCCGAATACTGCGCAGCCACTTCCTCGATGTAGTGGGTGGCGCGCCAGTAGGTCTCGGCGACCATTTCCGGGTCGCTGTCTTCCAAGAGTTCGATCAGCACCTGCAACACTTCCGGCTGCTCGACGCTGGCATCGATCTCCGGCACCTTGTCGTTGTGGCGCTCGACGTCGGTGACCTGCACCAGCAGCACGGCATGGTGCGCGGTCATCGCCCGGCCGCTCTCGGAGAAGATGTGCGGATGGGGGATTTCCTGGCGGTCGCAGAATTCCTTGAGCATGTCGACCACGGCATCGGCGTAGTCCTGCATGTCGTAGTTGATCGAGCTGGCATTGCGCGAATGGGTACCGTCGTAGTCCACACCGAGACCGCCGCCGACGTCGATGTGGTCAACCGGCAGCCCCATGGCGCGCAATTCGCCGTAATAGCGGATGGCCTCGCGGAAGCCCTTGCGGTAGTCGGCGATGTTGGCGATCTGCGAGCCCATGTGAAAGTGCAGCAGGCGGATGCCCTGATCCAGCCCGGCAGCGCGGAAGCGCTCGACCACCGAGAGAATCTGCGCGGCGGACAGACCGAACTTGGACTTCTCGCCACCGGTGTCGGCCCACTTGGAGGATGCCAGCGAGGACAGCCGTACGCGCAGGCCGATCTGCGGCGCGACCTTGAGGTCAGCGGCCTCCTCGATCACCAGGGCGACTTCCGACTCTTTCTCGATGACGATGAACACGTTATGGCCGAGCTTCTGCCCCATCAGCGCCAGGCGGATGAACTCGCGGTCCTTGTAACCGTTGCAGACGATGGTGCCGCCCTTCGGCGCCAGCGCCAGCACGGCCAACAGCTCGGGCTTGGAGCCGGCCTCGAGGCCGATGGAGACGTTCTGCGTGGCGATGATGTTCTCGATCACCGCCTCCTGCTGGTTGACCTTGATCGGGTACAGCGCGGTGTAGCGGTTCTGGTATTCCAGGCGCTCGATGCTGGCGTCGAAGGCACCGGTCAGGCGGCGCACGCGGTCCTGCAGAATGTCCGGGAAACGCACCAGCAGCGGCAGCGACAGGCCGCTCTGACGCAGCTCGTCGACCTGCTGATAAAGATCGATGGGCTGGCTGTCTGGCCCATTGGGACGCACTTCGATACGTCCGGCATCGTTGATCGAAAAGTAACCGGCGCCCCAATGGCGAATGCCATAGACACTACGGCTATCGGCTACGGTCCATTGGCTGCCGTCGTCTTTGCGGGTGCGTCGTGCGGACATCTAAGTCTCCCTGGAAATGGGTTTGCGCAACCGAAGGTCGCGTCAGAAATTAAAGGCGATAGATGACGGTTGCTCGGCGGTCGACCACCAAAGCCTGCCGAAAGTTTAGAAAAAGCGGGCTCAGCCGCCGGACTTCTTCGCGGTAAAACCGCGCTTGCTCAGTTCGGCCAACAACAGATCGACGTGATCACCCTGAATCTCGATCACCCCGTCCTTGAGTGCGCCGCCGGTGCCGCAGCGTTTCTTCAAGGCGCTGGCCAGCTCCTTGAGCGGCTCCTCGGCCAAAGGCACGCCGCTCACCGTGGTGACGGTCTTGCCGCCTCGCCCCTTGGTTTCACGACGTACGCGGGCGATGCCATCGCCCTCGGGAATGCGCGTCTGTTTGCAGATGCAGGCATCCACCGGCTGGTTGCAGTCCGGGCAATGGCGACCGCCATCGGTGGAGTAGACGAGACCGCTCAGGGCGGAGAATGAAGAGGCTTTCTTGACCACCGGCTTGTCCTCGTAGGGGTCAGGATAGGCGAAGCCCTTCTGCGCAAGGGGCAGCGCAAGCGGACAAACGTCCGCCGAAAAGGCCGCGCAGTGTAACGGCAAAGGCCGGGCTTGCTAAGACCAAATTTGCGTCATTGTGCGGCACTTTGGCGACGCCGTTCACCATCACGCACGGAGTGCTCGGAATCCGCGACGCCGTAGGGTGCGCCGTGCGCACCAAGGGCCCGCATCCGGGGTAAAGGCGGTGCGCACAGCGCACCCTTCGCGCAGGAGCTAACACAACCACCCTCTCCCGCCCTTCGGGCCCCCTCTCCCATAAATTCAGCTAGCCGCAGGCGGCCTGTTTATGGCCTGTTTATGTAGCGCTCCAGCGCCGCCAGCGAGTCGGGGCAATAGGGCAGACGATGGGTTTCTTCCAGCGCCTGCTCAACGCTGATAAAGCGCGCTTCCAGTACTTCTTCCGGCTGCAACACCAGCGGCGCATCGGATACCGCCGAATAGGCCATGCACCACAGGCGGCTTTCCGGAGCGTCATAGAGAAAGTGCGCATGCTCGACCAGGTCGGCATCGACGATGCCCAGTTCCTCGGCCAACTCTCGCTCGGCTGAGAGGCGGTAGTCCTCGCCTTCGAGCACCATGCCGCCGGCCGCCACGTCCCAGTAACCGGGATACAGCGCCTTGCTCAGGGTGCGCCGATGCACGCACAGCAGACCGGCCGTGTTGAACAGGAGAATGTAGGTGCCGCGCCCAATCAGCCGGCGCTCGCGCAGCTCGGCGCGGGAGACGCCGCCCAATGGCCGATCGTTCTCGTCGACCCAGGCGACCCGCTCCTGATCCGAAGCGGCTCGATGCGCCGCCTCGGTCGCCGAGATCGCTTCCATCAACCCTGGCTCAGCAGCTGGCGCAGGTCGATCAGGCCGGCGTTGGCGCGGGAGATGTAGTTGGCCATCACCAGGGAGTGGTTGGCGAGAATGCCGTAGCCACTGCCGTTGAGGATCATCGGGCTCCACAACGTCGCTTGTGCTGCCTCCAGCTCACGGATGATCTGGCGCACGCTGACGGTGGCGTTCTTCTTCGCCAGCACGTCGGCAAAATCCACCTCGATCGCGCGCAGCAGGTGAGCCAGCGCCCAGGCCTGGCCACGCGCTTCGTAGAACACGTTGTCGATCTGCAGCCAGGGCGTCTCGTATACGCCGCCCTGGCCAACCAGACCGGACTCTTCGGCATCATTGCCGACCTGCAGAGCTTCGCTCAGACGCACCTGGCCAACGCTGGCAGACAGACGCTGCGACAGCGAGCCCAGGCGCGTACCGGCATCCCCCAGCCAGTTGTTGAGGTTGTCGGCACGCGCATAGAACTGCGCGTTTCTCTGCGCCGGGTCGGCCAGACGAGCGAGGTAGCGGTCCAGCGACTTGATGCCCTCGCGATACTCGGACTCGGACGCCGGCAACGCCCAGCTCTTGTTGTCGAAGTGAAAACGCGGCTCGGCCTTGGCCAGGTCGGGGTCCTCGGTGGACTGCGACTGCGAACGGGCGAAGTCCTTGCGCAGCGCGCGGGAGAAATCCCGTACCTGCACCAGCACGCCGTATTCCCAGCTCGGCATGTTGTCCAGCCACAGGCCGGGCGGCGCCAGGTCGTTGGAAATGTAACCACCAGGCTTGTCGAGCAGCGTGCTGGCGACCTGCTTGAGGGTTTCCACCGAGGTGTAACCGGTGACCATCTGCCGTTGCGCCTGCTGCGCCGAATTCTGCGCATGCTGCTGGACCTGGAAGGCAGACGGTTCCTGACTCCAGTACCAGCCGACCACCAGCGCGATCAGCAGATAGACACCGATCAGGCCGCCCAGAGCTCGGGTAATCAGGCTGCCGCCACTGCGACCGCCCCCTGAGGTCTTGGCGGCGCCGTCTGGCGAGTTCGTCGCACGATTCTTCCAATCCAGCATGGCAGTGTCCTTTTCAAGCGAATTCGAGTGTTCGACCACAACCCGACCAACGGGTTGCGACCTGCTACGCACTATAAGGCAAGCCCACAGCAAAACGCAGGGCAGAGGGGCAAACTTACCGCTGGTACGGGAAAACTACGACTCTGTCGCTAATCCGACAGAAAAACCGCTGTCAATTGATCGACGGCAATGCCAGCGCCTCCAGCAACTGATAGCATCAAGCCACCACTGACTTAACCACCTATAGAAGTCGGCCCATGACCGAGCACCCGGATCCCAGTCGAGATCGCCTCAAGCATCACTTCGCCCAGCGCGTGATTCACCAGGCGCGCCAGGTGCTGGAAGTCTGGCAGCGCCTGCAACGCAGCGAATGGAACGATGCCGGCATGGCCGAGCTGACCGAGGCCAACCTGCGCCTGCTGCGCTGTGCCGAGCGCTTCGAGCAGATCGAGCACGCACAACTGGCGCAAAACATCGGTGCCAGCCTGGATGAGGTGGTGGAAAACCGTGGCCGCCTCAACAGTAGCCTGATCGCTCGGCTCAACCAGGCCATGCAACGCCTCTCACGCACAGGCCTGCGCCACAGCGATGCCTTCGAGCAGACCTTCCTGCCACCACTGCGCAAACCGATCTACATCGCCCTGCAGGACGCCCAGCGCGCCGAGCGCCTGGCCCAGCAACTGCAGTTCTTCGGTCTGTCGGCCCACGCTCTGAACGATGAAAACGCCTTCCGCGCTGCCATCAGTGAACGTCACCCCGCCGCCATCGTCATGGACGTCGACTTCGCCGGCACCGGCGCCGGCCTCGAACAGGCCAATTCGCTGCAGGAAGGCCTCGAGCAAAAGATCCCGCTGCTGTTCTTCAGCCATAACGAAACCGACACCCCGACACGCCTGGCAGCGGTACGCGCGGGTGGCCAGGAGTTCTTCACCGGCTCGCTGGATGCCTCGAGCCTGCTCGAACGCATCGAAGTGCTCACCCACGTCTCGCAGTACGACCCGTACAAGGTGCTGATCGTCGACGACTCAAAGGCCCAGGCGACCCATACCGAGCGCGTGCTCAACAGCGCCGGCATTCTCACCCACACCCTGACCGAGCCGATTCAGGCGATGGACGCGCTGGCCGAATTCCAGCCAGACCTGATCATCCTCGACATGTACATGCCCGAGTGCAACGGCACCGAACTGGCCAAGGTGATCCGCCACAACGACCGTTACGTCAGCGTTCCGATCATCTATCTGTCGGCCGAGGACGACCTGGACAAGCAGCTCGACGCCATGAGCGAGGGCGGCGACGACTTCCTCACCAAACCGATCAAGCCGCGCCATCTGATCGCCACGGTGCGTAACCGCGCGGCCCGCGCCCGCAACCTCAAGGCGCGCATGGTGCGTGACAGCCTGACCGGCCTGTACAACCACACCCATACCCTGCAACTGCTCGAAGATGCCTGCTTCCGCGCTCGCCGTGACGGGCAGCCATTGGCCTTCGCCATGCTCGATATCGATCACTTCAAGAAGGTCAACGACACTTATGGCCACCCCATGGGCGACCGGGTGATCAAGAGCCTGGCGCTGTTTCTCAAGCAGCGCCTGCGCAAGACTGACCATATCGGCCGTTACGGCGGCGAAGAATTCGCCGTGGTGCTGCCCGATACCGACGAGCAGTCGGCGCTCAAGGTGCTGGAAGAGATTCGCCAGCGCTTCGCCGAAATCAACTACCCGGCGCAGCCGCAGGACCTGTCCTGCACCTTCAGTTGCGGCATCGCCATGCTGCAACCGGGCCTGGATGGCAATGCCCTGTCCAAGCGCGCCGACGAAGCACTGTACAAGGCCAAGCACGGTGGTCGTAACCGGGTGGAGCTGTACAGCAGCGAATGACTCGCCGCAGAACGTGACGCAGCTCACAGCGTCATCAGCCTGTAACCAAACCGCAATAAGCTCGCGGGCATCGTTCAGTTGTCGATCGAGCCTGCCATGCGCCTCAAGCTGCTTACCAACCTCAATACCCTGTTGCTGGTCACCGTCTGCGTCGCGCTGGCGGCCACGCTCTGGTGGTCGCAGCGCGCCTTGCAACAGCCCATGCAACTGATGGCGCGCTACCTGACGCTGTCCCAGCAGTTCCAGGGCCAGGTGGCCGACAACATTCAGGCCTATCTGGCCAGTGGCAACGCGGTGCAACACAGCAGTGCGACCCAGGCCATCGACACCTTCGAGCAAGACCTCGCGCAACTCCCACCGCAACTGATCGTCGAACTGCGCCCAAGCCTCGAGCAACTGCGCGACTTCAGCGCCAATCAGCTGCTGGCGGCCGGCAAACTGGCCGGCGACCCGCAAGGGCTGCTGCTGCAGGCCGAACGCGAGATGCTCGCCACGCTGGAACAACTGAGCCAGTACGTCGCAGATGCCAGCAGCCCCGCCGCCGGTGACTACCGCAAACCACTGCAGGAAGCCGGTTCGCGCCTGCTGAGGCTGGCCCACGCCCGCGAGCGCTTCATCGGCCAGGGTCGTAGTGAGCTACTCGGCGATGTCGAACGCGAACTCAAGGCTCTTGCTCAGCTGGCAGAGGCGCTGGATAAGTTGCCGCTACTCGGCGTACAGCAGGCCGACAGCTCTGCCAGCGTCGGTTTCGCCGCACTGCTAGGTCTGGATGAGGCACAGCAGGAGCAACAGACGCAGGACCGTGGCATCGAGCTGAAGCGTGAGTTGAATGCCCTGGTACGTCGCTACCCCGGTGAACTGCAGCACACCCGTGAGCTGGTCGAGCAACGTCAGCAACTGGCCGTAACCACCACCGAACGCGTGACCCAGGTGCAACAGGCACTGGCGGCACTGGAGCCGCTGGTGCAAAACGAATATGACCGCATCCAGGGTGAGGTACGCCTGCTCCAGGGCCTGATGATTGGCCTGATCCTGCTGATCGCCCTGCTCATCGACCGTATCCAGCGCCGCCTGTCGCAGGTGCTGGGCCATCTGGTTCCCGCCCTGTCGCGCTGGGCCAGCGGCGACTTCGCCACGACGATCACGATCGATTCGCGCACCCGCGAATTGCGTGACATCGAGGATTCACTCAACCACCTGCGCCGCTACCTGGTGGAGCTGGTCGCCAGCATCCGCCATCACGCCGAACAGGTTGCCGACTCCAGCCACACGCTGGCCGACCTCACGGGAGGTCTGCACGCTGGCGCCGAACGCCAGGCCGGCGATACGGCACTGATCCGCGATGCGTTGGGCGAGCTGGAAGCAACCATCGGCCAGGTCGCCGAGGATGCCAGCCAGACCGCCGACGCCAGCCGCGACGCCGACCGCGCCTTGGTCCAGGGCCAACAGGTCATCGGCCAGAGCCTGGAAGGGCTGCATGCCCTGGTCACCGAGGTGCAGGGCAACGCCCAGGCCATCGAGCGCCTGGCCGACGAGACTGCCACCATCGGCAGCGTGCTCACGGTGATTCGCGGCATTGCCGAACAGACCAACCTGCTCGCCCTCAACGCCGCCATCGAGGCCGCGCGCGCCGGCGAGGCCGGCCGCGGTTTCGCCGTGGTCGCCGACGAGGTGCGCTCACTGTCACAGCGCACCGGCAGCGCCACCGCGGAAATCCAGGATGTAATCGGCCGCTTGCAACAGGCTGCGCACCAGTCGCTACAGGCCATGCGTGCGCAGGTCGAACACGCCGAAGCGACTGCGGGCAAGGCCGAAGCGGCCGATGGCGCGCTGGACGAGATCGTCAGCGCCATCCGCACCATCGCCAGCATGGCCGAGCGCATCGCCGAGGCCACCGCGCAGCAGAGCGATGCGGTCAGCGAGATTCGCGAACACGGCGAACGCATCCACCAACTGGGCGACGACAACCTCGGACTGATCGCCAACGGACGCAGCGAGAGTGAACGCCTGCTGCACCTGGGTGGCCAGTTGCACAGCGCCGTACAGGCGTTTCGCGTCTAAGCGCCTGCGACACGGCAGCGCAGGCTTGATCTGCACGGGAACTCGGCAAGGCCGGCCTCCTCCAAGGTTCAGCTCATCCCCGGCATTCGACGCCCCGGCGCGGCGACGACGATACGGCTGAGCGCTTTCCGGTATCATGCCGCCACCTTTCGCCGAGATGTTCACCCAATGTCACTGCGTCGACTGCTGCTTCCCCTGCTTCTGCTCTGCCTGAGCCTGCCCGCCAGCGCCAATCTGTTCGATCAGCGTCCGGCTGCGTCGCCACTTGGTGCACCGCTGAACAACAGCAGCGATTTCCTGCCAGTACGCGAAGCCTTCAAGCTGAGCCTGGTCAGCAGCGATACACAGGCCGTGACGCTGCGTTTCGTTGCCGCCGAGGGTTACTACCTCTACCGCCACCGCTTCAACTTCAGCGTCGAGCCGGCCGATCTGGCCCTCGGCGAGGCCGAGCTGCCCGCTGGCCAGGCCAAGCACGACGAGTTCTTCGGCGATGTCGAGGTTTACTACGGCGTGCTGGATATCCGCCTGCCGCTGGACAACCCGGACGAGCGCCCGCTGCGCCTGCAGGTCGGCTATCAGGGCTGCGCCGACAAGGGCCTGTGCTATCCGCCGGAGACCGAGTTCATCGAGATCGGTGATATGCCGGCCGCCAGCGGCGGCAATGCAGCGCCAGTCGCGGCAGACTGGAACTGGAAAGAATTGGCGCTGTTCTTCCTCGGCGGCCTGGCATTGACCTTCACGCCCTGCGTGCTGCCGATGCTGCCGATCCTCTCCGGCGTGGTACTGCGCGGCCAGTTGGGCGGCCTGCGCAGCCTGACTCTGTCACTGGCTTATGTCCTGCCGATGGCCGCCTGCTTCGCCATTCTCGGCACGCTGATGGGCCTGTTCGGCGCGGGCCTCAATCTGCAGGCTCGCCTGCAATCGGCTTGGGTATTGGTGCCTTTCGCCGCCTTCTTCGCCTTCTTCGCGCTGGCCATGTTCGGCCTGTTCGAGCTGCGCCTGCCACGTTTCATCAGTGAACCGCTGGATCGCCTGGCAGGCAAAACCCATGGCGGCTCGCATGTGAATGCAGCCCTGCTCGGCGTGCTGTCCAGCCTGCTGGTCAGCCCCTGCGTCTCGGCGCCGCTGGTCGGTGCCCTGCTCTATATCAGCGCCAGCGGCGATGCCTTGGGCGGCGGCCTGAAACTGCTTGCCCTGGGCCTCGGCATGGGTACGCCGCTGGTGCTGTTCGCCGTGGGCGGTGGTGCACTGCTGCCGAAAACCGGCACCTGGGTGGTCACGGTGCGCAATGCCTTCGGTGTGCTGCTGCTGGCCGTTTCGGTGTGGCTGCTCGAACGCGTGCTGCCGGGCAGTCTGAGTCTGGCCCTGTGGGGCCTGCTGGCCGGCGGCGTGGCGGTGTTTCTCGGCGCCCTGGAATTCGGCCCCAAGACGCACCGGCAGAAGCTCAGCCAGATCGTCGGGCTGGCCCTGCTGGTCTATGCCCTGGCCGCCTGGGTCGGCGCCTTGCAGGGCGCGTCCGATCCGCTCAAACCACTCGGCCAGTTGCAGGCCGGCGCCAGCCAGAGCAGCGCCAAGAGCGGTGCCTGGCAAACCCTGAGCAGCCCAACCGAGCTGGACGCGGCCCTGGCCGAGGCCAAAGCCGCCGGCCAGCCGCTGCTGCTGGACTGGTACGCCGACTGGTGCATCAGTTGCAAGGTCATCGAGCGCGAGGTGTTCGGCAATGCCGAAGTGGGCAGCAAACTGGCTGGCTGGCGCCTGATCCGCTTCGATATAACCGAAAGCAACGCCGCCCAGCGCGCCCTGCTGGACCGCTACCAACTGTTCGGTCCGCCGGCCATCCAACTGTTCGCCGGCAATGGTGACGAATGGCTCGATCTGCGTGTTGTAGGTGAGGTAGACGCCGCCACCTTCGCCACCCGCCTGGATCAGGCAAGTAGCCGCCTAGGAAACGCTGAAAAAGCCCCAAACCGTCACTCCCGCGAAGGCGGGAGTCCAGGTACTGCGGGGTCTGGATTCCCGCCTTCGCGGGAATGACGACTATTTCTGACCATCCCCAGGTAGCTGAATGCCGCCAAGACGATCATCGCTAGCGCCTGGCAACGACCAAAACCAACGCTATAGTCATATTTCTGCCGCAAACGCCGGCCATCGTGTCGACTATTGCCGACATCGGGCCAGCTACGGCATAGTCCTGCGCAGCCCGAACAACAAGGAACGCGACCATGGCCACCCTACTGGTGCTGCACGGCCCCAACCTCAACCTGCTGGGCACCCGCGAGCCCGACAAATATGGCGCCACCACCCTGGCCGAGATCAATCAGGATCTGGAACAGCGCGCCCGTGAAGCAGGTCATCATCTGCTGTACCTGCAGAGCAATGCCGAGTACGAACTGATCGACCGCATTCACGCCGCAAAGGCTGAAGGTGTCGACTTTATCCTGATCAATCCCGCCGCCTTTACCCATACCAGCGTCGCATTACGTGACGCGTTGCTGGCGGTGAGCATCCCATTCATCGAAGTGCACCTGTCCAACGTGCACAAGCGTGAACCTTTCCGCCATCACTCCTACTTTTCCGACGTTGCCGTAGGGGTGATCTGCGGCCTTGGCGCCAGCGGTTACCGACTGGCCCTGGAAGCGGCACTCGAACAACTGGCCGGGCGCGCCTGACGCGACGCTCGGTAGACAAGTCCTACCTCACCTCTGGGAGTTGAACCTTCATGGATATCCGTAAAGTCAAGAAACTGATCGAGCTGCTGGAAGAGTCCGGTATCGACGAGCTGGAGATCAAAGAGGGCGAAGAGTCCGTACGCATCAGCCGTCACAGCAAGCAGCCGGTCTACGCCCCGGCACCCGCTCCGGCCGCCGCGCCTGTAGCTGCTGCCGCTCCGAGCGCTGACGCTGCCCCGGCCGCCGCACCGAAGCTGAACGGCACCGTGGCTCGCTCGCCGATGGTCGGCACCTTCTACCGCGCCGCCTCGCCGACCTCGCCCAACTTCGTCGAAGTCGGTCAGACCGTGAAGAAAGGCGACATCCTGTGCATCGTCGAAGCCATGAAGATGATGAACCACATCGAGGCCGAAGCCAGCGGCGTGATCGAGTCCATCCTGGTGGAAAACGGCCAGCCGGTTGAGTACGACCAGCCCCTGTTCACCATCGTTTGATGCGCGGGGAGCCTGCAATGCAGAAGCTGGAAAAAGTCCTGATCGCCAACCGTGGCGAAATCGCCCTGCGCATTCTGCGCGCCTGCAAGGAACTGGGCATCAAGACGGTGGCCGTTCACTCCACCGCCGACCGTGAGCTGATGCACCTGGGCCTGGCCGACGAGTCCGTCTGCATTGGTCCGGCGCCTGGTTCGCAGTCCTACCTGAACATCCCGGCAATCATCAGTGCTGCCGAACTGACCGGCGCCACCGGCATTCACCCGGGTTACGGCTTCCTCGCGGAAAACGCCGACTTCGCCGAACAAGTAGAGAACTCCGGTTTCGCCTTCATCGGCCCGACCGCCAGCGTGATCCGCCTGATGGGCGATAAGGTGTCGGCCAAGAACGCCATGATCAAGTCCGGCGTACCGGTGGTACCGGGCTCCGACGGCCCGCTACCGGAAGACGAGGAAGAAGCCCTGCGCATCGCCCGTGAAGTCGGCTACCCGGTGATCATCAAGGCCGCTGGCGGCGGCGGTGGTCGCGGCATGCGCGTGGTGCACAAGGAAGAAGACCTGATCAAGTCGGCCAAGCTGACCCGCACCGAAGCCGGTGCCGCGTTCGGCAACCCGATGGTCTATCTGGAAAAGTTCCTCGGCAACCCGCGTCACGTGGAAGTCCAGGTACTGTCCGATGGTCAGGGCAACGCCATTCACCTGTATGACCGCGACTGCTCGCTGCAGCGTCGCCACCAGAAGGTGATCGAAGAGGCTCCGGCCCCACTGATCGACGAAAAAGCCCGCGCCGAAGTGCTCAAGCGTTGCGTCGATGCCTGCATCGAGATCGGCTACCGTGGCGCCGGTACCTTCGAGTTTCTCTACGAAGATGGTCGTTTCTACTTCATCGAAATGAACACCCGTGTTCAGGTGGAGCACCCGGTTACCGAGATGGTCACTGGCATCGACATCGTCAAGGAAATGCTCAGCATCGCCGCAGGCAACAAGCTGTCCATCAAGCAGGAAGACGTGAAGATCCTCGGCCACTCCGTGGAGTGCCGGATCAACGCTGAAGACCCGGACAACTTCATGCCCAGCCCAGGCAAGGTCAAGCACTTCCATGCGCCGGGCGGCAATGGCGTTCGCGTCGACTCGCACCTGTACAGCGGTTACAGCGTACCGCCGCACTACGACTCGCTGATCGGCAAGCTGATCACCTTCGGCAAGGACCGTGACGAAGCCATGGCGCGCATGCGCAATGCCCTGGACGAGATCGTGGTCGACGGCATCAAGACCAACGTGCCACTGCACCGCGACCTGGTGCGCGACAAGGGTTTCGTCAAAGGTGGCGTGAACATCCACTACCTGGAAAAGAAACTGGGTATGGACAAGCACTAAGCTTCAGGCTTCAGGCTTCAGGCTTCAGGCTTCAGGCTTCAGGCTTCAGGCTTCAGGCTTCAGGCTTCAGGCTTGCCAGATTATGATGTACCACCTCGGAGCGGCCTCGGCCGCTCCTTTCTTTTTCCTGCGGCCTGCAGCCTGACGCCTGCAGCCGCTCCCGAAGGGAGCCCGCCATGCCCTGGTTACAAGTCCGTCTCGCCATCACTCCCGAACAGGCGGAAACCTACGAGGACGCCCTGCTGGAAGTAGGCGCCGTATCGGTGACCTTCATGGACGCCGAGGATCAGCCGATCTTCGAGCCGGACCTGGGCACCACCCCACTGTGGTCGCACACCCATCTGCTGGCCCTGTTCGAAGCCGACACCGACGAGACCGCACTGATCGCCCATCTGCAACTGCTGTGTGGCGGCTCGCTGCCGGAGCATCATGTCGAGCGCATCGAGGATCAGGACTGGGAGCGCAGCTGGATGGACAACTTCCAGCCGATGCGCTTCGGCCGGCGCCTGTGGATCGTGCCGAGCTGGCATGCCGCACCGGAGCCGGACGCCGTGAACCTGCTGCTCGATCCGGGCCTGGCCTTCGGCACCGGCACCCACCCGACCACCGCGCTGTGCCTGGAATGGCTCGACGGCCAGGAGCTGCAGGGCTGCAACGTGCTCGACTTCGGCTGCGGCTCGGGCATCCTCGCCATCGCCGCCCTGCTGCTCGGCGCGCCGCAGGCGGTGGGCACCGATATCGACCCACAAGCCCTGGAAGCCTCGCGCGACAATGCTTCGCGCAATGGCATCGACCCGGCACGCTTCCCGGTCTACCTGCCAGCCGATCTGCCGCAGCAGCCGGCGGACGTGGTCGTCGCCAACATCCTCGCCGGCCCGCTGGTTTCCCTGGCACCTCAGATCACTGCGCTGGTCAAAGGCGGTGGACGCCTGGCGCTGTCGGGCATCCTCGCCGAACAGGCTGAGGAAGTCCGCGCTGCCTATGCCGGCGCCTTCGACCTCGACCCGACCGCCAGCAAGGACGGCTGGGTACGCATCAGCGGCATCAAGCGCTAGGCACGCGGCAAGGCTGAAGGCCGCAACATGCAAGCGAGCCCGGATGAAGGCCGGGCTGCTTTGCCCTTACTTGCAGCTTGTGGCTTGCAGCCTGAAGCCGCTCCTTTAGACTAGCTGCTTGGATTTTCCGGACCCGCGCATGAGCGAAAGCCACGTCACCCAGTGCCCCCATTGCCGTACCAGCTTCCGTGTCAGCCAGGCACAGCTGGCTGCTGCCCATGGCGTCGTGCGCTGTGGGGCCTGCCTGCACGTGTTCAACGCCGCCGAACAGCTGTTCGGCCCCACCACGACAAGCGCAGCAGTCAAAGCACCCAGCGCGGCGGCGCAACAGTTTCACGCCGGCACCGGCAGCAAGCCAGCAGCCAAGAAAGCGGTCGACGATACGCTGTGGATTCATGACGACCTGGACCTCGATAGCCTCGATCTCGATGAGGAACTGGCCAGACTGGAAGAGCAGGAACAGCAGCTGTCGCAGCAGTTTCTTGCCCTGGAACGGGCGCCGCGCCCAGCCGAACGCTTCGAGGACAGTGGCGTAGACGACCCCAAGGACATCCACGATGAATCCTGGACTGAAGCCCTGCTGCGTGACGAGCCGGTAAAACCTGAGCGCGCACGCTTCGAGCTGCAGGAAACTGACGCACAACCGCCAGCGGCGGCTGCAGCGGAACGTAGAATGGCCGAGCCTGCGCCACCCACCACAACGCACAAACAGCCCGTTGTCGAGCTCCTAGAGGAAGCCGACGAACCGCGCCTGGGTAGCCTCGATGACGAACCGCTGGAGCAGGCGCAGACGGACGAAGTTCCGCACAGCGAACGCGAAGAGCCCAAGCTCACGCGCAACGAGCCGGGCCTGCGCGAAGAGCGCTTGTTCGACCTGGACGACGAACCCCTGCAACTCGACTGGCAGCAGCCACAAGGCACCGCCTGGGGGCGCGTGTTCGGCTGGAGCCTGCTCAACCTGCTGGCGGCAGCCGGCCTGCTGGCGCAATACGCCACCTACAACTTCGATGAACTGGCGCGTCAGGAGCGTTATCGCCCCTGGTTCGAACAGCTGTGTCCGAACATCGGCTGCACATTGCCATCGAAAGTCGATATCGGCCAGATTCGCAGCAGCAACCTGGTGGTGCGCAGCCACCCGGAGTTCTCCGGCGCGCTGATCGTCGACGCCATCCTCTACAACCGCGCACCCTTCGCCCAGCCCTTCCCGCTGCTGGAAATGCGCTTCGCCGATCTGGGCGGCCAGCTGGTCGCCAGCCGCCGCTTCAAACCCAGCGAATACCTCGCTGGCGAGCTGGCCGGGCAGAGCGAAATGCCGCCGCAAACGCCCATCCATATCTCGCTGGACATCCTCGACCCGGGCACCCGCGCGGTGAACTACAGCCTGAGCTTCCACTCACCCGAGTAGTCTGAAGACGGCGCGACCCGTGGTCGCAGGCCTTCCTTACTAACTCCTGGCGATAAGCCCATAGCTGTTCAGAATTTGTTCAAAACGACCTTTATCCGGTCATCCAGAGCGGGTATCATGCCCACCCTTTCGCGAGCACCGACCCACCATCGTTTCCCCTGAGGACACAGTGGAGGCCAGGTGTTGATCGCCCTTTGTCTCAACTGCGCACCAACAAGCAGGGACGCCCCATGTCGGCCCCACGTATTGGCCCTTACACATTGCCCAATCGGTTGATCCTGGCTCCCATGGCCGGCGTCACCGATCGCCCGTTCCGCCAGCTGTGCCGCCGTCTCGGTGCCGGCCTGGTGGTGTCGGAGATGGTCACCAGCGATGTGCGCTTGTGGAATAGCCGCAAGTCCAGCCTGCGTTTGCTGCACGCCGGTGATCCCGAGCCGCGCTCGGTGCAGATCGCCGGTGGCGACCCGCAGATGATGGCCGACGCAGCACGCAAGAACGTCGAGTTAGGCGCGCAGATCATCGACATCAACATGGGCTGCCCAGCCAAGAAGGTCTGCAACAAGGCCGCCGGCTCCGCCCTGCTGCGTGACGAGCCGCTGGTACGGGAAATCCTCGCTGCCGTGGTCGGTGCGGTGGACGTGCCGGTGACCCTGAAGATTCGTACCGGCTGGGACCGCCAGAACAAGAACGGCATTACCGTGGCGAAAATCGCCGAAGATGCCGGCATTGCTGCACTGTCCGTACACGGCCGCACCCGCGCCGACCTTTATACCGGCGAAGCCGAGTACGACACCATCGCCGCCATCAAGCAGGCGATATCGATTCCGGTGTTCGCCAATGGCGACATCGACTCTCCACAGAAGGCCAAGGCCGTGCTCGACGCCACTGGCGCCGACGCCTTGCTGATTGGTCGCGCCGCCCAAGGGCGGCCATGGATCTTCCGTGAAATCGAGCACTACCTGCGTACCGGCGAGAGCCTGCCGGCACCGAGCCTGCTCGAAGTGGAACGCATTCTGCTAGAGCACCTGGCTGCACTGCACGCCTTTTATGGCGAATTGATGGGCACGCGTATCGCCCGCAAGCATGTCGGCTGGTATCTGGCAACCCTGCCGGGCGCCAGGGAGTTTCGCACCCAGTTCAACCGTCTGGACAGCACGGACACACAGTGCGCCCACGTTCGCGCGTTCTTCCGCGAACGGCACAACGATGAAAACGAGGTGGCCGCATGACGTTGATGACAGAGACCCTAGTGAGTGGAATTGCACCCGTGAGTGACAACACCAGCCTTAAACAGCACCTGAACACGCCAAGCGAAGAGGGTCAGACCCTGCGCGGCGCCGTGGAGAAGGCGCTGCACAACTACTTCGCCCATCTCGAGGGTGCTGACGTCACCGACGTGTACAACCTGGTGCTCACCGAAGTCGAAGCGCCACTGCTGGAAACCGTCATGAATTACGTGAAAGGTAACCAGACCAAGGCCTCCGAGCTGCTCGGCCTGAACCGTGGCACGCTGCGCAAGAAGCTCAAGCAGTACGACCTGCTGTAACCCGAACTCCCGAAAAGGGCGGCCCGCATGAGCCGCCTTTTTTGCTGATATCCCCGCTCTGATGGATAGTGAAATGACCGACCAGACCACCCTTCTGCCCGTCCGCCGCGCGCTGATCAGCGTTTCCGACAAGACCGGTGTCCTCGACTTCGCCCGCGAGCTGGCCGCCCTCGGTGTCGAGATCCTCTCCACCGGCGGCACCTACAAGCTGCTCAAGGACAACGGCGTGGCCGCAGTGGAAGTCGCTGACTACACCGGTTTCCCGGAAATGATGGACGGCCGCGTGAAGACCCTGCACCCGAAGATCCACGGCGGCATCCTCGGCCGTCGCGCCTTGGACGGCGCGGTGATGGAACAGCACGGCATCAAGCCGATCGACCTGGTCGCGGTCAACCTCTATCCCTTCGAAGCCACCGTGGCCAAGCCCGATTGCGACCTGGCCGACGCCATCGAGAACATCGACATCGGCGGCCCGACCATGGTCCGCAGCGCGGCGAAGAACCATAAGGACGTCGCCATCGTGGTCAACACCGGCGACTACGCCGGCATCGTCGCCTCCCTCAAGGCCGGCGGCCTGAGCTACGCCCAGCGTTTCGACCTGGCGCTGAAGGCCTTCGAACACACCGCTGCCTACGACGGCATGATCGCCAACTACCTGGGCACCATCGACCAGGCCCGTGACACCCTGTCCACCGAAGGTCGCGGCGCCTTCCCGCGCACCTTCAACAGCCAGTTCGTCAAGGCACAGGAAATGCGCTACGGCGAGAACCCGCACCAGAGCGCGGCGTTCTACGTCGAGGCGAAGAAGGGCGAAGCCAGCGTCTCCACCGCCGTGCAACTGCAAGGCAAGGAACTGTCGTTCAACAACGTGGCCGACACCGACGCCGCGCTGGAATGCGTGAAGAGCTTCGTCAAGCCGGCCTGCGTCATCGTCAAGCACGCCAACCCCTGCGGCGTCGCCGTTGTACCGGAAGACGAGGGCGGCATTCGCAAGGCCTACGACCTGGCCTACGCCACCGACACCGAATCGGCCTTCGGCGGCATCATCGCCTTCAACCGCGAGCTGGATGGCGAAACCGCCAAGGCCATCGTCGAGCGTCAGTTCGTCGAAGTGATCATCGCCCCGAAAATCAGCGCCGCCGCCCGTGAAGTGGTGGCCGCCAAGGCTAACGTGCGCCTGCTCGAATGCGGCGAATGGCCGGCCGAGCGCGCTGCTGGTTGGGACTTCAAGCGCGTCAATGGTGGTCTGCTGGTGCAGAGCCGCGACATCGGCATGATCGCAGCCTCCGACCTGAAGATCGTCACCCAGCGCGCGCCGAGCGAGCAGGAAATCCACGACCTGATCTTCGCCTGGAAAGTGGCCAAGTTCGTCAAATCCAACGCCATCGTCTACGCCAAGAACCGTCAGACCGTGGGCGTCGGCGCCGGCCAGATGAGCCGCGTCAACTCCGCGCGCATCGCCGCGATCAAGGCCGAGCATGCCGGCCTGCCGGTGCAGGGCGCGGTGATGGCGTCGGACGCCTTCTTCCCGTTCCGCGACGGCATCGACAACGCGGCCAAGGCCGGTATCACCGCGGTGATCCAGCCAGGTGGCTCGATGCGCGACAACGAAGTGATCGCCGCCGCCGATGAGGCCGGCATTGCCATGGTCTTCACTGGCATGCGCCATTTTAGGCACTAAAACCGGCCGCACTCGGGCAGGCATCTACGGCGTTGCAGCTAGCTCCGATAATGCTCATTGCCACCAGGCAACTCCGCTTATCGAAACCAGCTGCGCCTTGCATCTACCAGCCCGATTGCGACCTCGTAATTTGATGATCGTGCCCACGCTCCGCGTGGGTATGCAGCCTGGGACGCTCTGCGTCCCTCGGACGCAGAGCGTCCGTGAGGCGTTCCCACGCAGAGCATGGGAACGATCGATTCGTAGGGTGGATAACGCTTCGCTTATCCACCGAACGGGCCAGCGGCCCGCCTCCACTGGGAGAGAGACATGAACGTACTGATCATCGGCAGCGGCGGTCGCGAACACGCCCTGGCCTGGAAAGTGGCGCAGGATCCGCGCGTCGAGAAAGTTTTCGTTGCCCCGGGCAACGCCGGCACTGCCGTGGAAGCCAAGTGCGAGAACGTCGCCATCGACGTACTGGCCATCGAGCAACTGGCCGATTTCGCCGAGCAGAACGTGCAACTGACCATCGTCGGCCCGGAAGCGCCGCTGGTCAAAGGCGTGGTCGACCTGTTCCGCTCGCGTGGCCTGGACATCTTCGGCCCCACCGCCGCTGCCGCCCAGCTGGAAGGCTCCAAGGCCTTCACCAAGGATTTCCTGGCACGCCACAAGATCCCCACCGCCGACTACCGGAACTTCACCGAGATCGAGCCGGCGCTGGCCTACCTGCGCGCCCATGCCTTGAAAAGCGGGGGCGCTCCGATCGTGATCAAGGCCGACGGCCTGGCCGCGGGCAAAGGCGTGATCGTCGCCATGACCCTGCAGGAAGCCGAAGACGCCGTGCGCGACATGCTCGCCGGCAACGCCTTCGGTGAGGCCGGTTCGCGCGTGGTGATCGAGGAATTCCTCGACGGCGAGGAAGCCAGCTTTATCGTCATGGTCGACGGCGAGAACGTGCTGCCGATGGCCACCAGCCAGGACCACAAGCGCGTCGGCGACGCCGATACCGGCCCCAACACCGGCGGCATGGGCGCCTACTCGCCGGCACCGGTGGTCACCGCCGAAGTACACAAGCGCGTGATGGACGAGGTGATCTACCCCACCGTGCGCGGCATGGCCAGCGAAGGCAACGTCTACACCGGCTTCCTCTATGCCGGCCTGATGATCGACAAGGCCGGCAAGCCCAAGGTCATCGAATTCAACTGTCGCTTCGGCGACCCGGAAACCCAGCCGATCATGTGCCGCCTGGAAAGCTCCCTGGTGCTGCTGGTAGAAGCTGCGCTGGCCAAGGCGCTGGACAAGGTCGAAGCGACCTGGGACCCGCGTCCGACCGTGGGCGTGGTGCTGGCGGCTGGCGGCTACCCGGGCGACTACGCCAAGGGCGACGTGATCGAAGGCCTGGATGAAGCCGCCAAGCTCGATGGGAAGGTGTTCCACGCCGGTACCGCACTGAAGGACGGCCAGATCGTCACCGCCGGCGGCCGCGTACTGTGCGCCACCGCCATTGGCCGCACTGTCGCCGAAGCCCAGCAGCAAGCCTATCGCCTGGCCGAGAAGATTCGCTGGAACGGTATGTTCCACCGCAACGACATCGGCTACCGCGCCATCGCCCGCGAGCGCGGCGAAGGCTGAAGCTGAGGCTGAGGCTGAGGCTGAGGCGGCTCAGGGAATACGGCGCGACAGGCCATAAAAAGCCCCGCCGCGCCGTATTCCCCCGAACAAATGCCTGGCTATAATCCGGCCACTCATTTAGAAGGATTTTCCCGTGCGCCGGCTCAGGACTGCCATCGGACTACTCGCCAGCTTGCTGTTGCTCGGCCTTGCCCTGACAGCCAGTGCGAACTCAGCCCCGACAATCGCGCATGGCTGGTCCTATCTGGTCGACGCCAGCGCCCGCCTGGGCCTCGAAGAAGTACGCGCCCAGCGCCAGCAGTTCAAGCCGCTGAGCAAACAGTCCTTCACCTTCCCACCCAGTGACCACGCCGTCTGGCTTCGCGCCGAACTGGCGCCACAGCAGCAACCTGCCTGGCTGTGGATCTTCTCGCCACGGGTGCAGTACCTCGATTACTACCTGCTGAAAGACGGCCAACTGGAGCAGAACCTGCACACCGGCGAAGCCATGCCGCTGGACTCGCGACCGCTACCGTCGCGTTTCTACCTGATGCCCCTGCCGAATGACGGCCAGGCCCGCGTCGCCTATGTTCGCCTGACCTCCAACCATCCGCTGATGACCTGGTTCAAGGTCATGGACCAGGCCGAGCTGGTCAGCCTGGAAAAGCCCGCCTACCTTTACGGCATGCTCTTCGGCGCGCTGTTGCTGCTTACCCTGTACAACCTCATCCGCTTCATCTACAGCCGCAGCGCCAGTGGCCTGTGGCTGGCCGGGGTGAACATCGGCCTGGCCGTGTGCGCGTCGGCCAACCTCGGCATCTTCGCCCAGTGGTTACCCAGCCTGGGTTACAACCAGTCCCTGATCGCCGACCTCTCGGCCCTGTTCGCCGCGTTCAGCGCGCTGGCTTTCGGCCTCGGTTTCATGCACGGCACACCGGTGCAGCACAGCCCACTCAATCGCCTGCTGCAGGGCAATGCCCTGCTGATTCTGGTCTACGCCCTGTGCATCACCGTCACCGGTCTGCTCTGGTACAGCTCGCTGGTCTACCTGCTGGTGGCCCTGAGCGCGATCAACCTGCTGCTGGTGAGTGCGCTGCACTGGCGCTCGGGCTATCAGCCGGCGCGCCTGATCACCGTCGGCATGGTGGTGTTCAACCTCGGCTTCGGCTTCTTCGTACCCGTGCTGCTCGGTTTCGATCAGCTCAATCCAGGCTGGCTGGTACTCGGTGTGTTCAGTGTCGCGACCCTGGCCGGTCTGATCCTCAGCGTGTCATTGACCGAACGCCAACGGCAGATCCACAACGACACCCTGCAGGAGAGCACCGCCCTGGCGGCCAGCAGCGCCGAGCTGCGGGCCAAGGCCGAGTTCCTGGCCAAGATCAGCCACGAAATCCGCACCCCGATGAACGGTGTGCTGGGCATGACCGAACTGCTGCTGGGCACGCCGCTGTCGGCCAAGCAGCGCGACTACGTGCAGACCATCCACAGCTCGGGCAACGAGCTGCTCACCCTAATCAACGAAATCCTCGACATCTCCAAGCTGGAATCCGGGCAGATCGAACTGGACGATGTGCAGTTCGACCTCGGTGCGCTGATCGAGGACTGTCTCGACATCTTCCGCGCCAAGGCCGAGCAGCAGCGCGTGGAGCTGATCAGTTTCATCCAGCCACAGGTGCCGCGCGTCATCAGCGGTGACCCCACGCGCCTGCGCCAGGCACTGCTGAGCCTGCTGGACAACGCCTTCAAGCAGACTGACGAGGGCGAGATTCTGCTGGTCGCCGCACTGGACAACAGCGATGGCCAGAAGCGCCTGCGCATTGCCGTGCAGGACAGCGGCACGCCGTTACAGGCCGAGGAGCGAAAGGCGCTGCTCAACGTCGAACTGCAGAGTCGCGACTTCCTTTCCGCCACCCGTCTGGGCGGGCGCCTGGGCCTGATCATTGCGCGCCAGCTGGTGCGTCTGATGGGCGGCGAGTTCGGCATTCAGGGCAGTGGCCGTCAGGGCACCACCCTGTGGCTGACCCTGCCACTGGACGCCACCCGCCTGGAGCAGCCGGAACCCGATCTGGACAGCCCGCTACAGGGCGCACGCCTGCTGGTGGTGGACGACAACGACACCTGCCGCAAGGTCCTGATGCAGCAATGCAATGCCTGGGGCATGCAGGTCAGCACCGTAGCGTCCGGCAAGGAAGCGCTGGCGCTGCTGCGCACCAAGGCACACATGCGCGAATACTTCGACGCGGTGCTGCTCGACCAGGACATGCCCGGCATGAGCGGCATGCAACTGGCAGCGAAGATCAAGGAAGACCCTAGCCTCAATCACGACATTCTGATCATCATGCTCACTGGCATCAGCCATGCGCCGAGCAAGGTGATCGCCCGTAACGCCGGGATCAAGCGCATCCTGGCCAAGCCGGTGGCCGGCTACACGCTCAAGACCACCCTGGCCGACGAACTGGCGCAGCGCCCCAACGATGCGCCGGCGCAGGCCGCACCGACGCCGGTGAGCATGCCCCTGAACGTGCCGAGCAACTTCCGCATCCTGGTCGCCGAGGACAACAGCATCTCCACCAAGGTGATTCGCGGCATGCTCGGCAAGCTCAACCTCAAGCCGGACACCGCCAGCAACGGCGAGGAAGCCCTCAGCGCGATCAAGGCGCAGCCCTATGACCTGGTGCTGATGGATTGCGAAATGCCGGTGCTCGATGGTTTTTCCGCTACCGAACAACTGCGTGCCTGGGAAAAGAGCCAGAAGCGCCCGCGTACACCGGTGGTGGCGCTGACCGCGCACATCCTCAGCGAACACAAGGAGCGCGCCCGTGCCGTCGGCATGGACGGACATATGTCCAAGCCGGTGGAGCTGTCACAATTGCGCGAGCTGATCGAGCACTGGATCGCCGAACGCGAGTTGCGCCGCCAGCGTGATGCGCTACCGCATTGATCCGTCTTCCTTAATGTCTCCTGTCTTTCTGCGAGCCTGCCGCCATGGCGTCTGAGTTGTTCAGCCTGTACCTGAAGATGCTGGTGCTCTACAGCCCCTTTTTCGTCCTGTCCTGCTTTATCGGCCTGAGCCGCGGCTACACCCTCCGGGAGCGCAAGCGTCTGGCCTGGAAGGTGGCGCTGGCGACGCTGATCGCCAGCGTGCTGCTGTACCTGTTCGGCAAACACATCTTCACCCTGTTCGGCATCACCATCGACGCCTTCCGTATCGGCGCAGGCAGCGTGCTGTTCATCTCCGCCCTGGGCATGGCCCAGGGCAAATCGGCTGTGCAGAGCGATAACGTGCAGCAGGACGTGACCATCGTCCCGCTGACCATCCCCATCACCGTCGGCCCTGGCACCATCGGCGCCCTGTTACTGATGGGCGCCAGCCAGCCGCACTGGGACGACAAGCTGGTGGCCGTGGCGGCGATCTTCCTCGCCAGCCTCACCGTGGGCGTGGTGCTGTACCTGTCCAACCAGTTCGAACGCCTGCTTGGCGACCAGGGTCTGCAGATCGTCAGCCGCCTGATGGGGCTGTTCGTTTGCGCCCTGGCGGCGCAGATCATCTTCACCGGGGTGAAGAACTACCTGGTGCCCTGAAACCCCGATACCTGACGAACGCCTGCACCAACGCCCAGGGCAGGCTGTTCGCAGCAATCGCGTCTATCACTCCCCAGCCACAACTCTCAATCCGCAAACGAGCGGCGACGCGCCCTGCATCGCCTGCAACGCGAAGATTTTCTCCAGGCGCACTTGCGCCGCGCCTGGCAGGGTCGCCTGCGAATATTCGCCCGGCTCGACGCGCTCGAACTCGAAGCGGTGCGCCGCCCCTGCCAGCGCCCCACGGATGAACACCCGCCTGCACCGCAGGCGCTGACTCGCACCTGGATGGTGCACAAGACGAGGCATCGGCGTTGCCGCTTCAGCCCCGACGCAACCGGTCACGGCCAATCACCGGCAATCACGAAAAGCCCCGCGTACCCCCCGAAATCCACGCGCAGGCGCGTATTGCGGGGCGGCTGCACCGCGTCCAGAGGCAGCGTATCGAGCTGAGCGGCGCCGGTGATCCTGACTCATCGTACGGAAGAGGCACAGCAATTGCTGAAGGGCCTTATAGAGGTCAGCAACGCAGGTGCATTTGCTCGACTTGCACAGGCGACACGGCGCTTGCCGGCGCGTAGAGCCGATGCTGGAGCAGCCAGGCCATGACCTTCACGTATGACCAATAACAACGCTGTCCACTTACTCAAGATGAGAATGGAGAACGCACCATGCAACGTCGCAGCCTGATCAAGGCCTTTACCCTTTCCGCCTCCATCGCCGCCATGGGCCTGAGCTGGTCCATCCAGGCCGCCGAGACCATCAAGGTCGGCATCCTGCACTCGCTGTCCGGCACCATGGCCATCTCGGAAACCTCGCTGAAAGACATGGCGCTGATGACCATCGACGAGATCAACGCCAAGGGCGGCGTACTCGGCAAGCAACTGGAGCCGGTGGTGGTCGACCCGGCGTCGAACTGGCCGCTGTTCGCCGAGCGTGGCCGCCAGTTGCTGACCCAGGACAAGGTCGCGGTGACCTTCGGCTGCTGGACCTCGGTATCGCGCAAATCCGTGCTGCCGGTCTATGAAGAGCTCAACGGCCTGCTGTTCTACCCGGTGCAGTACGAAGGCGAAGAAATGTCGCCGAACGTCTTCTACACCGGCGCAGCACCAAACCAGCAGGCCATCCCGGCGGTAGAATACCTGCTCAGCGAAGATGGCGGCGCCGCCAAGCGCTTCTTCCTGCTCGGCACCGACTACGTCTACCCGCGCACCACCAACAAGATCCTGCGCGCCTTCCTCAACAGCAAGGGCATCGCCGACAAGGACATCGAAGAGGTCTACACCCCCTTCGGCCATAGCGACTATCAAACCATCGTCGCCAACATCAAGAAGTTCTCCGCAGGCGGCAAGACGGCTGTGGTCTCCACCGTGAACGGCGACTCCAACGTGCCGTTCTACAAGGAGCTGGCCAACCAGGGCCTGGAAGCCACCGAAGTGCCGGTGGTGGCCTTCTCCGTGGGTGAAGAAGAACTGCGCGGCATCGACACCAAGCCGCTGGTCGGCCACCTGGCGGCCTGGAACTACTTCCAGTCCGTGGAGAACCCGGTCAACGAGAAGTTCGTCGCCGACTGGAAGGCCTATGCCAAGGCCAAGAAGCTGCCCAACGCCGACACCGTGGTGACCAACGACCCGATGGAAGCCACCTATGTGGGCATCCACATGTGGGCGCAGGCGGTCGAGAAAGCCGGTACCACCGACGTCGACAAGGTGCGTGAAGCCATGGCCGGCCAGACCTTCGCCGCGCCGAGCGGCTTCACCCTGAAGATGGACGAGAAGAACCACCACCTGCACAAGCCGGTAATGATCGGCGAGATCCAGGAAGACGGTCAGTTCTCCGTGGTCTGGGAAACCGAAAGCCCGATCCGCGCCCAGCCGTGGAGCCCGTACATCGAAGGCAACGACAAGAAAGCCGATACCCCGGTGAAGTCGAACTAAGGATGCCCTGAAAGAACTGTTTATCGTCACTCCCGCGCAGGCGGGAGCCCAGGCGTTTCGTGGCCCCTGGATTCCCGCCTGCGCGGGAATGACGGTAATTTCAGAGCATCCATAAGGCAAAAGCCCCTCTCCCCCAGCCCCTTCTCCCATTCAGGGCGCAGGGGCAGTGGGAGAGGGCAGCCCTAACCCGGATGCAATCCGGGAAGCTCGCCCCGGACGTCATCCGGGCTACGCCAAGGACACCCTTATGCCCACTGCCCTTACCCGAATTTTCCTGAGCCTGCTGCTGTTGCTGCCACTGACGGCGCAGGCTGGCGAGGCCGACAATTTCGTCGCTGCCAACGCCAGCAAACAGGCCAAACTGCTGCAGGACTGGGCCGCCACGCCCAACACCGAACGCATGCCACTGCTGCAAGCCCTGCAGCAGGGCCGCGTCGGCAGCGATGCCGACAAACGTGCCTTCATCGAACAGGACGGCACCTGGCAGGCCGCCGATGGCGACGCAGAAGCCAATGGCACGCCACGCAAACTGCGCCTGAACAACCGCCTACGCGGCCTGGTCACCTTCGCCGTGGCCAGCCATCAGTTGCTCGATGACGATGCCGCCGTGCGCCTCGCTGCGGCCAAGCAACTGCAACGCAACACGCCGCCGACACTGCTGCCGCTGCTGGAAAACCGCCTGAGCATGGAAGCCGACGAGAACGTGCGTGACGCCATCACCCTGGCCCTGGCCAACCTGCAACTGGAGGCCAGCGACCCGGCCGTGCGCCTGGCGGCCGTGGAGCGCCTGGGCAAGACCGGCGACCCGCTGGCGCGCACCCGCCTGCAAAGCCTGCTCGATGGCGCGGAAAGCGATAGCGCCGTGCGCGCCGCTGCCGAGCAGAGCCTGGCCCAGGTGAAGAACAAACTGCTGATCGGCGAACTGCTCGGCCAGGCCTTCAGCGGCCTGTCGCTGGGCTCGATACTGCTGCTCGCAGCGCTGGGCCTGGCCATTACCTTCGGCCTGCTCGGGGTGATCAACATGGCCCACGGCGAGATGCTGATGCTGGGCGCCTACACCACCTACGTGGTGCAGCTGAGCTTCCAGCGCCTGGCGCCCGAATACCTCACGCTCTACCCACTGGCTGCGTTGCCGATCGCCTTTGTGGTCACCGCCTGCATCGGCATGGCGCTGGAGCGCACGGTGATCCGCCACCTCTACGGTCGCCCTTTGGAAACCCTGCTGGCCACCTGGGGTATCAGCCTGATCCTGATCCAGCTGGTGCGCGTCACCTTCGGTGCGCAGAACGTCGAAGTGGCCAACCCGGCCTGGCTGTCTGGCGGCATGCAGGTGCTGCCCAACCTGGTACTGCCCTACAACCGCATCGTCATTATCGGCTTCGCCTTGTTCGTCGTGGTCCTGACCTGGCTGCTGCTGAACAAGACACGCCTGGGCCTGAACGTGCGTGCAGTGACCCAGAACCGCAACATGGCCGCCTGCTGCGGCGTGCCCACCGGGCGCGTGGACATGCTGGCCTTCGGTCTCGGCTCAGGCATCGCCGGCCTCGGCGGCGTAGCCCTGAGCCAGATCGGCAACGTCGGCCCGGACCTCGGTCAGAGCTACATCATCGACTCCTTCCTGGTGGTGGTACTCGGCGGCGTCGGGCAACTGGCCGGTAGCGTGCTGGCCGCCTTCGGCCTGGGCGTAGTGAACAAATTCCTCGAACCGCAGATCGGTGCCGTGCTCGGCAAGATCCTCATCCTCGCGCTGATCATTCTGTTTATCCAGAAACGCCCGCAAGGCCTCTTCGCTCTCAAAGGACGGGTGATCGACTGATGACCATGCCACTCAATCAAACGCTGCTGGCCCGCGCCAGCGCCAAACTCGGCCCGCAGGTATCCATCGCCATCGGCCTGGTGGTGCTGGCGATCCTGCTGGCCATGCCGTTGCTGCACCTGCTGCCGGCCGACCATGCCCTGCACGTCTCGGCCTATTCGCTGACCCTGGTGGGCAAGATCCTCTGCTACGCCATCGTCGCACTGGCGCTGGATCTGGTCTGGGGCTACGCCGGCATGCTGTCGCTGGGCCACGGCCTGTTCTTCGCCCTCGGCGGCTACGCCATGGGCATGTATCTGATGCGCCAGTCGGCGGGTGACGGGCTGCCGGCCTTTATGAGCTTCCTGGCCTGGAACGAGCTGCCCTGGTACTGGTACGGCACCTCCAGCTTCCTCTGGGCCATGTGCCTGGTGGTGCTGGCGCCCGGCCTGCTGGCGCTGGTGTTCGGCTTCTTCGCCTTCCGCTCGCGGATCAAGGGCGTGTACTTCTCGATCATGACCCAGGCGCTGACCTTCGCCGGCATGCTGCTGTTCTTTCGTAACGAAACCGGCTTCGGCGGCAACAACGGCTTTACCGGCTTCACCCGCATCCTCGGCTTCGACATCACCGCGCAGAGCACCCGCGCCGCGCTGTTCTTCGCCACCGTGGTGTTGCTGGTGGGCAGCCTGTACCTGGGCTTTCGCCTGGCACGCAGCAAGTTCGGCCGGGTGCTTACCGCCCTGCGTGACGCCGAGAACCGCCTGATGTTCTGCGGCTACGACCCACGCGGCTACAAGCTGTTTATCTGGGTGCTCTCCGCCGTGTTATGCGGCCTGGCCGGCGCGCTGTACGTGCCGCAGGTGGGCATCATCAACCCCAGCGAGATGGCGCCGACCCAGTCCATCGAGGCCGCCGTCTGGGTCGCCCTGGGCGGTCGCGGCACGCTGATCGGCCCGCTGCTCGGCGCCGGCCTGGTCAACGGCATGAAGAGCTGGTTCACCGTGGCCTTCCCGGAATACTGGCTGTTCGCCCTGGGCGCGCTGTTTATCGTCGTCACCCTCTTTCTACCCAAGGGAGTGATCGGCCTGCTGAAGAAGGAGAAGGATCAATGAGAGCCACTCCCCTGCCCGAGACCATGCTCGAAGCCACCTTCGACCCTACCGGCCTGGCGTTGGACACCGGCAAGACCGTCGGCAAGGGCGTCAACGTCCGCCACGGCACCATCCTCACGCTGGAAGACATCAACGTCAGCTTCGATGGCTTCAAGGCACTGACCAACCTGACCCTGTACATCGGCGTCGGTGAGCTGCGCTGCATCATCGGCCCGAATGGCGCCGGCAAGACCACCATGATGGACGTGATCACCGGCAAGACCCGCCCGGACAACGGCGTGGCCTACTTCGGCGAGCAGTACGACCTGACCGCCATGAGCGAAGTGCAGATCGCCCAGGCCGGCATTGGCCGCAAGTTCCAGAAACCCACCGTGTTCGAAGCGCTGACGGTGTTCGAAAACCTAGAGCTGGCGCAGAAGACCAACAAGTCGGTATGGGCCAGCCTGCGCGCCAGACTCAGTGGCGAGCAGAAGGATCGTATCGAGGAAGTGCTGAGCACCATTCGCCTGGAAGCCTCGCGCAACCGCCCGGCTGGCCTGCTCTCCCACGGTCAGAAACAGTTCCTCGAGATCGGCATGCTACTGATGCAGGAGCCGCACCTGCTACTGCTCGATGAACCGGTAGCTGGCATGACCGATGCCGAGACTGAGTTCACCGCCGAACTGTTCAAATCGCTGGCACGCAAGCACTCGCTGATGGTGGTGGAGCACGACATGGGCTTCGTCGGCTCAATCGCTGACCACGTCACCGTGCTGCACCAAGGCAGCGTGCTGGCCGAAGGCTCGCTGGAACAGGTACAGAACGACGAGCGGGTGATCGAGGTTTATCTGGGGCGCTGACAACCGTGCGCACCGCATTCGATGGTTCCCACGCTCCGCGTGGGAACCCCTCCAGGAACGCTCTGCGTTCCAGCGACGCGGAGCGTCGTCAGCTACATGTCCACGCAGAGCGTGGGCACGAGAGGTACGCCATGCTGCAAGTCCAACAACTCCACCAGTATTACGGCGGCAGCCACATCCTTCGTGGCCTGTCGTTCGACGTGAAGGTCGGCGAAGTCACCTGCCTGCTCGGCCGCAACGGCGTGGGCAAGACCACCCTGCTCAAGTGCCTGATGGGCCTGATCCCGGCCAAGGACGGCAGCGTGCAATGGGAAGGCAAGGCCATCACCGGCTTCAAACCACACCAGCGCGTACACGCCGGCATCGCCTACGTGCCGCAGGGCCGCGAAATCTTCGGCCGCCTGACGGTGGAAGAGAACCTGCTGATGGGCCTGTCGCGCTTTCCCGGCAGCCAGGCCAAGGCCGTCCCGGAGTTCATCTACGAGCTGTTCCCGGTGTTGCGCGAAATGAAGCATCGCCGTGGCGGCGATCTGTCCGGTGGCCAGCAGCAACAGCTGGCCATCGGCCGCGCCCTCGCCAGCCAGCCGCGCCTGCTGATCCTCGACGAACCCACCGAAGGTATCCAGCCCTCGGTGATCAAGGAGATCGGCGTAGTGATCAAGAAGCTCGCCGCTCGCGGCGACATGGCCATCCTGCTGGTGGAGCAGTTCTACGACTTCGCCGCCGAACTGGCCGACCAGTATCTGGTGATGAGCCGTGGTGAGATCGTCCAGCAGGGCCGTGGCGAGAACATGGAAGCCGAAGGCGTGCGCGGGCTTGTAGCCATCTGATGCACGGCCGCTGGCGGGAGGGGCTTTAGCCGCAACGACTCCTGTCATGGCCATTACTGCGGGCCACCACGCACCGAGTTGGTTCGAGGCACGCCTCTTGCTTGCCCACTCGGTCAACTGTCCTGCGAAAGCGCTGCCCTGATATGAATCTGCCTGCCGCCCTGTTCACGCCACGCTGGCCTGCCGAGCTGGAGCTGGCCTATGCGCGCCACGGCGAACGCACCACGCCGGTGCGCAGACGCCACCTCGGCCCACTTAGAGTGCAGAAGCACCTGTATGCCGAAGGGCCGGAGGTGTGCCAGCACATCATCGTCCATCCGCCCGGCGGCATCGCCGGTGGCGATACGCTGGACATCTCGGCCCATGCCGGCGAGAACACCTGGGTGCAGCTCACCAGCCCCGGCGCCGCCAAGTGGTACAGCGCCGCCGGTGTCGCCCGCCAGGATCTGCGTCTGCGCGTCGAGGCCGGCGCCACCCTGGAATGGCTGCCGCAGGAAACCATCCTCTATGCCGGCGCCCAGGCTGAGTTGAATACGCAGATCGAGCTGCACGGTGACGCACGCCTGTTCTATTGGGACATCATCGCCCTTGGCCGCCCCGCCGCCGACGAGCGTTTTGCCAGCGGCCACTTTCAGGCCGCGCTGGATATCCGCCGTGACGGCAAGTTGCTCTGGCACGAGCGCCAGCGCGTGAGCGGTGGCGACGGCCTGCTCGACTCGCCCATCGGCCTGAACGGCCAGCCGGTGTTCGCCACCCTGCTGGTCAGCGGCGAAGTGGACAGCGAACTGCTGGAACGCTGCCGTGAATTGAAGATCGACGGCGTGCGCGGTGATCTCAGCCAGCTGGCGGGCCTGCTGATCGCCCGCTGCCTGGCCAGTGAAGCACTCAAGGCGCGTGCCTGGCTGATTGAACTCTGGCGCCTGCTACGCCCGGCGCTGCTAGGACGGGAAGCGGTGCCACCGCGAATCTGGAGCACATGAGCACAACGAACATGTAGGAACCGGCTTGCCGGCGATCCGCAGAAGCCTGATCGCCGGCCAGCCGGCTCCTACGAATTGCAGTACAGCCGCGCCAGAGTGGAACAGCGCACGCCGCGTTCTACCCAGCGACCGAAGCACCGTTGCGGACAAGGCACGGCCTTGCCGCTCCAAGACTGGAGCCGTTATGGATTTGTCACCAAGAGAAAAAGACAAGCTGCTGATCTTCACCGCCGGCCTGGTGGCCGGACGCCGCCTGGCGCGTGGCGTGAAGCTGAACTACCCGGAAGCCATGGCCTATATCTCCGCCGCCCTGCTCGAAGGCGCGCGCGACGGCCAGACGGTCGCCGAGCTGATGCACTTCGGCACCACCTTGCTGAGCCGCGAGCAGGTGATGGAGGGCGTACCGGAGATGATCCCGGAGATCCAGATCGAAGCCACCTTCCCTGACGGCACCAAGTTGGTGACCGTCCATCAGCCGATTGCGTAACTCATGAGCTATTCGATCGTTGATGCGAGCGAAGCTGATCTGCCGGGCATCCTCGCCATCTACAACGACGCGGTGCAGCACACCACAGCGATCTGGAACGAGACGCTGGTGGATCTGGCCAACCGCCGTGCCTGGCTGGCCGAGCGCACGGCAGCGGGTTTTCCCGTGCTGGTCGCCCATAACGCCGCCGGCGAGGTAGTCGGCTACGCCAGCTACGGTACCTGGCGCAGCATCGAAGGTTTTCGCCACACCGTCGAGCACTCGGTCTATGTGCGCGGCGACCAACGCGGCAAGGGCCTCGGCCCGCTGCTGATGCAGGCGCTGATCGAGCACGCCCGCGCCGCCAATCTGCACGTCATGGTCGCCGCCATCGAGTCGGAAAATGCCGCCTCGATTCGCCTGCACCAGCGCCTCGGCTTCGTCACCACCGGGCAGATGCCCCAGGTCGGGCGCAAGTTCGGGCGCTGGCTGGATCTGACTTTCATGCAACTGATTCTGGAGTGAACAGCCCATGATTCCCGGCGAATACCAGATTGCCGATGGCGAGATCGAGCTCAATGCCGGTCGCCGCACCCTGACCCTGTCCGTGGCCAACAGCGGCGACCGACCGATCCAGGTCGGCTCGCACTACCACTTTTTCGAGACCAACGATGCGCTGCTGTTCGACCGCGCCAGCACCCGTGGCATGCGCCTGAATATCCCGGCCGGCACCGCCGTGCGCTTCGAGCCCGGACAGAGTCGTGAGGTGGAACTGGTCGAGCTGGCCGGCGCGCGTCGGGTGTTCGGCTTCGCCGGGCGGGTGATGGGCGATCTATAGCCCTGCGCACCCTACGAGGACGCTGATGGTTCCCACGCTCTGCGTGGGAACCCATAGCGGGACGCTCCGCGTCCCTGCGACGCAGAGCGTCGCCAACTGCATATCCACGCAGAGCGTGGGCACGATCAAACGAATACAGGAAGTGCCGATGAAGATTTCCCGCCAAGCCTACGCCGACATGTTCGGCCCCACCGTCGGCGACAAGGTGCGCCTGGCCGATACCGACCTGTGGATCGAAGTGGAAAAGGACTTCACCACCTACGGCGAAGAAGTGAAATTCGGTGGCGGCAAGGTGATCCGCGACGGCATGGGCCAGGGGCAACTGTGTGCCGCAGAGGTGGTCGATACCCTGATCACCAACGCGCTGATCATCGACCACTGGGGCATCGTCAAGGCCGACGTCGGCCTCAAGGACGGCCGCATCGCCGCCATCGGCAAGGCCGGCAACCCGGACATCCAACCGGACGTGACCATCGCCATCGGCGCCGGCACCGAGGTGATCGCTGGCGAAGGCATGATCCTCACCGCTGGCGGCATCGACACCCATATCCACTTCATCTGCCCGCAGCAGATCGAAGAGGCGCTGATGAGCGGGGTGACCACCATGATCGGTGGCGGCACGGGACCTGCCACCGGCACCAACGCCACCACCTGCACGTCCGGGCCGTGGCACATGGCGCGCATGCTGCAGGCCGCCGATGCCTTCCCGATGAATCTGGGTTTCACCGGCAAAGGCAACGCCTCGCTGCCCGAGCCGCTGATCGAGCAAGTGAAAGCCGGCGCCATCGGCCTCAAACTGCACGAGGACTGGGGCACCACTCCGGCGGCCATCGACAACTGCCTGAGTGTGGCCGACGATTACGACGTGCAGGTGGCGATCCATACCGACACGCTGAACGAGTCCGGCTTCGTCGAGACCACCCTCGGCGCGTTCAAGGGCCGCACCATCCACACCTATCACACCGAAGGCGCTGGCGGCGGCCACGCGCCGGACATCATCAAGGCCTGCGGCTTCCCCAACGTGCTGCCGTCCTCGACCAACCCGACCCGCCCGTTCACCAAGAACACCATCGACGAGCACCTGGACATGCTCATGGTCTGCCACCACCTCGACCCAAGCATCGCCGAGGACGTGGCCTTTGCCGAAAGCCGCATCCGCCGCGAGACCATTGCCGCCGAAGACATCCTCCACGACCTCGGCGCGTTCTCCATGATCAGCTCCGACAGCCAGGCCATGGGCCGCGTCGGCGAGGTGATCACGCGCACCTGGCAGACCGCCGACAAGATGAAGAAGCAGCGCGGCGCCCTGCCCGAGGACGTGCCCGGCAACGACAACTTCCGCGCCAAGCGCTATATCGCCAAGTACACCATTAACCCCGCCATCACCCACGGTATCAGCCATGAAGTGGGCTCCATCGAAGTGGGTAAATGGGCCGACCTGGTGCTCTGGCGCCCGGCCTTCTTTGGGGTCAAGCCGACGCTGATCCTCAAGGGCGGGGCGATTGCCGCCAGCCTGATGGGCGACGCCAACGCTTCGATCCCGACACCGCAACCGGTGCACTACCGGCCGATGTTCGCCAGCTACGGCGGCAGCCGCCATGCCACCAGCATCACCTTCATCAGCCAGGCGGCGTTCGAGGCGGGTGTGCCCGAGCAGCTCGGCCTGAAGAAGAAAATCGGCGTGGTCAAAGGCTGCCGCGAGGTGCAGAAGACCGACCTGATTCATAACGGCTACCTGCCGAATATCGAGGTCGATCCGCAGAACTATCAGGTCAAGGCCGATGGCCAGTTGCTCTGGTGCGAACCGGCCGAGGTGCTGCCGATGGCGCAGCGGTATTTCCTGTTCTGAAATAACTGGCCGAGACAACCATGGCGGGTTTCACCCGCCCTAGTCTTGGAGCCGACAGAGCGACTAGCGCAGCTGGCTGTCCTTGCTGCCGCGCCGGTTGTAGCCGGTAAAGGCGGCGCTCTCCCGGTCGTGTTCGGCCTGGCAGTTGACGCACAGGCGCACGCCGGGAATGGCCTGGCGACGCGCCTCGGGAATGACAGCATCGCACTCTTCGCAATGCCGCAGGCTCTCGCCTTTCGGCAACTGGCTACGGGCACGCGCAATGGCGTCCTCGATGCTGCTGTCGATCTGTTCCTGCACCGCGTCGTCGCTTGCCCAACCGCTTGCCATGCTCGACCTCCTCGCTCTGTCCGGACAGATATGCGCCCGGAGAATGCGAAATGCAAGTACAGCCTGTCGTTACTCACGCACGTCCATGAACTCCCTGGCCCAGACGATGTAGTCCTCGGGCATGGTGTACTTGTGGGTCAGCTCGGTGGCGTTGAGGTCGCACGGCTGGGCGCCGCGCTGCTCGCGCAGACAGTCGTAGGTGGCCTTGATCGCGGCGAAGTAGGCGGCATGGCCGTTGACCACGATGCGCACACCCAGGCGGGCCAGACGCTGGTTGTCGCGCAACTCGGGGTTGCCGTAGGTGACCAGCATCAGCGGCACCTTGAGGCCTGCGGATATCTGCTCCAGGTGGGCGAAATCCTTGACCCCGACCAGGCAGATGCCATCAGCGCCGGCGGCCTCGTAGGCGCGCGTACGGCGGATCACTTCGTCCACCTCCAGTACGCCGGCATGAGTACGGGCGATGATCGCCAGCTCAGGATCGACGCGTGCTTCCAGCGCAGCGAGGATCTTGCCGACACCTTCCTCGATGGAGATCAGATCGGTGGACTTGCGGCCGAACTGGGCCGGCAGCAGGGTGTCTTCGATGGTCAGCGCGGCGACACCGGCGCGTTCCAGTTCGACCACGGTGCGCATCACGTTGAGCGCATTGCCATAGCCGTGGTCGGCGTCAGCGATCACCGGCAAACGCGCCACCCGGCCGATGCGCGCGGCTTGCTCGACGAACTCGCTGAGGGTGATCAGGGCGAAGTCCGGCGCGCCGAGCACCTGAAGGGAGGCGACGGAGCCGCCAAGGATACCGACCTCGAAGTCGAGATCGGCGGCGATGCGGGCGGACATGGGATCGAAGACCGACGCGGTGTGATAGCAGCGGTCGGAAGCCAGCAGGGCACGAAAGGCACTGCGCAGCTCATGGTGGGATGCACGTTGCAGGATGGGCATGGGGGCGTATTCCAAAGTCGGTTGAATCGCTTTTTTCTCGTTTTAGTCATGGCGTAGACGTGACGAATGCTAGCGCAAGGCACTTGCTGCCAGCTTTCAGTCGGTACGCCCTGGCGGATAGCCAGCAATTTACCGGCCAGCCAGCTCCGCCGGCAGCGCCGGGAAGAAGCCGCCACCGCTCAGCAGGCCGTAGGCCATCCAGGCGGCGACCGCCAGATAGAACAGGCGCGGCAGCCAGGTCGCCAGCGACTGCTGCTGCGAGGCCAGCTGTTGTGCCTGCAGGCGGGCGAAGCGCAACAGTGCTTCACCTGGTCGACCGGTCGCTTCAGCGGTATTGAGCACACCGATGAACATCGCCTTGCCGGGAAAGCTCAGCCCATCGAAGGCCCAAGCCAGTGACTGCCCAGCCGTGATTCGCGGCGCCAGGCTGGCGAAATCCCGCCGCAAGCGCGCATTGCTTATGGCACTGCAGGCACGCGGCAGGGCGTCGAGTACCGGCATGCCGGCCTCCAGCAACAACCCGAGACTGTCGCAAAAATTACGCAAATCCGCCCGTCGCTGCCGGCTGCCGAATAACGGCAGGGCCAACAACAGATCGTCGAGCAAGCCGGGGGCCTCGCTCCGGCGCTGCTGGCAACGGCGCCATAGCGCGCTCACCGCCCATAACAGCCCAGACAGCCACAGCAGCGGCAACAGCACGGCGAGCAGATAGCCGAACCCACTCAGGCCACCCGCCACCAGGGCAGGCAAGGGTTTGACCACCAGCGCCAGCAGCAGCACGCCCGCCGGCAGCAGCAAGCGTGATCTCAGCTCAGTCACATGACGCGCCTGCTCGTCGTAGCGCTGCGCCAGTTGCCGATAGATGTGCGTCAGCGCGCCGGCCCCCTGCGCGGCATGCACCAGGCCGCTTTCCAGCGGCGTGAAGACGCCACTCAACTGGCCGGAACTCGCCAGATCGCGACCGTTACCTACCATCTGGCGCAAGCGCTTGAGCGCGGCCTCATGGCGTGCACCGAGCGTCAGGCTGGCCAACGAGCGATCGATGGGCACACCCGCCTGTTCCATCGCCCCAAGATGGGCGAACAGATCAGCGCGACTGCGCAGATCGAGCGTAAGGTGAAGACGCGCCATGATCGGACTCGGTGAATGGCCAGCGCTCAGGGTAACCAGTCGTCGCGCCAGCCGCTACGCCTCCATGGGCGGCATCGCAGCATGCGGTAGCCAGCGCTTGAGGATGGCGGCCAGGCTGCCGTCCTCGTGCATCTGCTGCAGGGCACGCTGCCAGCGCATCACCCGCACCACCGAGGTTTGCGGGGAAAAGGCGATGTAGTAGGCCGAACGCATGAACGGCACATGCGCCGTGACATCCTGTGGTTTGAGCTCGGCGGTAGCCAGCTCGCCAGCCAGGGTCAGATCCTCGATGGCGATCAACTTGACCCGACCATGCCTGAGCATGGTCACCATCTGCTTCGAGCTGGACACGCCATAGAGGTTGCTGAACCCCTGCGCACTCAGGGTCTCGTAGGTGTACCACTGCTTGGGCAGCGCCAGGGGCCCACTGGCGGCGGCCTGCTGCAGGGTATCGATGACCAGGTGACGGGACTTCAACGAATAGAAGCTGGTGGTACCGACCACGATGGGGCCGACCCAGTGGAATCTATCCTCACGCACGGGCGTGCGCACGGTGGAAAACAGAGCCGTGTCGGCGGCCTGCTGAGCCAGATGGAAGGCCCGCGTCCAGGGCAGCACTTCGATCTTCCCGCTGTCGCCGGTTCGAGCCAGCAGAGCCCTGACCACCTCGACGGAAAAACCACTGGGTTCACCGTCGCGGATGAAGCTCATCGGCGGGGCTTCCTCGGTGAGCAGGCGCAGCTCAGCCGCTACCGGCGCGCACAGCGCCAGCAACGCGAAGCACAACCATCGACGCAGGTGCCTGGCCATCATGTTTCCTCTCGTGTGCAGCCCGGCAAGCCGGGTAATGCCCTGCAGCCACCTCACTCCGACCGCAACTGATCGGTCAACGCCCGTGCGTCGGCCTCCGGCAACCAGCGTCGATAGACACGTGCCAGGCTGCCATCATCACGCATCGCCTGCAGCGCACGCTGCCAGCGGGCGACACGCGCCTTATCGGTCTGCCGGGAAAAGGCAATATAGGAGTTATTGCTCATCAGGTCGAACTGCGCCTGCAGTTGTCCGGCATGCATGCCCTGCTCGGCGAGCATGTCGTCGAGGGTCAGGGTATTAGCCAGCAGCAACTTGACGCGACCATGACGAAACATGCGCAGCATGTCCTGCGGCGTCGACACGCCATAGAGGTTTTGCAGATTCTGCTCGCGCAACAGTTCATAGCTGTACCACTGCCTGGGGACAGCAAGCGTGCCGAGTTGGCGCACATCATCGAGGGTGTCGACCCGCAGCCCGGCATCCTTGAGCGTGTAAAAACGCGTATGACCGCGCACGATCGGCCCCACCCACTGAAACTCGGCCTCGCGCTGCGCCGTGCGCACGGTGAAGAACAGCGCGCTATTGGCCTGCTGACGAACCTGATGATAGCCACGCGTCCAGGGCACCAGCTCGATCCGTGCCGGCTCGCCAGTACGACGTATCAGCTCTTCGACAACGGCCACCGCCATGCCACTCGGCTTGCCGTCCTCGAGGTAGCTGAACGGTCGATAGTCCTCGGTATACAGCCGCAACTCGGCAGCCAGCGCATGGGCGCAGGCACTGCAGAGCAGCAACAGGGCTGCGAGCGGATACTTCAGGCTCATTGCAGATCACCGTCCGCGATGCACCCTACGACGAATTCAGGGTGACCAGGCCTGCCATCATAAACGCCCGGGCGATCCATCACCAAGGCCGCCTGCTGAACCCTGCGCGGCCATCATCCGCAGCTCCGCATCCCTGCCTTACTGCGCCACCCAGCCTGTCTGCACGCTGTCGGCTCATACTTTTTCACATTCAAAACCGACGGTCGGGCTAGCCCTGGCGCGCCGGGCAGGCGATCATCGGCCTTCCTACGCAGACTCCAGTTACCATGACCGCCACGACTGACAGCCGTACCCCGACGCACAAGCCCCGCCCACTGATCGACCTGGCCATCAGCATCCTGATCCCCTCGTTCATTCTCATGAAACTCAGTGGCGAGCAGCGCCTCGGCGCCGATGGTGCGCTGATTCTGGCCCTGGCCTTCCCGCTGGGCTGGGGCGCGTTCGAACTGATCAAGTACCGCAAATTCAATTTCATCGCCCTGCTCGGCCTGATCAGCGTCGCGCTGACCGGCGGTATCGGCCTGCTCAAGCTCGATACCCAGTGGCTGGCGGTCAAGGAAGCGCTGATTCCCGGGCTGATCGGCATCGCCGTACTGGTCTCCACCCGCACCCGCTACCCGCTGATTCGTACGCTGCTGTTCAACAAGACCGTGCTCAATATCGACAAGATCCATGAGCGCCTGGAACAGGGCGGTCATGTCGAGCACTTCGAAACGCGCCTGCTGCGCGCCACCTACTGGCTCAGTGGCACCTTCTTCTTCTCCTCGCTGATGAACTATGTGCTGGCTAAGTGGATCGTGGTCAGCCCGGCCGGTACCGAGGCCTTCAATGACGAGCTGGGGCGCATGACCCTGCTCAGCTACCCGATGATCGCCATTCCCTCGATGATCATGCTGATGGCCATCTTCTACTACCTGTGGAAGACCATCCACGGCCTGACCGGGCTGAGCCTGGAAGAGATCATGGCCAACAGCGGCCAGGAATCGCAGTCCTGATCCCCGCCGGCCCAACGGCCGGCGTGCTGCCGTCATGCTGAGTCTGTCCGCCTATCCGGCGCTGTTTCTCTCCGCTCTGGGCGCGGCAACGTTGTTGCCGCTGCAGTCTGAAGCGCTACTGGTCGCCCTGCTCCTGGCCGGCCAGCATCCGCTCTGGGCCTTGCTACTGGTCGCCACGCTGGGCAACGTGCTGGGCTCCTGGATCAACTGGCTGCTGGGCCGCTCCCTCGAGCGCTATCGTGAGCGACGCTGGTTCCCGGTCAGCCCGGCGCGGTTGGAGCAGGCGCAAGCCTGGTATGCACGCTATGGGCGCTGGTCATTGCTGCTCAGCTGGATGCCGGTAATCGGCGATCCATTGACGCTGGTGGCGGGGGTAATGCGTGAGCGCCTGTGGGTATTTCTGCTCATCGTCACCCTGGCCAAAACCGGCCGCTACGCGGTACTGGCGGCGCTGACGCTGAGCTGGACATGAGCACTGGGGGGGACAATTGTTGACACAACTCCGGCAAGCCGCAAAAGGTCTGGCAGTTGAGTACAAACGGCGCCTCGCAGATACTGCGCAGCGCGCCGCGCGGGCACGATCCACCAACGGCCATTGCCAAACGGTCTCAAGGCCGATGAATAGCGGCCTCGGATGGAGGCATGCGGCCCCGCTACCTCGGGGCCTAGCGAGCGAGGAATTGCAGTGTCTGTCGTAGAAGCCAAACCCAAACTGAAACGCAGCGACCTGATCTGGACGCTGATCGGACTCGGTGCCGTGGTCTTCTCTGGCTTTCTGCTCTACCGCGAACTGCGCACTATTTCCCTCGACGAAATCAAGGGCAGCCTCGAAGCGATCTCCCACATGAACTGGCTGCTCGCCGCTGCCGCGACACTCGGCGCTTACTGGGCGCTGGCCTGGTACGACCGCATTGCCGTCGCCCACCTGGGCAAGAAGATTCCCTGGCGCTTCATCACCCTCTGTTCCTTCACCACCTATGCCCTGGCCCACAATATCGGCGCCTCGGTGTTTTCCGGGGCGGTGGTGCGTTACCGCGCCTATCGCAGCAAGGGGCTGACGCCACAGGAAATCGGCATCCTCATCGTCTTCTGCTCCTTCACCTTCGCCCTTGGCACACTGCTGGCCAGCGGCTGTGTGCTGATCGCCCAACCGGATCTGATCCACCGCGTCGTCGACGTCACTCCGCTGGTGTCCATCGCCATCGGCGGCGTCCTGCTCGGCCTGGTCGGCCTCTACGTGCTCGGTTCCTGGCGCCAGTTCAAGCCCTGGACCCTGGGCAAGCTGCATGTGGAATATCCACGCCTGCCCATCGTCAGCCGTCAGTTGCTGGCCGGCCCGCTGGAGCTGTTGTGCGCAGCGGCAATCATCTACTTCGCCCTGCCGGCCGATAACCATCCCGGCTATCTGGTGGTACTCGGCGTGTTCCTCGCCTCTTTCTCGCTGGCGCTGCTGTCCCATGCACCAGGCGGCCTGGGCGTGCTGGAGGTGACCTTCCTCGCCGCCCTGCCGGAAATCCCCGCCGCCGATGTACTGGCCGCGCTGATCGTATTCCGCATGTTCTACCTGCTGCTGCCCTTCGCCCTGTCGCTGTTGGTGGTGCTGGGCTTCGAGTGGAGCCAGTGGAAGGAAAAGCAACTGGGCAACAACCTGCCGTCCTGACGGCTCGCCGCCACCGCTTTGCTGACATAGAATGCGCGGCCATTTTGCGGCCCTGCGTTCTGTCATGTCCTTCAGCACTCCCGCCCGCGCCTGCGGCATCGACTTCGGCACCTCCAACTCCACCGTCGGCTGGCTACGTCCCGGCCAGGACAGCCTGCTGCCCCTGGAAGACGGCAAGATCACCCTGCCCTCGGTGATTTTCTTCAACACCGAAGAGCGTCGCCCGGTCTATGGCCGTCTGGCCCTGCACGAATACCTGGAAGGCTACGAAGGCCGGCTGATGCGCTCGCTGAAGAGCCTGCTCGGCTCCAAGCTGCTGAAGAGCGAAACCACCGTGCTGGGCAGTGCCCTGCCGTTCAAGGATCTGCTCGGGTTCTTTATCGGCGAGCTGAAAAAGCGCGCCGAGACCCAGGCCGAACGGGCCTTCGAGGAAGTGGTGCTGGGCCGCCCGGTATTCTTCGTCGATGACGACCCAGCGGCCGACCAGGAAGCGCAGAACACCCTGGTGGCCGTGGCGCACAAGCTCGGCTTCAAGGACGTGTCGTTCCAGTACGAGCCCATTGCCGCGGCCTTCGACTACGAGTCGAACCTGAACCGCGAGGAGCTGGTGCTGATCGTCGACATCGGCGGCGGCACCTCGGACTTCTCTCTGGTGCGTCTGGCCCCTGAGCGCCATCATCTAGCCGAGCGCCAGGGCGACATCCTCGCCACCGGCGGCGTGCACATCGGCGGTACCGACTTCGACAAACAGCTGTCGCTGGCCGGGGTGATGCCGCTGTTCGGCTATGGCAGCCGGATGAAAAGCGACGCCTTCATGCCCACCAGCTACCACCTCAACCTGGCCACCTGGCACACCATCAATGCGCTGTACGCGCAGAAGACCCAGCTCGCCCTGCAGAACATGCGCTACGACATCGTCGACGCCACCGGCATCGACCGCCTGTTCGGCCTGATCGAACAGCGCGCCGGGCACTGGCTGGCGATGCAGGTGGAAGACAGCAAGATCGCCCTCAGCGAACAGGACGCACGCCCCATCGACCTGTCGCGCGTCGAGCCGGGCCTGGTCGCCGAGCTGACCCGCCCCTTGTTCGAGAACGCCATCGATCCGCTGCTTGAACGCATCCGCGCCAGCCTTACGCAGTTGCTCAGCGATGCCGGCATCAGCGCCGATCAGGTCGACACGCTGTTCTTCACCGGTGGCTCCAGCGGCGTGCCGGCGCTGCGCCAGAGCGTGGCGGCGATGCTGCCGAATGCGCGCAGCGTGGAAGGCAACACCTTTGGCAGCATTGGTAGTGGCCTGGCCATCGAAGCCAAGAAACGCTACGGGTGACGGTCTGCTGCGCGTCGGCCCTGCTGCGTTAAAAACAGGCTCGAAATGCTCATGTACAAAAGTACACTCCGCTTTCTCGCCTGTTTTTGCCTTGTAGGACTCTAGCTCGCAAGACCTCCACATACGCAGGCTTTGCTTAGAGCTCACTTTTTAATTTTGAGGAACCGCACGATGAAAGCCCAGCTGGAAGAACTGATCGCCAAGATAAGCTCCGGCTGTCTGCCCGAGGACGAGATTGCGCGCATCGCTGACGAGGCCGCACAGGCCTATGCCGACCCGGCTGCCTTCCTCGCCGCCAACCCGGACGTCAACTACGACGACGAATTCCCCATCCCGCTGGGCGAGTGGGTGGTGGTCGGCAGCCTGCCGGAGACCGTGCTGTTCCAGGCCGACAGCTATGAAGAGCTGTTCCAGCGCATCACCGAATCCTTCGGCCCGCAGGTGCAGTTCGTGCTCAAGGCCAAGCAACTGGCCAAGACCGAGCCGCTGAAAGCACTCAACCGCATCCAGGTACAACTCTCGGCGTTGTCGCCAGAGACCGGCGGTTACGTGCTGGTGGACTTCAGCGAGCCGCTGGACGACGAACTGCAGGCCGTACTGGTGTACGCCAGCGACCTGCCACGGGTACTGGAGCTGGCGGTGGAGGTGGGCATCTACGCCGCACCAGCGCTGCAAGCCCTGCAAGAACAGGCGCAAGACTGAGCCACCAACGCGCACGGTTCGATACACCGGCCAGGCTCAGAATCCCACCAGCAGCATCCACCCCGGCAAGGTCATCGCCGCCAGCAGCGTGGACAGGGAAATCGCCGCGCTGACGCTGCGGCTATCCTCAGCGGTGCGGGCGAAGGCCATTACATTGACCCCGCTGGGGCAGGCCGCGAGCAATACCAGCACACTGCGCGCGGTGTCGTTGAGGCCGGGGAGCAGGCCGCTGAGCCACCAGACCAGCGCCGGGAACACCAGTAGTTTGACCAGCGCCACGCCCCAGGCCTCGCCCGTTGGGCGCAGGCGATAGCGCGACAAGCTGGCGCCGAGCACGATCAGCGCGCAGGGCAAGGCGGCCTGCCCCAGCCAGGTGACTGCACGCCACAGGCTTTCCGGCACCTGCAGTCCGGACAGGTTGAGCAGTGCCCCCAATCCCAGACCGATGATCATCGGGTTGGCCAGGTTCTTCAGAAGTGCGCGGCCGTTGACGCGCTCCTGGCTGCCAAAGGCAGCGTAAAAGCTGTGCAGGGAAAACAGCGTGAGGCTGTGAAACACCAGGATGGCGAAGACGTAGAGCAGGCCGTCATTACCCATCAGACTGGCGATCAGCGGGATGCCGACCAGCACGTTGTTGGAGAATGCCGCCACCAATCCCAGCGGCGTCGCCGTACCGCGCCGCCAATGCGCCAGCACGTTGACCACGACGAACACCAGCAGTACCGGCAGGTAGTACGCCAGCAGCAACACAGGCGACAGGCCCTCGGCGAGCGATGCCTTGGCGATGCCGGCGAACAGCAGCGTCGGCATGAACAGCTTGAAGGTGATGTTGGCCAGACCGGCCGCCGACTCGGTGGTGAGCCACTGGCGCCAACCCAATACATAGCCAAGAACGATCAAAGCGAAGATCGGCAGAATTGCCTGTGCCGCGAGCATTGCTGAGCCTGCCTCCAGGGAACTGCAAAAGAGGACGGATCGAGCACGACCCGCGAGGGGCGCCAAGCATACGCGTGCCCGGCATCCAGCGCGATGCTTTGCCAAACATTCGCCGCCACGCTTAACACCCGGCCACAAGCCACGAGATAGAGCACTTCGATCAAGTATTGAGAGCATCGATGTTCACTATCAGGTCAGTCAAGTTCCTATCTGCACTCATGTCCTCAAGAATTGACTCCGAAGCCACTTATTACTCCCTACGGAGACATCGACATGAAAGCTCAACTGACCCTCGCCACTCTGGCCCTTAGTCTGATCACCACCAGCGTATTCGCCGCTCCGAGCAGCGCGCCCTTCCCTCTGGTGGGTGAAGCCAAGGACAGCCAGGTCCAACAACAACCCGTCGCACCGCTGGCCGAAGATGGTTACGACCGTACTCCCGGCAGCCAGCGCATTCAGCTGGTAGAAGGTGGATATGAACGTACCCCTGGCGCCCAGCGCATCCAGCTGGCTGAAGACGGCTCTGACCGCACTCCCGGCAGCCAGCGTATCCAGCTGGTAGAAGGCGGATATGAGCGTACCCCTGGTGCCCAGCGCGTTCAGCTGGCCGAAGGTGGTTACGAACGTACTCCTGGCGCACAGCGTGTACAGCTGGCCGAAGGCGGCTCTGATCGCCTGATCGAACAACGTGGACGCACTGCATAAGTGCTATCGCAACACCCCAAGCCCGGCACAGGCCGGGCTTTTTCATGCCTGCGATTTATAGGCGAGCGCGCACTGGCACGCAGCGAGTCATGCCATCCCTGCAGAGGGCAAGCGGTAGATCCAGATACGTCGAAGCACAGTCGCAAACTGCCCCCACAAGGTGCCGCAGTTGTAATGCTGGCCATAACGCTCGGCGATCAGGCGCACCTCACGTGCCAGTTCGGCATAGCGCCGCGCCGGCAGATCCGGGAACAGGTGATGCTCGATCTGATGACTGAGGTTGCCGGTCAGGATATGCAGCAGCGGCCCACCGGACAGATTGCTCGAGCCGCGCAGTTGGCGCAGATACCAGTGCCCGCGCGTCTCCCCTTGCAATATTTCTGGCGCAAAGACCGCCGCCTTCTCGGTGAAATGACCGCAGAAGATCACCAGAAAGGTCCATAGATTGCGCAGCAGATTGGCCACCAGATTGCCGGTCAGTACGGCCAGTGCATTGGCGCCGAGCAGCAGGGCCAGCAGCGGAAACGCCAGATAGTCCTTGCCCCACTGCCGCGCCAGCTTGGCACCGAACTGACGTGCCAGCGGACGCACCTCCTCCTTGCTGATGCGGCCTTTCACCAGCTTGTCCAGGCGCAGGTGCTGGATCGCCACCGCGTACTGGAACAGCAGCGCCTGGATCGTCACCCACAGGGGCTGCCAACGGTAGAAAGGCTTCCAACGCTGCTCCGGGAACAGGCGCACCACGCCGTAGCCGACGTCATCGTCCATGCCCAGCACGTTGGTGTAGGTGTGATGCACGTGGTTATGGGTGTGCCGCCAGAAGTCAGCGGGGCCGACGATGTCCCATTCATACTGACGCCCGGCGAATTCCGGGTCGTTCATCCAGTCGTACTGGCCGTGCATCACGTTGTGGCCCAGCTCCATGTTCTCGAGGATCTTGCCCAGGCCCAGCAAGAATGTGCCGAGCAGCCAGGTCGGCGGGAACCAACCGAACATCAGCAGCGCGCGGCCGCTCCAACAGCACAGGCGCACGGCACTGCGCACTCGGCGGATATAACGCGCGTCGTGTTCACCCAGGTCAGCCAGCGTACGCTGGCGCAGGGCGTCCAGCTCCTGGCCGAAGGCCTCCAGCTCGGCAGGGTTCAGCTCTCGATCAAGGCGGACAGTCACAGGTCGATCTCCACATCCCCATGCGGGGCACTGACACACAAACGAATGGGTTGGTTGGGCTCGGCGAACAACGCGCCACTGCGCAGATCACGCACCGTACCGGCCAGCAGCAGGCAGGTGCAGCTGGTGCAGATGCCCTGGCGACAGCCATGAGCCGGACGCAACCCGGCCGCCTCGGCTTGCTCCAGCAGACTGGCGGTGCTGCTGCCCGAGACCTGCTGCTGGCTGCGGGCAAAGCTCAGGCGGATCGCCCTCGCCTGCGCGTCGGCCAATACCGGCAACGGGCTGAAACTTTCCGATTGCAGGCTGCCTCCGCGTCCGGCGTCATGCAACCCGCCACAGGCCTGCTCGACGAACCCACGCGGGCCACAGACCCGCACATGCTCACCCGGCAATGCGGCCAGCCGCTCGGCCGACAGCCGCTCGCCCTCACCACTGAAAGCCCACTGCACCTGGAAGTTGGCATGCCGTGCCGCCAGTGCCTGCAGCTCTTCAGCAAAGGCCTGCTGGCCGCGATGCCGCACCTGATGCAGCAGTGTCACCGGCGCAGAAAAGCCTCGCGCCAGCGCCTCACGCAATAACCCGAGCAACGGCGTGATGCCGCTGCCGGCCGCCAGCAACAGCACCGCGCGCGGCTCTTGCGGCCAGGCGAAGTCACCAAAGGCCTGGCCCAGTTCGATGAGTTGCCCCACGGCCAGATTATCGAGCAGCAGATTGGATAACCGCCCACCGGGTTGACGCTTGATCGCGACCTCGATACGCCCGTCGGCCGCCACCGAGGTCAGGCTGTAACTGCGCCCGTGACGCACCCCGTCCTGCTGCAGATACAGCTGAACATGCTGCCCGGCACGCCAGCCGCGCGCGTTGCCGTTGCAACGCAGTTGTATCGCCAGCATGTCGTCGGCCACCCAGCGGCGTGACTCGACCCGCGCATAAACACGATTGAGGCGCAGCGCCGGGTGCAACAGGCGCAGGCAGAGATCGACATCCGCCTCGCGCAACCAGCCGCCCGCACAGAGCCGGCGCAGCGGCTGCAGAGCAGGCGACAAGCGCCGCGCCAATGACAGGGGAATCAGGGGCATCCGTAATTATCCAGTGAACACTTGTTCACAAGACTGGCAGAAAGCCCATATTTCAGTCAACACTTGTACACAGACTGCTGTCACCGCGGTTCGACGCTGCCGCCCTGCTTTGCTAGAGTGCGGCATCCCTCAATGATCCGATTCCGCATGACGCCACGCGCCGAACAAAAGCAGCAGACCCGCCAGTCCCTGATGGACGCCGCCCTCACGCTAATGGAAAGCGGGCGCGGCTTTGGCAGCCTGAGCCTGCGCGAAGTGACGCGCGTCGCCGGTATCGTGCCCACCGGTTTCTATCGGCACTTCGCCGACATGGACGAACTCGGCCTGGCACTGGTGGCGGAAGTCGGTGAGACCTTTCGCGCGGCGATCCGCCAGGTACGCCGCCATGAATTCGAGATGCGCGGCATGATCGATGCCTCGGTGCGCATCTTCCTCGCTGAAGTGGCGGCCAACCACGCTCAGTTCCTATTTCTCGCCCGCGAGCAGTACGGCGGCTCACAACCTGTGCGCCAGGCCATTGCCGCCCTGCGCGAACGCATCACCAGCGACCTGGCCGCCGATCTCAAGCTGATGAACCGCATGCCGCACCTCGACGATGCAGCGCTCGACGTGGTCTCGGATCTGGTGGTCAAAACCGTCTTCGCCACCTTGCCCGAGCTGATCGATCCGCCCGCCGAAACCCTGCCCGCGCACCTCACCGCAGAGGCCAAGGTCATCCAGCAACTACGCTTCATCATGGTCGGTGGCAAGCATTGGCTGGGGCTGGGCAAGCCTTCAGACTAGCGCGCACCAAAATCGCTCACCCCTAACAAAAACGCACCAAATCAAACCTGACCGCCTCGCCTAGTTATCCACAACAGGCTTGAACGCCCCGCCCTGCGCCACTCTTCAGCCTTGGCAAGGCACTTGCACTATTTCCGGGCACATTGCCCCGGAATAGATACGCATGCTGGTGATCCACTCCCGAATCGCGCCGCAGAGCGCCTGCGACGCCGAACTGGAACTGACCTTCGAAGCCCGCAGCAAGAGCCGCCTGCGCTGCTTCACCACTGACGGTGAAGAGGTCGGCCTGTTTCTCGAACGCGGCCAGCCGGCACTGGCCGATGGCGAGTGCCTGCTGGCCAAGGATGGCCGCATCGTGTGCGTGCGCGCCAAGGCCGAGCCGCTGCTGCATGTGACCTGCGCCAGCCCCTTCGAGCTGATGCGCGCCGCCTATCACCTGGGCAACCGCCATGTCGCCCTGCAACTGGGCGATGGCTGGCTGCGCCTGCCGGATGACTACGTACTCAAGGCCATGCTGGAGCAGCTCGGCGCCACGGTCGAAGCCATCGAAGCGCCCTACCAGCCCGAACAGGGCGCCTATGGCGGCGGTCACCATCACTCCCATCATGGCGACGAGGAATTCAACTACGGCCCGCGCCTGCACCAGTTCGGGGTGCGCAAGTGAGCCCGAGCCTATCGCGTCAGGCAGGGTGTCGCGGGGCGGCCCAAGCCGTGCGCAGCGGGGCAAAATCATGAAACCCGCCTGGGCTCTTTTACGCCTGGCCAGCCCACAGTTGCCCATTGGCGGCTACAGCTACTCGCAAGGCCTGGAATGGGCTATCGACAGCACTCTGGTCAGCGATGCCGTGAGCGCCGAGCGCTGGCTGGCCGATCAGCTCTTGCTCAATCTCGCGCGCTTCGAAGCGCCGCTGCTGCTGGCCCACTGCCGCGCAGCCGCACAGGCTGACTGGGCACAGCTTCAGCTACTGGCCGAACAACACCGCGCCAGCCGCGAAACCCGCGAACTGGCCCTGGAAAGCCGGCAGATGGGTTATTCGCTGCGGCAACTGCTCGAAGGCCTGCCCGAGCTGGACGAGGCCGCGCGTGACCTGCTCGCAACCCAGGAGGAGCCCGGCTTGGCTCTGGCCTGGGCACTGGCGGCACGCGCCTGGCAGATCGCCCCGGACGATGCCCTGGCCGCCTGGCTCTGGGGCTGGCTGGAGAACCAGCTCGCCGTGCTGATGAAGGTGCTGCCGCTTGGCCAGCAGGCCGCCCAGCGCCTGACCAGCCGCCTGCTGCCGCAGCTCGAGGCGGCCCAGCAACAAGCCGCCAGCCTTTCCCCCGAACACTGGGGCAGCGCCGCCTTCGGCCTGGCCCTGGCGAGCATGGCGCACGAGCGCCAGTACTCGCGTCTTTTCCGCTCCTGACGAGGAACAACACCCCATGAACAGCCAACCCCTGCGTGTCGGCATCGGCGGCCCGGTCGGTTCCGGCAAGACTGCCCTCACCCTCGCCCTGTGCCGCGCCCTGCGCGAGCGCTACAACATCGCCGTGGTCACCAACGACATCTACACCCAGGAAGATGCCCAGTTTCTGGTGCGCAACGAGGCGCTGGAGCCCGAGCGCATCATCGGCGTGGAAACCGGCGGCTGCCCGCACACCGCCATCCGCGAGGACGCCTCGATCAACCTGGAGGCGGTCGAGCAGCTCAACCGCCGCTTCCCCGGCCTCGACCTGATCATCGTCGAGTCCGGCGGCGACAACCTGTCGGCCACCTTCAGCCCCGAGCTGTCCGACCTGACCCTGTACGTGATCGATGTGTCAGCCGGCGACAAGCTGCCGCGCAAGGGCGGACCCGGTATCTGCAAATCCGACCTGCTGGTGATCAACAAGGTCGATCTGGCCCCGATGGTCGGCGCCTCACTGGAAGTGATGGAGCGCGACACCCTGAAGATGCGCGGCGACAAGCCCTTCGTCTTCAGCAACCAGAAAATCGGCCAGGGTCTCGATGAGATCATCGCCTTCATCGAACGCCAGGGCATGCTCACGGCAGCCTGATTCCACCTTCAAGGAGATCCCTATGAACCTGCGCAAGACCCTTTCCGCCATCGCCCTGCTCTGCACCCCGGCACTGGCCTTCGCCCACCCTGGGCATGGTGATTCCGGCCTGATGGCCGGCCTGGCCCACCCGGTGTTTGGCCTGGATCACCTGCTGGCGATGTTCGCCGTTGGCCTGTGGGCCGCCCAACAGAGCGGCGCGGCGCGCTGGGCGCTGCCGCTGACTTTCGTCGGCAGCATGCTGGTCGGCGGCCTGCTCGGCTTCTCCGGCGTGGAAATCCCACTGATGGAAACCGGCATCGCCGGCTCGGTACTGGCGTTCGGCTTGCTGGTAGTGGTCGCCGCACGCCTGCCGATGGCGGTATCCGTAGCCCTGACCGCCTTCTTCGCCCTCACCCACGGTGTCGCTCACGGTCTGGAGTTGCCGGAACTGGCCAGCCCCTTCGGCTACGCCATCGGCTTCATCGTCGCCACTGCCGCACTGCATGCCATTGGCTTTGCATTGGTGCGTTTTCTGCCCCAGGCCGCAGCACCCTTGGTACGTATCGCGGGTGGCGCCTCGGCAGCAACGGGTGCCTGGTTGCTGCTCAGCTGAGCATCCGCTGCAGGCAGGGTGTACACGCACCCTGCCTGTTGGCGTCCAGAGCCGACGTGACGGGCGCTAGCGTGATTGCTCACCAGCTTATCCACAGCTTTCTTCACATACCCAGGGGATAATTGTTCGGCCTGCCTGCCAAGGTACAAAAAAGACTGGACAACGGTGTTTCCAGCATCCGCTGAACAGCACTGATCAAAGCTTGGCCAATACGCTGAGAGCCAGTCATATCGGGCCATACAGCAACAATTACAACAGTTACCCACAGCATCACCCACAGCAATCGTGGAAAACCAAAAGGCACGCTTCGAGCTTTCCCAAAAACTGTCAAGTCCTTGTGTGAAAAGGAAAAACAACGCTGTTCAATTCTTCACCAACAGGCTGTAAACAAGGTATTTCAGGCATCGCAGGCAAACGCCACCAGCTTATCCACAGAAATGCCCACAGCCTTCGTGGAAAACTTTATTGCCGTTGTCCGGATGGTGCACAAACACACAAGGCCCTTGCATCGATACAGGCACCAACGCGACGCTAGCGACTGCAGCCGGAGTCGCTTTCAGTGGTCTTGCAGGCGCATCACGCCGCCAAGTTCATCCAGGGATGTTTCATGTTCAGTTTCTTCCTCGCCGCCATGCTCCTTGGCTTCGTCTTCAACGCGACGCCCGGCGCCGTATTCAGTGAAACCCTGCGCCGAGGCCTGCGCGACGGCTACAAGCCGGCGCTGATGGTGCAGATCGGCTCGCTGGTGGGCGATGCCACCTGGGCCGCCGTGGGCCTGACCGGCCTGGCACTGCTGCTCGACAGCGCACAGATCCGCTACCCGTTGACCCTGGCCAGTGCGCTGTATCTGGCCTGGCTCGGTTATCAGTCATTGCGCGACGCTCATCGCCCGCCGCTGCCCAGCGACGACAGTCAGGGCGCCGCTGGTGGTGCCTTCGCCGCAGGCGCTGCGCTGTCGCTGACCAACCCGCAAAACATCGTTTACTGGGCGGCCATGGGCGGCGCGATGGCGGCCATCGGCGTCGCTCAGCCAACGCCAGCTCACCTGGCGGTGTTCTTCGCCGGCTTCATGGTCTCGTCGCTGCTCTGGTGCTTCATCTGCGCCGGCCTGGTGGACTGGTTTCGCCGCGCGGCCTCGCTGCTCTGGCACCGCCTGACCTACGCAGCCTGCGGCGTGGTGCTGCTGGGGCTGGCCGGCATGAGCGCACTGGAGCTGGTCTGATCGACTCGCGGCTATCGCCACCATCGAAATAATCTAAGGGCGCAGCATCCCAGGCAGGACTAGGCTCAAGCACATATCCCTGCGTCAGGAAGCCGCGCCATGCACCTCAACGACCTGCTCAAGCAACTGCTCGCCAGTTACGCCTGCGCCACCTGCGGCATCGATACGCGCCACTGACCCTTGGTGGCTGGGCGACGGCTGGTTACCCTTGGCGCCTTCAGCCAAGGAGCCTGCTCATGTCCCTGCGTAGCGTCTGCGTCTTCTGTGGTGCCAGCCCTGGTGCCAGTCCCATCTACCGCGAAGCGGCCGAAGCCCTCGGTCAGCACCTGGCCAAGCGCGGCATGCGCCTGATCTATGGCGGCGGCGCCGTCGGCCTGATGGGCGTGGTCGCCGATGCCGCGCTGAATGCCGGCGGCGAGGTCATCGGGATCATCCCGCAGAGCCTCGAGCGTGCCGAGATCGGCCACCGCGGCCTGACCTGCCTGGAAGTGGTGGGTGGCATGCACGCACGCAAGGCGCGCATGGCCGAACTGGCCGATGCCTTCATCGCCCTGCCCGGCGGCCTCGGCACCCTGGAAGAGCTGTTCGAGGTCTGGACCTGGGGCCAGCTCGGCTACCACGCCAAGCCACTGGGGCTGCTGGAGGTAAATGGCTTCTACAGCAAGCTGGGGGATTTTCTCGATCACCTGGTCGCCGAGCGCTTCGTGCGCCCGCAGCACCGCGAGATGCTGCAGATTGCCGGTACCCCCCAAGACCTGATCGATGCGCTGGTCGAATGGCGCCCGAGCGCGGCGCCGAAGTGGGTAGATCGCGAGCCCGTCTGAACCTGTACGCAGACATGTAACACAATGCTACGCTCTGCGGCTTCTCTCTCACGGAAGCCGCAACATGGCCGGAAGCAGCCTGCTCGTCCTGATCGACGACATCAGCACGGTACTCGACGACGTCGCCACCATGACCAAGATCGCCGCGCGCAAGACGGCCGGCGTACTGGGCGATGACCTCGCGCTCAACGCCCAGCAGGTCACAGGCGTGCGCGCAGATCGCGAGCTGCCGGTGGTCTGGGCCGTGGCCAAAGGTTCGCTGGTGAACAAGACGATCCTGGTGCCGGCCGCGCTGCTGATCAGCACCGTGGCGCCCTGGCTGGTGGTGCCGCTGCTGATGCTTGGCGGTCTGTTTCTCTGCTATGAAGGCGCGGAAAAGCTGCTGCACAAGTTGCTGCATCGGCATGAGCCCGTGGAGCAGCAGGCGCGCCTGGAGGCGATTGCCGACCCTGCGATCGACCTGGTGGCATTCGAGCGCGACAAGATTCGCGGTGCGGTGCGCACCGACTTCGTGCTGTCGGCCGAGATCATCGCCATCACCCTCGGCACCGTCGCCACCGCCAGTTTTCTCAATCAGGTGCTGGTGCTCAGCGGCATCGCCCTGGTAATGACCGTCGGCGTCTATGGGCTGGTCGCCGGCATCGTCAAACTGGACGATGCCGGGCTCTATCTTAGCCAGCGCGCCAGCGCCTTCGCCCAGGCCTGTGGGCGCGGCATCCTGCGCCTGGCCCCCTGGCTGATGAAGGCGCTTTCGGTTGTGGGCACCGCAGCCATGTTCATGGTCGGCGGCGGTATCCTCAGCCACGGCCTGCCGCCGGTGGAAAGCGCCGTGCACCTGGCTGCCGAATGGGTGGCCGAGGATGCAGGCGCCCTGCTTTCGGCCCTGGTGCCGACACTGCTCAACGCCCTGTTCGGCATCATCGCCGGATTGCTCAGCGTACCGCTGGTCAGCGCGGCGAGTGGCCTGTGGCGGGCGCTGCGCAAAACGCCGGGGCGTTAGCCGCTCACTTTCTCAGCAGTTGCCTGCGCCCCTTGCGGGGCGCTGCCCGAAGCGACTTGCCCCAGGCTTATCCACAGCTTGCTCCACCGCTTTCGGGGATAACCTCTCAGCCTCCTATGCAGCGTCGGGCAGAGCATTGCCTGCTCACTCAAGCAATTCATTACAAAGCATTTTCTCGCAACGCCACGAACATCTGGACAAAAGCTGCACAGCGCCTCGCCAAGCCCGCATGGCAGAGCCTCTGGCGGATCTTGCAGAGCTTCCCCACAGAACTATCCACAGCTTTTCTGGATAACCGCCGTGGCGTTCGGTCGCCCCCATGAGCAGCGGTAGCTGTGCGAACCTTCACTGGACCTGACCGGAAACTCAGAATCTGGAGACTTCACATGATGTTGCGTAACGCTGCTCTAATCGCTCTGCTCGGCCTGGCCAGCACCCCGCTCCTTGCTGCCGAATGCTCGGTGGATGTCGAATCGACCGACCAGATGACCTTCAACACCCAGGCCATCTCCGTCAGCAAGAGCTGCAAGACCTTCACCGTCAACCTCAAGCACACCGGCTCGTTGCCCAAGACCGCCATGGGCCACAACTGGGTACTGAGCAAGACCGCCGACATGCCCGGCGTGGCCACCGACGGCATTCCCGCCGGCCCGGAGGCCAGCTACGTAAAAGCCGGTGACGAGCGCGTGATCGCCTACACCGACCTGATCGGCGGCGGCGAAAGCACCTCGGTCACCTTCGACGTCAGCAAGCTGGCGGCGGGCGAAGACTACAGCTTCTTCTGCTCCTTCCCCGGCCACTACTCGCTGATGAAAGGCAGCCTGACCCTGGTCGACTAAACGATCTGCGATGATCGTGGGAGAGGCGCCATGACGCTCTCCCACGCCTCCTACCCCAACGGCAGCACCGTGACCTGCACGTCCGGATCGTGACTGCCGCCCCCCAGGATCACCCCCCGCAGCGGCGACACATCGGAGAAATCCCGGCCCCAGGCCAGGGTGATGTGCTCCAGCGCCGGCCGTACGTTGTTGGTCGGGTCGAAATCCACCCAGCCCTGACGCGGGCAGTACAGCGAGATCCAGGCATGCGAGGCATCGGCGCCGATCAGCCGTGGTTGGCCGGGTGGCGGCTGGGTCAGCAGGTAGCCGCTGACATAGCGGGCCGCCAGGCCGCGCGAACGCAGGCAGGCAAGCATCAGATGGGCGAAGTCCTGGCAGACGCCGCGTTTTTCTTCCAGCACCTGCAGCAGTGGCGTGGCCACCTGAGTGGCGCCGGCATCGAAACTGAATTCCTCGAAAATCTTCTGCATCAGTGCCTGGCCGGCCTGCAGCAACGGGCGCCCAGAGGTGAAGCAGTCGTCAGCGAAGTCGGCGAAGACCTGCTTGAGGCGTACATAGGGTGACTCGAAGCGGTAACGTGCCGCTTCCAGCAATGCCGGCTCCATCGGCTTGCCGCTATAGCTGAGCGCCGCGCAGGCCGCCTCCCAATTCGGCGAATCGTCGAGGTCGAGCGCAGGGCGCGCCAGCACCTCGACACGCAGCCGCGCACTGACACTGAGTTGCTCATGCGGACGCTCGAACACCAGGCGCGTCAGCGGGTTGCCGAACACGTCCAGACCGTCACGGCGCAGGCAGGGCTGTGGATCGATGCGCAGTTCCTGTTCGTGGCAGCGCTGCCAGGGGCATTCGCGCGGCCACAGGTGCGCCAGTTGCTGGGCCAGGGAAACCGGCGCCGAATAGCGATAGTGAGTGTCGTGCAGAACTTGATAAAAGGCGCTGCTCATGAGGATTGCGTCCGGTGGCTGACATCGACATGAGCGAAGAAACGCAGCCCAAGATGATCGGATACCGCGCCGGCGGCCTCGCTGATGGCCACCAGCAGATCGGCCAGGCCTTCGAGCACCGCGCGGGTGCTGCCGGGGCCGAACAGCGGGTTTTCCAGACTGGCGAGGCTGAACGCGGCAAGCTGCTCCTCCAGATACGCCAGGTAGCGCTCGGCCGGCAGCTCGAAGCGCTCATTGAGCCCTTCCAGCGAACGCAGCAGGGTGCGCATCTGGAAGATCACGGCATGCGGGTTCTGCTCGTCCAGCAGCAGCAGGTCGAGCACCGGGATCAACTGCGCCGAAGCCAGGTAGCGGGTGCGGTAGGTGATGCTGCTGTTGCCCAGTTCCAGCAGCCACTCCAGCGCCGACTGATCGGTAGCCGAGCCGCTGCGCAGGAAGCCGGCGAAGCTGTCGCAGAGAAACTGCAGGCGCTCGATATAGCGGCCGAGCATGAGAAAGCGCCAGCCGTCATCGCGGGTCATGTCGTCGAGGGCGAAGCCCGACAGCGCCGCCAGCGACATCAGCAGGCGGTTGAGAAAATCCAGCAGTTCGCCGAAGTCCGCCGGCTGACCTTCTAGCAGTTGCGCCTCGCGCTGCAACTCCACCAGCGCCTGCCAGTTGGCCTGGGACAGCTTGCCACGCACGCTGCCGGCAGCCCATTGCAGACGCTGCAGATTGGCCCGCAGGCTGGCCGGCCAGTCGCCGCCAAGCAATGCCTGCAGCAGGCGCGCCTCCAGTTCGCCCTCCTCCGGATCTGCCAGCAGGCCCAGGCTCTGCGCCAGCGCCAGGGCGCTCTGCAGGGCCTGTGGGTCATCGTCATCGTCGACGTAACGCGCCAGCATGATGCGCAGCAGGCGCGCATTGCCCTCGCAGCGCTCGGCGTAACGACCGAACCAGTACAGGTTCTCCACCACCCGCGAGGGCAGGAAGGGGTCACTGCGCACCAGGTCGGCGGTACCCAAGGTGCGTTGCGTCTGCCAGGGCTCCGCGCCGGCCTGCCGCGTGCCGAGCACCCAGGTGTCCTTGCTGGCGCCGCCACGCTGCATGGACACTACTTCGGCATCGGCCTCGGCGGCGACGCGGGTCAGGCCGCCGGGCATCACCCGGTAGCCATCGGCACTGGCCACGGCGAACACGCGCATGCCGATGGCGCGCGGCTGAAGACCGCTGCCGTCCCACACCGGCGCCTGCGACAGCTTGGCCCGCGCCTGCGCCACGTAGGCGTAGGGGCGCTGCTTGAGGCGAGCCGCCAGCTTGGCGCGCTGCGCCTCATCCAGATCACGGCCGAACACCGGGGCGAAACTCTGCGAGGGAAAGGCCGGGCGCACCAGCAGCTCATCGAGCTTGTCCAGCGCCTCGTCCAGCACCGGCGGCTCGCCGCACCACCAGCTGGCGATGGACGGCAGCAGCAGCTCTTCGCCGAGCAGGTGCTCGCTGATCGCAGGCAGGAAACCCGGCAGACCGGGCGACTCCAGCACGCCGCTGCCCAGGGCATTGGCCACCAGCACGCGGCCGCGGCGCACCGCCTCGAGCAGGCCGGGCACGCCAAGGGCCGAGTCGGTGCGCAGCTCCAGCGGGTCGCAGTAGTCGTCGTCGAGGCGGCGCAACACCGCATGCACGCGGCGCAGGCCGGCCAGGGTCTTGAGGTAGAGGGTGGCATCGCGCACGGTCAGGTCGCTGCCTTCGACCAGCGGATAGCCGAGCTGGCGCGCCAGGTACAGGTGCTCGAAGTAGCTTTCGTTGAAGCGCCCCGGCGTCAGCAGCACCACCAGCGGCGTCTCGCCGCCGCTCGGCGCCTGGCGTGCCAGGGTGTCCTGCAGGGTACGGAAGAAACTGGCCAGGTACTGCACGCGCAGGTCGCGGTACAGCTCGGGGAAGGCCCGCGAGACGATCTGCCGGTTCTCCAGCGCATAGCCGGCCCCGGAGGGCGCCTGAGTACGGTCGGCGGTGACCCACCAGCGCCCGTCCGGCGCGCGGGCCAGGTCCACGGCATACAGGTGCAGCCAGGTACCGCCCGGCGCCTGCATGCCCTGGCACGGCCAGAGGAAGTTGTTGTGGCCGAACACCAGTTCGGTGGGCAGCATGCCTTCGGCGATCAGCTTCTGCGGGCCATACAGATCGGCCAGCACGCGGTTGAGCAGGGTCGCGCGCTGCGCCACGCCGGCGGCGATCTGCTGCCACTCGTCAGCCGGTATCAGGTTGGGCAGCAGGTCCAGTTCCCACGGGCGGTCGGCGCCATCCGGATCGGCGTAGACGTTGTAGGTGACGCCGTTTTCCTGAATCTGCCGCGCCAGCATGGCCTCGCGCTGCGCCAGGTGCTCCGGGCGGCTGCGCGCCAGCTGCTCGTAAAGACGGCGCCAATGCGGGCGCACGTTGCCCTTGGCATCGAGCAGTTCGTGGTAGGCACCATTGGGCGGCGGGTAATCGGCTAACAGGTCGTGCATGGCAGGCTCGAAAAGGTTTGATGCAAGACGTTCCCTGTAGGAGCCCGCTTGCGGGCGATCCGATGCAATCATAAAAAGCATCGCCCGCAAGCGGGCTCCTACAGGTTGCTCAATCAGACGCGACGCAGATCCAGAGTCATCGGCAGTTCATTATTGTCTATCGGCTGCATGACGGGGCGCTTGCCCGGACTGTGGCCCAGGCGGAAGAAACGCGCCAGTCGCCGGCTCTCGGCCTCGTAGGCGTTGACCGGCAGGCTGTCGTAGTTGCGACCGCCCGGATGCGCCACATGATACTGGCAACCGCCCAGCGAGCGCTGCATCCAGGTGTCGATGAGGTCGAACACCAGCGGCGCGTGCACGCCGATGGTCGGTTGCAGGCAACTGGCCGGCTGCCAGGCACGAAAACGCACGCCACCGACGAACTCGCCGACCTTGCCGGTCGGCCGCAGCGGCACCGGCACACCGTTGCAGGTCAGCACGTAGCGATCCGCCGCCATGCCCGCCACCTTCACCTGCATGCGCTCCAGCGACGAGTCGACATAGCGCACCGTGCCGCCGATGGCGCCCTCCTCGCCCAGTACGTGCCAGGGCTCCAGGGCCTGGCGCAGCTCCAGGTCGATACCCTTGACCGCGAAGTCGCCGGCCTTGGGAAAGCGAAACTCGAAGTGCGGGGCGAACCACTCGCTGCGCAGGCGATAGCCGAAGCTGCCCAACTCCTGCAGCACATCGGCGAAGTCCTGCTCGACGAAATGCGGCAGCATGTAGCGGTCGTGCAGCTCGGTTCCCCAGCGCACCAGCTTCGCCGGCTGATAGGGCTCCTGCCAGAAACGCGCGATCAATGCGCGCAGCAGCAGTTGCTGGGCCAGGCTCATCTGCGCGTGCGGCGGCATCTCGAAGGCGCGCAACTCCAGCAGACCGAGGCGACCGCTGGCCGAGTCCGGCGAGTACAGCTTGTCGATGCAGAACTCGGCTCGGTGAGTATTGCCGGTGACGTCCACCAGCAAATTGCGCAGCAATCGGTCGACCAGCCAGGACGGGCAGTCGCGGCCCGGCTCGGGCATCTGCGCGAAGGCGATCTCCAGTTCGTACAGGGCGTCGTTGCGCGCTTCATCCACGCGCGGCGCCTGCGAGGTCGGGCCGATGAACAGACCACTGAACAGGTAGGACAGCGACGGGTGGTTGTGCCAGTAGCTGATCAGGCTACGCAGCAGATCGGGGCGACGCAGGAAGGGCGAATCGCTCGGTGTCGCGCCGCCAAGGACGAAGTGGTTGCCGCCGCCGGTGCCGGTGTGGCGGCCGTCGACCATGAATTTCTCGCTGGACAGGCGCGACTGCCGCGCCGCCTCGTAGAGGAACTCGCAGCGCTCAACCAGTTCTTCCCAACTCGCCGACGGGTGGATATTCACCTCGATCACGCCCGGATCGGGGGTGACGCGGAAATACTGCAGACGCGGGTCTAGCGGAGGTTCATAGCCCTCCATCAACACCGGGCAACCCAGCTCGGCGGCGACGGCCTCGATGGCCGCGACCAGCTGCAGATAGTCCTCCAAGTGCGCCAGCGGCGGCATGAACAGGTACAGCCGGCCCTCGCGCGGCTCGGCGCACAGCGCAGTACGCACGATACCAGCCGCCGACTGCCCGCTGGCCGGGCGCGCACTCTGCACGTTGGCACTGGCGCCACGCCACACGCCGCGCAACTGACGCTGAACCTGCGCCGGGCTGGGCAACGGCGGCAACGACTGGCTGGGATCGACCGGGTTGATGTAGGGGTAGTCGGCCTGGCTGACCCAGGGCAGCGAATCCAACGGCAGGCGGTAGCCCAGTGGCGAGTCGCCTGGCAGCAGGCGGCAATGCTCGTCGCGCAGGAACCAGCGCCCGCTCTGCCAGCCCTCGCCCACCACCTGGCGCGCCAGCGGCAGCACGTGACCGACGACGTTATCCAGGCCCTGATCGAACACCTTGCGCAGGCGCTCGCGCTCCAGCGGGTCGCTCAAGCGCGGATCGTCCGGGGTGACGTTGTCCGGCAGCTTGCGCTCGCGCCACAGGTAGTAGAACCAGTCTTCATAGGCCGGGAAGACGTTGCCGCCATCCACACCCAAACGCTCGGCCAGGGCGGCGAGGAAGCGCTCGGCGGTTGCGGCGGTGGCGCCATAGCCGCGCTTCTCGTCGGCCAGCAGTTTAGGGTTATGCCACAGCGGCTCGCCGTCGCGGCGCCAGAAGCAGTTCAGCGACCAGCGCGGCAACTGCTCGCCCGGATACCACTTGCCCTGGCCGAAGTGCACCAGCGCGGAGGGTGCGTAATGGTCGCGCAAGCGGTAGAACAGATCGGCAGCCAGACGGCGCTTGTTCGGGCCGAGGGCGGCAGTGTTCCATTCGTCATCATCGGGGTAGTCGAGGGCGACGAAGGTCGGCTCGCCGCCCATGGTCAGGCGTACGTCATGTTTCTGCAGATCCTCGTCGATCTGCCGCCCCAGCGTCTGGATCGCCTGCCACTGCGCCTCGCTGTAGGGCTTGGTGACGCGCGGCGCCTCCCACACCCGCTCGACGCTCATCAGGTGCTCGAACTCCACCTCGCACTCGTCCAGCCCGCCAGTGATCGGCGCTGCCGAGGACGGCTCCGGGCTGCAGGCCAGCGGGATATGGCCTTCACCGGCGAACAGGCCAGACGTCGGGTCGAGGCCGATCCAGCCGGCGCCGGGCAGGTACACCTCGCACCAGGCGTGCAGGTCGGTGAAATCCTGTTCGGTGCCGCTGGGGCCGTCGAGGGATTTGACGTCGGCGGTGAGCTGGATCAGGTAGCCGGAGACGAAACGCGCCGCCAGCCCCAGGTGGCGCAGCAACTGCACCAGCAGCCAGGCCGAGTCACGGCAGGAACCGGATGCCAGCTCCAGCGACTGCTCCGGCGTCTGCACGCCCGGTTCCATGCGGATCAGGTAGCGGATGTCGGTAGACAGACGCTGGTTCAGCTCCACCAGGAAATCGATGCTGGGCACCGGCTCGCGGGAAATACCGGCCAGGTACTTGGCGAACAAGGGCGTGGCCGGCAGCTTGACCAGATAAGGCGCCAGCTCGCGCTGCTCACCTTCGGTGTAGGCGAAGGGAATGCGCTCGGCGTAGGGCTCGAGGAAGAAGTCGAAGGGGTTGAACACCGCCATTTCGGCGACCAGATCCACCTCGACCTTGAAGTCGCGGGTCATCGAAGGGAACACCAAACGTGCCAGGTAGTTGCCCTGCGGATCCTGCTGCCAGTTGATGAAATGCTCACCTGGCTCGACCTTCAGCGCGTAGGAAAGGATGCGCGTGCGGCTATGCGGCGCCGGGCGCAGACGCACGACCTGCGGCCCAAGGTTGACCGCACGGTCGTAGCGGTAGTGGGTGACATGGTGCAGCGCGACATGAATCGACACGGCGGCCTCCTGCTAGCCTGGACGATACCCAGTGCAGCGCAAGACTTATGCCAGGGCCGCAACACCGTTTTCCAAGGGTGAGCATTGAGGCAAGCCCTATAGCAGTGCGTAACCCGCACCAGCCTCGAATGAATGCACAGCAATGGCGCAGAGCACAACTGACAGCAGCGGCACTCTAACTCATTCGACCATGCAAACAGCATTACGCCAGCTCGAAGCTGGCGTCATGTTCAACGCGGCACAGCTGGACGCGGCTTCTTCTTGCCGCTGGCACCTTTGCCGCTGTTTTTCTTCTGCTCCTGCAACTTGGCGAACGCCGCTGCCTTGGCCTGCTCGCGCTTGTCCCAGGGCTTGGCGCCATCGCTGGCGCGTGGCGGCAGGCCGTTGTGCTGGGTGAGGATCTTGCCGACTTTCTTGCTGCCCGCTGGCGTCGAGTTTTTGCGCCGGGCGCTCTGGTACTCGTCGGTCTGCGGTTGGTAGGTTGGGATCAGGTGGTGCTTGCCATTGCCGATCAGATCGCTACGGCCCATGCGCTCCAGCGCTTCACGCAGCAGCGGCCAGCCCTTGGGATCGTGATAGCGCAGGAAGGCCTTGTGCAGGCGACGCTGCTGCTCGCTCTTGACGATCTCCACGCCATCGCTCTTGTAGGTAACCTTGCGTAGCGGGTTCTTGCCCGAGTGGTACATGGCCGTGGCCGTGGCCATCGGCGACGGGTAGAAGGCCTGTACCTGGTCGGCGCGGAAGCCGTTGCGCTTGAGCCACAGGGCGAGGTTCATCATGTCCTCGTCGGTGGTGCCCGGATGAGCGGCGATGAAGTACGGGATCAGGTACTGCTCCTTGCCCGCCTCTTTCGAGTACTTCTCGAACATCTGCTTGAAGCGGTCGTAGCTGCCGATACCCGGCTTCATCATCTTGTCCAGCGGGCCGCGCTCAGTGTGCTCCGGGGCGATCTTGAGGTAACCGCCGACGTGGTGGGTCACCAGCTCCTTGACGTACTCCGGTGACTCGACGGCCAGGTCGTAGCGCAGGCCAGAAGCAATCAGAATCTTCTTCACGCCCGGCAGCGCACGCGCCTTGCGGTACAGCTCGATCAGGGAGGAGTGATCGGTATTGAGGTTCTCGCAGATACCGGGGAACACGCACGACGGCTTGCGGCAGTGCTTCTCGATCTCCGGGTCCTTGCAGGCGATGCGGTACATGTTGGCGGTCGGCCCGCCGAGGTCGGAGACCACGCCGGTGAAGCCCGGCACCTTGTCGCGCATTTCCTCGATCTCACGGATGATCGACTCGTGCGAACGGTTCTGGATGATGCGGCCCTCGTGCTCGGTGATCGAGCAGAAGGTGCAGCCGCCGAAGCAGCCGCGCATGATGTTCACCGAGAAACGGATCATCTCGTAGGCCGGGATCTTCTCCTTGCCATACGCTGGGTGCGGCACACGCGCATAGGGCATGCCGAACACGTAGTCCATTTCCTCGGTGGTCATGGGGATGGGTGGCGGGTTGAACCAGACGTCCACCTCGCCATGCTTCTGCACTAGCGCGCGAGCGTTGCCCGGGTTGGTTTCCAGGTGCAGCACGCGGTTGGCATGGGCGTAGAGCACAGGGTCGTTGCGCACCTTCTCGAACGACGGCAGGCGGATCACCGTCTTGTCGCGGGTCATGCGCGGGCTTTCGAGAATCTGCACGACCTTGGCTTCATTCGGGTCTTCGACCGGCCCTTTGGCCTGCTCGATGGCGCAGGCCTCGGTGTCCTGCGTATTGACGTAGGGGTTGATGATCTTGTCGACGCGGCCCGGGCGGTCGATACGGGTCGAGTCGACCTCGAACCAGCCCTCGGGGGTGTCGCGGCGAATGAATGCGGTGCCGCGTACATCGGTGATGGCTTCGACCTTCTCGCCTCGCGACAGACGCTGGGCGACCTCCACCACGGCGCGCTCGGCGTTGCCGTAGAGCAGGATGTCGGCGGTGGCATCCATCAGGATCGAGCGGCGCACCTTGTCCTGCCAGTAGTCGTAGTGGGCGATGCGGCGCAGGGAGGCCTCAATGCCGCCGAGGATTACCGGCACATGGGTATAGGCCTCCTTGCAGCGCTGGCTGTAAACCAGGCTGGCGCGGTCGGGGCGCTTGCCGGCGAGACCGCCGGGTGTGTAGGCGTCGTCGGAGCGGATCTTCTTGTCTGCGGTGTAGCGGTTGATCATCGAGTCCATGTTGCCGGCCGCCACGCCGAAGAACAGGTTCGGCTCGCCGAGCTTCATGAAGTCGTCTTTGCTGCGCCAGTCCGGCTGGGCAATGATGCCGACCCGGAAGCCCTGGGCCTCGAGCAGGCGGCCGATGATGGCCATGCCGAACGAAGGATGATCGACGTAGGCATCGCCCGTGACGATGATGATGTCGCAGCTGTCCCAGCCGAGCAGATCCATCTCTTCCCGGCTCATGGGCAGGAAGGGCGCAGGCCCGAAACACTCGGCCCAGTACTTGGGATAGTCGAACAGCGGCTTGGCGGCTTGCATATTTTTTGATCAATGGGCTATCACGAGGGGCGCGGATGATAGCACAAAAATTGACCAAACCAGACTATCGCGCTGGGTTTAATGAGCCGCGCAAGCCACGAAAAAATGGGCGCCGCTCCCTCCCACGCAGGGCTAGCCAAGATGCCATCCAGATAACAAGAAGGATGAAAGTAGCCGCCATGGCTGAGCAGTAGCCTAATGCCATATTTGTTTACGTCGGATAACAATCCTGAGCATATACTCAGGAAATCGGCCAGCTGTTTTCGGGAAACCCATGCTGCAGCGCCATATCCTCCTGCTCGTTGTTTTGCTGGGCTTGTCCACTTGCGGCCTGGCACACGCATCCATGGTGCTCACCGACGCCAGTAGCGGCATGCCGCTCAATGCCCATATCGAGCTACTGGAGGATACTCAGGGCACACTGAGCATCGACAACATTTCCGCCCCCGAACAGCAGGCACGCTTTCAGCCCGCCAATGGCCGCGCCAGCGTTGGCCAAAGTCTGAACCCCTGGTGGGTCAAACTCACCCTGCAGCGTGATGAGCAGGCACCCGAGCACTGGGTGCTGGAAGTCGGCTCGGTGACCCAGCTCGACCTGCAGCTCTACCAGGCCGATGCACAGGGCGGCTGGCAACTACGACAGGCTGGCGAACGCGTGCCATTCACCGAGAGCCGCGACCATCCCTACCGCCGCATGGTGTTCGACCTGCCCGCGATTGGCGAGCAGCCCATGACCCTCTATCTGCGCGCCTTCGATCCGGCGGGTAACTCCTTCCCCCTGCGCATCTGGCAACTCGAAGACCTCACGCAACTGGCAGCCCGCGAGAACCTGGCGCTCGGCGCGATCTATGGCGTGGTCTTCGCGCTGCTGCTGTACAACCTGTTCATCCTTATCTCGCTGCGCGACAAGGCTTATTTCTGGTACGTACTGACTACCGCCTTCGCCTTGCTGTTCATCATGAGCATGACCGGCCACGGCGCGCAGTACCTGTGGCCGAATCATGCGGTACCGCCATGGCTCGACCGCATTACCCTGCCATCGCTGTGGGGGCTGTTCGCCAGCCGCTTCACCCAGGCCCTGCTGCAAACGCGTATCTACGTGCGCTGGGCGCATCACCTGCTGAATATGGCCTGCGTGATCTATCTCATCGCCATCGTCCTGAACCTGTTCGAGCAGCGTTACCTGGCCGCATGGGCCATCGCCCTGCTCTCACTGACCAGCATCCCCGCTGCGTTGGGCAGCGCCCTGATCCGCTGGCGCCAGGGCTTCTTCCCGGCGCTGCTGTATCTCTACGGCTACGGCCTGGTCCTGGGCAGCGTCAGCATCCTCCTGCTGCGCACCACCGGCGTGCTGCAACCAGCCGAGTGGAACGCTTACATCTTCCCGCTGGCCGTGGCCGCCGAATCCATCCTGTTCTCCTTTGCCCTGGCTTATCGCATCCAGATACTCAAGCAGGAACGCGCTGTCGCGCTGCAGCAGGCGGACCGCGAGAAGACCGCACGCCTGGCCCAACTGCAGGCCAGCGCCGACGAACTTCAGGCGGCAGTGACCATGCGTACCGCTGAACTGGCTGCAACCAACGAGCAGTTGCGCGACCGCGAGCGCGAACTGCAGTACGCCGCCTTCCACGACTCTCTCAACGAACTGCCCAACCGTCGCTACCTGGTCGAGCGCTGCGAATCAGCCCTGGCGCACGCCGAGCGGCACAAGGAAAGCATCGCGCTGCTGCTGATCGATCTGGATCACTTCAAGCCGATCAATGACCGTTTTGGCCACGCGGCTGGTGATCTGATGCTGCAGGTAATTGCCAGGCGCCTGCGTGAACATGTGCGCGCCGGTGATGCGGTGGCCCGCCTGGGCGGCGATGAGTTCGCCGCGCTGATCTGTGGCAGCGATGCCGAAAGCCAGGCCCGGGAAATTGCCGAGCGCCTGCTGGCTGAGCTGGCGGCCCCCGTGCACTACGGCGCCGAACGTCTGCAGGTGACCATCAGCATCGGCGTGGCGCTCTATCCGCGCCATGCGAAGAACTTCACTGGCATTTACAAAGCAGCCGATACAGCTCTTTACCGGGTCAAGGAGCAAGGACGTTCGGACCTACGCGTGCATGGCGACGATGGCGAGCTCAGCGAGCAGGCCTGCCTGGAGCTGGACGTACTGAAAGTCCCGAGCGGGCTGGCCTGATCAGCCGATATAGCGCCGAGGCACCCGCGCGGTGACCTTGGTCAGCAACTCGTAGCCGATGGTGCCGCACGCTGTGGCCACCTCATCCACCGGCAATTGGCTGCCCCACAGCTCCACCGGCGAGTCGATATCGGCCTCGGGCAGGTCCGTGATATCTACCGCCAGCATGTCCATCGACACCCGGCCCGCCAGCACAGCACGCTGCCCCTCGACCAACACCGGCGTGCCGCTGGGCGCATGGCGCGGATAACCATCGGCATAACCGCAGCTGACCGTGGCGATACGCGAAGGCCGCTCGGCCACCCAGGCCGCGCCATAACCAACGCTTTCACCAACCGCCACCTCACGCACGGCGATCACACGCGCAGCCAGGGTCATGGCCGGTTTCAGGCCGAGCTCACGCGCACTCAGTTCGGCGAACGGTGTGGCGCCATAGAGCATGATGCCGGGGCGCAGCCAATCCATGTGCGCAGCAGGAATGGTCAATATGGCCGCCGAGTTGGCCAGGGAACGATGATTGAAATCCAGATCCAGCAGATCGAGAAAACGCTCGACCTGCAGCTCGGTGAGCGGGTGGCCGCGCTCATCAGCACAGGCGAAATGGCTGAGCAGGTTGAGCTCGGCAAACTGCTCGGCGTCTTCGAGCCGCGCATGCCACTGACGCAGGCTGGCGGCATCGAAACCGAGGCGGTGCATACCCGAGTCCAGCTTTAGCCAGACATTGAGCGGGCGCACCAGTTCACTGGCAAGCAGCGCCTCGGCCTGCGCTGCACTCTGCAGCACCAGATCCAGGCCCAGCTGCGCAGCAATGGCGTATTCACTGGCCTCGAAGCAACCTTCGAGCAGCAGAATGCGCGCTTGACCATGCATCGCCCGTACCTCTGCGGCCTCCTCCAGGCAAGCCACGGCAAAACCATCGGCGACATCATGCAGCGCCGTCACCACCTCGCGCACGCCATGCCCGTAGGCATTGGCCTTGACCACCGCGAAGGCCTGACGCCCGGGCGCGCAGCGCTTGGCGACGGCGTAGTTATGAGCGATGGCGGAGAGGTCGACGATGGCGGCAAGCGGACGCATGACAGAAGGCCTGAACGAAAAACGGGCGCTCATCTTAACCGCTGGGCGCCCGTTTTCATTGATCTGGAGCGTATTCGGGAGCTTCTGCGCCGAGAGCCCCGGATTGCATCCGGGCTACAGAGCTCGCCCCTACGGCGCCCGGGCTGAGAATCTCATTCGTCTTCGAACTGGTAGCTACCCGGCGCCAGGTTCTCGAAACGCGAATACTTGCCGAGGAAGGCCAGACGCACGGTGCCGATGGGGCCGTTACGCTGCTTGCCGATGATGATCTCGGCCACGCCCTTGTACTCGGTCTCCGGATGATAGACCTCGTCTCGGTAGACGAACATGATGATGTCGGCGTCCTGCTCGATCGCTCCGGATTCACGCAGGTCCGAGTTCACCGGGCGCTTGTTGGGGCGCTGCTCCAGCGAGCGGTTGAGCTGCGACAGGGCGATGACCGGGCAGTTGAATTCCTTGGCCAGGGCCTTGAGCGAGCGCGAGATCTCGGAAATCTCGTTGACCCGGCTGTCGCCGCTGGAGCCGGGAATCTGCATCAGCTGCAGGTAGTCGACCATGATCAGGCCGATCTCGCCATGCTCGCGCGCCAGGCGCCGCGTACGCGCGCGCATCTCGCTCGGCGAGATGCCTGCGGTATCGTCGATAAACAGCTTGCGGTCGTTGAGCAGGTTGACCGCGCTGGTCAGACGCGGCCAGTCGTCGTCGTCGAGCTGACCGGCACGCACCTTGGTCTGGTCGATGCGCCCCAGGGACGCCAGCATACGAATCACGATGGATTCCGAGGGCATTTCCAGCGAGTAGACGAGGATCGCCTTGTCGCTGCGCATCAGGGCGTTTTCCACCAGGTTCATGGCGAAGGTGGTCTTACCCATCGACGGACGACCGGCGACGATCACCAGATCGGCCGGCTGCAGGCCGCTGGTCTTGCCATCCAGATCATCGAAGCCGGTGGACAGGCCGGTGATCGCGTCACCGTTGTTGAAAAGCTGGTCGATACGGTCGATGGCCTTGACCAAGATGTCGTTGATGCCCACCGGGCCGCCTGTCTTGGGGCGCGCCTCGGCGATCTCGAAAATCTTGCGCTCGGCCTCGTCGAGGATTTCCTCGCCGGTACGGCCTTCCGGCGCATAGGCGCTGTCGGCGATCTCGTTGCTGATGCCGATCAGCTGGCGCAGCGTGGCGCGCTCGCGAATGATCTGCGCATAGGCCTTGATGTTGGCTACCGACGGCGTGTTCTTGGCCAGCTCGCCCAGATAGGCCAGGCCGCCAACCTGAGACAACTGCCCTTCCTTGTCCAGCTGTTCGGACAGGGTGACCACGTCGAAAGGCTCGTTACGCTCAGCCAGCTTGAAGATCGCACGAAAGATCAGGCGATGGTCATGGCGATAGAAATCGCCATCGGATACGGCGTCGAGCACGCGTTCCCAGGCGTTGTTGTCCAGCATCAGGCCACCCAGCACCGCCTGCTCCGCCTCGATGGAGTGCGGCGGCACTTTCAGGGCAGCAGTCTGCAGGTCGTATTGCTCGGGGATGCTGATGTCGTTCATAAGCTCTGGGCGGAAACACTGTGATAGAAGACCATGTCTGCATCAGGCGCAGGAGCCGTAGGGTGGGCTTCAGCCCACCAGCCCGCGTGGGCTGACGCCCACCCTACGAGAAAACGCCGACAGGGACATGACCATAGAAAAACAAAGGGCACGGATCGCCGAAGCGATGCCGTGCCCGATTGTCAGCAGACCTGCACCTGAGTGCAAGCCCGCCTGGCGGCTGCTTAATTAAGCGGCAACCACGACCACTTTTACAGTGGCTTCGACGTCGGTGTGCAGGTGCAGTGCAACGTCGTACTCGCCGACCTGACGGATAGTACCGTTGGGCAGACGAACTTCAGCCTTGGCCACTTCAACGCCGGAGGCGGTCAGGGCGTCAGCGATGTCGTGGGTGCCGATGGAACCGAACAGCTTGCCTTCATCGCCCGCGGTAGCGGTGATGGTGACTTCCAGCTCAGCCAGTTGAGCAGCGCGAGCTTCAGCAGAAGCTTTCTTCTCGGCAGCGGCTTTTTCCAGCTCGGCGCGGCGGGCTTCGAACGCAGCTACGTTTTCAGCGGTAGCAGCGGTGGCCTTGCCCTGCGGCAGCAGGAAGTTACGGCCGTAACCGGCCTTGACGTTCACTTTGTCGCCCAGGTTGCCCAGATTGGCGATTTTTTCCAGCAGGATGACTTCCATTTGGGTCTTACCTCTTAACTTTTAACCTTCACCGTTCGCAGAGCCCGGGCCGTTCTTGCGCGCCAGGCGACCGCGAAAATCAAACAGACTGTCGACGATGGCCAGGACCACCAGTAACGGATAGATCAGCTGCATGAACAGCAGGAGCGTGATGTACATGCCCACCAGCCAGAAGCGAGCGAGCCCTCCCTTTTCCACCAGGCCATGCACCAGGGCGATCCCGGCGAACAGCAAAGGCACACTGCACAGCGGCGTGAGCATGGCCAACTGCGGCCCCAGATTGGGGCCTAGCATCATGCCCGCCAGAAGCAACAAGGCCTGCGGCAGCGACAGTCTCAGGGCGCGAAACTCGCGACCGAAACCGCCAGGGTTGTACAGCACGGCCTGCCAGTAACGCCCAAGAATCAGGCTCAGCAAGCTCAGGATCTGCAGCAAGGCCGCCAGTAATCCGGTCAGCACCGGTGCGATCAACGCCTCGAGACGCTCGCGTTCGCTCACCGACAATTGCTGGTGAGCCCCATCGAACATGGTTGGCAAAAGCTTCTGCAGCTCGCCGGCCATGGCCGCGATGGGTTCGCGGAACACTGCCCCAAGGACCAATCCATACACCAGGCCCAGTGCCACACTGCACAGCAGTATGCGGTTCCAGGTCCAACTGGCGCGCAACAACAACGCCAGGCTCAGCGCACCGACCAGCACCAACAGGGTGCGCGGTTCGCCGAAGTACCACCAGGCTATCGCCGGCAGCATGGCCCAGGCCAGGATGCCCATGGCATCACTGGCTCCACGCCGCAACAGCACCAGGCTGCCAGCGGCGGCACTCAACCAGAACAACAGCGGCATCGCTGCCGATCCCACCACCACGAGGGTGGCCTGCATACGGCCGCGCATGATGTATTCAGCCAGGGCACGCATGCGATCTATTCCTTAACGCTTGTCGACTGTCCGGTCTCAGCGGCCGTGGCTGTCGGTGTAGGGCAGCAGGGCCAAGAAGCGGGCGCGCTTGATAGCGGTGGCCAGCTGACGCTGATAACGAGCCTTGGTACCGGTGATACGGCTAGGAACGATCTTGCCGGTTTCCGAGATGTAGGCTTTCAGGGTGTTGAGATCTTTGAAATCGATCTCTTTCACGCCTTCAGCGGTGAAGCGGCAGAATTTACGACGACGGAAGAAACGTGCCATGTGATTGGCTCCTCAATAGATCCGTGGATTACTCGTCAGCGTTGTCGCTGTCGTTGCTGTCGCTGTCATCGCCGTCGTTGGACTCGGCGTTTTCAGGACGTTCACGACGCTCGCGGCGCTCACTGCGGTTTTCTTCGGCCTTCAGCATCTCGGACTGGCCAGTGACGGCCTCGTCGCGACGGATGACCAGGTTACGGATCACGGCGTCGTTGTAGCGGAAGTTGTCTTCCAGCTCGGCCAGGGCCTTGCTGGTGCACTCTACGTTGAGCATCACGTAGTGGGCTTTGTGGACGTTGTTGATGGCGTAAGCCAGCTGACGACGGCCCCAATCTTCCAGGCGGTGAATCTTGCCACCGTCTTCTTCGATCAGCTTGGTGTAACGCTCGACCATGCCGCCGACTTGCTCGCTCTGGTCCGGGTGAACCAGAAAGATGATTTCGTAATGACGCATAAATGCTCCTTACGGGTTGTAGCCTGCCAACTAAGGTGGTCAGGCAAGGAGTGGGTTTTTCTCGTGATGAGCTTGCCGGGCGGTAGGCGCAAAAAGGCCTGCCGTCACGGCAAGGGGCGCCATTCTAGAGAAGCCCCCTGCCGCACGCAAGGCGAATTGGCGATTATTTGAGCAATCAGCCCTTGCCCTTGGCCTGACGCTGACGCACCGCCTCGAACAGGCAGACGCCGGTGGCGACCGAGACGTTGAGGCTGCTGACGCTGCCGCCCATGGGCAGCTTGACCAGGTAATCGCAGTGCTCGCGGGTCAGGCGGCGCATGCCCTTGCCCTCCGCGCCCATGACCAGCACCGTCGGGCCGGTCATGTCGAGCTGATACAGTTCCTGCTCGGCCTCGCCGGCGGTGCCGACCACCCACAGGCCCTTCTTCTGCAGCTTTTCCAGGGTGCGCGCCAGGTTGGTCACCGCCACTAGCGGAATCACCTCCGCCGCGCCGCACGCCACCTTGCGCACGGTGGCGTTGAGGGTGGCGGACTTGTCCTTGGGCACGATCACCGCCAGCGCCCCCGCCGCATCGGCAGTGCGCAGACAGGCGCCGAGGTTGTGCGGATCGGTCACCCCGTCCAGCACCAGCAGCAGGGGCACGCCCTCGCTACGCTCGAGCAGCTCGTCGAGCATGTTCTCACCCCAGACCTGGCTCGGGCTGACCTCGGCGACCACGCCCTGGTGCACGCCCTCGGCCCATTCGTCCAGCTCCTGGCGTTCCTTGTGCCCGACCGGCACGCGGTGCTGCGCCGCCAGCTCCAGCATCGGCTGGATACGCGGCGCCTGACGGCTCTCGGCCAGCCACAGCTGCTTGACCCGCTTGGGATGGTGGCGCAACAACGCCTCCACGGCATGCACACCGTAGACTTTTTCCAACTGACTCATCGTTTCGCCTTACGCTTGCTCGGCTTGCTACCGCTTGTCTCGGCCTTGGCCTTGGGCGCAGGCGCGCCCTTGCGATGGCTGGACGTTTTCTTCGCCGGCGCCTTGCCGCCACCTTTCTTGGCGCTGTCGAGCAGGGCCCTCTTCACCTCACGGCTTTTCTGCACGTCGGTATTGCCCATGCCGCTCGGCTTGCCGCCACGACGCGCCTCATCACCCTTGCCGGACTTGTCCTGGCTCAACTCGAAATCGATCTTGCGCTCGTCCAGATCGACGCGCATCACCTTGACCTCGACGCTGTCGCCAAGACGGAAGCTGCGGCCGCTGCGCTCGCCGGACAGGCGATGGTGAACCGGGTCGAAGTGGTAGTAGTCGGCCGGCAGCGCGGTGACGTGTACCAGGCCCTCGACGTAGATGTCGCGCAGCTCGACGAAGATGCCGAAGCCGGTCACGGCGGTGATCACGCCGGCAAAGGTCTCGCCGACACGGTCCTGCATGAATTCGCACTTGAGCCAGTTGACCACGTCACGGGTCGCCTCGTCAGCGCGGCGCTCGGTCATTGAGCATTGCTCGCCGAGTTTTTCCAGCGTCGCCTCGTCGTACGGATAGATGCGCGCCTTGGGCATGGTCGCCGCACCGGCACGCTCGACGTGTTTGGTTTCGCGCTTGGAGCGGATCACGCTGCGAATGGCGCGGTGCACCAGCAGGTCGGGGTAACGACGGATCGGCGAAGTGAAGTGGGTATAGGCCTCGTAGTTGAGGCCGAAGTGCCCCTCGTTCTGTGCGCTGTACACCGCCTGGCTCAGCGAGCGCAGCATCACGGTCTGGATCAGGTGGTAGTCCGGGCGCTCGCGGATGCTTTCCAGCAGGCGCTGATAGTCTTTGGGCGACGGGCCGTCCTTGGACTTGCCACGCTGCAGCGACAAACCCAGCTCGCCAAGGAAGGCCTTGAGCTTCTCCAGGCGCTCAGCCGGCGGGCCGTCGTGCACGCGGTACAGCGAGGGAATCTCGTGATCCTGCATGAAGCGCGCGGCGGCCACGTTGGCAGCCAGCATGCACTCCTCGATCAGCTTGTGCGCATCGTTGCGCTGGATCGGGCGGATCTCGGTGATCTTGCGGTCGGCGCCGAAGATGATGCGCGTCTCCTGCGTCTCGAAATCGATGGCGCCGCGCTCGTGACGCGCCGCCACCAGCACCTGATACAGCGCATAGAGCTGATTGAGGTGCGGCAGGACGTCCTTGTACTCGCTGCGCAGGGACTTGCCCTCGCGGCTCTTGGGGTCTTCCAGCATCAGGCTGACCTTGTTGTAGGTCAGGCGCGCATGGGAGTGGATCACCGCTTCGTAGAACTTGTAGTCGATCATCTGGCCGCTCTTGGACATGGTCATTTCGCAGACCATGGCCAGGCGATCGACATGCGGGTTGAGCGAGCACAGGCCGTTGGACAGCTCCTCCGGCAGCATCGGCACGACACGCTCGGGGAAGTACACCGAGTTGCCGCGCTCGGCCGCCTCGGCATCCAGTGCCGAACCGACCTTGACGTAGTGCGACACGTCGGCGATGGCCACATAGAGCTTCCAGCCACCGGAGAACAGTTTCCAGCGGCTGCTGATCTTCTCGCAGTACACCGCATCGTCGAAGTCGCGGGCGTCTTCGCCGTCGATGGTGACGAAGGGCAGATGACGCAGATCGATGCGCTTCTCCTTGTCCTTCTCGTCCACTTCAGGCTTGAGCTTGCGCGCCTCCTTGACCACCGCCTCGGGCCAGACGTGCGGGATGTCGTAGCTGCGCAGCGCGACGTCGATTTCCATGCCCGGCGCCATGTAGTTGCCGATCACCTCGACGATATCGCCCTGTGGCTGAAAACGCGAGGTCGGCCAGTGCGTGATCTTGATCTCGACGAACTGACCGATGCGTGCACCGGCCGTGCGCCCCGGCGTGACCAGCACTTCCTGCTGGATCTTCGGGTTGTCGGCGACCACGAAGCCAATGCCGTTCTCTTCGTAGTAGCGGCCGACAATGCTTTCATGAGCACGACTGATCACCTCGACGATGCAGCCCTCGCGACGACCGCGGCGATCAAAACCCGCGACACGTACCAGAGCGCGATCGCCGTCGAACACCAGGCGCATCTGCGCCGGGCTGAGGAATAGATCGTCACTGCCGTCATCCGGCACGAGGAAACCGAAGCCATCGCGGTGGCCACTGATGCGCCCGCAGATCAAGTCGAGCTTGTCCACTGGTGCGTAGGTGCCGCGACGGGTATAGATGAGCTGGCCGTCGCGCTCCATGGCACGCAGACGGCGCCGCAGCGCTTCGAGCTGGTCGTCGGTATCGAGACCGAACTCTTCGACCAGTTGCTCACGGCTGGCAGGCGAACCACGCTCAGCCAGATGGGCCAGAATCAGTTCGCGGCTGGGGATGGGGTTGTCGTATTTTTCCGCCTCGCGGGCGGCCTCGGGATCGAGGGATTGCCAATCGGCCATGTAGGAAGGATTACCTATGCTTATGTATAAAGGTGTATGCCATCTGCCTATTGAAGCGCGAAAACGTCATTCGCGGCAGCTTTTCCGGCGACAATAATTTTTTTGCGGTCAGGGGTTTACAAGGTAAATGCCCGCCCGTATAGTTCGCGCCCACAGCGTCGAGCAGACGTTGTAACACGAAGCAGATGATGATTCATCAGTTTCAGTGCCCAGGTGGCGGAATT
>NZ_VRYE01000025.1:82768-85789 GCF_008041835.1 Ectopseudomonas mendocina
AGTCTTCTCCTGGGCACCAAAATTCAAAAAACCGAGTCACATGACTCGGTTTTTTATTGCCTGCGCAAAAGTGCCCCACACGCAAGGTGCGCCCAGCGCACCCTACACCTTGAACTGACCCAGGCTGGCCTTGAGCTGCGCCGCCAGTTCGTCCAGCGCGCGCGCATTGCCGGCAATCGCCGCCACCGCCTCCGCCGCACGCTGCGCCTCGGCATGAATGATCTCGACACGCCCACGCACAGCGCCTGCACCTTCTGCCTGATGCGCCGCCGCTTGAGTCGCCGCATTGATGGCGCCGTGCACATCATCCACCGATTGCTGCACCGACTGCTGCAGGCGCGCACTGTCACGCAGCACCTCCAGCCCCTCGCTGCCCTGCGCACCTGCCTGAGCGATAGCAGCAACCGCCTCCTGCGCGCCGCGCTGCAATGCCGCGATATGCGTCTGGATATCGCCCGTGGACTGCTGAGTCTTGCTTGCCAGCGCCCGCACCTCGTCGGCCACCACAGCGAAACCACGCCCACTCTCGCCCGCGCGCGCCGCCTCGATGGCCGCATTGAGCGCGAGCAGGTTGGTCTGCTCGGCGATGGACTGAATCACCGTCAGCACCACTTCGATCTGCTCGCTCTGCTTGGCCAGCCGCTCGATCACCGCCGAACCATCAGCCACCCGCGCCACCAGGCCTTCGATCAGCGCGGACAGACGCTGAGCGATCGCCGCATTTTCGTGCGCGGCCTGGCGGATGGTATCGACACGCTGCAGCGCCTCCTGCATGGCCTGGCTTTCAGCCTGCGCCTCATCGGCCATCTGCTCCAACGCCTGCAGACTGCCCGCCACCTCATCGCGCTGACGACCAGCTGCAGCCTCGGCCGCCACGCCACGCTGCGTCAGGCTGCGAATCTGCTCACCGGTGCGCAGCGCCACCTCGCCGGATTCACGCACGATGGGCTGCAGCTTGGCGATGAAACGATTGACCGCATCCGCCATTTCGCCTACTTCATCCCGGCTGTCGATACTGACGCGTCGCGTCAGATCCCCCTCGCCCGCTGCCAGGTCGTTGAGCGCGGCACTGAGCAGACGCAGCCGGCTGAGCACCCGCCATCCCAACACAAGGGCGACCACCAGCATTGCCAGCGCCCCCACGACCAACAGCCCCATGGCAATGTTCCACCGCAGCGAATCAGCCGCTACACGCACCGACTCACCACCGTTACGGGCCATTTCCTGGGTATAGCGCTCGGCCGACTGCAGACGCTCACGCAGCGCACCAGCGGCTTCTTCGGAGGCACCGGCCAGGCTGCTGTCGACCAGTACACCCGCCCCTTCGACCAATGTGGCAAAACGGCCATCCAGCGCTGCCAGCTCCTTCTCCACCACATCCAGCGACAAGCCCATCTGCACCTTGCCGATCGACGCCCCCATCGGGCTGATTTGCGCCTCGACCACGTATACGCGCGGATCACGCGAGGCTGCATCGACCAGTTTTTCCAACGGCGAGTCACCCTGACCAGCAGCGACCAGCTCGCGCACCTGCGCATTGCTGCGATTGAAATTGCGGGTCAGGCGCTTGCCTTCAGCGTCATAGATGATGGCGAACAACACCGCCGGATCCTGCTGGGCAATGCGCGTGAGTGAGGTAAGCGCCGGAATGTCCAGATCCCAGATCGACTTCGGCGCCACCCCGGCCAGCAACTGCGCCAGCGCCTGACCAGACTGCTTCAGATTGTTTTCCAGCACCACCCGCAACTGCGCCTGCTCGTCCTTTAGCTGGCTGGAAAGCCCCTCACCCAGGCGCGACCGCGTACTGCTCGACAACGCCGCCAGGCCCTCGGTCATCTCACGCTCAGCCAGGCTCAATTCCTCGCCAAGACGGCGACTCTCGCCTCCCAGGCGCTGCACCAGGTCTTCGACCATGCCATCGACCGAGGCACGCATCAGCCAAACCGCCAAACCGACCTGCACCAGCATGGCCAGACCAAGCGCGACGAAAACCGGGCGCAGCAAACGACTACGCAACATGGAAACGATGGCAAACAATGGCGACACTCCTCAACGACCGTAACGACTATAACGGCGACTTCCGGGACTTGTTTAATACAAGCAAAGTGCATGCCCGGAATACTGGCACCACCCCGTCAGCGCACAATCGGGATAGGGGGGAACCAATAAGTTCCGCCCCTCCCACACCACCCGGCATGCGGGTCCGCACCGGGCGGTTCGAGAAGTTGAGGTTTCACGAGAGTCTCGGCACTCCCAACCGATCGAAGTAGGCAATGGTCAGCACATTATGGATGGCAGAGCGACTGTTATGCCACCAGTGACGGCTCAGCGCCGCCACGGATTCCGCAACCCAGGAACTCGCGCCTAAGCGGATCAGCTCCCGGTAGATCGTCTTGCCCCGTCGCCAGTGCCGGAGGTGGAGCATTCTCAGGCGGCGACGTATCCACTCATCCAGTGATCGCCAGATGCGTGGCGTTTGTGCCAGCCTGAAGTACCCTTTCCAGCCGAGCAGGTAACTGCGGAGCTTCTCCACCACCTGTGCCATGCTGCGACCACCTGACCCCCGGGTCAGTTGCCTGATCCGGAGCTTGAACGCCTGTAACGCCTTGGCGGATACCGCCCGTCGAACGTCTCCACCCCTCCCTTGCCACAGGGCATAGCCGAGGAACTGGCGACCGAACACGCTGGCGACTGCACTTTTGGATTCGTTGATCACCAAGCGCAGTTTGTTGTAACACCGGCGTAGCAGGCGCATCACCCGTTCTCCCGCCTTCTCACTGCGAACGTAAACGTTGCAGTCATCAGCGTAACGGGCGAAGCAGTGCCCCCGACGTTCCAGCTCTTTATCCACCTCGTCCAGCAGAACGTTGGCCAGCAACGGCGAGAGCGGCCCGCCTTGCGGCGTGCCCTCATGCCGATCCATGACCACACCGCCATCCATGATGCCCGCGTTCAGATACGCACGAACCAGCCGGATGACTCCAGGATCGTTTATGCGCCTCTTCAGGCGGTCGATCAGGA
>NZ_VRYE01000026.1 GCF_008041835.1 Ectopseudomonas mendocina
GGGTTATGCCTTGTTGACGGTGGACCTAGCGCCGCAGCAAACACCACGCATCCGAGGTGAGTTGACACCCGGGGAAAGATGCTCCGACGAGGCGGCAAGAGAGTAGTGAAAAGTGGAGTTGTGTTGGTAGCATTTTGTGTGCGGGTGAAGACTTATGGGGCTTTGTTGAGCGCCAAGAATCATAAGGCTTTCAGCCGTTGTTGTCTATGCGGTCATGAGAAAGCCGGGTTAGGAGTTTCAAGTGAGGAAAGAAAAAGAATTGAAAAAACACACTCTCCTATCGATGAGGTTTGGAACCTCATAGCACCTGCAATTCCAAGTGTGAGTAAAGATCAGTTCTTTGGATTCGAGCTGATTCCCGGCATAGAGGGCGTGCAGCATACACAGTACGGCGCAATCTGTGGTGCTCACGTTGTATTGAATATGATCGGTATCAGCCCTGACAAAGGTTTGGCGAAGCGTGAGAAGATCAAGAATATCATGTCTGATGGTCAGCATACTGGAATGGCCTCATACTGTAATGCGCTACTTTCAGCTGACAGAGGCATTATCAATAAAGCTCGCTGTATTTATACGTACCTGGGCAACATCACCACGCCTCTTCATTTCAATTACGAAAAAGGTTACATCCTGAATCTCGGAATTCAAATTGACAAAACATAACCAGTGACTGTTGTCGGACGCACCTACGCTAGCGCTCCGGTGTGCTGCAAAGCCAAAGCGTTAGGCCCTACTGCAAATAACTTAAGCTCAATTGAATATGCTTATAGAACAAGCTTTTCATAACTTGCCTGAAATACTACTTGGCGCGGGCTATGCAAAACAAGAGTATGCCCAAGGATTTGAGGCAAGCATAGTCGGCGCATTTTCACTAGCCATACTCCAAGAGTTGAACGGAAGAAACGCATCCAATCCAATATCTTTTTTCATGGCAGAAAAAAGATATTCCGATCTGGCGGAGAACGTTAGAGCAGATCTACACATTGACCTAGCCCGACTGTTTACCGGCTCTGAAGCATATTCAAACTTCGGATTTAGATTTAGCAACTGGATTGAAGCCAAATACTTTAGGGTCACAAACGGAACACCACCCAACACGCAAAACCTGGGAGCAATTGCAGCCGATCTTATTAGGCTTATAACCCTTATTCCAAAAGAGCCTGCTGCCAATGACAAAACGAGAACAGGCCGCTACTTTTTGCATGTTTATCAAGGCGATCCTTTTAAGAAAAAACACGTCATCTCGACCCGAGCAGATAAAACACAAAGAGAATGGATTGAAAAGATATTAACGCCAGGCTACCAAAAAGACGTAACGCTTGACCTGTTCAAAGAATCAAAATGGGAATCATTTTTTAAGCACATCCCCAGGAAGTTTGAAAATGCTACCGTAAAAATGGATGTGACAAATTACGTGCTAAGTCCAACGACGCAGCCAGATAATGAGTTGTATACAATAGCACTCACCAGAATAGACTCCGCGAAATTCGAAATGGATGCGCACAAATTGGAGTTAACACAAGATAGAAGACTTGTTTGCGGTCAAGAATTCGACAAATTTAGAAAAAACATATCATCCGCACTCAAGCCAAAGAAAGAGCGAGCCCCCAGAAAGAAAGCAAAAATTGATGCAAGCAATGAACAGCCTATCTAGTTCATTAACTGGGCTTCGGATTTTGTCTAGATTTTGTAGGCATTCAAAGTTGACGGAGTTACCATGAGCCTACATTACTGCGTTCTATCCACAAGCCTAACTGGGTGGTCAAGCGGACGCTTACCTTGGGCGTTGAGGCTGTAGAAAAACCTCAAGGCCTATTCAAGAGCGTTGCCGTACACGCAATCTGGAGGAATTGAGCGAGATGAATACGTTAGATTTCAAGAGAGATTCTGTTTTTTGGCTAAAAAGCAGCCAGAATCGCAGTCGCAAAAATTGCCATTTAGTTTTTCTACAACCTCGTTAGATCTACGTCACCAAACGGAGAACCACATGAACCTCGCCGATGAACTCAAAGCTCAAGAAGAAAAGCTTCAGAAGCAGATTTCCGTAAAAAATGGCAGCATCGTTATTAACGTCAGTTACGAGTACAACATCGAACTATCTCGGTGCGACACAGCAGAAAAGCTTCTTCACTGGATTTGGCATCTCACGGAAAAGTCTTGGATGACAAACGATGTTATGCGGCGGTTCGTTGAAATAGCCTGCCGAGAAAACAAAATAGAAATGGTCGATGCATGATCTAACAATGCAGGAAAAGAGGACAGATTTATTTATGGCACAGCAAGCAACCCGAACAACCACCGCAAACGGTGGATGAAAAAAGCGTCATCCACCCTACGCGTGAGGACGTAACCAAGCCCTCCACCAAGCACGCAGTTCACCCCTGATTGCGTCGGTCCTGCGCCAGGCGCTCGGCCAGGGCGTCGAGTTCGGGTATTAACCCGGCAATTTAACAGGGCAAGTAGCGATCAATCTTTATATCCATAAGCTATTGAATTTAATGGTTTTTGTGAATGTTTGAGATGTGCTATTTGATTGCCGCGTTAATAACTCCTCCTCCGGCATCTGTCGGATCACCGCCTGGGTCAGTTTCATCTGGCGGATGAAGCGTCGGCAGTTGCCGCACATTGCCAGGTGCGCGCGTACGGCCAGACGTTGACGCAGGGTCAGTTGGCCGTCGAGATAATCGCTGGAATGAGCGACCAATTCCTTGCAGGTCAGCATTGGCCTGTCTCCTCGAAATGTTCCAGGGTGGCAAAGACTTTCAGGCGTGCCCGGTGCAGCAGCACACGGGCATTGGAGAGCGAGATGTCGAGAAGATTACAAATCGCCTCCAGCTCCAGCCCCTGGCGCTCGCGCAGCACCAGCACGCTGGCCTGCAACTCGGACAGGCTGGCCAATGTGTGTTCCAGGCACTCGCGCAGTTCGTCTTCGGTGAGCAGCGCTTCGGGGCTGTCCTGATGCCAGGCATGGGGCGCCAGCAGCCAGTGGCCGCCATCGGCGAAACGCTCGTCACCCACCGTGCCATGGGGCGCGGCCAGGTCGTCGAGCAGCACCTCGCGACGGTTGTGCTTGAGACGGGTCTTGGCAGTATTGGCGGTGATGGTCAGCAGCCAGGTCTTAAGACTGGAGCGCCCTTGAAAGCCTGCCAGGCTGCGCACCACGGCGAGCCAGGCATCCTGCACCACCTCATCGGCGTGGCGGCTGCCGACGATGGCGTAAGCCACCGCTCGCATCGCCCCCTGATAGCGAGCTACCAGCTCGCGATAGGCCGTCTGCTCACCGGCAAGCAGACGATCCAACAGTTCGGTATCGGACATAGAACTCCCATGGGTAGGGCCTTGCGCGCACGTTCAGACTCTGCGTACGCGCCAGGCATTTCTACAGAAAGTTCAACGCTTGCGCAAAATTACACTGCCGATCGAATAACCGGCGCCAAAGGAGCTTAGAACACCCAGACTGCCCGCCGGCAGGTCGTCCTGGTTCTTGTGCAGGGCGATCACCGAGCCGGCCGAGCTGGTGTTGGCGTAGGTGTCGAGGATCACCGGCGCCTCGTGCGGCTCGGCGTCGCGGCCGAGCAGCTTGCGCGCAATCAGCAGGTTCATGTTGAGGTTGGCCTGGTGCAGCCAGAAGCGCTTGACGTCGCTGACGTTGAGCTGGTTTTCCGCCAGGTGTGCGGCGATCAGCTCGGCGACCATCGGGCAGACGTCCTTGAACACCTTGCGGCCTTCCTGCACGAACAGCTTGTCCCTGGCACCGATACCCTCTTCCGCCGCGCGGTTGAGGAAGCCGAAGTTGTTGCGGATGTTGTTGGAGAACTGGGTAAGCAGCTTGGTGCTGACCACGTCGAACTGGTGCAGGGAGGTGGCCAGGTCGGCACGCTCAATGATCACCGCAGTGGCGGCATCACCGAAGATGAAGTGGCTGTCGCGGTCACGGAAGTTGAGGTGACCGGTGCAGATTTCCGGGTTGACCATGAGGATGGCGCGGGCCTGACCGGTCTGGATCGCGGTGGTTGCGGCCTGGATGCCGAAGGTGGCCGAAGAGCAGGCTACGTTCATATCGTAGCCCCAGCCCTGGATGCCCAGCGCAGCCTGCACTTCGATGGCTACCGCCGGGTAAGCGCGCTGCAAGTTCGAGCAGGCGACGATCACCCCATCGATATCGGCGACGGTCTTGCCGGCGCGCTGCAGCGCTTCCTTGGCGGCGATCACGGCCATTTCGCAGAGGATGCCCCACTCTTCGTTGGAACGCTCAGGGATACGCGGCACCATGCGCAGCGGATCGAGAATGCCTTCCTTGTCGATGACGAAACGGCTCTTGATGCCCGAGGCTTTTTCGATGAAGCCGCTGCTGGACTCGCTCAGCGCCTCCACCTCACCACGGGCGATGGCCTCGGCGTTGTCGGCGTTGAACTGCTGCACGTAGGCATTGAAGGATGCCACCAGCTCGTCGTTGGAAATGCTGTTGGCCGGGGTATAGAGACCGGTACCACTGATCACGACGTTATGCACGCTCATTCCTCTTCTCGGCCGCTGGCGGCCTCAGGCAGTAGACCGGCGACGATGGCGCCGGCCAGAAATCGGGGGACATGGGCCAAGTTCTGAAGACGGTTGGCTCCGGGCTCCAGAGTGTGCCACAGGACGAAACGGTTCGTCCTTAGCGCTTAATAGTGTCTAAGCGGCCATAACCTGACCATATATAGCCATTTAGTCTAAAGTCATGTTCTGAACCGTCCTCTGGAGTCTGCATGAACCTTTCCTTGCTCAGCCGCTACGCTTTTTTCGCCTTCTGCGTGCTGTTCACCCTGGCCAGCCTGCCCTTCCTTGGCCATGAATGGCTGTGGCCGTTCACGCTGCTTACGGGGGTGCTCAGCCTGATCGGCATCGGCGATCTGCTGCAGACGCGCCATGCAGTCAGGCGTAACTACCCGATCCTGGGCAATATCCGCTACCTGGTCGAAGGCATCCGCCCGGAGATTCGCCAATACCTGCTCGAAGGTGACGCCGAGCAACTGCCCTTCTCCCGCGCACAGCGCTCGCTGGTGTATTCCCGCGCCAAGAACGCAGGTGCCGACAAACCCTTCGGCACCCTCAGTGACGTGTACCAGAACGGCTTCGAGTTCATCAGCCACTCCATGCGCCCGGCGCCGCTGAGCGATCCACGCAGCTTTCGCGTGGAAATCGGCGGGCCGCAGTGCAGCCAGCCGTATTCGGCGTCGCTGTTCAACATCTCGGCGATGAGCTTCGGTTCGCTCAGCGCCAATGCCATACGTGCGCTGAACGAGGGCGCCAGGCTCGGCGAGTTCTACCATGACACCGGCGAGGGCAGCATCAGCCCCTATCATCGCGAGCACGGCGGCGATCTGGTCTGGGAACTGGGCAGCGGTTACTTCGGTTGCCGCACGGCAGATGGCCGTTTCGACCCCGAGCGTTTCGCTGCGCAGGCCGCCAGCGCGCAGGTAAAGATGATCGAGATCAAGCTCAGCCAGGGCGCCAAGCCGGGCCACGGCGGCATCCTGCCCAGGCACAAGGTCACCGAGGAAATCGCCAATACCCGTGGCGTGCCGATGGGTGAGGACTGCATCTCGCCCTCGCGCCATAGCGCCTTCTCCACGCCGACCGAGCTGCTGCAATTCATCGCCCAGCTACGCGAGCTGTCCGGCGGCAAGCCGGTGGGTTTCAAGTTCTGTCTGGGTCATCCGTGGGAGCTCATGGGTATCGTCAAGGCCATGCTGGAGACGGGCATCCTGCCGGACTTCATCGTCGTCGACGGCAAGGAAGGCGGTACCGGTGCGGCGCCGCTGGAGTTCACCGATCACCTGGGCGTGCCGCTGCGCGAAGGCCTGCTGTTCGTGCACAACACCCTGGTCGGCAGCAACCTGCGCGACAAGATCAGGCTCGGCGCCAGCGGCAAGATCGTCAGCGCCTTCGACATCGCCCGCGTGCTGGCCATCGGCGCCGACTGGGCCAACTCGGCGCGCGGTTTCATGTTCGCCATTGGTTGCATCCAGTCGCAGTCGTGCCACACCAATAAGTGCCCGACCGGCGTGGCCACGCAAGACCCGCTGCGCCAGCGCGCCCTGGTGGTCGAGGATAAGGCTCAGCGCGTCTATAACTTCCACCGCAACACGCTCAAGGCGCTGGCCGAGATGCTCGCCGCGGCCGGCCTCGACCATCCCTCGCAGATCGATGCCAAGCATCTGGTGCAGCGCCTGTCGGCGACCGAGATCAAGCTGTTCGCCCAACAGCACGTATTCCTCGCGCCGGGTGAATTGCTCAGCGGCGAGATCAGCGGTGAGTTCTACCAGCGCATGTGGCGCATGGCCCGCGCCGACAGTTTCGAGCCGGCACCGGCCTGACGGGGCACTCGACACAGCTTGCCGGTGCTGACCCGCGCAGCGCGTGGATCAGGGCGTATCGGGGCGAATGTCGAAGCCGCCCTTGTTCTGGCTGACGATGCGCAGGTACTGGGTTTCCCCGGCTTTTACCGGCACCGCGACTTCACGCAGCAGGCGGCCCATACCACAGAGGGTGTTGTCCATGCGATCCGGGGTGATGCCGACCACGCGCGTGCCAGGCGGTACCTGGAAGGTCGCCACCTCGCCGACACCGATGCGCGCAGCGACCTTGCGATCGACCTCGATGGCCACGTAGCAACCGCCGCCCATCATGCCGAAATCGCGGTTGACCACGATCTGAGCGCCATTCTCCTGCGCCTCCTGAAAGGCCAGCAGGCGGTCCTCCGGCACCGGCTTGATATCCTCGGGGTTACCTCGAAACGACGAACAGCCAGCCAGCAACACCAGGGGTAGAGCGATGAGGATCGAACGCATGAAGCCCTCCATGGGCAGATGAGTGCCGGCTGAGTATTGGGCTTGGCACGTCTGTGAGCAAGGTATCAATGGCTGCGATTTTCGCTAGCAGAAGCATCGATTTCTACAATGAAAGGCGCAGTGTTTTCATCTCTTCCGAACCCGGCGCCAACCTTTCCAGGCGCCACAGATCGGAGATACGCAAGATGAAATTCGCAGCCTTCAACGCCACCCTCCTCGCCGTTCTGGCCCCCTTGGCCATCGCCAGCGAGAAAGCACCTGCCACTCCCAAGGTCGAAGTGCAGGAATACCAGTACGGCATGCAGCTGGATATCGACCAGGTCCTGCAGCGCACCGACAACAGCCGCAAGAGCGGCGTGGTTCCCAGCGTCATGGTCTACCGCGACAGCCAGGGCGAAGTGCATGCCGTGCGGTTCCTGGAGTGGGGCGGCCTGAGCAGCCAGAACGGCTAAACCACCTGCCTAATGCCCCGGACGAGACGCTCGTCCGGGGCGACGCCGCTTCAGCCTTGCAGACGCTTGACCAGTCGCGCCTGCAGCGCCTCCAACTCGGCCGGATCGGCCTTGCTGGCGGCGTGAATGCCCAGCCCCTCGCCCTCGAAACGCGGGATCACGTGCATATGGATATGAAACACCGTCTGCCCGGCAGGCGCGCCGTTGAACTGCGCGACCTGCACGCCAGCCGGCTGCAATTCATCGACGACGGCCTGGGCAACCTTCTTCACCACAGCCATGACCTTGGCCAGGCTGGCATCGTCGATCTCGAGGATATTGCGTGCAGCAGCACGTTTGGGAATGACCAGGCTATGCCCCCTGGACTGCGGGAACAGGTCGAGGAAGGCCAATACATCGTCGTCTTCGTACAGTTTGTAGCAAGGCAGGTCGCCACGAATGATCTGGGCGAAGATGTTCTGGGAATCGTAAGTACCGTGCAGGCTCATGCCGATGGGCTCCGTGCCGGGTGGAAGAAAACTCGCACCATACCGCCTCGCTCGCACACAGGGAACCAGGCAGGATTGTCCAAGTCGATGACTAGTAGTAGTTGCATCGATTTCCCGAGCGCACTCCACTCGTGCTCTGATTGCCACTTCTTCGGCCCATTCGACCAGGAACCGCCATGACCGACATCCGCTCCTTCCCCATTACCCACAAATGGCCCGCCCAGCATCCCGAGCGCCTGCAGCTGTATTCGCTGCCCACGCCCAACGGGGTCAAGGTGTCGATCATGCTGGAAGAAACCGGCCTGCCCTATGAGGCGCACCTGGTCAGTTTCGAGCGTAACGAGCAGTTCAGCCCCGAGTTTCTCTCGCTGACGCCGAACAACAAGATTCCCGCCATCCTCGACCCGAACGGGCCGGGCGGCCAGCCGCTGGCGTTGTTCGAGTCCGGGGCGATTCTGCTCTATCTGGCAGAGAAGACCGGCCAGTTGCTGGCGCAGGATGCCGCTGCCCGCTATGAGACCCTTCAATGGCTGATGTGGCAGATGGGCGGAGTCGGCCCGATGTTTGGTCAGCTCGGTTTCTTCCATAAATTCGCGGGAGCCGAGTACGAGGACAAACGCCCGCGCGACCGCTACGTCGCCGAATCCGCACGGTTGCTCGGCGTGCTCGATCAACGCCTGCAGGGGCGTGACTGGATCATGGGTGAGTACAGCATCGCCGATATTGCCGTGTTCCCCTGGGTGCGCTGCCTGGTGGACTTCTACAAGGCCGGTGAGCTGGTGCAGTTCGAGCGCTTCGGCAACGTGCGCCGCGTGCTCGACGCCTTCCTCGCGCGGCCAGCCGTGCAGCGCGGCCTGAGCATTCCGGCGCGCGACTGATCAGCCCAGACAACGCCTTTGCCCGAGGCGCCGGAGGCCTATAATCCGGCGCCCGCTCGTCCCATTCAGGTTTACCATGAGTTCTCCTTCCTCCAACCCTGCGGCCGCGTTGTCGCCGGGCGCGATTCTGTTGATTCAACTTGCCCTGGCCCTCGGCGGCTTCGCCATCGGCACCGGCGAGTTCGCCATCATGGGCCTGATGCCCAACGTCGCCGCCGATCTTGGCGTCAGCGAGCCGCAGGTCGGCCATGTAATCAGTGCCTACGCCCTTGGCGTGGTGGTCGGTGCGCCGCTGCTGGCCCTGCTTGGCGCGCGCCTGCCACGACGCATCCTGCTGCTGTTGCTGATGGGCTGCTTCGCCCTCGGCAACTTCGCCAGCGCCCTGGCGCCGAGCTACGAGCCGCTGCTGATCTTCCGCTTCATCGCCGGTCTGCCGCACGGCGCCTACTTCGGCATCGCCATGCTGGTGGCGGCCTCCATGGCGCCACCGCACAAACGTGCCAAGGCGGTGAGCCGGGTGCTGGCCGGCCTGACCGTGGCCATATTGATCGGCAACCCGCTGGCCACCTGGCTCGGCCAGTTCATGAGCTGGCGCTACGCCTTCGCCCTGGTCGGCATCATCGCCATCAGCACCATCGCCATGGTGGCGATCTTCCTGCCGGCTGACCCCAACGAACAACGCAGCAGCCCCATGGGCGAGCTGCGCGCCTTCAACCGTGCACCGATCTGGCTGGCGCTGGGCATCGGCGCCATCGGCTTTGCCGGGATGTTCTGCGTGTTCAGCTACATGGCGCCCACACTGCTGCACGTCACCCAGGTCGGCCCCGGCTGGATTCCGCTGGCCATGGGCGTGTTCGGTGCCGGCTGCATCGTCGGTAACAGCGCCGGTGGCTGGCTGTTCGACCGCCTGCGCCTGCGCGCCGTGGCCTGGATTCTGGCCTGGAGCACGCTGGTGCTGCTGGTTTTCCCGTTCGCCGCGCACAGCCTGTGGACGATCCTGCCGGCGATCTTCGCCCTCGGCACCATGATCGCCCTCGGCCCGGCGCTGCAGACTCACCTGATGGACGTCGCCACTGGCGCGCAGACACTCGCTGCCGCGTCCAACCACGCCGCGTTCAACGTCGCCAACGCGCTCGGCCCCTGGCTCGGCGGCCTGGCCATCAGCGCCGGCATGGGCTGGACGGTCACCGGCTATATCGGCGCCGCCACCGCCATCGGCGGCCTGCTGTTGTTCGCCTGGGCGTGGCAGGTGCAGCAGAGAAACGCAGCAATCTGAACAGGTGCGAGAGGTGGCTCGGGCAAGGTATCTTCTACCTCCCGAGCCACCAACGAACCCGCCCGATGATTGTTCAGCGTTTACGCTTCGCCCTGATCGCCACTACCCTGTTCACCGCACTGAGCGCTAACGGCCAGATAGAGGTCGAACCCAATGCCGGCCTGCTGGCCGTGAAGATTTCCGAAGAAATCGTGCCGGGCGACTACGAAAAACTGCTGCAGGGCTTGCGCGCCAACCCAGGCAAGCACACGCGCAAGGTCGCCTTGCTCGACAGCATCGGCGGCAGCGCGCCGGAGGCCATCCGCATGGGGCGCCTGCTGCGTGAAACCGGCTTCGAGGTACTGGTGCCCTCCGGTGGCCTATGCCAGGGCAGTTGCATCTACCTGCTGGCTGCCGGCAAAAAGCGCACCATCAACGGCCATGTCGCCCTGCGCCGCCCGCCCTTCCCGGCCGGTGACTCGGCATTGGCGCAGGCCGCCCATGGCCGCCAACCGTTCAGCCCGGCCACGTACTTTCGCGACATGGGCGTCGACGTGCGCCTGGCCGAAGCGATCTACCAGGCCCCGCCCGGTCGTTTGCATCTGTTGAGCCAAGAGGATCTGGCGCGCTATCGCCTGCGCTAAGGTCACCGCCAAGAAAAACGCCGCAAGCCCTGCAAGGCTTGCGGCATTCTGGTTTACCCGTGAGGCATGGGTGGCTAGAACAGCCCCAGCCCCCAGGCCGCACCGAACAGCACCAGGGAGAAGCCCCACATCCACCACAGCGAGTAACGGATGTGCCGGCCCAGATCCAGCCCGGCCAGGCCCAGCGCCAGCCACAGCGCGGGGGAGAACGGGCTGATAAAGGTGCCGATGATATTGCCGATCATCAGCGCGTAGACCACGCTGGCCGGCTCGACGCCTTGCGCGCCGACCACTTCCAGGGTTACCGGCAGCAGGCCGAAGTAATAGGCGTCGGTGCTCAGCAACAGCTCCATCGGCAAGCCGAACAGGCCCAGCACGATATGCATCTGTCCGACCATCGGCTCAGGCAGTACTTGCGCCAGATCCTGGGCGATGGCGGTGAGCATGCCGGTGCCGGCGAAGATGCCGAGCATCGAACCCGCCGCCAGGATGATCATGCCCATGCTCAGAGCCGCGGGTGCGTGCGCCGAGATCCGCTGCATCTGCACCTTGCCACCGGGGTAGTTGATCAGCAGCGCCAGGCACAGGCCGATCATGAAGATATAGCCGGCCGGCAATACGCCCGAGAACAGCGACACCAATACGGTCAGGAACAACCCGGCATTGACCCAGAGCAGGCGCGGGCGCTCCAGTTCGAGCTCCTCGGCGCTCGGCTCGTGCAGGGTGCTGACGGTTTCTACCAGCACGCCTTCATCATCACCTGTTTTGCCAGCGGCGATATGGCGCTGTTCACGCCAGCCCAGCAAGGCCGCCAGGGCGATCAACAACGCCACGCCGAGGCCCTGAATGATGATCAACGGGCGCCAGAGCTCGGTGACTTCGATACCGGTCACCGCCGCAGCGCGGCCCAGCGGGCCGGCCCAGGGCAGCATATTGAAGATGCCCGCCCCCAGCGCCAGCAACAGAAGCATCAGGTAAGGGCTCATGCGCAGTTGCTTGTACAGCGGCAGCAATGCAGGAATGGTCAGCAGGAAGGTGGTGGCGCCGGCACCGTCGAGGTGCGCCAGCATGCCGATGATGGCCGTGGCCACGGTCACGGCAATGACATTGCCACGGGTCAGACGCACCATGCCATTGATCAGCGGGCGAAACAGCCCGGTGTCCTGCAGCACGCCGAAAAAGGTAATGGCAAACACGAACATGGTGGCGATGGCCGTCACCCGGCCGATGCCATCGGTGAAGAAACCGGAAATCGCCTCGGGGCCAAAACCTGCGGCCAAGGCGCCCAGCAGTGGTACCACGATCAACGGCAGAACGGGCGACATACGCCCGACGAGCAGCAGCACAACCAGGCAGCCGATGGTCAACAGACCGATTAGAGTCAACAAACCGCTTTCTCCTCTTTTTCTTGTCAGGCACGCGAAAGGCGCGTGCGGAGGCTAAGAGGCGAACCTTTCAGTAACCTTTAGGCGTTGGCCACCGGGCTGGGGTAAATGTCAGAGGATATTACGTGCGCGCAAGCAGGAGGCTGGTCTACCCCTTGAACGCCTTGACCCGTTCCAGCCAGGCTGGATCGAGCCGCGTCTGTTCGATGTCCAGCCCCTGCTGCTGCATTGCCTCGCGATGGCTGTCGATCTCACGCACCATCTGGCTCAACTCGCTGGAGTTGCCATCGAGCTGGTGCATCTGGGTCACCCCCAGGTGATAGAAGCGCAGCAGCTTCATCGCGCTTTCATCGCCCTGCGCCACACCCGCCCTGACGTGATGCATGACATTGGTGACACGCATCAGGCTGCGTTTGAGACGCCAGCCATACACGGCAGGCGCCATGAACGGCCGCGCCCAGAGTTGCTGGCGTACCAGGGCGATGGTCAGGCCCAGGCCGACGAGTACCCCGAGCAGGTTCCATGTGAAGTTGTCTCCGCCTGGCGTGCCGAATACCTGTGTGCTGGCGGTGGCGCAGAGCATTGCCAACGCCAGGAAAATCAGGGCAATGATCAGCGTGCTGCGACGCGTCTGCTGGCGGTAAAAGGACGGATCGATAGGCTGAATCTCGAACATGCGCAAAGGCTTCCGATGATGGCAGATGGTGGGAAAAGCCTTATAGGGCGCAAGGCCATACCTGTCCATCGTCTTTATCGTTCACGGCATTACCTCGGGACGCAGACATGGAGGTGCAGAGCAGCGTTGGCCAGCTCGCCGACAACTCGCGTCAACTGTCGGGGATTGCCCGTGACGTGACCGAACGCACGCGCATGACGCAAAGCGACCGCACAGTGCAGGTGGCCACCGCGATCAACGAGCGGGGCTCGATCGTCAACGAAATCGCCCGCAATGCCGAGAGCGCCGCCATAGAAGCCGCGCGGGTTGGTGAACAGGACCGAGGCTTCGCCGGGGTGGCCGATGAGGTACGTACCTTGCCCAGCCGCTTCGGCGCCTCCACCGAAGAAATCCAGCAAGTCATCGACCGTCTGCAAAACGAATCACGCTCAGCCGTCGAGGCCATGGCCAAGGGCCAACGACAAAGCGCGCTGTCGACGCAACTGGACAATCTGGTCGGGCGATTCCGGCTGTAACCGGGACGCTATTGCAACCTGGCAGAGCGCACCAACAGATCCTCGTCGATGCGCTGCAGCAGGTAGTCGTAGAAGGGGTTGGACGTCGCCCGCTGCAGGCTGTCCAGCCCCACCACCAGCACGCCATGCTCACCGCGCGGCGCCAGTGTACCCAGCGCCACGCCGTAGGTCTCACCCGCGGCCGGATCACTGCCATACAGCGGGTCGCTGGGCGGGAACGGCAAGGCCACATGCGACAGCGAAAACAGCTGACTCGGGTACTCCACGCCCAGCGATACACGCTGTATCTGCTGGCTGCCGGCGACGATGCGGCGGGCTTCGACCGCACGGCCCTGCTCGGCAGCCACACTGACCACGGTCAGATCGTAGTCACGCGTGGCCGGTGGCAATAGCTGTTCCAGCAAGCCGCTCATGTCGGCGCGCAACAACGAGCCGGCCGCCTGCGAACGATTGATGTCGAAGATCACCAGCTCACTGCCATTGGCCGGCAGACGCTCGAACAGCTGACGCACCACCGCCGGTGTACTCACGGTGCTGTCGGCCAGCGACTGGAAGGCCAGTACCGGTGGTAGTCGGGACAAGCGGCCATCGCCCTCGGCAGCGTCGAAGGCGTTCTGCACCTCGCGGGTCAGCTCGTAAGTCTGCCGCGCGGCCTGTACCGGAAAGGAGTTGTACTTGAACGGATTGAACTCCGGCAGCACGCTCATCCAGGCCGACTTGGCGAACGCCGGCAGCACCGCGGGCAAGGCAGCCAAGCCGGCGTAACGGGCGTAGCTGGTGACACCGATCATCGGCGAGATCAGCACCAGGCGTTGCGGCATGGCCAGTTGCTCGTCCTCCAGCGCCGCCAGGCTGTAGCGCAGCGCCAACGCCCCGCCATTGGAATAACCGAGCAGATACAAAGGCCCGTCCGGTACCTGACGCCGCGCTTCGCGTACAGCCAGGCGTGTGGCGGCCAGCCATTGCTCCCAATGCGCAGCGGTAAGCGCCGCCGGCACCGTGCCATGACCAGGCATGCGCGGCACCACGGCGAGCAGACCCTGCTCGCTCAGGTGCTGGGCGATATGACGCAGGCTGTAGGGCGAGTCGGTCAAGCCATGCAGCAACACCACCACACCTCGCGCCGGGCCTGGCGGCGACAGGATGAAGGAGCGGTTCCAGTCATGCGGCAGATTGCCGGGATAGACCGGGCTGTTGCTGGCGTAGCGGCTATAGGGCGCTTCGCCGGACGCCGTGACCGGCTTGATCAGCTCACGCTGCAGGCACTCGAACAGGGCCGCCTCGGCAGCTACGTAAGTCTGCCAGTCGCCCTCGTCCAGCTCGCTGACCTCAAGCTCCTGCGGCACCAGGCGGTGCCAGGGTTCCAGTTCGGGCAACGATGATAGCCCGGCGATACGAATGCCGAGCAAGGCCACCACGATCAACAACAGAACTACCAGCGTCCAGGCCATCACATCACGCATGCGCGATAAACGCATCCAGCGCCTCCCTTGAAATCTCTGGCCAGGAAAATCCGTCCCGGCGACCGGCTTGGGGACTGTAGTGCAAAGCCGCCCCGAATCACCACCAGCTTGCCTAAAACATATGTACTTCCGTATATTCGCCAGCCCGCATATAAAGACCAGCCCAATGCCCGAACACCTCTCCCCGCCCACTCTGTTCAAATCCCTGGCCGACGAAACCCGCGCCCGCGCCGTGCTGCTGATCGTCGATCAGGGCGAGTTGTGTGTCTGCGAGCTGGTCTGCGCACTGGGCGACAGCCAGCCGAAGATCTCCCGCCATCTGGCACAACTGCGCAACAGCGGCCTGTTGCAAGACCGCCGCCAGGGCCAATGGGTGTACTACCGCCTGGCGCCGGACCTGCCGCAGTGGGTGCGCGACGTACTGGCCGCCACCCTGACTGCAAACCGTACCTGGCTGGAGCAGGACGCCAGCCGCCTCGCCAACATGGGCGACCGCCCTGCCCGCCTCGCCACCTGCTGCTGAGCACCTCGTCATGCTGATCGCTGTCGCCATCTTCCTGTTCACCCTGATTCTGGTCATCTGGCAGCCGCGAGGCCTCGGCGTCGGCTGGAGCGCCTCGCTCGGCGCCGTACTGGCGCTGCTCGCCGGCGTAGTCAGCCTGGCCGACATCCCTACCGTGTGGAATATCGTGTGGAACGCCACGGCGACCTTCATCGCCGTGATCATCATAAGCCTGCTGCTCGATGAAGCCGGCTTCTTCGAGTGGGCAGCGCTGCACGTGGCGCGCTGGGCCAATGGTAGCGGCGCGCGCCTGTTCGCCTTCAGCATCCTGCTTGGCGCTACCGTGTCGGCATTGTTCGCCAATGACGGTGCGGCGCTGATCCTCACCCCCATCGTGATTTCCATGTTGCTGGCACTGCGCTTCTCGCCGGCTTCGACCCTGGCCTTCGTCATGGCCGCCGGCTTTATCGCCGACACCGCCAGCCTGCCGCTGGTGGTATCGAACCTGGTCAATATCGTCTCGGCCGACTACTTCGACATCGGCTTTGGCGCCTACGCGGCGGTGATGGTGCCGGTGAACCTGGTCAGCGTCGCCGCCACCCTGCTGGTGCTGTGGCTGTTCTTCCGCCGCGACATTCCCACGCGCTACGAAGTGGCGGCGCTTCAAGCGCCGAGCCAGGCGATCCGCGACCTCAGCACCTTCAAGGTCGGCTGGGTGGTGCTACTGGCGCTGCTGGTCGGGCTGTTCGCCCTGGAGCCGCTGGGCATCCCCATCAGCGCCGTGGCGGCAGCCTGCGCCGCGCTACTGTTCGCGGTCGCCGCGCGTGGCAAGCGCATCGCCACCGGCAAGGTCCTGCGCGAGGCGCCCTGGCAGGTGGTGATCTTCTCCCTCGGCATGTACCTGGTGGTCTACGGCCTGAGCAATGCCGGCCTGACCGCCGAACTGACGCGCCTGCTCGACACCTTCGCCGGCTACGGCATCTGGGGCGCGGCGCTGGGCACCGGCCTGCTCAGCGCGCTGCTGTCGTCGCTGATGAACAACATGCCCAGCGTGCTGATCGGCGCGCTGGCCATCGACGCCAGCCAGGCCAGCGGCGCAGTGCGTGAGGCGATGATCTACGCCAACGTGATCGGCTGCGACCTGGGGCCGAAGATCACCCCCATCGGCAGCCTGGCCACCCTGCTCTGGCTGCATGTGCTGGCGCGCAAGGGCATCCGCGTGACCTGGGGTTACTACTTCAAGGTCGGTATCGTGCTCACCCTGCCGGTGCTGCTGCTCACCCTTTCGGCCCTGGCCCTGCGCCTGAGCCTCTGATCTGGAGCCTTCAAGATGAAAGTCCTGTTCATGTGCACGGCCAACAGCTGCCGCAGCATCCTCTCCGAAGCCATGTTCAACCACCTGGCGCCCAGCGAGCACCAGGCGGTGAGCTCGGGAAGCTTCCCGCGCGGTGAGGTGCTGCCGCGCACCCTGCTGACCCTGCGCGAGGCTGGCGTAACCACCGAGGGCCTGAGCAGCAAAGGTAACGACGCCTTCGAAGGCTGCCCGCCGGATATCGTCATCACCGTCTGCGACAAGGCAGCCGGCGAAGCCTGCCCGGTATACTTCGGCCCGGCGCTTAAAGCCCACTGGGGCCTTGAAGATCCGTCCCACGTGGAAGGCGACGAGACCAGCATCGACGCCGCGTTCCAGGCCACCCTGGCGCATATCGAACGACGCTGCCGCGCCTTCCTCGCCCTGCCCCTGGTGGACATGAGCCGCGACGAGCTGCAGCAGGCGCTCAACCGTATCGGCCAGGAGTGAGGACGCGCCAATGAACGACGACCTGCCCAATCTCGACCTCGCCCTGCTGCCGGCCCAACCCAGCGACTCGGCCCCGGCGCCGCGCATCCTGCTGCTGTATGGCTCCACCCGACCACGCTCATTCAGCCGCCTGCTGGTGCAGGAAGCGGCGCGCCTGCTGCAGCATCTGGGCTGCGAGACGCGCATCTTCGATCCGTCCGGCCTGCCCCTGCCGGACGACGCCCCGGTCGAGCACCCCAAGGTGCAGGAGCTGCGCGAGCTGATGCAATGGTCGGAAGGCCAGGTGTGGTGCTCGCCGGAACGCCATGGCGCCATGTCGGCGGTATTCAAGGCGCAGATCGACTGGGTGCCGCTGGCCATGGGCGCGGTGCGCCCGACTCAGGGCAAGACCCTGGCGGTGATGCAGGTCTGTGGTGGCTCGCAGTCGTTCAACGTAGTCAATCAATTGCGTGTACTCGGCCGCTGGATGCGCATGTTCACCATCCCCAACCAGTCCTCGGTGCCCAAGGCCTTTCTCGAATTCGGCGACGACGACCGCATGCAGCCGTCGCCCTACTACGACCGCCTGGTCGATGTGATGGAAGAGCTGGTGCGCTTCACCTGGCTGCTACGCGACCACCCCGAGCTGGTGGACCGTTACTCCGAGCGCAAGGAGTCGGCCGAGGCGCTGTCGCAGCGGGTCAATCAGCGCAGCATCTGAAGCACTTCAGTACGACGACAATCGCGGCTGAAGCCGCTCCTACGGTGTGGAGCCGCAACAGGCACCACTGATAGGCTGCGCGCATGAACCTCGTTGCTCGCCTCCAGAACCTGATTGCCAACGACCCTCGGCGCCTGCGCATCCTGCAGCAGGTGCGCGGGCTCGACTTGCCCGATTGCTGGGTAGCCGCCGGTTTCGTGCGCAGCGCAGTCTGGGATCACCTGCACCAGCGCAGCGATTCGCCGCTACCAGAGGATATCGACGTGATCTGGTTCGACCGCTGCCAGCTCTGCCCTGCTCGCGATGCTGAGCTGGAGACGATCCTGCGCCAACAGGACGAATCGCTGCAGTGGTCGGTGAAGAATCAGGCGCGCATGCATCTGCGAAATGGCGATGCGCCTTATGCCTCGGCTACCGAAGCGATGCGGCACTGGCCGGAGACTGCGACGGCGGTGGCCGTGCGACTGGATGAGCAAGATGAGGTTGAAGTTGCCGCACCGCTCGGCCTGGAAGATCTCTTCGAGCTGATCGTGCGACCGGCCGGGAGATTCAAGGCCGACAAGCAGCCGATCTACCAGCAACGACTGCGCGGCAAGAATTGGCTGACGACTTGGCCGAAGTTGAAGGTGCTGACGTAGGGTGGATGTCGCTTTTTGCATCCACCAATGGTGGATCGATGAAGCGTGATCCACCCTACGACAGAAACCCCGTGGGAGGCGCTTCAGCGGCGACAATCGCGGCTGAAGCCGCTCCTACAAGGCTAAAAATCCATCGAAAAGAGGATGTGACGAGCGCATCCAACCTACGACAGAACCCGTGGGAGGCGATTCAGCGACGACAATCGCGGCTGAAGCCCCTCCCACAGAACCGAGGTCAGATACCGGCGACCACCGCGCAGATGCCCTGCGCGCTGCCGGCGAACTGGCTGCACAGGTGATTGATGGAGGTCACCAATACCTGTTCGGGCGAGGAGATGAAATCCACCGACATCATCACGCTGAGCATGGTGATGCTGATGATGGAGAAGGTGAACAGCTTGCGCGCCCACACTCGATCATCGACAGCCTTGTAGCCCGATACGCCCATCCACAGCCAGTAGGCACCGCTCTGCGCGGCAACCACGAAGTAGCTGTAGCCGGCGTAGCCGCTGAGCGTCAGCATCAGGGTCGCAACCACGAAGGCGGCGATGTACAGCACGATCTGCCGCTTGGCAGCCGAGATCCCCTTGATGACGGGCAGCACCGGGATGTTCGCGGCCTGGTAGTCATTGAAACGGAAGATGGCGATGGCATAGGAATGCGGCATCTGCCACAGGCTGAAGATCAACAACAGGATGGCGGCGCCAGCGTCGAACTCGTTGCTCACCGCGCAGTAGCCAACCACGGGCGGAGCCGCCCCTGACAGGCTGCCGACCAGGGTGCCGTACACCGAGCCACGCTTGAGCCACAGGCTGTAGAGGCCGACATAGACCACGAAGCCCATGAGCACCAGCATCACCGCCAGGGTATTGGTGGCGGCGTACAGCAGTGCCACCCCCGCTACCCCGAGCACGCAGGCATAGACGATAGCGTGCACAGGGGACACCAGCCCCTGCGCCAGCACCCGGTTACGGGTGCGCTCCATCTTCTGGTCGATGTCCCTGTCGATGTAGTTGTTGAACACACAGCCTGAGGCGATCACCAGCGCAACCCCCAGCGCTGTCGCGACGTACAGCGCCAGGTTCGCATCGCCGCGCGAAGCCAGGAAGAAACCGCCCGTCACGGAAATCAGATTCCCGAAGACGATGCCCGGCTTGGCGAGGTTGAGGTACTGCTTCAGGAGCGCCAGCATCAGTTGATCATCATGTGATAGTGCATGCTCCACATGATCCAGACCGACAGGCCGACCACGAACGCGATGATCAGCACGGTGAAGATCATCGAAACGACGTTCCAGCGGCCTTCTGCGTCGGTCTTCATGTGCAGGAAGTACACGAGGTGAACGAGCACCTGCGCCAGGCCGAAGAGCACCACGGTGATCAGGGTCGCGCCACGGCTCAGGCCCAGCACTTCAGGGTGCATGACCAGCATGAAAGGGATCACGGTGAGGATCACCGACAGGATGAAACCGGTCAGGTAATCCTTGAAGCCCACGGCGTGGGCGGCGTGATTGTCTTGGTGAGCCATTTACAGCACCCCCATCAGGTAGACGACGGTAAACACGCAGATCCACACCACGTCGAGGAAGTGCCAGAACAGGCTGAGCAGCCCCACGCGGGTCTTGTTGGTGTCAGTCAGGCCACGGCTGCCAACCTGGAACATCAGCACCAGCATCCACAGCAGGCCGGCACTGACGTGCAGGCCGTGGGTGCCGACCAGGGTGAAGAATGCCGACCAGTAGGCGCTGACCTGCGGCCCGGCACCTTCATGGATCAGGTGGCGGAACTCGTAAAGTTCGATGCTGATGAAGGCCACGCCGAACAGGAAGGTGATGCCCAGCCAGCGCAGCACCGCGCGCTTGTCGCCACGGTAGGTGGCGAGCATGGCCATGCCGTAGGTGATACTGGAAAACAACAGTGCGAAGGTTTCCACCAGCACCAGGTGCAAGCCGCCGCCGAGCATTTCCTTGGCGGTGGGACCACCGGCGAAGGAGTTGCTGAGTACCGCGAAGGTGGCGAACACCGTGGCGAAGATCAGCAGGTCGGTCATCAGGTAGACCCAGAAGCCGAACAGCTTGATCCCACTGGTGTCGTGGTGGTGCTCATGGCTGTGGCCATGAGCGTCGTGTGGATAGTGGGGTTCGTAAGCGGTCATGGTTATGCCTGTACGACTGCGTTGGCTTTGGTTTGGTGGTGCGCCTGCTCGATCCGCGCGATCTCTTCGGGCTGCACGTAGTAGTCGATGTCTTCGTCGTAGGAACGCACGATGAAGCTGACCACGGCGCCGACCAGGCCGACGATGGCGAGCCACCAGATGTGCCAGATCATGGCGAAGCCGAAGGCGATGACGAACGCCGACACCACCAGGCCGTTGCCGGTGTTCTTCGGCATGTGGATCGGCTCGTAGTGCTCCGGCGCGGGCATCAGGTCGACACCGTTCTTCTTCGCTTCGTAGAAGGCGTCGATCTTGTCCGCCGTCGGGATGACCGCAAAGTTGTAGAACGGTGGCGGCGAGGACGTCGCCCATTCCAGGGTGCGGCCGTCCCAGGGGTCGCCGCTCACGTCGACGTTTTCCTTGCGCTTGATGTAGCTGGTGACGAACTGCACCACGGTGAACACGATGCCGATACCGATCAGCACTGCGCCAACCACGGCCACCTGCACCCACGGCACCCAGGCTGGGTTGTCGAAGTGGTTGAGGCGACGGGTCATGCCCATGAAGCCCAGCACGTACAGCGGCATGAAGGCGAAGTAGAAGCCGATCAGCCAGCACCAGAAGGAGTAGCGGCCGAAGCGGTCGAGCAACTTGAAGCCGAAGGCTTTCGGGAACCAGTAGATGATGCCGGCCAGGTAGCCGAACACCGCACCGCCGATGATCACGTTGTGGAAGTGGGCGATGAGGAACAGGCTGTTGTGCAGCACGAAGTCCGCCGCCGGTGCCGCCATCAGCACGCCGGTCATGCCGCCGATGGAGAAGGTCACGAGGAAGCCCAGGGTCATCCAGGTCATGGCGTTCAGTTGCAGACGGCCACGGAAGATGGTGAACAGCCAGGTGAAGATCTTCACCCCGGTGGGGATGGCGATGATCGAGGTCATGATGCCGAAGAAGGCGTTGACGCTGGCACCGGAACCCATGGTGAAGAAGTGGTGCAGCCACACCACGAACGACAGCACGCCGATGGCCGCGGTCGCCCAGACCATCGAGGCATAGCCGAACAGGGTCTTGCGCGAGAAGGTCGCGACCACTTCGGAGAACACGCCGAACGCCGGCAGGATCAGGATGTACACCTCCGGGTGCCCCCAGATCCAGAACAGGTTGGCGTACATCATCGGGTTGCCGCCCAGTTCATTGGTGAAGAAGTGGAAATCCAGGTAGCGGTCCAGCGACAGCATCGCCAGGGTCGCGGTCAGCGGAGGGAAGGCGCCGCAGATCAGCACGCAGGTGACAAGGATGGTCCAGGTGAAGATCGGCATCTTCATCAGGCTCATGCCCGGCGCGCGCATCTTGAGGATGGTGGCGATGAAGTTGACCCCGGTCAGGGTCGTACCCAAGCCCGATAGCTGCATGCTCCAGATGTAGTAATCCATCCCCACGCCGGGACTGTACTGAATCCCTGACAACGGCGGATAAGCCACCCAGCCGGTCTTGGCGAACTCGCCCAGGCCCAGCGACAGGTTGATCAGCAGCGCGCCACCGACGAACAGCCAGAAGCTCAGCGAGTTCAGGTAGGGGAAGGCCACGTCACGTGCGCCGATCTGCAGCGGCACGACGATGTTCATCAGGCCGGTGACCAGTGGCATGGCCACGAAGATCAGCATGATGATGCCGTGCGCAGTGAAGATCTGGTCGTAGTGCTCGGGCGGCAGGTAGCCCTGCCCGTCACCGTGGGCCATCGCCAGGTGGGTGCGCATCATGATGGCGTCGGCGAAGCCACGCACCAGCATGACCAGCGCGACGAGGATGTACATCACGCCGATTTTCTTGTGGTCCACCGAGGTGAGCCACTCGCTCCACAGGTAGCCCCACTTCTTGAAGTAGGTCACCGCCGCGAACAGCCCCAGACCGCCCAGCGCCACAATGGCCAGGGTGATCATGATGATTGGCTCGTGGTACGGAATCGCGTCCAGAGTCAGTTTTCCAAACATATTCACTCCTGCACCTCCGCTGCTTCGTGCATGGCCGTGCTGTGGGAATCTTTCAGGGTCACGTACTGGCCGATCACCTTGTTGAACAGGTTCGCCTCGACCTGGCCGAAGTAACGGATCGGGTAGATCGGGTAACGGTGATGGACCATCTCGCCAGGCTCGCCCACCTGCTTGAAGGCGGCGAAGTCCATGACCTCGGGCGACTGCTTGACCTTGTCGACCCACTGCGCGAAGCCTTCATCGCTGACCGAGTGGGTGGTGAAGCGCATGGCCGAAAAGCCTTCGCCGCTGAAGTTGCCGGACTGGCCGAAGAACTCACCCTGTTCGTTGGCGATCAGATTGAGCTGAGTGCGCTGGCCGCCCATGGCGTAGATCATCCCGCCGAGCTGCGGGATCGACAGCGCGTTCATCACCGTGTCGGAGGTGATGTGGAAGGTCACCGGCGTCTTCTCCGGAATCACCAGCTCATTGACCACGGCCACGCCCTGGTCCGGGTAGATGAACAGCCATTTCCAGTCGAGCGAGACGACTTCGATGTTCAGTGCCGGCTTGTCCGACTCGATCGGGCGATAGGGGTCGAGCGAGTGCGAGGTTTGCCAGATGATGACCGCCAGAACGGCGACGATGATCAGGGGAACGCCCCAGACGACCAGTTCGATCTTGTGCGAATGCGCCCAGTCGGGCGTGTAGGTGGCCTTCTCGTTCGACTCGCGGTAACGCCAGCCAAACCAGAAGGTCATGACGATCACGGGGATGACCACGATCAACATGAGACCAATGGAGATCAGGATGAGGTTGCCCTGCTCGACACCGATCTGCCCTTTCGAGTTGAACAGTGCCCAGTCACATCCACCGAGCGCCGAGAAGGCAATCGCCATCACCAGCCAGCGCACACAACGATGGTATTTCTCTTCTTTCATGTCACGACCTTCAACTGAGTGAGCCCCACAATCGGCTTCAGTTGCCGTGCAGCCCATCGAGTAAAAGGCCGGCAGCGAGAACTCAGAGCTTGAGCATCCGTGCAAGCGAAGCGGTAAACCGTGGGAAGCGCGGATGGTGCCGGCTAAAAGGGCCTCACACAATTCGTTAGCGGCCTACTTATGAGCGAACTTACAGCACCTCTCCGACATGTTTCGAAACATTTACGCAAAGATTTGAAACACTTTGCAGCAAGAAGCCAGCAAAGAAGCGCAGGGGTGCGACAAATTATCACAGCCCCGTTTTAGAGCTGTTTGTCAGCAAATTGACAGGAATCAATGCAAGGAAAGATGCCGTCAGTTGACAGCACGGCCGGGCTTGACATTGAGGAGATTTCGAGGTTTTTCGAATGCGGGCGATAGGCGCTTGGGCCTAGCGAAAGGCTGGGTCGCAGAGCGGCAGCTAGATAGAAATCAGGGGTGGTTGGCGCTGTAGCCCGGACATGCACGCTTCGCAGCGCACCATCCTGTAGGAGCCGCGCCCTCGCGGCGAATCGGCCCCAAACCCGGTAATCCTGGCCAACGCTTCGCCCCGAGGCGGGGCTCCTACACAGAACGCTCTCCAAGACGATCAAACATCCGGGGAAGCGAGGCGCCTGTGGGCAGATCAGCCAACACCACTACTTCCAGGCGCAATAACACCCCACCGCCAGACCACTGGCCAGGGAAACATGGCGCCCCTGAGTCAGCGCATCGAGCACCGGCTCGACGAAGCTGTTGCTGGAGTTGCACACCAGCCCTTCGCTGTAAGGGCCGGCATAGGCCAGGTTGCCGTCACGATCCCAGATCGCCAGGGCCGGGCTGGCCGGCAGCGATCCCATGCCCTCGATGCCAGGCAAGGGCTTCATCCGCCCGCGCAGGAACGGCGCGATCTCACCCTGGCTGCCCGGCTTCTGCACGCTGTAGAACGCGACATCGGCATTGCGGTGCAGGCCGATCAGATAGCGCAGGTGCGCGTCGGTTTCCGCATTGCAGGGGCAATCCGGGTCCCAGAAGTGCACCACGCGAATGGGACCGGTGCCAGCCAGTTCAGGCGGTAGTTTCAACTCGCCCTGACCGAAGATCACCGTCTGCTCGGCATAAGGCCGCAGATAGGCCGCGCCGCTGAGCCACCAGATCAGCACCACCAGGCCAAGCGCCAACACGCAGAAGCCCACCACCAAGTGCTTGAAGCTCAAGCGCTTAAGCAGGTTCATGGCTGATGGCCGAACTTGCGCAGGAACTGCTTCTCCATTTCCCGGCAGCTTTCCTCGGTGAAACTGCGCTCGGTGGCCTGCGCGCTTTGCCAGCAGGCGTCGATGGCCGCGCGCTCGCCAGCTTCGATCTCGCTGTCCTGCGGGCGGGTCATGATGTAGATCAGCCCGGCGAAAATCAGTACGACAAAGGCCAAGCCAGCCAGAAACAGGCCCAGGCAGCCACGGCGCCCCAGCCCGGCGTTTTCATCATTCACACTCATCGTTCTTCAGTTTCCGCATTCATCAGTGGATGGCGCGCCCCAACGCCGGGGCGAGTGCCGATCATCAACCTTCAACCAGCGTCCACTGCTTGCTCAGGCGCTTGTCCGAAACCGCCATCTTCGTGCCCAGTTGCTGGGCGAACAGCGACACGCGGTACTCCTCCAGCATCCAGCGATAGAGCGTGAGCTGCGCATCGCGCTTGCCTTCCTGGGCATGTTTGGCAGCACGCGCCTTGTACTGCTCCCAGTAGCCGGTGAGCTCGCCCGTCCACACGCGGTCACGCTGCACCTGCGCGCCGACCTTGTCCAGGCGCTGCTCGATGGCCTTCAGATAACGCGGAATCTCCTTGAGCCACTCACCCGGCGTCTCGCGCACGAATCCGGCGTACACCAGATTGGCCAGTTGCTGCTTGATATCATTGAGCGCCATGGCCTGGGCCAGGTCGATCTTGCCCTTGAAGCGCTTCTGCAGGCCATGGTTGAGCTTGAGGATTTCCAGCACCAGGCGGGCGATACGCTCGGCATGCGCCGTCCAGTCGCCGCGCTTGCGTTCAGCCAGTTGCGCCAGCGCCGCACCATCGCGCGGCAGCGTCGCTTCGCCTTCGAGGATGCAGGCATCTAGGCTGGCCAGCAGAATGTCCTCGACCAGCGCCTCGACGCGGCCGATATCGCGGTACAGCAGGCCCAGCTCGGTCAGCCCCGGCAGCTTGCCGCGCAGGAACTTGGCCTGTTCGGCCAGTTGCTGCAAGAGCAGGCGCTGCAGGGCGCGGCGGTGCTGGAAGTCAGCCTCGGCCTGGGTCGGGAAGCGCCCTTCCTTGACCACACCCGCTTCTTCCACCAGCGCCGGGTAGACGGTCATGGAAAGCCCGGCGATCTTCTGCTGCGCCTTCTCGGCCACCTCGGCAAAGCCCTTGGCCTCCACCGCCTTCGGCTTGTCGCTCTGCTGCGGGATGGCCAAGGCTGCCTGGCTGGCCTCGGCGAAACGTGCGGTCAGTTCGGCCAGGTCGCGGCCTTCACCAAGGAACTTGCCGCGCGCGTCGACCACCTCGATATTCATCTTCAGGTGGTTTTCGATGCTTTCAGCCGCTTCCGCCCACGCCTCGTCGGACACCCGCGCACCGGTCATGCGCAGCAGCTCGGCGCCAAGCGCCTGCGGCAGCGAGCCCTGGCCGAACACCAACTTGTCCAGCGCGGCACCGACGAAGTCCGGCACCGGCACGAAGTTCTTGCGCAGCGCCTTGGGCAGGCCGCGCACCAGGGCGATGCACTTGGCCTCCAGCAGCCCCGGCACCAGCCATTCCAGGCGTTCGGGCTGCAGTTGCGGCAACAGCGGCGCCGGCACGCGCAGGGTCACGCCGTCACGCGGGTGATTGGGCTCGAAGTGATAGCTCAGCGGCAACTGCAGCTCGCCAATGCGCAAGGTGTCCGGGTACTGCGCGGCGGTAACCTCCTTGGCATCGCGGGCCAGGGCGTCTTCCTCGCGCATGATCAGCAGTTGCGGGTCGGCGGCGCTGCCCTTCTTGTACCAGCTCTCGAAACTCGCGGCCTGGTAGATGTCCTGCGGGATGCGCGCGTCGTAGTAGGCGAACAGGGTTTCCTCGTCGGCGAGGATGTCGCGGCGGCGCGACTTGGCCTCCAGCTCGTCGAGGCGTTCGAGCAACTGGCGGTTGGCGGTCAGGCAGCGCACGCGGCTGTTGATCTCGCCACGCACCAGGCCCTCGCGAATGAACATCTCGCGCGCCACCGGCGGGTCGATGGGGCCGTAATGCACCGGGCGGCGACCGACGATGATCATGCCGTACAGGGTGACCTGCTCGTACGCCACCACCTGGCCGCGCTTCTTCTCCCAGTGCGGTTCCAGATGGTTCTTCTTCACCAGATGCGCGGCCAGCGGCTCGATCCAGTCCGGCTCGATCTTCGCCACCATACGGGCGAACAGCTTGGTGGTTTCCACCAGCTCGGCGGCCATGATCCAGTTGGGCTTCTTGCGCCCGATCACGCTGGACGGGTGAATCCAGAAACGCCGCTGGCGCGCACCGAGGTAGTCGCCCTCCTCGGTTTTCTGGCCGATCTGGCTGAGCAGGCCGGCGAGAATCGCCTTGTGCACGGCAGCGTAATTCTTCGCCCGCACCGCTGCCTCGCTGGCCTCGGCCTGCTGGCGGGCGATGGCGTTGACGCGGGTGTCCTTGGTCGGCTGCGGCGTGTTCGCCTTTTGCTCGCTCTGCGCCTCCGAGCGGTTCTGGCTGCCTTTGCCCATCAATTGCAGATCACGGGTGATCAGCACCAGTTGCCGGTGCGCGTCGCGCCATTCGCGCAGGCGCATGTAGTTGAGGAAATTCTTCTTGCACCAGGTACGCAGCGGGTTGCTGCCCAGCTCCTGGCGCTTCTCCTCGAAGCCGCGCCACAGGTTGATCAGCGCGGCGAAGTCCGAGTCCACATCCTTCCACTGCGCGTGCGCCTGGTCGGCAGCCTGCTGGCGATCCATCGGGCGCTCGCGCGGGTCTTGCACCGACAGCGCGGCGGCGACGATGAGGATTTCTTCCAGGCTGCCCTGCTTGGCGCCTTCCAGCACCATGCGCCCCAGGCGCGGGTCGATGGGCAGGCGCGCCAGTTGCCGGCCGATGGGCGTGAGCTGGCTTTCGCGATTGACCGCCGACAGCTCCTGCAACAGGTTGAAGCCGTCGCTGATGGCCTTGCCATCTGGCGGCTCGATAAAGGGGAAGTCCTCGATGCTGCCCAGGCGCAGGTGCAGCATCTGCAGAATCACCGCCGCCAGGTTGGTGCGCAGAATCTCCGGGTCGGTAAATTCCGGGCGCCCGAGAAAATCTTCCTCGCTGTACAAACGAATGCAGATGCCCGGCTCGACCCGCCCGCAACGGCCCTTGCGCTGGTTGGCGCTGGCCTGCGAAATCGGCTCGATGGGCAGGCGCTGCACCTTGGCGCGGTAGCTGTAGCGGCTGATGCGCGCCGTGCCGCTGTCGATCACGTAGCGGATGCCCGGCACGGTCAGCGAGGTTTCGGCGACGTTGGTGGCCAGCACGATCTTGCGCCCGGCCATGGGCGCGAAAATCTTCTGCTGCTCGGCGGGCGTCAGCCGCGCATACAGCGGCAGCACCTCGGTAAAACGCAGGTTGGCCTTGCGCAGCACCTCGGCCGCCTCGCGAATCTCGCGCTCGCCAGGCAGGAACACCAGCACATCACCGGGGCGCTTGCCCACGCTGCGCTCGTGCTCGGCGATCTCCTCCAGCGCGGCAAGAATGCCCTGGTCGATGGAGAGGTCATCGAGCAGACGCTCGCCCTCCTCGTCCACCTCGGCCGCCAGCGGGCGGTACCAGGTTTCCACCGGATAGGTGCGACCGGACACCTCGATGATCGGCGCGTCCGGGAGGCCGGCCCCATTGAAGTGTTTGCTGAACCGCTCCAGATCGATGGTCGCCGACGTGATGATCAGCTTCAGATCCGGGCGACGCGGCAGCAGGGTCTTCAGGTAGCCGAGCAGGAAGTCGATGTTGAGGCTGCGCTCGTGCGCCTCGTCGACGATGATGGTGTCGTACTTTTCCAGAAAGCGGTCGTGCTGGGTTTCGGCGAGCAGGATGCCATCGGTCATCAGCTTGATCAGCGTGCCGTCCTTGCTCTGATCCTCGAAACGCACCTGATAACCGACCAGCTCGCCCAGCGGCGTACCGATCTCCTCCGCTACTCGAGTCGCCACACTGCGCGCCGCCAGGCGGCGCGGCTGGGTGTGGCCGATCAGCCCATGCACACCCCGGCCAATCTCCAGACAGATCTTCGGCAACTGGGTGGTCTTGCCCGAACCGGTCTCACCGGCGATCACCACCACCTGGCTCTTCTCCAGCGCGGCCTTGATCTCGTCGCGCTTGGCGGCAATCGGCAGCGCATCGTCGTAACGCATGGTGGGTATGCTGCTACGCCGCGCCGCCACCTTGTCGCTGGACGCCTGGAAACGCTCCAGCCACTGCGCCAGCTTGGCCTCGTCAGGGTGCTTCTGCAGCTCATGCAACTGCCGGCGCAAACGATGGCGCTCGGCGATCATGACGTGGTCGAGTTTCTTCTGCAGCGTGGCAAGGTCAGTCATCTGGATCGAGGCAATCAGGGCAAAGGCGCGATTGTCGCAGATTACGGCTTATGGCGGGCAGGGTGGGCATCGCCGAGAAGGCGCGAGAAGATGCCCCTAGACGCAAACAGCTCGGAACATCGCCGCAATGGTGGATGAAAAAAGCGCCATCCACCCTACGCTGAAACCACAGCGTAGGGCGGACAACGCGAAGCTTTTCCGCCATTTGCTCACGTGCGCGTCGCAAACGGATCGCCGCCCATCAACCGCTGCACCCTGAGGGCACGGGCTGGGCACATATCTCGCGCTGGGTCTGAAAGCGCCGCAGCCCTGGCCAGCAACGCGTCTGTTGTTGCAACTTCTGCATCGGCGGCTCGTCCATCACCAGGCCAGGGTTGTCTAACCGCCAAACCCCACTCTCGTCATGCAAGGAGATTCGCCATATGCCAGCTGCGCCCCCCAAACCTGCTCTCGCGCTGGGGCTGCTGTTCAGCATTGGTACTCTGATGGGCCTGACCAGCAATCTGGTGAAGCTAGCCGGCAATGCCGGCTGGCAGCCGCTGGCCTATCTGTTCTGGAGCCTGCTTGGTGGCGGCTTGCTGCTGTTGCTATTGGCCTGGCTACGTGGCGAGCGACCCGGCATGAGCCTGCCTCAGCAACGCTATTACCTGGCCTCCGGCTTGCTCAGCATCGCGCTACCGAATGCCCTGCTGTTCAGCGCCGTTGGACATGTCGGCGCTGGTTTCGCCTCGATGTGTCTGGCCTTCCCGCCGCTGATCACCTACCTGCTGGCACTGGCTCTGCGCATGGAGGGACTCAGTCGCATCCGCCTGCTGGGTATCTGCATCGGCCTGTCCGGCAGCCTGATACTGGCGTTGGGCAAACTGCATGGCGGCGATAGCCCGATCCTGTGGATACTCGCTGCGTTGTGTGTGCCGGTGTTCCTGGCACTGGGCAATATCTACCGCTCGCGCTACTGGCCACATGGCGCCAGCCCGCTGTCGCTGGCGCCAGGCATGCTGCTGGGCGGCGCCCTGCTGCTGGTGCCTACCGCCCTGTTCGGCGTCGACTTCGCGCCACATCTGGGCAGTGCCAGGGCCGTTGCTCTGCTGGCCGCGCAGATGCTGCTGTTCGCAGCGGTGTACGCACTGTTCTTCATCCTGCAGAAACTGGCCGGCACCGTGTTTCTCAGCCAGATCGGTTCGGTGGCTGCGATCACCGGCGCGGCCATCGCCATTGGCCTGCTCGGTGAACAGGGCAGCCTGAGCATGCTGCTGGCCGCACTGTGCATCGTCGGCGGGGTGCTGCTGGTGGCGTGGCGCAGCGCGCAGGAAACCGAGAGCTGAGTCTGTCTGCCCAGATCCCGGTTAGCTCATAACAGCGCGCAGGCCTGCTACTGCGTCGTTACTCGATTCTCAGACGCGGAACTGGCCGACCAGGCCCTGCAGGCGCCCACCCAGAGCGTCGAGGTCGCGAGCGGCCTGCGCACCCTGCGCCGCGTCGTTGGCGACTTCGTCCACCGCGACGGCGATCTGATGCACGCTGCGGTTGATCTCTTCGGCCACGGCCGTCTGCTCCTCGGCGGCACTGGCGATCTGCGCGTTCATCGAGTTGATGGTGCCAATCAACACCGCAATGCTGTCCAGCGCCTCGCCGGCATGGCTGGCCTGCTCACGGGTGCTGTCGCCCATCTGGCTGGCGCGCTGCATCGCCGCCACCGCCTCGCCAGTCGCATTCTGCAGACGATCGATCATGCCCTGGATCTCGCCCGTGCTCTGCTGGGTGCGGCTGGCAAGGGCGCGCACTTCATCTGCGACCACGGCGAAACCACGCCCCGCCTCGCCCGCGCGCGCCGCCTCGATGGCGGCATTGAGGGCCAGGAGGTTGGTCTGGTCGGCGATCGCGCGGATCACCTCCAGCACGCTGACGATGCCCTGTACGTCGCGGCGCAGACTGTCCAATGACTCACTGCTGCTGCGCACTTCCCCTACCAGATCATGAATGTGGGCGATGCTGCCATCGACCACCCGCTTGGCCTCCTGTCCCTGCTGATCCGTCTCGCGCGCAGCCTCGGCGGCACGCTGGGCGCTCTGCGCCACCTCATGGGCCGCAGCGGACATCTCGTTGATGGCGGTGGCGACCTGGTCGGTCTCGTGGCGTTGAGCGGCCATGGCCTGTTCGGAGCGCTGGGCCTGGCTGGATACGCCGCCGACCAGACCGAACAGCTGGTCGGTGGTCACCGACACCTGCTGCACCAGGGCATGAATCTTGGCGACGAAGGCATTAAAGGAGGTTGCCAGCTCTCCCAGCTCGTCCTGACTGGTGACTGGCAGGCGCTGGGTCAGATCACCCTCCCCGGCGGCCATGTCATCGAGCTTGCTCTTGATCAGCTGCACCGGCTTGGTGATCGATGCCGCCAGCGGCAGGGACAACAGGGCCAGCACCAGCAAGAGGCCAATGGCGGAGCCGGTCATGACCATCAACAGGCGGTCGACGCTCTGCTGGAACTGAGCACGCGCCGCCTGGACGTCGCGCTCCACTCCGTCGAGATTGACCGAGGTGCCAAAAACCATCTTCCACTTGGGCAGGTGGTGCGAATAGCCGACCTTGGGCACAAGCACCTTGCCGTCGCCGAGAACGAAGCTGTAGTCGACGTAATGGCTACTATCCATGCCGGCTCGCACCAGTTCACGAATGGCGTAGATACCGTTGGGGTCGCGGTAGCCACTGAAGTCCTCACCGATGCGATCGTTGGTGTTGCCCTGCAAGACGCGGCGGATGTTGCTGTCGTAGCCCCAGAAATAACCATCCGCACCGTAGGACAGGCGCTTCAGCACCTCGACGGCCTGGGCACGCGCAGCCATGTCGCCATCGGCAGATGCCTGGTACAGCGGGGCAATCGCATTGAGCGCCAGTTCGACGTATTGCTTGATCTCGGCCTTGCGGTCCGCCACCAGCTTGGCTCGGGTCTGGGCCTCCTGCTGATCGGCCAGATTTCCGAGGACAACGAAGGTGATGGAGCTAAGCAACAGGGTCAACAGGCAGATGGGCCCCAAAGCCAGCAACAGCACTTTGGAGCGTAAACGCAGAGAGAGGATCATTGGCAGTACACCTTTACCGGCGCTTTGATGTTATCGAGCCGTCATATTGCCAATACCGCACCAGCAAAAGAACAGCGAAACGCAAAAACTGGTATGACCAGCGCACCACGAAACAGAATGAACATCCACAACCAACTGAATAGCTGAAGATGGAAGCCGTTAGCAGCAAATTCACGAGCTACCTGCGGCTTTCCGCCTCACCGCTATTTATCCAGACAACAAAAAACCCGCCGCAGCGGGTTCTTCGTTTCAGCGGGTATGAATCACTTCTTGCCCAGCTTCTTCAGCTCTTCGTCGCGCAGTTCGCGGCGCAGGATCTTGCCGACATTGGTGGTCGGCAGCACGTCGCGGAACTCGACGGCCTTGGGCACCTTGTAGCCGGTGAGGTTGGCGCGCATGTGCTCCATCACCTGCTCCTTGGTCACGCTCTCGCCCGGCTTGACCACCACGAACACCTTGATCGCCTCGCCGGATTTCTCGTCCGGCACGCCGATGGCGGCGCACTGCAGCACGCCCGGCAGGGTCGCCAGCACGTCTTCCAGCTCGTTCGGGTAGACGTTGAAGCCGGACACCAGAATCATGTCCTTCTTGCGGTCGACGATGCGCAGGTAGCCGTCTTCCTGGATCAGACCGATGTCGCCGGTTTTCAACCAGCCTTCGGCATCGAGGATTTCGTCGGTGGCCTCCTGGCGCTGCCAGTAGCCCTTCATCACCTGCGGGCCCTTCACGCACAGCTCGCCGATCTCGCCGATGGGGAGCTCCTGGCCGTCGTCGTTGACGATCTTGCACAGGGTTGAGGGCACCGGAATGCCGATGGTGCCGAGCTGGATGGCGCTGAACGGGTTGACCGTGGCCACCGGGCTGGTCTCGGTCATGCCGAAGCCTTCGCAGATGGCGCAGCCAGTGACTTCCTTCCAGCGCTCGGCGGTGGCCAGTTGCAGGGCCATACCACCCGAGAAGGTCGCTTTCAGGCTGGAGAAGTCCAGCTTGCGGAAATCCTCGTTATTGCACAGGGCCACGAACAGAGTGTTGAGGCCGACGAAACCGGTGAAGCGGTACTTGGCCAGGTCCTTGACCACTGCCGGCAGGTCGCGCGGGTTGGTCAGCAGGACGTTGTGGCCACCGATCAGCATCATCGCCATGCAGTGAAAGGTGAAGGCGTAGATGTGGTAAAGCGGCAGCGGCGCGATCAGCACTTCGCAACCTTCATCAAGGTTGGCGCCCATCAGCTCCTTGACCTGCAGCATGTTGGCCACCAGGTTGCGATGGGTGAGCATGGCGCCCTTGGCCACCCCGGTGGTGCCGCCGGTGTATTGCAGCACGGCGATGTCGGCGTTGCTCGGGTTGGCTTCGCTGAAGCTCTGACCACGGCCCTTGGCCAGGGCATCGTTGAGTTTGACCGCCTGCGGCAGGTTGTAGCCCGGCACCATCTTCTTCACGTGCTTGATCACGAAGTTGACCAGCAGACGCTTGAAGGTCGGCAGCATGTCGCCAACTTCGGTGACGATCACCGTCTTCACGCCGGTCTTGGGTACGACCTGCTCGGCCAGGTGGGCCATGTTGGCCAGGCAGATCAGCGCCTTGGCGCCGGAGTCGTTGAACTGATGCTCCATTTCCCGCGCGGTGTACAGCGGGTTGGTGTTGACCACCACCAGGCCGGCGCGCATGGCACCGAACACCACGACGGGATATTGCAGGACGTTAGGCAGTTGCACGGCGATGCGGTCGCCGGGCTTCAGATCGGTGTGCTTCTGCAGGTAGGCGGCGAAGTCACCGGAGAGCTTGTAGATCTCGCCGTAGGTGAGGGTCTTGCCCAGGTTGCTGAAAGCAGGCTTGTCGGCGAAGCGTTGGCAGGACTCTTTCAATACCGCGAGGATGTTCGGGTACTGGTCGGGATTGATTTCGGCAGCGACCCCAACGGGATACTTGTCCTTCCAGAAGTTTTCGGTCATGGAAGCCCACTCCTAAGCAACAGCTGATCTTCACCGCGCAACGGCGGTTGTTTGTTGTGTGTATAGCTCGCTTTCCCGCTGGCCCAAGGCCCGGAAGCGCGCCGAGAGTAGCAGCTTTGCCAGAGGCCCACCAGCACCTAAAACCGGCCAAAGAGCCTAAAAAGTGACCGACACACAAACATTAGTCACATGTGCCATCTACTCGAAAGCACGCACGAAAGGCCTCTAACTCGCACGTTACAGGGCATTGAGCCTAGCGCGAATCAATACCGGTGCAGGGCCGGAACGGCCTGAGTGGGCGAAGGTGGTTACGAAATCACAACAATTGGACTGCCATGCAGCAGCAGAGGCGGGAAGGCCCCTGCCCGGCAACGGGAAGGGGCCCTGGGCTCAGGCGATGTCGCGCAGCTCGCGACGCAGGATCTTGCCGACCGGGGTCATGGGCAGCGAATCCCTGAAGACGATGTACTTGGGCACCTTGTAGCCGGTGAAGTTTTCCCTGCAGTAGGCCTTGAGCTCTTCGGCGGTCACGCCGCCGTCGCGCGGCACCACGAACAGCTTGACCACTTCCCCGGACTTTTCGTCTGGCACACCGATGGCCGCGCAACTGGCGACTTTCGGGTGAGCCATGACCACGTCCTCGATCTCGTTGGGGTACACGTTGAAGCCGGAGACGATGATCATGTCCTTCTTGCGATCGACGATGCGCACGAAGCCATCCGGGTCGATCACGGCGATATCGCCGGTCTTGAACCAGCCTTCGGCGTCGAGCACCTCGGCAGTGGCCTCCTCGCGTTGCCAGTAGCCCTTCATCACCTGCGGCCCCTTGATGCACAGCTCGCCGCGTTCGCCCAGCGGCAGCTCGTTGCCGTCGTCATCGATCACCTTGAACGCCGTGCCCGGCACCGGAATACCGACCGTACCCAGGCGCGCCCTGTCGCCGTAAGGGTTGGTGCTGGCCACCGGCGAGGTCTCGGTCAGGCCGTAACCTTCGACCACGGTGCAGCCGGTTATCTGCTGCCAGCGCTCGGCAGTCGCCTTGACCAGCGCGGTACCGCCGGAGTTGGTGACCTTAAGGTGGGAGAAGTCCAGGTTCTTGAACTCCGGGTGATCCATCAGCGCAACAAACAGGGTGTTGAGACCCAGCAGCGCGGAAAACTTCCACTTGCCCAGCTCCTTGACGAAGCCGGGGATGTCGCGCGGGTTGGTGATCAGTACGTTGTGGTTGCCGTTGACCATCATGCACATGCAGTTCGCGGTGAAGGCATAGATGTGGTACAGCGGCAGCGGCGCGATCATGATCTCCTGGCCCTGCTTCATCAGCGGCGTGCCGTCCGGACCGAGCTGCGACAGGCAGGCATCGACCTGCAGCATGTTGGCCACCAGGTTGCCGTGGGTGAGCATGGCGCCCTTGGCTACGCCGGTAGTGCCGCCGGTGTACTGCAGCACGGCGATGTCGTCGTGGCTGGCCTTGACCGGCGCCAGCGCCTGGCCCTGGCCCTGCTTGAGCACCTGCTTGAACGGGATCGCCTGCGGCAGATGGTAGTCAGGCACCATCTTCTTGACCTTCTTCACCACGGTGTTGACCAGCCAGCCTTTCAGGCTCGGCAGCAGGTCACCCATCCTGGCTTCGATCAGGTAGTCGATCTCGGTATCCGGCAGCACTTCCTGCACCAGCTTGCCGAACATGTTCAGGTACACCAGCGCACGCACCCCGGCATCCTTGAACTGGTGGCGCATCTCGCGGGCGGTGTACAGCGGGTTGGTGTTGACCACGATCAGCCCGGCACGCATGGCGCCGAACACGGCAATCGGATACTGCAGCACGTTGGGCATCTGCACCGCGATGCGATCGCCCGGCTTGAGGTCAGTGTGCTTCTGCAGGTAGGCGGCGAAGGCCGCAGAGAGGCGATCCAGCTCGGCATAGGTCAGCGTGACGCCGAGATTGCTGAAGGCCGGTCGGTCGGCGAAGCGCTTGCACGAGCGCTCAAACACTTCGATCACCGACTTGTAGCTGGACAGGTCGATGTCGTTGGGCACGCCAGGGGCGCGTTTGTCGTTCCAGAAATCAGGTTGCATTGTTCTTGTCCTCCTTCCCCTGAAGTGATCTGACTGCCCGGAAAGTAGCAGCTTAGAGCCGAGCAGCAAATAGCTCGAAGGCGTCATTGATGGGCTGAATTTCGCAATAAATGTTGTGATTCGTAACCGATCTTTACCACTTCGAAGAAAACCGCGGTGCTTTGCCTGGTGACGGCCAAGGTGCACAATGCCGCCAATCTCCGGCACAAGGATTCGCCATGCGCCACAATGCCTTTCCCCTGGCCACCCAGGACGGTCTTCACCTGCACGTCAACCACTGGCATGGTGATCAGCCGCCGCGCGCGGTGGTCATGCTGTCCCACGGCATGGCCGAACACAGTCTGCGCTATGCACGCCTGGCCGAAAGCCTGGTAGCCGCCGGCTTCGATCTCTATGCGCTGGACCAGCGCGGCCACGGCCAGAGCGCCGCTCAAGGCGTGCTCGGCCACTACGCCGACGAAGGTGGCTGGGACAAGGTGGTCGGCGACCTGGCCTCGCTCAATCACCATATCCGCCAGCGCTACCCGCAAGCACCGATCTTCCTGTTCGGCCATAGCATGGGCAGCTACATCGGCATGGCTTATCTGATGGGGCACAGTTGCAGCCTGCAGGGCGCCGTGCTGTCCGGCTCCAACTACCAGCCCGTGATGCTGTACAAGGCCGCCCGGCTGATCGCTGGCTTCGAACGCTGGCGTCTGGGCCCCAAAGGCCGCAGCAAAGTCATCGATTTTCTCTCCTTCGGCTCGTTCAACAAGGCCTTCAAGCCCAACCGCACGGCCTTCGACTGGCTCAGCCGCGACCCGGCCGAAGTGGACAAATACGTGACCGATCCGCTGTGCGGTTTCGTCTGCACCACGCAGTTGTGGTGCGACCTGCTCGATGGCCTGCAGTACATCACCCCGGTCGAGAACCTGGCGCAGATCGATGCCGACCTGCCGCTGCTGGTGATCGGCGGCTCGCGCGACCCGGTCAGCGACGGCAAGCGTCTTGGTGATCTGGCGGGCGCCCTGCGCGAGGCCGGCGTGCGCGACGTGCAACTGAAGATTTATCCCGAGGCCCGTCATGAGCTGCTCAACGAGAGCAATCGCGACGAGGTCACCACCCACCTGATCGACTGGCTGCAGCAGGCACTGAGCCAGGGTCGAAAGCCAAGCAAGGAGTGTCCATGACCCAGGTAACCAACATCCCCTACGAAACCCTCGAAATCGGCCAGCAGGCAAGCTTCGAGAAACAGGTCGAAGAGCGCGACGTGCAACTGTTCGCCGCCGTCTCCGGTGACAACAACCCGGTGCACCTGGACGCCGCCTTCGCCGCCGAGACGATGTTCAAGGAACGCATCGCCCACGGCATGTTCACCGGCGCCCTGATCAGCGCCGCCATCGCCTGCAACCTGCCCGGCCCGGGCACCATCTACCTGGGCCAGCAACTGAAGTTCACCCGCCCGGTGAAGCTCGGCGACACCCTCACCGTGAAGCTGGAAGTGCTGGAAAAACTGCCGAAGAACCGCGTGCGCATCGCCACCCGTGTGTTCAACCAGGACGGCAAGCAGGTGGTCGACGGCGAAGCCGAAGTGCTCGCCCCCAGCGCCGAGCAGACCGTGACCATGCCGCCGATGCCGCAGGTCACCGTAAACTGATGCGCTGCAAGCTGGTGCGCGACAGCTCTGGCGCGCACCACTTTTGTTCTATACTCACAACGCAAATGTAGAAATGCGCTTCAAAAAGGCATTTCTTTGTGCAAACAGCACAAAGCTTTTTTGACGAGCAGACCAAACCGAACGCACCTGCCACTCTGGCACGCCCCCTGCTATCGCCAAGGCCTCGACACCCACACCGGAGCCAGGTCCATGAGCCATGCCACCCCCGATAGCGATTACCCCCTCAGCGAGGTGCCCAACGGCGCACGTAAGGGGCTGTTCTCCACCGCCATCCTGCTGTTCGGCTTCACCTTCTTCACCGCCACCATGTTCGCCGGCGGCAAGATCGGCATGGCCTTCGACTTCACCACCCTGCTCTGGGCGGCGGTGATCGGTAACCTGCTGCTCGGCCTTTATGCCGCCGTGCTGGGCCTGATCGCCTGCCGCAGTGGGCTGAACTCGGTACTGATGGGCCGTTTCTGCTTCGGCGAAGTGGGCAGCAAGCTGTCCGACATGCTTCTCGGCTTCACCCAGATCGGCTGGTACGCCTGGGGCACGGCGACCATCGCCATCGTCCTGGTGAAGATCCTTGGCCTGTCCGAAAGCCTGACCATTCCGCTGATGGTGCTGTTCGGCTTCGGTTTCTGCCTCACCGCCTTCATCGGCTACAAGGGCCTGGATCTGCTCTCGCGCGTCGCCGTGCCGGCCATGCTGGTGCTGCTGGTGGTGTCGCTGTGGATCGCCACCCGTGATATCGGCGGGTTGAGCGGGCTGCTGGCGGTCGAGCCCAAGGAGAGCATGAGCCTGAGCGTGGCCATTACCCTGGTGTTCGGCACCTTCGTCAGCGGCGCCACCCAGGCCACCAACTGGACGCGTTTCGCCAAGAGCGGCCGCGTCGCGGTACTGGCCAGCCTGTTCGGCTTCTTCATCGGCAACGGCCTGATGATCGTAGCCGGCGCCTATGGCGCCATCGTCTACCAGCAACCGGACGTAGTCGAAGTGCTGGTGCTGCAAGGGCTGTCCATGGCTGCCGTGGTCATGCTGTTCCTCAACCTGTGGACCACCCAGGACAACACCATCTACAACTTCGCCGCTGCCGGCTGCAACCTGCTGCGCACCGGCAAGCGCAAGACCGTCACCCTGGCAGGCGCCGGCATCGGCACCCTGCTGGCCATCGGTGGCATGTACGAGATGCTGATCCCCTTCCTGATCCTGCTCGGCTCGATCATCCCGCCGATTGGCGGCGTGATCATGGCCGACTACTTCTACGGCCACCGCGCGCGCTATCCGAAACTGGCCGATGTAAGCCTGCCGGCGTTCAACTGGGTCGGCCTGGGTGCCTACCTGATCGGGGCGCTGAGCGCCTACTTCTCGCCTTGGGTCGCGCCGCTGGTAGGTATCGCCGTGGCTGCCCTGGCCTACGTCGTGCTGTTCGAACTGAACGAGGCCCTGGTCGGCCGTCAGCAGGTCGCTGGCGCGTGAGCCTGACCGTCGCCGACGTGCTCGCCCTGCCCGGCCTGGCCAGCATGCAGCTGCGTGCCGGCCAGGTCGGGCGCGACAATGCCGTGCGCTGGTCCTACGTGGCCGAGAACGAAGGCATCGCCGATTGGGTGATGGGTGGCGAGCTGATCTTCGTCACCGGCATCAACCACCCGCGCGACGAAGCCAACCTGCTGCGCCTGGTGCGCGAAGGCCATGAGCGCGTGGTCGCCGGCATGGTCATCCTCACCGGCGCCGAGTTCATTCAGACCATCCCGCCCAGCGTCATCGCCGAAGCCGAGCGCCTGAACCTGCCCCTGATCGAGCAGCCCTACGCGCTGAAGATGGTGGTGGTCACCCAGGCCATCGGCACCGCGCTGGTGCAGGCGCAGCAGCTCGGTCGCTCGCGCCAGCATGTGCTGGAACAGGTGCTCGACGGTGACTACCAGTCGCTCGACGTGTTGCTGCAACGCGGCGACAGCCTGGGCCTGGCGCTGCACGTACCGCGTCAGGTGGCGCTGTTGCGTCTCGACGGCAGCGAGCAGCTGTTCGGCGACTTGCCTGATGAAGACGCCGAGCGCCAGCTGCAGAGCCGCCAGCAACTGCTGCAACGGCGCCTGGAACAGAGCCTCGGCGAACTCGGTGACGCGCTGCCGCTGGTCAGCCAGGGCCGTCACTGGATCGCCCTGCTGCCCTGCCCCGATGCCCATGCCGAAGCCCGTAACCGCCAGGCCATGACCATGCTGCTCGACGAACTGCGCCCGCAGCTCGGTCCGCTCCGTCTGTTCCTCGGTCTGGGTAGCGCCGGTTGCGATGCACCGCGTTTCGCCCAGGGCCTAGGTGAGGCGCGCCAGGCCCTGGCTGTGGCGCAGCGCTTTCCCGAGCGCCTGGGCTTGTGCAGTTTCAATGAGCTGGGCGTGCTGGAGCTGCTCGGCGCGATCCGCGACCGCAGCCTGCTCGACCGCTTCGTCGAGCGCGTGGTCGGCCCGCTGATCGGCGACGACTCGCGCCACCAGCCGGTGCTGATGCCGACGCTGGAAGCCTGGTTCGCCGAGAACGGCAACCTGGCCCTGGCCGCACAGCGCCTCAACGTTCACCGCAACACCCTGAGCTACCGTCTACAGCGCATCGAAGCGCTGACCGGCTGCTCGTTCGAAGATCCGCACGACCGCCTGAACATCAGCGTTGCGCTGTTGATCCGGCGCCTGTCGTCGCCTGCCTGAGAGGAAACCTGATGATCATCCACAATGCCCGCCTGCGCGGCCGCGACGGCCTGCACCGCATCATCCTGGACGGCGCGCGCATCGCCGCCGTCGAGGCCCAGCACGCCCTGCACTCCATCGCCGAGGGCGATCTGGACGCCGCTGGCAATCTCGTCGTGCCGCCCTTCGTCGAGCCGCACATCCACCTCGATGCCACCCTCACCGCCGGCGAGCCGGCCTGGAACATGAGCGGCACGCTGTTCGAGGGCATCGAGCGCTGGGCCGAGCGCAAGGCGCTGGTCACCCATGAGGACACCAAGACCCGCGCCAGGAAGACCATCGACATGCTGGTCGACCACGGCATCCAGCACGTGCGCACCCACGTCGACGTCACCGACCCGACCCTGGCCGCGCTCAAGGCCATGCTCGAAGTACGCGAGGAAACCCGCCACCTGATCGACCTGCAGATCGTCGCCTTCCCGCAGGAGGGCATCGAGTCCTATGCCAACGGTCGCACGCTGATGGAGCAAGCCGTGGAACTGGGCGCCGATGTAGTCGGCGGTATCCCGCACTTCGAAAACACCCGCGAGCAGGGCGTGGCGTCGATCAAGTTCCTCATGGATCTGGCCGAGCGCAGCGGCTGCCTGGTGGACGTGCACTGCGACGAAACCGACGACCCGCAGTCGCGTTTTCTCGAAGTGCTGGCCGAGGAAGCCCGCGTGCGCGGCATGGGCGCACGCGTCACCGCCAGCCACACCACGGCCATGGGCTCCTACGACAATGCCTACTGCTCCAAGCTGTTCCGCCTGCTGAAGATGAGCGGTATCAGCTTCATTTCCTGCCCCACCGAGAGCATCCACCTGCAGGGCCGCTTCGACACCTACCCGAAACGTCGCGGCCTGACCCGCGTGGCGGAGATCGACCGCGCCGGAATGAACGTCTGCTTCGGCCAGGATTCCATCGTCGATCCCTGGTATCCGCTGGGCAACGGCAACATCCTGCGCATCCTCGAAGCCGGCCTGCATATCTGCCATATGCTCGGCTACGAAGACCTCAAGCGCTGCCTGAACCTGATCACCGACAATTCGGCGCGCGCGCTGAACCTGGGTGATCGCTATGGGCTGGAGGCGGGTCGCCCGGCCAACCTGCTGATCCTCTCGGCGCCGGACGATTACGAGATGGTACGCAGCCAGGGCCATGCGCTGGTGTCGGTGCGCCATGGCAAGGTGCTGATGCGCCGTACGCAGGCACAGATCGAACGCGCCTGACGCTCAGATGTGTTGATGGTACCCACGCTCTGCGTGGGCACCTGCACCTGGGGCGCTCCGCGTCCCGCTTGGCGATGCCTGAACCGCAGCGGACGCAGAGCGTCCTAGACTGAGCTACCACGCGGAGCGTGGGAGCGATCAATAATCCTCATGCGAACAGCAACCGTGGGAGCGGCTTCAGCCGCGATTACGCTTGAAGCGCTCGCGGCTGAAGCCGCTCCTACAACTGCGAAACCGCCCTACTCCACCCGCACGCTGGCAGTCATGCCGGCACTTAGCACCATGCCATCCGGCACCTGATCGAGCTTGATGCGCACCGGAATACGCTGCGCCAGGCGTACCCAGTTGAAGGTCGGCTCGACATCGGCCAGCAACTGCCCGTCCGGGCTGGCGTTGCGGTCGGTGATGCCGCGGCTGATGCTGTCCACCTCGCCGCGAATCTGCTGATCCCCGCCCATCAGCCAGACCTCCACCGGCGCACCGACCTGAATGCGCGGCAGCTTGGTCTCCTCGAAATACGCCTGTACGTAGAACGACTGGGTATCGACCAGCGCCATCACCGCCTGCCCGGCATTCACGTAGTTGCCCTGCGCCAGCACCAGGTTGGTGATCTGTCCATCGCGCGGCGCTTGCACCTCGCTGCGTGCGAGGTTCAGCTCGGCCACACGCAGGTCAGCCTGCGCCTCGCGATATTCGCTGCGCGCCATCTCGGCGTTGATCTGCGCGTTCTCCAGCAGCTCGGCGCTGATCGCCAGGGCGCCCAGCCGCGAGCGACGCGAAGCCTCGTGCTCGCGCAGGCTCAACTGCTGGCGGCGAATGTCCACCACCGCCTTGGCTTTCTCCACCGCCGCCTGATAGCGGTCACGGTCGATGCTCATCAGCATATCGCCCGCCTTGACCTGCTGGTTATCGCGCACCTTGAGTTCGACCACCCAGCCGGACACGTCCGGGGCGATGGTAACCACGTCGGCACGCAATCGGGCGTCGCGCGTCCAGGGCGAGTACATATAGTGCTGCCAGATCCAGGAACCGGCGAAGATCGCCGCCGCCACCATGGCCAGGGTGATGCCGACGCGAATGGTCGAACGCATGCTTTCTCTCCTCAATGCGCCAGGGCGACCATCACGGCCGCCAGCACGCAGACATACAAGGCACAATCGAACAGGGCTTCGTGCCAGATCCAGCGCGACAGCCCGACGCGCTGCAACCCCAGGCGCAACACGCCGGTCAGCAGCAGCGCCAATACCGCGTAGGCCGCCATCGGGCTTAGCAACACACCGCCCAGCGACCACTCATGCAAGCCCATGGCTTTCCCCCCTCAAATAACACCAGTGGCGCCAGCCGTTCTGCAGTTGCAACAGCGCCGCCTCGGCCAGGCGCTTGTCGATACTCGGCGTGCAGGCGCGCAAGGCCTCCTGCAGCTCGACCACCGCTGCGTCCAGAACGTCTTCACGGCCCGGCGCGGGACCACGCTCCAGGGCGTTTTCCAGGCGTTCAAGAAAGCGCTGCTGAGAACGTGCCAACCCGGTATCGGCATTGGCCAGGCACTTGCGCAGGTGCAGCAGTTCGTCGCCCAGATCGAGACCGGCCACGCCATCGTCCCAACGGCTGCGCGTCTGGTCCGGCCGCGCCGGGTAATGCCGCGCCAACTGGATCAGCCGGTCGGCCATGCGCCCGCCGAACCAGTTTTCGGCGCGGCCCAGGTCGCGACGAGTGAGACGCCCGAGATCGGTCAGGATCGCCTGCATCAGGCGCCGCCCATGCCAGACCGGATTGCGCAGCACCACCAGCTTGAAGGCCATCACCGCGCAGCCCACGCCTATCAGCATGCCCGGCGCTTCATTGAGGAAGAATTCGACGTTGTAGCCGACACCCGGCGCCGGCAGGCAGAGCACGATGAAATGCAGACAGAAGGAAGTGGATGTGGCGGCCGTCGCCGGCTTGGCCATGCCCAACACACCGAAGAACAGCGGCACGCCCAGCACCATGCAGAGCATCACGAAGCCATCGATCTGCGGCATCAGAATCTGGCCGACGAAAAACGCTACCGGCAGCGCGTAGAAGATACCGCGCAAGAACATCATGCCGATCTGCGGCGCGGATTCGAGCCGCGCGAACAGGCTGCAGACCACGCAGGCCAGGAGCAATGCACCAGTGGCGTGGGTCCAGCCTGTGGCCAGCCAGAAGGCTGCCAGGGTGAGAAAGGTCAAGGCGCTGCGCGAGCCATAAACCAGCGCGCTCTGCCAGTCGTAGTGCCAGGACAGAGCGCGTGGCGCATCGGCCGGCGCCCTGCCCTCCTCGACTGCAAGCAAGGCGCGACTGGCGTCCTCGACGCGCAACAGCAGCACCATCAAGCGCTCCAGGCACAGTTGCTGGCCACTGCTCAGTTCTTCGTCCTGCGCTGCGTGGCGCAGTTGCTCGACCAACTCCGGCAAATCTGACGGTTGCGCCTGTCGCAGGCGCTCATCCACTACCTGCAGCCAGGGCGCAACAGCTTGTGCCTCGGTGCTGCTCAGTTGCCGCCACTGCCGCGCCACACCGCGGGCCAGGCGCAACATGCCGAGCAGATCGCGACTCAGCACCCGCAACGCAATGGCTCGCTGGCGGCCTTGCGCGCCCTCGAACCAGGCATGCTCACGCTGAGCATCGACGGCGACGATACGCGCCAGCACCTCCAGCAGCCCCTGGCGGGAGCCGGCCTCACCGGCCAGCGCCTGGCGCGATGCGACGACGCCGGCCTGCCACGTGTCTCGCGCCTGTTGCGCCAGTTGCCGCTCGACTCGCTGCGGCCAGAGCAAAGCGCTGCTCAGGGTGGCGCAGATGATGCCCAGGCAGATTTCCGTGCAGCGGGCGATGGCTTCGTCGAACACCACGTATGGCTTGCCGATGGCCGGCAAGGCGATGATCGCGACCGTGTAGCCGGCCAGCACGAAGGAGTATGACCAGGCGCTGCGTAACATGGTCGAGGATGCCGTGCAAAGCGCCAGCCACAAGGCGAACGCCAGCACGAACAACAGCGGCGCCTGGGCGAACAGCCCCATCATCACCACTGCCATGAAGGTGCCAACCAGCGTGCCGAGCAGTCGTGCCAGGCCCTTTTGCACCACCATGCCGGATAGCGGCTGGGCAACGATGAACGCGGTCATAAGTGCCCACTGCGGCTGCTCCAGGCCAAAACGCAGTGCGCACCACAATGCCAGACCACCGCCGAGCAGGGTCTTGATGGCGAATTGAACGGCTTGCGGGCTTGGTGCAAGGAACACCAGCAAGGAGTCACGCACGATGGCTACCTGAAGAAATCTCAGCTCTGAACATAGCTGTAGCGATTGGGTTCCGCCTCCGTGCGAAACTCAATTATTAGCTAGCTAACTATATCTGTCCAGAGGCGTGAGTACCTGCTACTCCAGGGTGCCTAACGAATCCGTGCTCTCGCCTGGGATAGCGAGCCAAAAAAAGGGCGACCGAAGTCGCCCGAATTGCCTTGCGTGCCCAGTGAACTGGAAGGATCAGCTCTGCTTGCGCTTGTGAGCATCCTTCCAGATGAAGTAACCAACACCCCCGAAGAACGCGACCATCAGAAGAACGGTGCCGACTCCGGCGAGAACCACTGTATCGACGAACATGGGCTGCCTCCTGTTGTGCCTGTCTGTCTGGGATGGCTTCACGTTATCAGCACGGGCGGCGGGAAAATTGACCTGGATCAATGGCTGGAGAGCAGGCGTGACCAGGCCTTGGGGAATACTGACCCAGGTCAAGAAATCGGGGGGTACGGGGCGCGAAGCACAACCTGGCAGCTGTGCCTGACACGCAAACGGCGGGAGTTTCAGCGTTTCTTGGGCTTGCTCTTGGCCTTCTTCCTGGCCTTGCCCAGCGGCAATACCTGCTCGAAGACCTGGCGCATCTCGTTGAGGCGCTTGTCGTTGAGATCGTGGATACGCTTGTCGCGCTCGGCGGCGAAATCGATCAGCTTGTCATCGTTGCTCATAGCGGAAACCGGATCAGGCGAAAGGTCAGGTTCAGGCGTGGCGCGCAGGCTTGGCGCGTCTTCGCCACTTGATGTTGCCAATGATGCTGGGTTGGCCCACGCATGACCAGTAGCGAGGCGTGCTCCAGCGTCAGCGAATGCTCGATGCGCGTGCTGCCAACCCGGCGCAGATCGAAGCGCCGACTGCCGCCCAGATTGAGCGAGGCGATCAACGGACTGCGCCCCAGCTCAGGCTCGGCATCACTGTGCCAGCCCATGGAGTCCTGGCCATCGCGGTAATGGTTGAGCAGTACGGCATTGAGCGGCTGGCCGACTTGCTTCACGACACGCTGGCGAATTTCGTCGAGCAGAGGTGTCCAGGGCAACGGTTCGTGCACTTTCCCGGAATAGCGATAACGCGCCTCGGGGTCGCCGTACCAGGCGGTCAGCCGTGGCGTGCGGTGGTAACGCCCATGAATGAACAGCTCCGGCTGTTGCCAGGGCGTCTGCTCAACCAGCGTATGCAGCCAGCTGTCGGCGAGGCCGGCATCGACCCAACCGGGCAGATAGTCCAGCTCGGCATCGGCGAGTGTAGGCAAGGGGTCGGCGAACAGCATGACAACACTCCGGAGCTAACCTAGCAAAAGTTAAAAGTCTCGCGAGCTAGAGCCATGCAAGGCGCAACGACCAACGGGAGTAACAGCCAAAGGCTGGCCCGAAGGGTGAGCGCCAGCGAATCAAACTGGCGAGGAATGGCCGGGGTCGCGCTCGACTGTACTTTTGTACATGAGCATTACTCGCCAGCTTTTAACGCAGCAGACTTTTAATCAGACTTCCACGTCCACCCACAGCCCTTGTCGGGGCAAATCCCCCAGCGCCTGCTCCACCTCTTCCGGCTCGGCCTCGGCCAGCTGTTCAGGGGTGTAGCCACGCCGCTGGCGGCGGCGCTGCTCGTCGCGCAGCAGCTCCTCGGTTTCCTGCGGGTGACGTTTGTCCAGGCTCAGCGCACTTTCCTTGGCGCTCTCCTCGGCCGGGGTCACCGGAGGGATCTCGGGCTTGGGCTTGATCACGTCTTGCGTGGCCGTAACCGGCACCAGGCTATGGGGGATCGGTGGCAACATGCAACGGCACCTCCTTTGGTCAGGCTGTCGGCCCCGTCATCCGCGACTTTAGCCCGTGCTCGCTACACTTTCGACTGGCGGACGCGCCGATAGTGCCATGACCGCTTTGGCCATGGCGCGGCATCCGTTACCATAGTCGGCTTTTTCACGCGGGAGACAGACAGGCATGGCGCAATATCAACCGGGGCAACGCTGGATCAGTGACAGCGAAGCGGAATTGGGTCTGGGCACCATCCTCGCCGAGGAAGGCCGCCTGCTCACCGTGCTCTACCCGGCCACCGGCGAAACCCGCCAGTACGCCACGCGCAATGCCCCGCTGACCCGCGTGCGCTTCGCCCCGGGCGACGAAATCACCCATTTCGAGGGGTGGAAGCTCACCGTACAGGAAGTCGAGGACATCGACGGCCTGCTGGTCTACCACGGCCTCGATGCCCAGCATAAACCGGTGACCCTGCCGGAAACCCAGCTGTCGAACTTCATCCAGTTCCGCCTGGCCAGCGACCGCCTGTTCGCCGGTCAGATCGACCCGCTGGCCTGGTTCGCCCTGCGCTACCACAGCCTGGAACACAACAGCCGCCTGTTGCAGTCGCCCCTCTGGGGCCTGGGCGGCGCGCGCGCCCAGCCGATTGCCCACCAGCTGCACATCGCCCGTGAAGTGGCTGACCGTATCGCCCCGCGCGTACTGCTGGCCGACGAAGTGGGCCTGGGCAAGACCATCGAAGCCGGCCTGGTGATTCATCGCCAGCTGCTCTCCGGTCGCGCCAGCCGCGTGCTGATCCTGGTGCCGGAAAACCTGCAGCACCAGTGGCTGGTGGAGATGCGCCGGCGTTTCAACCTCGACGTCGCCCTGTTCGACGCCGAGCGCTTCATGGAAAGCGACGCCAGCAACCCCTTCGAGGATTGCCAGCTGGCGCTGGTCGCCCTGGAGTGGCTGAAGGACGACGACAACGCCCAGGACGCGCTGTTCGCCGCCGGCTGGGACCTGCTGGTGGTCGACGAAGCCCACCACCTGGTCTGGCACCCGGAGCAAGCCAGCGCCGAATACGCGCTGGTCGAGCAACTGGCCGAGGTCATCCCCGGCGTGCTGCTGCTCACCGCCACTCCGGAACAGCTCGGCCAGGACAGCCACTTCGCCCGCCTGCGTCTGCTCGACCCGGCCCGTTTCCATGACCTGCAAGCCTTCCGCGCCGAAAGCAGCCAGTACCGCCCGGTGGCCGAAGCCGTGCAGGAGCTGCTCGACCAGGGCACGCTCAGCGCCCAGGCGCGCGACGCCATCGGCGGCTTCCTCGGCGACGAAGGTCGCGAACTGCTGGACGCCATCGACGGCGGCGACGAAGAAGCCCGCGCCCGCCTGGTGCGTGAACTGCTGGATCGCCACGGCACCGGCCGCCTGCTGTTCCGCAACACCCGCGCCGCCGTACAGGGCTTTCCCGAGCGCGAATTGCACCCCTACCCGCTGCCGAGCCCCGATGAATATCTGGAATTGCCGCTCGGTGAGCATGCCGAGCTGTACCCGGAAGTCAGCTACCAGGCGCAGGAAGAAGTCGACGACGAGCAGCGCTGGTGGCGCATCGACCCACGCGTCGAGTGGCTGATCGACACCCTGAAGATGCTGAAGAAATTCAAGGTGCTGGTGATCTGTGCCCACGCCGAAACCGCGCTGGATCTGGAAGACGCCCTGCGCGTGCGCTCCGGCATACCGGCCACGGTGTTCCATGAAGGCATGAGCATCCTCGAACGCGACCGTGCCGCTGCTTACTTCGCCGACGAAGAATTCGGCGCGCAGGTGCTGATCTGCTCGGAAATCGGCTCCGAAGGCCGCAACTTCCAGTTCGCTCATCATCTGGTGCTGTTCGACCTGCCGGCCCACCCGGACCTGCTCGAACAGCGCATCGGCCGTCTCGACCGCATCGGCCAGAAACACCGCATCCAGCTGCACGTGCCGTACCTGGAGAACAGCCCGCAGGAACGCCTGTTCCAGTGGCACCACCAGGCGCTGAATGCCTTCCTCGCCACCTGCCCGACCGGCAACGCCCTACAGCACCAGTTCGGCCCACGCCTGCTGCCGCTGCTGGAAAACGGCGACGACGGCCAGTGGCAGCAACTGCTGGACGAAGCCACCGCCGAACGCATTCGCCTCGAGGGCGAGCTGCACAGCGGCCGCGACCGCCTGCTGGAGCTGAATTCCGGCGGCGCCGGTGAAGGCGAAGCGCTGGTCGAGGCGATCCTCGAGCAGGACGACCAGTTCACCCTGCCGATCTACATGGAAGAGCTGTTCAACGCCTTCGGTATCGACAGCGAAGACCACTCCGACAACGCCCTGATCCTGCGCCCCAGCGAGAAGATGCTGGATGCCAGCTTCCCCCTGGGCGACGACGAGGCGGTAACCATCACCTACGACCGCGAGCTGGCCCTGGCCCGCGAGGACATGCAGTTCCTCACCTGGGAACACCCCATGGTGCAGGGCGGCATGGACCTGGTGTTGTCCGGCTCGATGGGCAACACCGCGGTGGCGCTGATCAAGAACAAGGCGCTCAAGCCCGGCACCGTGCTGCTGGAGCTGCTTTACGTCAGCGAAGTGGTCGGCCCGCGCAAGCTGCAGCTCGGCCGCTTCCTGCCGCCGGCGGCGTTGCGCTGCCTGCTCGACGCCAACGGCAACGACCTGGCGCCGAAGGTCGGCTTCGAGACCCTCAACGATCAGCTGGAGAGCGTACCGCGGGCCAGCGCCAACAAGTTCGTCCAGGCCCAGCGCGATGTGCTGGCCAAGCAGATCAACGACGCCGAAGCCAAGGTCATGCCGCGTCATGTCGAGCGCGTGAGCGAAGCCAAGCGCCGTCTGATCGCTGAACTGGACGAGGAACTGGCGCGTCTGGTCGCCCTGCAGGCAGTCAACCCGAGCGTACGTGACAGCGAGATCGCGGCCCTGCGCGAGCAGCGCGAACAGAGCCTGGCGATGTTCGACAAGGCTGCCCTGCGCCTGGAAGCGATTCGCGTATTGGTCGCAGGCTAACGCTGAACGCAGTGGGTGCAGGCATCGCCCTCGCCCACTGTACGGCGGCACGATCTGCCACTCGCTTTGGCACCTCTCGCATTGGCAAGCGTCCAGCCACTGGCCATAGTTGCGCATCCGATAACACAGGGAGTCTTGTCATGCGCTGGTTGCTGCTCGGTCTGGTGGGTGCTGCGGTCTTTATCTACGGCCGGATCAGCGGTGATGTGCAACTCAGCCTGCTGAGCAAAGGCATCCCGGTGATCGCCCTGCTGCTCTGGCTACGCCAGGCACCCGCCGGCACCTACCGGCGCTGGATCGGCATTGGCCTGCTGTGTTCACTGCTCGGCGACATTCTGCTCGACTGGCCGCAAGACCTCTTCGTATTCGGCCTCGGCGCCTTCCTGCTGGCTCATCTGGCCTACCTGTACGCCTACTGTTCCGACAGCCGCCGACTTGCCTTGCCCGCCCTGCTGCTGGCACTGCTGGCAGGCGCAACGATGTTCGCCGTACTGGCGAGCGGCGGCTTGGGCAGCCTGCTGATTCCGGTGGCCTGCTATGCCATGGCAATCTGCCTGATGCTCTGGCGGGCCGTGGCGCGTCTCGGTCAGCCTGGCCTGCAAACACGTTCGGCCTGGCTGGCCGTCGGCGGTGCGACGCTGTTCATGCTCTCCGATAGCCTGATCGGCATCGATCGCTTCGTCGTCAGCTTCGACGCCGCGCCCTATGCCATCATCCTCACCTACTGGCTCGGCCAGTGGGGTATTGCCGCTTCGGCCTTCGAACGCATCAAGACCTAGCAGGCGATTGATACCCCTGCCAGGCAGCGGGAAAGCCCTGACGGCAGGCGCGCACTTGGCTAAAATGCCGGCCTTTCCCGCTACCCGTTGCGATTGCCGTGAGCCAAGAACCTGATCGTCTGTTCGCCCACCCTCTGCCCGAGGTGCCCGATTTCGTCTTCAACGAGGACGTGGTGCGGGTCTTCCCCGACATGATCAAGCGCTCGGTGCCCGGCTACCCGACCATCGTCGAGAACATCGGCGTACTCGCCAGCCAGTTCGCCCAGGCGCACACCACACTGTATGACCTCGGCGCCTCACTCGGCGCGGTGACCCAGGCACTGCGCCGCCATGTAAAAGCGGACGGCTGCCAGGTGATCGCGGTGGACAACTCGCCGGCCATGGTCGAGCGCTGCCGCGAATACCTGCACGCCCAGGACGCCATGTTCCAGGAGCTGCTGCCGGTGCAGGTGATCGAAGCCGACATCCTGGCCCTCGACCTGCACCCCACCTCGCTGGTCACGCTCAACTTCACCCTGCAGTTCATCCCCCCGGAGCGCCGCCTGGAATTGCTCACGCGCATTCGCCAGGCGCTGCTGCCCGGTGGCGCGCTGATCCTCTCGGAGAAGCTGCGCTTCGAGGATGCCGCCGAGCATGAGCTGCTCACCCAGCTGCATGTCGCCTTCAAACGCGCCAATGGCTACAGCGAGCTGGAGATTGCGCAGAAGCGCAGCGCCATCGAAAAGGTGATGCTGCCCGACAGTCTCGAACAACATCGCGAGCGCCTGCTGGCCGCCGGTTTCAGCAAGGTAGTGCCCTGGTTCCAGTGCCTGAACTTCGCCTCGCTGGTGGCCCTGCCATGATGCGCGATCTGGATCTCGACGCCCTGCAGGCGCAACTGGCCGGTACTCCGTTGCAAGACTGGGCCTGCGAGTTGCCCGGCCAGCTCGACGCCAAACTGGCCATCGGTCACGGCGATCTGCCGCGCTGGTACGGTGCCGTGCAGGCGCTACCGGATCTGCCGGTGAGCGAGGTGGAACTGGTGCAGCGCTTCACCTTCGGCGGCGCCTGCGATGACAGCACGCGCGCACAATTGAAAGCCGCACTGCAGGGGCTGATTCCCTGGCGCAAGGGCCCGTTCGAGCTGTTCGGCGTGCATATCGACACCGAATGGCGTTCGGACTGGAAATGGCAGCGCGTCGCCCCGCATCTCGACCTGCATGGCAAGCGTATCCTCGACGTCGGCTGCGGCAATGGCTACTACATGTGGCGCATGCTCGGCGCCGGTGCCGACAGCGTGGTCGGCATCGACCCTAACTGGCTGTTCCTCTGCCAGTTCCTGGCGATGAAGCGTTACCTGCCCGATTACCCTGTCTGGCACCTGCCGCTGGCCTTCGAGGAACTGCCAGCCAAGCTGCAGGGCTTCGACACGGTGTTCTCCATGGGCGTGCTCTATCACCGTCGCTCGCCCATCGACCACCTGTTCGACCTCAAGGACGCGCTGGTCAAGGGCGGCGAACTGGTGCTGGAAACCCTGGTGATCGAAGGCGATGCCGAACAGGTGCTGGTGCCCGAAGATCGCTACGCGCAAATGCGCAACGTCTGGTTCCTGCCCTCGGTGCCGGCCCTGGAGCGCTGGCTGCGCCGCGCCGGTTTCGAGGACGTGCGCTGCGTCGACGTCAGTCGCACCTCGGTGGAGGAACAACGTGCCACCGAATGGATGCGCTTCCAGTCGCTGCCGGAGTTCCTCGACCCAGCCGACCACAACCGCACCCTCGAAGGCCTGCCGGCACCGACCCGCGCCGTATTGATCGCACGCAAGCCGTAACGCCAGGCGCTCGTAGGACGGACCGGAACGCCGGCTCGTAGGGCGGACTCAGGAGCCTAAGCGAACAGTCCGCCATCGGCTTACCGGATATCTGCATGCACCGAACTCCCGCAACGGCGTACTGCTTCGCGACGACTGCATGGATACAGGAGTTAGAACGACGCTAGAAGCCAAAGCCGAGTACGCCCTACGGTCTGCGGTGCGCCAATCGCCCCCTTAGCCGCGCTCGGCAGCGGCGACGATCAGCGCCTTCATCTCGGCGACAGCCTGCTTGAAGCCGACGAACAGAGCGTGAGAGACCAGCGCATGGCCGATGTTCAGCTCGTTGATCCCCGTGATCGCTGCCACCGCCTCGACGTTGTGGTAGTGCAGGCCGTGACCGGCGTTGACGATCAGCCCGTGGTTGAGGCCGCAGATCACCCCGTCACGAATCCGCGCCAGCTCCTGCGCCGCCTCTTCCGCCGTGTGGGCGTCGGCGTAGCGCCCGGTGTGCAGCTCGATGGCCGGCGCGCCGACGCGCATGGCCGCCTCGATCTGCCGTTCCTCGGCATCGATGAACAGCGACACTTCGCAGCCAGCCAGTGACAAGCGCTCCACCGCTGCTGCGATGCGCGCCTCCTGACCGGCCACGTCCAGGCCGCCTTCGGTGGTCAACTCCTGGCGGGTTTCCGGCACCAGGCAGACATGCGCCGGGCGAATCTGCTCGGCGAAACCGAGCATGAAGTCGGTAACGCCCATCTCGAAGTTCATCCGCGTTTGCAACACGTCAGCCAGTACGCGCACATCGCGGTCCTGGATGTGCCGACGGTCTTCACGTAGGTGCACGGTAATGCCGTCGGCGCCGGCTTCTTCGGCGTCCAGCGCGGCCTTGACCGGGTCCGGGTAGCGCGTACCGCGAGCCTGACGCAGGGTGGCGACGTGGTCGATGTTCACGCCGAGCAGAATACGATTGGCCTCAGTCACGCTTGGACTCCTTGAGCGTCATGAAAAGTTCGCGGCTGACCAGGGGCCTGCCGCCAAGATGGGGTGCCAGCGCCTGGCGCATCAGACGCTTGGCCGCTGCCAGCGCGCCCGGCGTCTGCCAGTCGGCTTCGGCCATGGCCAGCAGTTCGCGGCCCTGAAATACCCCGGGTTGCAGTTGCAGTACCGGCACCAGGCCGATGTCCTGCTGCCAGCGATACAACCCGGCCGGGTCGATGGGACTATCGTACTGATCCCGATCCAGGGCGAAACCATAGCCCAAGTCATCCAGCAAACGCCATTCGAACGCACGCAGCAGCGGCTCCAGCGGCCGACCGGCAGCCAGCGCCTGCAAAGTCAGGGCGTAGTGTTCGAGCATCGATGGATGCGGGTCTTCGGCGGGCAACAGACGGATCAGCAACTCGTTGAGGTAAAGCCCGGAAAATAACGCTTCGCCGGTGAGCAGCAAGGGTATACCGACGCTTTCCAGGCGACCGACGCTCTTCAGCTCGCCGCGCCCGCGCAGTTCCAGCTCCAACGGGGCGAACGGCCGGGCAATGCTGCCGACCTTGCCGCGCGCGGCGCGCAGCACCGCGCGAATACGGCCCTGGGCAGTGAAGAAATCCACCAGGGCGCTGCTTTCCTTGTAGGGACGGCTATGCAAGACATAAGCGGCAAGCTGCACGTTGCAAGCCTCAGGCAAAAGCCGCGCAGCACTGAACTGGCGGCAGATGACTCAATCCAGGTACCCCAATGAACGCAGGGCGCGTTCGTCGTCGGACCAACCGCCTTTGACCTTGACCCAGAGGTTGAGCATCACCTTGGAGTCGAACATGGTTTCCATGTCCTTACGGGCATCGGCACCAATGCGTTTGATGCGCTCGCCCTTGTCACCGATGATGATCTTCTTCTGTCCGTCGCGCTCTACCAGGATCAGGCCGTGGATGTGCAGAATGCGGCCTTCCTGCTTGAACTCTTCGATCTCCACGGTGATCTGGTACGGCAACTCGGCACCGAGCTGGCGCATGATCTTCTCGCGGATCAGTTCGGCTGCGAGGAAGCGGCTGGAGCGGTCGGTGATCTGGTCTTCCGGGTAGAAGTGTTCGGACTCCGGCAGGCGCTCACCCACCAGCTTCTCCAGGGTGTCGAGGTTCTGCCCCTGCAGCGCGGAAATCGGCACGATCTCGGCCTGCGGCAACTGCTCGGCCAGCCAGTTCAGGTGCGGCAGCAGCTCGCTCTTGTCTTCCAGCCGGTCGGCTTTGTTCACCGCCAGCAGGATCGGACATTTGACGTGCTGCACCTTTTCCAGCACCAGCTGGTCTTCATCGGTCCAGCGCGTACGGTCGACCACGAACACCACTACATCGACGTCCTTCAGTGCGCTCGAGGCGCTGCGGTTCATGTAGCGGTTGAGCGCCTTGTCGTTGTGCTTGTGCAAACCCGGCGTATCGACGTAGACAGCCTGCACGTCGCCTTCGGTCTTGATCCCGAGCATGTTGTGGCGGGTGGTCTGCGGTTTGCGCGAGGTGATCGCCAGCTTCTGCCCGAGGATGTGGTTGAGCAGCGTCGACTTGCCCACATTGGGCCGGCCGACGATGGCGACGTAGCCGCAGCGGGTCACGGGTGCATCAGTCATTGCCATTCTCCACCCCGAGGGCGATCAGCGCCGCAGCCGCAGCGACCTGCTCGGCGATACGCCGGCTGCCGCCCTGGCCCAGGGTCTTTTCATTAAGCAGGGAAACCTGGCACTCGACCATAAAGGTGCGGCAGTGCGGCTCACCCTGAATGTCCACCACCTCGTAACGAGGCAGTTCACAGGCACGTGACTGCAGAAACTCCTGCAGCCGCGTTTTCGGATCCTTGTTGGTGTCGACCAGGGTCAGGCCATCGAGCTCACCGGTCAGCCAGTCCAGCACGCGCTCACGCGCGGCGTCCATGCCGGCATCCAGGTAGATGGCACCGATCAGCGCTTCGAGCGCATCGGCGAGGATCGACTCACGACGAAAACCACCACTTTTCAGCTCACCGGAGCCCAGGCGCAGGTATTCGCCAAGTTCAAAACCACGGGCCAGCACGGCCAGCGTCTCGCCCTTGACCAGACGCGCACGCAGGCGCGACAACTGGCCCTCACGGGCTTGCGGGAAACGCTCGAACAGCGCTTCACCGGCGACGAAATTGAGGATGGCATCACCGAGAAATTCCAGCCGCTCGTTATTGCGGCCAGCGAAACTGCGATGGGTCAGGGCCAGGACCATCAGGTCCTGATCCTTGAAGCTATAACCGAGCTTGCGCTCGAGGCGGGACAGATTGGGACTCACGGCATCCGTACACGAAATTCTTTGTCGAAATTCACCACCAGATCGAGGTTCTCGATCAGCGGCTCGCGTTTTTCATATTTGAGGTGGACCAGGAACTCGTTGTTTTCCACCTTCACCTGCATGGCGTCGCGCATGTTCAGGTCACGAATATTGTTGACCTGCATGCCCTTGCTCACATGGTTGTAAAACTCACCGACGGTGCGAACGTCCGAAGCCTTGTCGGTTTCGACCGAAGTGATGATCTTCTCCATGGACATATAGTCCAGGTAATGCGGCAGCACCTTGAACGCCGTGCTGGCGAAGAACGCCACCACAGCCAGAACCACCAGCCAGCCCAGAATCGAAAGCCCTTGCTGCGAGCGCGCGAAATTCATGTGTATCCCCAATAGACGGTCTTGTTGGAAAGCCTGACGGCCAGACTATTTATAGCCTGCGGCGCTGACGAAAGCAGCGCGCCAGTGCTCAATGAATCAGGCCGACACGCGAGAAGTTGGGCAGATTGCTGGTCTTTGGCTCAGGCCAGCTCATCCAGATGGCAAAGGCCTTGCCGACGATATGGTCGTCAGGGACCATGCCCCACAGCTCCTGAGGAATATGACGATCGCGCCAGTAACGGCTGTCGTTGGAGTTGTCACGGTTGTCGCCCACCATGAAGTAGTGCCCTTCCGGCACCACCCATTGGCCGCCGGGCTCGCGGCGCATGCGGGTCATTTCCTTGCGAATGGTGTGTTCGACCTGACCGAGGCGCTCCTGGTAGAGCATCGCACTGCCCAGGCTGCCAGCTTCTTCGCCGATCAGTTTCTCGGCCACCGGCTCACCATTGATCAGCAGACGCTTGCCCTGGGTGTATTCGATGCGATCACCCGGCAGACCGACCACGCGCTTGATGTAGTTGATGCGTGGATCGCTGGGGTAGCGAAACACCATCACATCGCCGCGCTGCGGGTTGTCCACTTCGATGATTTTCTCGTCGATTACCGGCAGGCGAATGCCGTAGGCGAACTTGTTGACCAGAATGAAGTCGCCCACTTCCAGGGTCGGTTTCATCGACCCGGACGGAATCTGGAACGGCTCAACCAGGAACGAACGCAACACCAGCACGATGGCCAGCACCGGAAAAAAGGACTTGCCGTACTCGACCAGCAAGGGTTCCTTGCTCAGGCGCTCCAGCACCCTGTCGTCGGGATCGTCGACCCGCCCCTGGTACGCCGCAATCGCCGCACGGCGGCGCGGAGCCAGCAGAATCAGATCGATCAGGGCCAGGAAGCCGCAAACGGCGACCGCGATAACCAACAGGAGCGGGAAATTGATCGACATAGAGCCTTAGCTATCCAACCTGAGCACCGCGAGGAAGGCTTCCTGTGGAATTTCCACGTTGCCGACCTGCTTCATGCGTTTCTTACCGGCCTTCTGCTTTTCGAGCAGTTTCTTCTTACGGCTTACGTCGCCACCGTAACATTTGGCCAGTACGTTCTTTCTGAGCGCCTTGACAGTGGTGCGCGCGATAATCTGGCCGCCAATGGCTGCCTGGATCGCCACATCGAACATCTGCCGAGGAATCAGTTCCTTCATCTTCTCGGTCAACGCGCGGCCTTTGTAGGCGGCGTTGTCACGGTGCACGATCAGCGCCAGGGCATCGACCTTGTCGCCGTTGATCAACACGTCCAGCTTGACCAGATTGGCCGACTGGTAGCGGTCGAAATGATAGTCCAGCGAGGCATAACCGCGGCTGGTCGACTTCAGACGGTCGAAGAAGTCCAGCACCACTTCGTTCATCGGCAGGTCGTAGCGAACCTGAACCTGGGAACCGAGGAACTGCATGTCGCGCTGCACGCCACGCTTCTCGATGCACAGGGTAATCACGTTACCCAGGTGCTCCTGCGGCACCAGAATGGTGGCGGTGACGATCGGCTCGCGGAAGTCAGCGACAGCCGAGACGTCCGGCAGCTTGGACGGGTTGTCGACGGTGATGGTTTCACCGGTCTTGAGCTCGATCTCGTAGATCACGCTCGGCGCAGTGGTGATCAGGTCCAGGTCGTACTCGCGCTCCAGGCGCTCCTGGATGATCTCCATGTGCAGCATGCCGAGGAAACCGCAACGGAAGCCAAAGCCCAGCGCATCGGAACTTTCCGGCGCATATTGCAGTGACGAGTCGTTGAGGGTCAGCTTTTGCAGGGCATCGCGGAAATCCTCGAAATCATCCGAGCTGACCGGGAACAGGCCGGCGTAGACCTGCGGCTGGATCTTCTTGAAGCCCGGCAGCACTTCGACTTCGGGCGTCGAAGACAGGGTCAGGGTGTCACCAACCGGCGCACCATGAATGTCCTTGATGCTGGCGATGATGAAGCCCACTTCACCGGCTTTCAGATCAGCGGTGGCAGTGTGTTTCGGGGTGAAGACACCGACGCTGTCGACCAGGTGCACCTTGCCGGTGGACTTGACCAGAATCTTGTCACCCTTCTTCACCCGTCCCTGGCGCACACGCACCAGCGAGACCACGCCCAGGTAGTTGTCGAACCAGGAATCGATGATCAGCGCCTGCAGCGGCGCATCGATCTCGCCGGTCGGCGCCGGGATGGTCTGCACCAGACGTTCGAGTACCTCGTCCACGCCCATGCCGCTCTTGGCGCTGCAGGCCACGGCGTCGGTGGCATCGATGCCGATGATCTTCTCGATCTCGTCCTTGACGCGATCCGGGTCGGCCTGGGGCAAGTCCATCTTATTCAGCACGGGCATCACTTCCAGCCCCTGCTCAATGGCGGTGTAGCAGTTGGCAACCGACTGCGCCTCGACGCCCTGACCGGCGTCCACCACCAGCAACGCACCCTCGCATGCAGCTAGCGAGCGTGAGACTTCGTAGGTGAAGTCCACGTGGCCGGGCGTATCGATGAAGTTCAGCTGGTAGGTCTTGCCGTCCTTCGCCTTGTAGTGAAGGGTGACGCTGTGGGCCTTGATGGTGATGCCGCGCTCACGCTCCAGATCCATGGAGTCCAGTACCTGAGCCTCCATTTCACGCGCAGCGAGGCCGCCGCACATCTGGATGAAACGGTCAGCCAGGGTGGACTTGCCGTGGTCAATGTGGGCAATGATGGAAAAATTGCGGATATGACTCAGGTCACTCACGGATCAACACTCGAAGAAGGCACAGGCAAGACGCTTGCCGAAAATAGCCGCGGATTGTACCTGATCCCTCATAACCGCGTCACGCCTGCACAGTAAAGGGCAGACACGAAGAAGGGCGCTCGAAAGCGCCCTTCTTCAGTATTGGTCGGATTACTCAGCCAGCTTGAACGTGATGAAGCTGGCACGCCCCTGACGCAGTACGCGCATGGATACCGAACGATTCTTCGGCAATTCCTGCGCAACCTTGGCGAAGGTGCTGGTGGAGTCGATGGCCTGATTGTTCAGGTGAGTGATCACGTCACCAGGGCGCAGGCCGATCATCGCTGCCGGGCCGCTGAGCACTTCCTTGACCACCACGCCGCCCTTGAGGTCGAGGCCCTTCTTCTGCTCGGCCGTCAGCTCGACGACGCTCACCCCCAGGCGACTGCTGCTGCGCTCGCCGCCCTGCGCCGAACCCGACGCGGCCAGCTCTTGCCCCTCTTCCGGCAGCGTGCCGATCGTCACATCAAGTTTCCTGCGGGAGCCGTCGCGCACCACGTTCAGCTCGGCCTTCTCACCGGGTTTCAAGCCACCGACCAGATGCGGCAGGTCAGCCGACATGATGATCGGTTTGCCGTTGAGACTGAGGATCACATCACCGACCTGCAGACCGCCCTTGTCTGCCGGGCCGCCTTCCAGCACCTGCGCGACCAGCGCGCCAGCCGGCTTGTTGAGACCGAAGGACTCGGCCAGATCCTTGTTCACTTCCTGAATCACCACGCCGAGCCAGCCGCGCGTGACCTTGCCGTCAGCCTTGAGTTGGTCGGCCACCTGCATGGCCACTTCCATCGGGATGGCGAAGGACAACCCCATAAAACCGCCGGAACGGGTAAATATCTGCGAATTGATGCCAACCACTTCACCCTTCAGGTTGAATAGCGGGCCGCCGGAGTTGCCCGGATTGATCGCCACGTCGGTCTGGATGAACGGCACATAGCTGTCGCTCGGCAGGTTACGTCCCTTGGCACTGACGATACCGGCCGTCACCGAATGATCGAAACCGAACGGCGAACCGATGGCCAGCACCCACTCACCAACCTTCAGCTCATCGGCCTTGCCCAGACGCACCACAGGCAAGCCCTTGCCCTCGACCTTGAGCAGCGCCACGTCACTGCGCGGATCGGCGCCAATGAGCTTGGCTTCCAGCTCGCTACGGTCGGACAGGCGCACGATGATCTCATCGGCATCGGCGACCACATGATTGTTGGTCATGATGTAGCCATCGGGGGAAATGATGAAGCCGGAACCCAACGACTGCGCCTCACGCTGGCGACCGCCCGGATTACGCGGCACCTGCGGAATGCTGCGCTCGAAGAACTCGCGGAACATCGGCGGCAGGCCTTCCAGATCAGGCAGCGCCGGATGGCCGGCAACGGCGCGCTCGGGCATCTTCTGCCGGGTACTGATATTGACCACCGCAGGCGAGGCTTCCTCTACCAGGTCGGTGAAATCAGGCAGGCTGGCCTGAGCCAACAGGCTATGCCCCCAGAGCAAGGCAACCGCCAGCAACGGCGCAATGGACTTGAGCTTTCTCATCGAACGACAACTCCCCATGTAAAACTCGAACACACTCAACACACCACCGGCGCAGGTACCAGCAGCGTACGTAGGACAACAGGTTGCAATGCAGGGTTCTCGGCAACGCGGGCGGCGCGCCAGCGCACCAACAGCCAACTGAGCAACAGACCACTCAGACCGGCGACAATCACCAACGACTCAGGCAGCATCAGACCCTCCGCCAGCAACGCAGCAGCGAACAGACCAAGAAGGGGAAGTAGGTAGACAAGAATCGAGCTGCGCACCAACAGATCTTCGCGCACCCCGATGATCACGGTATCGCCAACGGCCAGTTGCGCCTGGGTCAGCGCGCGAACATAACCGCGCTGACGCCCCACGCCGAGACGATCCATCAGGCCCTGGCCACAGGCGGCATTGGCCGAACAGCTCGAGCAGGTGCTCTTGCGTAGCGTTTCGACCCAGACAGCGCCAGACTCGAGCGCCACTACACGCCCCTGTTCCTCGATCATTGGCTAGCCTGTTCAGGGGCTCCGGCACGTACTGACAACGCAATGCGCTCGGCAGTGCCCAGAGGAATCTCACCCACGACCGTGACCATCACATCACCAGACTCAGTACTCATTCGCCTGGAAACGGCGACCGTCGGCCCCAGCTGACTGCGGGCATCTTCGACACCGACGCCCTGCAAAGGTTCGATGAACACCGAGAAGCGCGCCAGCCCGTCGCTGTACATCAGATAGGCGACAGGGGCATCTGCAGCAGAGCCACGACGCAGTTGTGCCGTATTCAGGACAAACCCCGGCGGCAGCCAATCCGAGCGCCAGCGACCGTCTGCCATGCTATCAGCAGGTTTTAGCCGCACCGGCTTGCAATTCGAGCTTGGCTGCATGGCATCCGCAACTGGCGTGGAAATATCCAGCTGAGTGAACTGGAAGCGTTCGAGGAGCTGGCCATGCTCGTTGAGCAAGAGCGATTTCAGCGGCAGACCGGTATCCCGATCCAGATGCAACTCAAAGCCGTATCGGTGCTGATCTCTGGGCGTCAGCGCCAGGACAATAGTCGGTCGGTTAGCGATGCGTGACTGGCCGACGATACGCATGTCATACCAGTTGCCCAGTTGCTCTGCATCCAGATGACGCGCAGGCCATGACTGCCCATCACTGATCTGCTCCGCCAGTGCTCCGGTGATGCACTGCGCCTGCCCGTTGACTTTCAACACCTCCTGCGCAGGGCCGTCGAGCTGCAGAAGGCGCTCACGAACCTCGCCCCCCTCATCCACCCGATGCCAGACCGCATGCGTGGAAAAACTTCCATCGCGCTCATAAATGAACGTGCCCTGAAAGCTTTGCTGACGCTCGGCCACGGCGAGGCGACCGAGCAAATCCTGCACCTCGGAAGCCTGAACCGGCAGAGCCAGCAGACCTCCGAGAACGTAGAGGGGAATCGCGCGCATGAGACTCCTTAGCGCTTAGCGGTTTTCCAGACTCGCAGCCCGGGCATAAGGCAGAGCAGTTTCACCGGCCCCCATCACAGTTTCCTGCGCATGTTGACGCAGATAGCTGGGCAGACGCTGCTCATGCCAGCTGGCAGCCCCCACCTGGGCCGACTCACCAGCTTCCTCGCTTGCGTTGTAGCCGGCGAGTAATGCGGGACCTTGCACTTGCGGTATCGAGAGCACCGGAGAAGAACCCTGCTGAGCCAGTTGAGTACCCGCCAGGTCATCCTGATTGTAAAAACGCACACCTGCGAGCACTGCAACGGTTACCGAAGCAGCGACAGCCACACGCCCGACGCTACGCCAGATTGGTGTCTTGCGGGCCGGAGCGGCCTCCTCGGCCAGCGCAGCGGAAACCGCCGACGCGATATCCAATTGCGGCACCAGCAACTCACGATGCATGGCAGCACGGGCAATCTGGTAACGCGACCAGGTACCACGCAACTCGCCATCCTCGCTCGCTGCCAGCACTCGCCGCAGTTCCAGTTCGTCCGCTTCGTTATCCATCACCGCGGACAGCGATTCCTGCAGGGTTTCACGACTCATGGCGTCCTCTCTTGGCTGTCGCCGCTGTCTCAGGTTTCCTGCAACAGAGGCTGCAGGGACTTATCGATTGCCTCACGCGCACGGAAGATCCGTGAACGCACCGTACCTACCGGACAGTGCATCACATTGGCAATGTCCTCGTAACTCAAGCCTTCGAACTCGCGCAAGGTCAGGGCCGTGCGCAAGTCGTCTGGCAGCTGGGCGATGGTTCGATGCACGGTGGCCTCGATCTCATCTCGCAGCAATGCCCGCTCCGGTGACTCGATGTCCTTGAGGCCATGATCGCCATCGTAGAACTCCGCATCATCGCTGCTGACATCGCTATCCGGCGGCCGACGGCCGCGCGATACCAGGTAATTCTTCGCCGTGTTGATGGCGATGCGATACAGCCATGTGTAGAACGCGCTGTCACCGCGAAAGTTTCCAAGTGCTCGGTAAGCTTTTACGAACGCTTCCTGAGCGACATCCTGAGCCTCGTGAGTGTCGTGCACGAATCGCACGATCAGACCAAGGATCTTGTGCTGATACTTCAGCACCAACAGATCGAAGGCACGCTTGTCGCCGCGCTGCACTCGCTCGACCAGTTGCTGATCGTCTTCCTGGGTTAGCATGGACTCTCCTCATGACGCCTGGAGGAGGCCTGCAGCCGAAGGCCAATCAGCTTGCAAAGATAGACTCGGGCCTTACACAAAAGTTCTCCCCCCCCAAGCAAGCTTCCTGCAGAGTTGTTCTGCCCTCTGCCAGGAACGGCACCAGCGGAACCTCTCCGCTCGTGCAAATAATCTTATCGCCGCCCATCTCCACATCCGTCGCTGACGTCAGATGCAGGCACGCGCAAGCGCTCTCCCTTATACGGGCGACCCTCTATGGAACCTTAATGCCTAAAAAGGTTCCTGAGCACAGCAGTCGGTCATAAGTCATCTATTGTGCCGATGCCCCTCTCTATATACTAGGGCTCGCTTACCTGCGGAACTCGGACATGAGCCAACATTTCCAGCACGACGTACTGATCATCGGTAGCGGTGCTGCCGGCCTGACCCTCGCCCTGACACTCCCCAGCCATCTGCGCATTGCAGTGCTGAGCAAAGGCAACCTGGCCAACGGCTCCACCTACTGGGCTCAAGGCGGCGTAGCGGCCGTACTGGACGACACCGACACGGTCGAATCCCACGTTGCCGACACCCTGATAGCCGGCGCCGGCCTGTGTCGTGAAGACGCCGTGCGCTTCACCGTGGAACACAGCCGCGAAGCCATCCAGTGGCTGATCGACCAGGGCGTACCCTTTACCCGCGATGACGAAACCGCACGCGAGGATGGCGGCTTCGAATTTCATCTGACTCGCGAGGGTGGCCACAGTCATCGACGCATCATTCACGCCGCCGATGCCACCGGCGCAGCGATTTTCAACACGCTGCTGGAACAGGCCAGGCAGCGCTCGAACATCGAATTGCTGGAGCAGCGCGTCGCCGTCGACCTGATCACCGAGCGCAAGCTCGGCCTGGACGGTGAGCGCTGCCTTGGGGCTTACGTACTCGACCGTGCTCGCGGCGAGGTGGATACCTTCAGCGCGCGCTTCGTGATTCTCGCCACCGGCGGTGCCGCCAAGGTCTATCTCTACACCAGCAACCCGGACGGCGCCTGTGGCGATGGCATCGCCATGGCCTGGCGCGCCGGCTGCCGCGTCGGCAACCTGGAGTTCAATCAGTTCCATCCCACCTGCCTGTATCACCCGCAGGCCAAGAGTTTCCTGATCACCGAAGCCGTGCGCGGCGAAGGTGGCCTGCTCAAACTGCCCAATGGCGAACGCTTCATGCAGCGCTTCGATGAGCGCGCCGAACTGGCGCCGCGCGACATCGTCGCCCGCGCCATCGACCATGAAATGAAGCGCCTGGGCGTCGACTGCGTCTATCTGGATATCAGCCACAAGCCGGCCGAGTTCATCAAGAGCCACTTCCCCACCGTTTACGAACGCTGCCTGGGCTTTGGCATCGATATCACCCAACAGGCCATACCGGTGGTGCCGGCCGCACATTACACCTGCGGCGGCGTCGTGGTCGATCAGCACGGTCGCACCGACGTGCCCGGCCTGTACGCCATCGGTGAAACCAGCTTTACCGGTCTGCATGGCGCCAACCGCATGGCCAGCAATTCGCTGCTCGAGTGCTTCGTCTATGCACGCTCGGCCTGTGCCGATATCAGCGAACAGCTGGACACCGTCGGCATGCCGGCCAACCTGCCGGGCTGGGACGCCAGCCAGGTAACCGACTCGGACGAAGATGTGATCATCGCCCACAACTGGGATGAACTACGGCGCTTCATGTGGGACTACGTCGGTATCGTGCGCACCAACAAACGCCTGCAGCGCGCCCAGCATCGCGTGCGCCTGCTGCTCGACGAGATCGATGAGTTCTACAGCAATTACAAGGTCAGTCGCGACCTGATCGAACTGCGCAATCTGGCGCTGGTGGCTGAACTGATGATTACCTCGGCCATGCAGCGCCGTGAGAGTCGCGGCCTGCACTACACCCTCGACTATCCGGAGCAGCTGGCCGAAGCACGTGACACTATCCTGACCCCGGCGCCCCAGGCTCAGCCCAGCGCCGCCGGCTGAACTTCAGCCGCAAGCGCAGGCGCCGGTGCTGCTCGGGCGCCAACGCATCGCGGGCAATGCACAGCCCTCGACTGAAACGCTGACCTGGCAGGCGATAGCGCAGCACCACCGCCAGCGGCAACGCCAGGCTGTCCGGGCGCAGTTGCACCGCCTGCCAGCCTGCTGCAACGCTGTACAGATGCCAGCCGAATCCATCACGACGCAAACCCGTGATGGCCTGTGGCGCAGTCAACAAGACGTGTCGCGGCAGCACCCAGGCTGCATGTGCCAGGCATGCCACCAGTGACAGCAGCTTTGACCAGAGGGGAATGTCGGCCAGCCAGGGCGCCAGCAAGGCCAGCGCCAGGACCGACAGGTAGAGCCTCAGCAGCCAGCGTGAGGGCTGCCAACGGCACTCGAAGGCATCACTTGGGTTGGACACGGTCCAGGATCATGCGCACGATATGGCGCAGGTCGGCATCCTCGGGTTCGCCACGCTGCATGAACCAGCCGAACATGTCCTGATCCTCGCACTCCAGCAGCTTGCGGTAACGCGCCTGGTTCTCGGCATCCAGGGTCGCGTAGACCTCCTGAACGAACGGCACCAGCAATACATCCAGCTCCAGCATGCCACGACGGCTATGCCAGAACAGGCGATTCAGTTCACTTTGCTCAACCATGCAACGGACTCCTCGAACGAGGGCGGCAGTATAACGGCGAATTGTCTCGCTGTTCACCGAGGCGCAGCGCAATTGCGCTGACAAGGCCCTACCACGCCCACTATGATGATGCCCCTGACCTTTATCCAGCGATTCGATTTGCACCATGGCCGATAGCGCTTACTTCACCCTCCTCGATCACGAAGGCCTGCTCGCCGTGCGCGGCGCGGACGCGGCCAAGTTTCTGCAGGGCCAGGTGACCTGCAACCTCAATTACCTGAGTGCCAGCCAATCCAGCCTTGGCGCCCGCTGCACGCCCAAGGGCCGCATGCTGTCGAGCTTCCGTATCGTCCCGGTGGACGACGGCTATCTGCTGTCCATGGCCCGCGAACTGATCGAGTCACAGCAGGCCGACCTGCAAAAATATGCGGTGTTCTCCAAATCCAGGCTCAGCGATGAAAGCAGCGCCTGGGTGCGTTTCGGCCTGTCTGGCGGTGATGCCGTACTGAACGAGCTTGGCCTGCAGTTGGGAGCTGCCAGCGACACCATCGCCCGTACCGACTCGTTGCTTGCCGTACGCCTGAGCGATGGCCGTGCCGAACTCTGGGCGCCAACAGAGGACGCGCAAGCGCTGCAAGCCAAGCTGGCCGCACGACTACCACACGCGCCACTGAACGACTGGCTGCTGGCTCAGATCCGTGCGGGCGTGGGCCAGGTGTTCGGCGCGACACGCGAGCGGTTCATCCCGCAGATGATCAATCTGCAGGCACTGGGCGGCGTCAGTTTCAAGAAAGGCTGCTACACCGGCCAGGAAATCGTCGCGCGCATGCAGTATCTGGGCAAACTCAAGCGACGCCTGCAGCGCCTGCGCCTGGTCGGTGCGGCTGTGCCGGCCGTCGGCGTCGAACTGTTCTCGCCCGTTCATGGTTCCAGCGTTGGCGAAGTGGTGCTGGCGGCCCAGGCCGGCGACGCCATCGAGTTGCTCGCCGTGCTGCAGGAAGATGCCGTGAACGACGGCCGCATTCACCTCGGCAGCAGTGAAGGCCCGACGCTGACCCTGCTCGACCTGCCTTATCAGCTGGATGCCGACAAGGAAATCCAGCGCTGACTAAACTTCCCTGGCGCCGTATCGGATCGCCTAAGAGAGCCACTTCATGAGCAAGCTTGCTGAAAAAGTCCAACAGGAACTGATCCACGCCATCGAGAACGATGAGCTGGTACTGCCCACCCTGCCCGAGGTGGCGTTGCGGGTGCGTGAAGCAGCGGAAGACCCGGACGTCGGTATTCCGCAGATCAGCAAGGTAATCGGCAATGACGCTGCCCTCACCGCGCGCATCATCAAGGTGGTCAACAGCCCGCTGCTGCGTAGCAACAAGGAAATCACCGACCTGCAGATGGCGGTCAGCCGCCTGGGTATCAACTACACCTGCAACCTGGCCACCGGCCTGGCCATGGAGCAGATGTTCCAGGCCACCACCGACGTGGTCGACCGCAAGATGCGCGAAGTGTGGAACAAGAGCACCGAGATCGCCGGCATCTGCCATGTCCTGTGCCGCCACTACACCCGCCTGATGCCCGATCAGGCCACGCTCGCTGGTCTGGTGCACCAGATTGGCGTGCTGCCGATTCTCACCTACGCCGAAGAACACAACGAACTGCTGGCCGACTCCATCAGCCTCAACCACGTGATCGAGCAGATTCACCCGATCATCGGCGACAAGATCCTGCGCACCTGGGAGTTTCCCGAGCCTATCGCCATCGTGCCCAGCCAGTACCTGGATTTCACGCGCGACTCGGCCAAGGTCGACTACGTCGACATCGTCCAGGTCGCCACGCTGCAGAGCTACCTGGGCAGCGAGCACCCTTACACCCAGCTGGACTGGAGCAAGGTGCCGGCGTTCGCCAAGCTCGGTCTTGATCCGCAGGTCGATATGCAGGCTGACGAAGACCTCTCCGCCGCCATGGAAGCGGCCATGAGCATGCTGCAATAAAAGCACCTAGCCACGGATGGCAAAAATATGACTATGGCGAAGCCTTCCAGCAAGCAGAAGCTGCTGGCGAGTTCGAGGTGATGCGCCTGAACGGCGATGAACAGGGACTACGCCAATTACTCGCCGGACGCATCGATCTGTTTCCGGTGGACAAGGTGGTGGGCTTCGACCTGCTCTATCAGAAATTCAGCGCAGCCGAACGCCAGCGCCTGAGCTTTCATCGCAAGCCTCTGCGCAGCGACAGTCTGCATCTGCTGCTATCGCGCGAGGTGCCGGGCAATGACGAACTGATGCAACGCTTCAATCGCGGTCTGAATCAATTGCGCGACAGTGGCAGGGTTTCCCAGTACCTATTGGAGATTCAGCAGCCGCTAAGCCTCAGCCACTGATAACGGAAACTCGACACGTACCCGCAGGCCATGCGGCTGCGCTTGATGCAGGCTGATACGAGCCTGATGGGCGCGACAGATCTCACCAACGATGGCCAAGCCGAGGCCTGCGCCATTGCCGAGGTTGCTACGTCGGTAGAAACGCTCGAAAACCTTCTCATGCTCGGCCTCGGGAATACCCGGCCCGTCATCCTCGACCTCGAGTACCGAGGGCGCCAGCGCGCGGATGATCAGGTTGCCGCCGGCCGGTGTATGCGCCAATGCGTTATCCAGCAGGTTATTCAGTAACTCGTTGAGCAACGTGGGCTCGCCATCGATCCACACCGACTGATCAGCCTCCAGCGCCAGCGCGACACCACGGGCATGAGCCAGTGGCGCCATGGCCAGCCCCAGTTCACGCGCCAGCTGACTGAGATCGATACGCTGAGCACCGCCTTCGGTAATGGCTCGTGCACCGCTCTCGATACGCGCCAGGGACAGCAACTGATTGGCCAACGAAGTCAGACGATCACCTTGCTGTGCCACCTGCTCCAGAGTGCTGCGCCATTCCTCAGGCTGATCGGCGCGCAAGCCCAGGGTGATACGTGCCTTGAGCGCCGCCAGCGGCGTACGCAACTCATGCGCTGCATCGGCAATGAACTGTGACTGTCGCTCGAATAGCCCCTGCAAGCGCTCATTGAACTGGTTCAGCGTTTCCACCAGCGGCAGCACCTCACGTGGCAGCCCGCCGTCCGGCAGCGGCTGCAGGTCATCGCTGACCCGCTCAGCCACTTCCCGGCGCAATGCCTCCAGTGGCCGCAGCGCCAGATTCACCGCCAGCCACACCAACAGCAAGGCACCGACCGACAGTAGCCCCATGCGCCACAGGGTGCCGAGCAACAGTTCGCGGGCCATGCGCTCGCGTGCACCCTGGGTTTCCGCCACGCGGATTTCGGCGATACCGTTTAGCTGCGGCTCGCTGACTGGCTGCAGAAAGCTGACCACGCGTACGCCCTGATTGCGGTATTCGGCATCGTAGAAATGCGCCAGCGCCGGGTAATCATCGGTACGCGGCGTACCCGATGGCGGCGGCGGCAGATCCTCGTAACCGGAAACCTGGTTGCCCTGCAGATCGAGCACCTGGTAGTAAATGCGCCCAGCGCTATCGTAGGCGAAGGTATCCAGTGCCACGTAAGGAATGTTGGCACGCAGTCGACCGTCCTCAGCGTATAGACCGTCGGCGACCGCGCGCGCCGATGCCAGCAGCGTGCGGTCATAGGCGGTATCGGCTGCACGGCGCGCGCTCCAATAGGCGCTGACGCTACTCAGCAAAAGAATCAGCGACAGCAGCAGCGCCAGACGCCGCAAAAGACGCCCGCGCAGGCTGACGCCACGACTCATGCCTCGACCGCCTCCAGCAGGTAACCAAGACCGCGGAAGGTGACGATGCGCACGGCGCTGCCCTCGAGCTTCTTGCGCAGGCGATGGATGTAGATCTCGATGGCATCCGGGCTGGCATCCTCGTCAAGGCCGAACACCTGCGCCGCCAGCTGTTCCTTGCTCATCACCCGACCCGGCCTGGCGATCATCGCCTCCAGCACAGCCTGTTCACGGGCCGTGAGACTAAGCGCCTCGCCCTCGAGGCTGAAACGACGCGCCCCCAGGTCGTAGACCAGTTCGCCGCATCGTTGCAACTGCTCACCGCCTTGTACACTGCGCCGCAGCAGCGCTTTGACCCGAGCCTCCAGTTCGGTGAGCTCAAACGGCTTGGCCAGGTAATCATCGGCACCGAGATTGAGGCCATGCACACGGTCCCTGACCTCACCACGCGCGGTCAGCATCAGCACCGGCAGCGTCTGGCCACGGTCGCGCAAGCGCGCCAGTACAGCGAAACCATCCAGACGTGGCAGGCCGATATCGAGAATCACCAGGGCGTATTCCTCGCTGGTCAGCGCCAGATCGGCAGCGACGCCATCATGCAGCACGTCCACCGTCCAGCCGGCCCCCTTCGCCTACGACCCTGTAGGGCCACGGGCCTACCCCCTGCTCCTGCTGAGCCTGATGGCCGCCGGCAGCCTGTGGCTCGTCTTCAAGCCTGGCCAGTTGGAGCTGCGCTTCAACCTGCAGACGATCAAGCGAGGCCTGCTGTGCATCTGCGTGCTGCTTTCCTATGCCCTGCTGTTCGAGAGCCTCGGCTTCGTAATCAGTACCGCGTTGGGCGCGTTTGCCCTCGGTCTGCTGTTCTCCGGCCGCGTGCTGCCCTGCGCAATCAGCGGCGTGTTGATGGGCGTTGTGCTCTACAGCCTGTTTGACCTGTTGCTGGATGTGCCCCTGCCTCTGGGGCTGTTCGAAGCTTTTGTGGAGAGCTGAAATGGAAACCCTTAACTTTTTGATGCAAGGTTTTGATGTCGCTACCCGGCCAACCAACCTACTGATGGCACTGTTCGGCGCCTTTGTTGGCACCGTCGTCGGTATGCTGCCAGGCCTCGGGCCGATCAATGGTGTGGCGCTGCTGCTGCCATTGGCCTTCGCCCTCGGCCTGCCCCCAGAAACTGCGCTGATCCTGCTCGCTGCGGTATACCTGGGCTGCGAATATGGTGGGCGCATCTCGGCAATTCTGCTCAACGTACCGGGCTGCGCGGCCTCGGTCATGACATCGCTGGACGGCAACCCGCTGGCACGCCAGGGCAAGGCAGGCATCGCCCTGTCGCTGTCGGCAATGAGTTCCTTCGTCGGCAGCACCATCGCCACCTGTGGCGTGATCCTGTTCGCCCCGCTGCTGGCCAAGTGGGCGGTGGCCTTCGGCCCGGCCGAATACTTCGTGATGATGATTTTCGCCATCGCCTGCCTCGGCGGCATGGTCGGCGATAAGCCGGTGAAAACGCTGATGGCCGCCTTGATCGGCCTCGGCCTGGCGACCGTGGGCGTGGACTCGACCACCGGGGTGTACCGCTTCACCTTCGGCAGCGTCAGCCTGTCCGATGGCATCCAGTTCATCATCGTGGTGATCGGTTTCTTTAGCGTCAGTGAAGTGCTGCTGATGCTGGAAAAAACCCACAGTGGACAAAAGGCGGTCAAGACGGGGGGTCGTCTGCTGTTCAACTTCAAGGAATTCTGCTTCAGCTTCGCCACCATGGTGCGCAGCAGCCTGGCCGGCTTCGTAATCGGTGTGTTGCCGGGCGCCGGCGCCACCATCGCCAGCGCCATGACCTACATGAGCGAGAAGCGTCTGGCCGGTGCAAGTGGCAAATTTGGCGAGGGTGACCTGCGTGGCCTGGCCGCTCCGGAAGCCGCCAACAACGCTTCGGCGTGCGGCTCGCTGATCCCCATGCTGACCCTCGGCGTACCGGGTTCGGGCACCACCGCGGTGATGATCGGCGCCCTGACCCTGTACAACATCACTCCCGGCCCGTTGCTGTTCGAGCAGCAACCGGATGTGGTTTGGGGTCTGATTGCCTCGTTGCTGATTGGTAACGTGATCCTGCTGGCGATGAACATCCCGCTGGTCGGCGTGTTCTCCAAGATGCTGAGCGTGCCCAACTGGGTGCTGGTGCCGGCGATTACCGCCATCAGCATGGTCGGTGTCTATGCGGTGCACAGCACCACCTTCGACTTGGTGCTGATGGTTGGTCTCGGCGTATTCGGCTATATCCTGCGCAAACTGGACTTTCCGCTGTTGGCGATCATCCTCGGCTTCGTCCTTGGCGAGCTGATGGAAGACAATCTGCGCCGCGCTCTGTCGATCTCTGCCGGCGAACTCGGCATTCTCTGGAGCAGCCCGATCAGTCTGACCCTGTGGGTGCTCACCGCTCTGATGCTGGGCATGCCGGGCCTGCGCTGGTGGCGTGCGCGCCGTGCCGCACGGGCCGTCAATGCCTGAGCAAAGCTCCTGGACGCAGTGGCGCCGCTACTCAGCGACGCCGCTGGCTGGAGTGATCGGCGGCTACATGGCCAGCCTCGCCGGCTGGCCTTTGCCGTGGATGGTCGGTTCGTTACTGGCGGTAATCGTCCTACGCTGCCTGGCCAATCGTGCCTTCAGTGAATTGCCTGGCGGGCGCAAGGCCGGCCAATGGCTGGTCGCCAGCGGCATCGGCCTGCACTTCACCAGTGAGGTGCTGCAGCAGGTGCTCAGCCATCTACCGGTGATCATCATGGGGGCCATCGGCACGCTGATGTTGAGCCTGATCGGTATCGTCATTCTGCGCCGTGCCGGCGTCGACCGCGCCACGGCCTTCTTTGCCAGCATGCCTGGCGGCGCCAGCGAAATGGTCAACCTGGCCCTGCGCCACGATGCCCAGCCCGCAAGAGTGGCAGCGGCGCACAGCCTGCGCCTGTTGCTGGTGGTGCTGTTGATTCCGGCACTGTTCACCTGGGGTCTGTCCGATGTCAGCGCGCCCCCTCCGGCGCCAGTGGACTGGTTGTGGCTAACCGGCCTGCTCGCTGCTGGCGCTCTGCTGGCAATACTCTGGGGCCGGCTGAACCAACCCAATCCCTGGATGCTCGGCCCGCTGAGCGTCTGCACCATAGCCAGCGCCAGCTTCGACCTGCATCTGGGCCTGCCACAGGGCCTCGGTCAGTTCGGCCAGTGGCTGATCGGCTGTGCCCTGGGCTGCCACTTCGACCGCGCCTTCTTCCGCAGCGCGCCAGCCTTCCTCGCCCGCGTCCTGCTGTTCACCCTGCTGGCGATGCTGGCCGCGGCCGGTCTCGGCGAAGTGCTGGGCTGGCTGGCCGGCGAAGACCACCTGTCACTGATGCTGGGCATGATGCCCGGCGGCATCACCGAGCTGTGCCTGACCGCAGAAGCCCTGCAGCTTTCGGTAGCGCTGGTGACTGCATGTCAGGTGCTGCGGCTGTTTCTGGTGATGTTTCTCGCCGAACCCTTATTCAAGCTCTGGTGCAAGAGCCACGCTTAGCCCGCCTCGTGCGGGCTTTTTTATCTTGCCTTGGGTACGCCATACGCAACGGCGCTACCACCGCAACTGCAATTGGCTCTCGAACTCGCGCACCTGACCACTCAGCGGATCGACAAAGCACAAACCCCGCGCCAGCAGCTTGAGCGGCTTGCTGTAGTCATCCGGCTGATTGCGCGACTCCAGCAGCTGCGGATAGAAGTCATCGCCAACGATAGGTGCGCCAAGCCCGGCCAGATGCACGCGCAACTGATGCTTGCGCCCGGTCACTGGCGACAATTGATAGCGCCACAGTTCACCGCGTCGTTCCAGCACCTCGATGCGCGTTTCACTGTTGGCCTCGCCCGCGACTTCCTGCATGCGAAAGAACGGCTCGCCATCGACCATGCACGAACGGTGCAGGTAGGGAAACTGTAAATGGGCCAATGCCGGTGCGATGGCCTCGTAACGTTTTTCCACCGCGCGCTGACGAAACAACGCCTGATACTGGCCGCGACTGCCTGGGTTGACCGAAAACAGCACCAGGCCGGCGGTCAGCCGGTCGATGCGGTGGATCGGCACCAGATCGGGGTTGCCGGTACGCTTGATCAGCCGCGCCAGCAGGGTTTGCTCGACGTACTCACCGGACGGCATCACCGGCAGAAAGTGCGGTTTGTCGGCGACCAGCAGGTGCTCGTCTTGCCAGAGCACCTGCTCGACGAAAGGAATCGGTGTCTCGTTCGGCACTTCACGGAAATAGCGCACCTTGAGCCCGACCTGGTAGGGATGCGTGGCATCGATGGCCGCACCGTCAGCATTCAGTACCCGGCCGCGCGCCATACGCTGCAGCCAGGTGGTGCGATCAATGGCAGGAAAGTGATCGCACAGGCAGTCGAGTACCGTGGCCCAGTCGCCCTGTGGCAGATGAAGAGTACTGGGACGCATGAGGGGGCTGGGCATTGCAGAGGCTGCTCGATCGGGTTCGGACGGGCGAATTAGGCCGTACTCGTGCGGCTCAGTCAAAGCAAACGCCTTGAGCCTGGGGCGCGCTGTGGCTATGGTGGCCGCTCGTATCTGGAGAGACCCATGTCCATCACCCGCTCCCTGCTGACCAGCGTCGCCCTGCTCCCACTTCTGGCTGCCTGCCAGGTCTACACTGGCAAGCCGGAAGGCCCGCCCCCGGCCACCCGCCTGCAAGGCCAGGTACAGGTCGAGAATGGTCAATTGGTGTTCATGCCCTGCCAGGAGCAGCGCCGCTTCGTGCTGAGCGATGGCGACACCAGCGGCATCGAGCGTGAAGTCACACAACTCGGCAACGATGGTCACAGCAGCCTGTTCACCGACCTGGCCGGACGCCTGGGCGGCAGCCAGGGCAAAGGCCATGATGGCCGCTTCGAGGTCAGCCAGATTTACCGCCTACAGGGTGAGGGGCATGGTTGTGACGATCTCAACTTCAAGCGTCTGAGCCTGCGCGCCAGCGGTAATGAGCCGTTCTGGCAACTGGAAGTCGGCAGCAAGGGGCTGGTGCTCAACCGCCCCGATCAGCAGCCGCTGGCCCTGCCCTACCTGGAAGAGCAACTGCCGGACGGCCGCCTCAACTTCAGCAGCGAAGCCAACGGCCAGCGTCTCGAGCTGTGGCTGGCACCGCAGCGCTGCGTTGACAGCATGAGCGGCGCGGTCAACCACCTCAGCGCCGAGCTGCGCCTCGACGGCCAGGTGCTGCGCGGTTGCGCGCATTTCGGTGCCATGCGCAACTGACAGGCCCAACCAACCACACGGGCCACCAGGACGGTGATCCTGTACAATCGCCGCCCTTTGCCACCTTGCCGGATCACCACCGGCCCACCAGGACACCGCCCATGCTACGCCTGACCGAACTGAAACTGCCCCTCGACCATCCTGAAGACGCGCTGCGCCCGGCCATCGTCCAGCGCCTGGGCATCACGGATGCCGATCTGCTGAATTTCAGCGTGTTCAAGCGCAGCTACGATGCACGGAAGAAGTTCGGCGACATGCCGTTTATCTACACCGTTGATTGCGAGGTGAAGGACGAAACCGCCGTGCTCGCCCGCCTGCGTGATGACAAGCACGTCGGCCCGGCGCCGGACATCACCTACAAGCCGGTAGGCCAGGCCGAGGCGCCGTTGGATGAGCGCCCCATCGTCGTCGGCTTCGGCCCCTGCGGCATCTTCGCCGCGCTGATCCTGGCCCAGGCCGGCCTGCGCCCCATCGTCCTGGAGCGTGGCAAGGAAGTGCGCCAACGTACCAAGGACACCTGGGGTCTGTGGCGCAAGAACGTGCTCGACCCGACCTCCAACGTGCAGTTCGGCGAAGGCGGCGCCGGCACCTTCTCCGATGGCAAGCTGTACAGCCAGATCAAGGACCCCAACCACTATGGGCGCAAGGTGCTGGAAGAGTTCGTCAAGGCCGGCGCACCGGACGAGATTCTCTACGTCAGCAAGCCACATATCGGCACCTTCCGCCTGACCGGCGTGGTCGCCACCATGCGCGAAGAGATCAAGGCCCTCGGTGGTGAGGTGCGCTTCCAGCAGCGCGTCAGCGACCTACTCATGGCTGACGGCCAGCTCACCGGCGTGGTGCTGGAAAGTGGCGAGCAGTTGCTCAGCCGTCATGTTGTGCTCGCCCTCGGCCACAGTTCGCGGGATACCTTCCGCATGCTGCATGCCCGTGGCGTGTACCTGGAGGCCAAGCCCTTCTCGGTCGGTTTCCGTATCGAACATCCGCAATCGCTGATCGACCGCGCGCGCCTGGGCAAGTACGCCGGCCATCCGAAGCTCGGCGCCGCCGACTACAAGCTGGTGCACCACGCCAGCAATGGTCGCTCGGTCTATAGCTTCTGCATGTGTCCGGGCGGCACCGTGGTGGCCGCCACCTCCGAACCGGAGCGCGTGGTGACCAACGGCATGAGCCAGTATTCGCGCAACGAGCGCAACGCCAACGCCGGCATCGTCGTCGGCATCACCCCCGAGCAGGACTACCCGGGCGGCCCGCTGGCCGGCGTGGAACTACAGGAGCGTCTGGAATCGCACGCTTACGTGCTCGGCGGGCGCAACTACGAGGCGCCGGGGCAACTGGTGGGCGACTTCATCGCAGGCAAGCCTTCCACCGCTCTGGGTGAGGTGCAGCCCTCCTACAAGCCGGGGGTGAAACTGGGCGATCTGGCACCGTCGCTGCCGGATTTTGCCATCGAAGCAATCCGCGAGGCACTGCCGGCCTTCGGCAAGCAGATCAAGGGCTTCGACCTGGCCGATGCAGTGCTCACCGGCATCGAGACGCGCACCTCCTCACCAGTACGCATCACCCGTGGCGACGATCTGCAGAGTCTGAACCTCAAGGGCCTGTACCCGGCCGGTGAAGGCGCCGGCTATGCCGGTGGAATCCTCTCGGCCGGGGTCGACGGCATTCGCGTGGCCGAGGCGGTGGCCAAGGATATGCTCGGGTTGAATCGCTAAAACTCCTCTGCGGATCACCCACCCTGTAGGGTGGGTTAGCGGCGCCAAGCCTGTGAAGGTTCGGTCACCGCCATCGCAGCGCGCCGCGTAACCCACCAGGCGATGTTCCTGCGCTGCGCCAATGGTGGGTTACGGCGCAACTCAATCATGCGAGCTAATCAGCCTTGCCGACAGGCGCCTAACCCACCCTACGGTCACCCGCCAATTAGGCGCGGACAGGCGCCTGACAGTGGCTCAGTGATCATCGTCCCACGGCTGGCCATGAGTACGCTCGGTCAGCTCGACCTTCTGCTGCATCGCCGCCTTGGACAGGATATGTGCGCTGACCGGTGCGGTGATGAACAGGAACAGGGTGATCAGCAACTCATGCAGGCTGAGGCTGCCGGTATGGTGCGCAAAGAACAGCATCGAGGCGATCAGGGTACCGCCGACACCCAGCGTGGTGGCCTTGGTCGGGCCGTGCAGGCGGGTGAAGAAATCCGGCAGTCGATACAGCCCGATGGCACCGACCAGGGCGAACAGGCTGCCGAGGATCAGGCAGGCGCAAATCAACAGTTCCAGCCAGAAAGGCATGGGCATTCTCCCTTAATCGATGATGTCGCCGTGCAGCAGGTGTTTACCCACTGCGACCGTACCGACGAAGCCCATCACCGCGATCAGCAGGGCAGCTTCGAAGAACAGATCCGAGGCCAGCCAGATGCCGAACAGCACGATCAGCGCCAGTGCGTTGATGTAAAGCGTATCCAGCGCCAGGACACGGTCGACCACGCTCGGCCCCATGACCAGACGCGCAACGTTGAGCAGCATGGCCAGCGTAAGGATGCCCATGCACAGAAAGACTACGTTCTCGAGCATTCGAAAATCTCCAGCAGCGGTGCTTCGTAACGGCTCTTGATCTCGGCAATCAGCGCATCCTGGTGAGGCACGTCCAGGCCGTGCAGCAACAGCGTCTTGTGATCAGAGCTGAGCCCGGCAGACACCGTGCCTGGCGTCAGCGAAATGATGCAGGCCAGCGCAGCCAGGACGAACTCATCCTCGATCTCCACCGGCAACTCGACGAATGCCGGGTTGAGCCGCGATTTCGGCCCCAGCACCAGCCTGACCACCTGCATGTTGGCCACGACGATGTCGTAGAACACCTTGCCAATGAACAACAACAGCCCCAGCGGCTTGCGTACCCTGGGCACGTTCAGCAGAAAGTCGCCGCACAGGTGCACGATGGCCCAGCCGAGAAACAGACCGAGCAGGACATGCCCCAGGTTGAAGGTGTTGACCAGCAGCAGCCAAAGCACCGTCAGCACCAGCATCATCCGTGGATGGGGGAAGAAACGCCTCATGCCGCACCTCCGGCAATGATCGACAGATAGGGTTGCAGATCAAGCAATTGCGCAGCAGCAGCCTCCAGGTAGGTCATGATCGGCGCCGCAGCGACCATCAACAGCGGACTGGCCAGCAACAGGCCAAGCGCAGCCAGCAGACTGACGCGATCAGCCGGTTCGGCTTTCGCAGGTACTGCGTCCGCGCCATGGCCCAGCCAGAACAGACTGGTACCAGCGCGGCTCAAGGCCACCAGTGTCAGCAGCCCACCGATCAGCACCACCGGCCACAGGCTCCAGGCTTGCCAGCCAGGCTCCGCCGCGCGCAGCAACAGCATCTTGCCGAGGAAGCCGGAGAATGGCGGCAGCCCGGCCACGGAAATCGAGGCAAAGAAGAACAGGCTGCCCAGCACCAGTGGCTGACGCAGTACACGTTCCTGCTGCAGATCGCCACCGGCACTGTCACGCTGAGCGACCACCAGGCCGGCCAGGAGGAACAACGCCGCACTGATGAGCGTGCTGTGCAGCAGGTAGTAAAGCGCCGCACTCAGGGCCGCGACATTGCCGATGGCAAACCCCACCATCAGCGTACCCACCGAAATCACCACCAGATAGGCCAGCAGCGCCTGCAGTTGACGCGCCCCAAGGGCACCGATCACACCGAAGGCAATGGTCGGCAGGGCCAGCCACCAGAGCAGTTCATGGCCGAGATTGGCCAGCGGCCCAGCCTCTTCGCCGAACACCAGAGTGAACACGCGAACGACGGCGTAGAAGCCCACCTTGGTCATGATTGCGAACAACGCCGCCACCGAAGCGGGCGCTGCGGCATAGGCGCGCGGCAGCCAGAAGCACAGCGGCAGCACCGCAGCCTTGAGGCCGAAGACGATCAGCAGCAGGTAGGCGGCCGCCTTGATCAGCGGCGCATCGGCAACCTCGGCACTGGCCACGCGTACAGCCAGATCCGGCATGTTCAGGGTGCCGGTCAGGCCATACAGCAGGCTGACGCCGATCAGGAAGAACGACGAACCCAGCAGGTTGAGCACCACGTAATGCACGCCGGCCCGCACCTGATTGGCGCGGTTGCCATGCAGCAGCAGAGCATAGGAAGAGATCAGCAGGATCTCGAAGAACACGAACAGGTTGAACAGGTCGGCGGTGAGGAATGCACCGTTGATGCCCAGCAACTGAAACTGAAACAGCGCATGGAAGTTCGGCCCACGTTCATCGTCGCCACGGCAGGCATAGATCAGCGCCAAGCAGGCCAGCACCGCGGTGAGCAGCAGCAATGCGGCGTTGAAACGGTCGAGCAAAAGCATGATGCCGAACGGTGGCGCCCAATTACCCAGGGCGTAGACCTGCAACTGTCCGGTTCCGGCCAGCACCACCAGATAGGCACATACCGCCAGCAAGGCCAGGCAGCCCACCAGGGAAATGCCGCGTTTGAGCGTACGCGACCAACTGTGGCCAACCAGCAACAACGCCCCAATGAACAACGGCAGCAGAATGGGAAGGATGATGGCGTGACTCATGCGCGCGGCTCCTCGCCATCGACGTGATCGGTTTTCAGTTCGCCCATGCCACGCAGGGCCAACACCACGACGAACGCGGTCATGGCGAAGCCAATGACGATAGCGGTGAGCACCAGCGCCTGCGGCAGCGGGTCACCGTGCTCGGCACTCTTGCCGATTACCGCCGGTACGCCGGTACCGAGGCGTCCCATGGAAAAGATGAAGAGGTTGACCGCATAGGAGATCAGGGTCAGCCCCATCACCACCGGGAAGATGCGCGCGCGCAGCAGCAGGTAGACGCCACTGGCCGTCAGCACCCCGAGGGTGATTGCGAATACTGCCTCCATATCAGATGACCTCCTTGCACGACTCGTCCTGACTGACATGGCCGATATTGGAAAGAATCAACAGAGTGGCGCCGACAACGGCCAGGAACACCCCGAGATCGAAGAGAATGGCAGTAGCCAGTTCGATTTCGCCGATCAGCGGAATATGGAAATGGCCGAACGCCGAGGTGAGGAACGGCGAGCCAAAGGCCCAACTGCCCAGACCAGTCAGGCCGGCAATCAGCACACCCCAACCGGCGGTGGCGTGATAGCTGAACTTCAGGCGCTGCTGCGTCCAGGTCACACCATGGGAGATGTACTGCAGAATCAGCGCCACCGAGGTGATCAAGCCAGCGATGAAGCCGCCGCCCGGCAGGTTGTGCCCACGCAGGAAGATGAACGCCGAAATCAGCAACGCCATCGGCAGCATGGCGCGCGCCAGGTTGTCGAGGATCATCGGATGCGCATCGGTCGACCACGGCCGCCCGTTCTTGTCGTGGCTCGGATGTGGCAGGTGCAAACCATACAGCAGCGCGTAGATACCGATGGCAGCAATCGCCAGCACGGTGATCTCACCCAGGGTATCGAAACCACGGAAGTCCACCAGGATCACATTGACCACATTGGTGCCACCGCCACCAGAGACGCTGTTCTCGAGGAAGAACGACGAAATGCTCTGATAGGGACGGGTCAGCACCGCATAGGTCAGCATCGCCACAATGGTACCGCTGCCCAACGCCAGGGTCAGATCACGCAGACCACGCAGGCTGCTCGACTCCGCCGGGGTACGGTCGGTCATGAAGTACAGGCAAAGTATCAACAGGATGATGGTCACCACCTCCACCGACAACTGGGTCAGTGCCAGATCCGGCGCCGAGAAACGGGCGAAGGCCAATGCCACCATCAGGCCGGCAGCACTGAGGATCATCAGCGCCACCAGGCGACGACGATGGAAGACCACAGTGAGTACGGCGGTGACCATCAAAATCAGCATGCCGGTGACGGTCATCGGATCGAGCGGGGTCATCGCCACGCTACCGGCCAACTGCTCCAGCGGCGACAGGGCAATCACCATCAGGGTCAATGCACTGCCGAGCATCCAGGCCAGATAGCGCTGCTGCGAGCCGCTTTCCAGCAGCACAGTGATGCGCACGGACAGGCGCGTCATGTAACGCACCACCTGATCGAAGGCATCCTTGGCATCGAGGTTGGGCAGCCCCTCGTACCAGCGGAACAATGGCTTGCGGCAGGTGTAGACGAGAATGCCGCCAAACAGGGCTACGAAGCTCATCAGCAACGGCAGGTTGAAGCCATGCCAGATGGCCAGGCTGTACTCCGGCAGCGCGCCGCCCAGCGTCGAAGCGGCAGCAGCCGCCAGCAACGGCGCCACGGTATAAGCCGGCAGGACACCGACCAGCAGGCAGAGGAAGACCAGCACCTCCACCGGCACTTTCATGTAACGCGGTGGCTCGTGGGGCGGGTACTTGGGCAGGTCGATCGGCTCGCCGTTGAAGAATACGTCATGGATGAAGCGCAGCGAGTAGGCCACCGAGAACACACCGGCCAGGGTTGCCGCTGCCGGAATCACCCAGTTGAAGCCGCCCAGCAGGTGCTGGTGCAGGGTTTCGGTGAAGAACATCTCCTTGCTCAAAAAGCCATTGAGCAGCGGCACGCCGGCCATCGCCGAAGCCGCCACCATCGCCAGCACGGCCGTATGTGGCATGTACTTCCACAAGCCGTTTATTCGCCGCATGTCGCGGCTGCCGGTTTCGTGATCGATGATGCCCGCAGCCATGAACAGCGAGGCCTTGAAAGTGGCATGGTTGATGATGTGGAACACCGCCGCCACAGCAGCCAACTGGGTATCGAGACCGAACAGCAACGTGATCAGGCCCAGGTGGCTGATGGTCGAGTACGCCAGCAAGCCTTTGAGGTCATGCTGGAACAGTGCCATGACCGCACCGACCAGCAAGGTGGCCAAGCCGGTCATGCTGACCATGTAGAACCACCAATCGGAGCCGGCCAGCGCCGGATACAGGCGCGCCAGCAAAAACACCCCGGCCTTGACCATGGTTGCCGAGTGCAGATAGGCCGAAACCGGCGTTGGCGCTGCCATCGCATGGGGCAGCCAGAAGTGGAAGGGGAACTGCGCCGACTTGGTGAACACACCCAGCAGCACCAGTACCAGCGCCAGCGGATACAACTCATGTGCGCGAATCGCGTAACCAGCCGCCAGCACCTGCGACAGCTCGAAGCTGCCGGCGATATGACCGATCAGCAGGATGCCGGCAAGCAGCGCCAGACCACCGCCGCCGGTGATCGCCAACGCCATGCGCGCGCCCTTGCGGGCCTCGGAGCGCGAACCCCAGAAGCCGATCAGCAGGAACGACGACAGGCTGGTCAGCTCCCAGAACATCAGCATCAGCAGCAGGTTTTCCGAGAGCACCACGCCGAGCATGGCGCCCATGAACAGCAGCAGGAAAGCGAAGAAGCGCCCCATTGGCTCGGTCTTGGCCAGGTAATAACGGGCGTAGAGGATCACCAGCAGACCGATGCCGAGAATCAGCAAGGCGAACAGGAAACCCAGGCCGTCGAGGCGCAGGCTGAGGTTCAGGCCAAGATGCGGCAACCACTCCAGCTTGACCCGCAGCACTTCACCGGCAAACACCGCTGACTGGTGGTTGAACAACAGGATCAGCGCCGCAACGGGCGCTATGGCCGCTGCCGCCGCGCAGGCGGAACGGCCCAGGCGATCAGCCAGCACGGGTAGAAACAGCCCCAGAAATGGCAAGGCGACAATCAACGCTAGCGCCATCGAAAAACCCCTTTAGCAGGCACGCCAGGTCAAACGACCCAACGACGAGAATTGGAGTCGCAACTCCCTGACGGTGACAGTCCATGCACCACAACGAAGCAGCTAAGTCGTTGTCGGCACAAGCATAACGGCCGATTATCCATAACTATCAGGGCAACGTCATGCATTGAATTATCATTAAACTCACTTGTTTACATACAGGCAGATACAGACCGACGCAGAGGCCAGAACCCCACTGTAACAAGACTGCCGGCAAGGCCCTCTACCCTCAGCACAAGTACCCTGCCCGGGTGGTGACGATGAGGCACAAAAAAGCCGGAGCAGCCCAAGCTACTCCGGCTCTTGTGCACGGCTCAGTGAGAAACGCGGCTGGTACCGTTGACGGTCATGATGCGTACGCGCTCACCGACACGAAACACCTGGTTCGGCTCGACTTCCTGCACGTAGGCACGCAGGGTGCCGTCATCTTCACGCACGGTGATTTCCACGCCCTGGGTTCGGGTCAGGCCTTCTTCAGCTGCAGCGCCGAGCAGACCACCGGCAACGGCGCCAACCACCGACAGAACCGTACTGCCGCGTCCGCCACCAAGCGTGCTGCCACCGATACCGCCGACCACAGCACCGGCACCGGCACCGATTGGTGTCTTGGTCCCTTCGATCTGTACCGGACGCAACGACTCGATGGTGCCCATGCGTACCGTTTGCACCGCCCGGGCCTCATCACGGCTGTAGGTGTCGCCGGTGAGACGTGACTGACAGCCGCCAAGAACCAGCAGTGCGGCCAGCGAGGTGATGAGCAGAGTAGGTTTACGCATAGCAATTCCTCCAGAGGTATCTCGTCTCATTAGACGCCGGGCACACGCAACTGTCACGACTGAGCCTGAACAATATTTGTTTCTGACAGACCCAGTTCAGCCAGTTCCCTCACTCAGGCACGCGCCAAGCGCCAGAGCCGGGCGATATCCGTGGTACGCGCCTGCAACTCAGCCGCCGCACCAGCCATCGCCTGCTCCAAGGACAACGGGCCAGGCGCCAGGCTGAACGCGGCCTCGATACCTGCCTCGTACAGCGCCTGATAGTTGTCGCCCAGGCTACCGGACAAGGCGATGACCGGCACCCCGGCCGCCCGCGCCACGCGCGCAACGCCAACGGGCGTTTTGCCATGCAGGGTCTGGGCATCCATGCGCCCTTCCCCGGTGATCACCAGATCGGCGTTCGCCATCGCCGCAGCGAGTCCGGACAACTCGGCCACCAGCTCGATACCCGGGCGGAAGCTCGCCTTGAGAAACACGCGCGCGGCAAAACCAAGCCCCCCCGCTGCACCGACACCGGGAAACTCGGCGTGATCCTCACCCAGCGCGCTCGCCACGACAGCAGCGAAACGGCCAAGCGCTGCATCCAGTTGCACGACATGCTCAGGCGTCGCGCCCTTCTGCGGCCCGAACACCGCAGAGGCACCATGCGGGCCGCACAGGGGATTGTCGACATCGGCGGCGACCTCCACCTGCACATCGTTCAGGCGCGTATCCAGGCTACTCAGATCGAGCCTGTCGAGGTTCGTAAGCGCCGCACCGCCCGGCGCCAGCTCATGCCCCCGAGCGTCGAGAAAACGCATCCCCAGCGCCTGCAACAGCCCCATACCCGCATCATTGGTGGCACTGCCGCCCAGCCCGAGGATGATGCGCGTGGCACCCGCGTCAAGCGCCTCACGGATCAACTCACCGGTGCCGAAACTACTGGCCAGGCGCGCGGCACGCTGCTCACGCGGCACCCAATGCAGACCGCTGGCTGCGGCCATTTCGATCACCGCCGTGCCCTGCCCCAGCCAGCCCCAGTGCGCCTTGACCGGCGCCCCCATGGGGCCACGCACCTCGCATTCACGGCGCTCACCCCCGACAGCAGCCAGTACGGCATCGACCGTACCCTCGCCACCATCGGCCATCGGCCGCAGCAGGCATTCGGCTTCGGGAAAAACCTGCTGCCAACCGCGGGCGATGGCAGCGGCCACGTCGGGCGCGCTAAGGCTCTCCTTGAAGGAATCAGGAGCAATGACGATTTTCATGGTAGGTACCTCGAAAGGAGGCAGGCGGCCTCTGGTCGCCTGCCGGTAAAGCCTGTTCTGAAAAAGCCATTTATCGTCGCTCCCGCGAAGGCGGGAGCCCAGGACACTCAGATTCTGGATTCCCGCCTGCGCGGGAATGACGGCTTTTTGCAGAGTGTCCCAAAGCGAATTACAGCAGAACCAGACTAAGCAGCCAGACAGCGGCCATGCCGGCCACGCCCTGAATCAGGGTCGCCATGGTCTGGGCACGGTAAGCGGTTGCCACTTTCATACGGCTGAACTGGGTCACGACCCAGAAGAAGCTGTCGTTGGCGTGAGAAACGGTCATGGCACCCGCACCGATGGCCATCACGGTCAGCACGCGGCCCATCTCACTGTCTAGCCCCAGATTGCCCAGCAATGGCGCCACCATCGCCGAGGTGGTGACCAAGGCAACAGTAGAAGACCCCTGAGCACTCTTCAGCGCAGCAGCCACCAGGAATGGCATGAACAGGCCGATACCCAGCGCCGACAGAGTGTCGCCCAGATAGCCGGTCAACGCGGTGGCCTTGAGAATGGCGCCGAAGGCACCACCAGCACCGGTGATCAGCAGAATCGGCGCAGCCTCTTTCAGACCATGGGCAACATGATCATGAAACTGCTGACGCTTGCCGTCGCCCTTAAGCAGCGAACAAGCCAGTACCAGGCCTACCAGCAGCGCGGCAACCGGCTGACCGAGGAAGCTGAGCACGTCGAGGAAAATACCAGTACCGAAGGGCTTGCTCGGGAAAGCAGCGACCGAGCCCAGGCAGATCAGGATGATGGGCACGAAGATAGGCGCGAACGCCTGCCAGGCACTGGGCAGCTTGCCATAGCGGGCACGCAGTGCGTCGAAATCGACGTTATCGGCGAGCAGTTCGCTCGGCGCTTCTTCCAGTAATTCGTGGTCGTTCTGTTTGAGAAAGCGATTGGCCCACAGCATACCGGCCACGGCGGTGACCGCTGCGACCAGCAGACCGACCAGAATCACCAGGCCCAGCGAAGTTTCCAGACCCAGGTTGCCGGCTGCGGCAATCGGGCCGGGGGTCGGTGGCACGAAGGTATGAGTGGCATACAGGCCAGTGGCCAATGCCACGCTCATGGCCACCACGGAGACTTTCATGCGCGCGACCAGGGCATTCTTCAGCGAGTTGAGAATGACGTAGCCGGAATCGCAGAACACCGGAATCGATACCAGATAACCGATGATCGACATGGTCAGGGTAGGGAAACGCTGGCCCAGCAGACGAATCACCGTCTCAGCCATGGTAATGGCGGCGCCGCTGCGCTCGAGAATCACGCCGATAATGGTACCGAGAACGATGACGATACCGATATAACCAAGAATGCCGCCAAAGCCGGCCGTCATGGTCTTGATGATTTCGCCACCGGGTAGCTGGTAGGCGAAACCAGCGATCAAGGCAGCGGCCAGCAACGCCAGGAAAGGGTGCAATTTCAAGCGGGTAGTGGACAGTACGATGAACGCGATCAGCGCCACCAGGATCAGGACCAGTCTCCTCGTTGTTGTTATGACTGGACTCGGTGTCCGACTGGGAATGCCGACAGGCAGGCAATTGTGGCTCAGCCTCTGACAACAGACCCTGTGCACCGGCACCAAAAATCGAGAAAGCCCCAGGCCATTTTCCGTTCACCTGCACAATATCGCTCAGCGGCCTGCCGCCCTAGCAGGCTGTTGAAAAACTATCTGCGTTGCCACTGCTGCGTTAAAAACAGGCTCGTGCGCGAGTCCGATCAAAATGCTCATTTACAGCTCGTAAAGTCGAGCGCGACTCCGACCGTTTTTCGCCTGTTTTTGTGGGGCCGCCATCGGTATTGCATTGGCTGCCTCGCCTACGTTTTTCAACGGCCTGTTAGCCATCCAGCAGGCCAAGCCCCAGCGACAACTGCAGGCGCTGATCGAAGCGATTGAGGTCCAGGCCACTCAACTCGCCTATGCGTTCCAGCCGATAGCGCAAGGTATTGCGGTGAATGCCCAGCGCCTGGGCACAGCTTTGCACCTGACCGTCGTGTGCACACCAGGCTTCCAGTGTCGCGCGTAGCGTGCCTTGTGAATCCTGCGCCAGCACCTGGCGCAGCGGCGCCAGCCAGCCCTGCAACAACCAGCTGTGGCGCTGGGCATAGAGCAGCGTTGGCAAACGCAATTCATCCAGACGCAGCAGGCGCCGCTCGGGAAAGCGTGCCTGGCCGTAGGCCTGCAGATCGCGCAGCACCAGGCTGGCCTGGCGCAGCTCGGTGAGGTCATGCAGCGGATCACTGAGCGCCAGCGAAGCCACACCCCACTCGCGTTCATCGGCCTGCTGCAACCAGGTGCGATCATCGCGTGTGGCGCTGTAGGGCCGGCACCAGAGCAACTCATGGCGCCCAAGTGGCGCGATCAGATGCTCGCTCTTGCCGCCCAATGTGGCGAGCAAACGCGCCTGGCGCGGCAAGGGATCGCCCTCTTCATCGAGGTACAGCAGGCATATCTGGCGCGGCCAGGTCAGTTGCAACCCCAGGCGTTCGGCATCGGCCTCGAAAGCGGGCAGGCGCAGATGCGGGTCGAGCAACTGGCGCAGCCAGGCTTCCTGCTGATGCCGCTGCCAATGTCGCTCGGCCTGCAGCACGCGATGCTCGACCAGCATCTCGGCGGCCATGCGTACCAGTTCGGCATAGGGCCGCACGATGTCGGGTTCTCCGGTGATGCCGAGCACACCGATCAGACGCTCGGCATGCAGCAACGGCAGATTCACACCCGGTTTGACGCCACGCAGGCAGGCCGCCGCCTGCGCATCGATCTCCACCACGCGGCGGTTGGCCAGCACCAGTTGCGCACCTTCATGACGAGTGTGCAGGCGGCTGGGATCACCACTGCCGATGATCATGCCCTGTGCATCCATCACGTTGATGTTGTGCGGCAGGATGGCCATGGCGCGATCGACGATATGCTGCGCCAGAGTGGAGTCGAGTTCGAGCATGAAAAACGGCCTCGCGAATGAGGCCGTCATTGTAGGCACGCCTGCGGCGCCTTACGAAGTCTCCTTCGCAGCGCCGGCGAAACCTTCAGCTAGCCGGTATTCACTCCGCAGCTGGCGCTGCAGCGTTCTCCACAGGCTTGTCATCTGCTGGCGCTTTGGCCTTGGCCTGATTGCGCCGTGCTTCGACACGCTGGCGTCGGGCCTGCTGCCTGGCATGCAGCGCCTGCGCCGCGGTCACCACACCAACCGGCTGGCCTTGCAGATCCAGGCGCGGTGCGTTCTCGGTCATGGCCGACCAATAACGGCCACCCCGGCACCAGGCGGCAATACCCAGCTTGAGCTGCTCGAGGTTGATCCCGAGCAGCGACAGATGCTGCTCGGCGTCCTTGAGAATACCCTCTTTCAGCGGCACCTTGGGCGCCGGATTGACCGGGAAGGCCAGGGGGAAGTGCTTTTGCAGGCGCCAGATCGCCTCGACGGCCGGGTCCCGCTCACGCGCCCGGGTCTTGGCCGGTTGCTTGCGCTTTGGCGGCGTCGCGCGCTCGGTCTTTACCTGCTCTACCTGCTCTACCTGCTCTACCTGCTCTACCTGCTCTACCTGCTGTTTCTCGGCCCGCAGGCGGTCGCGTAGCTCGGCTAATTGTTCAAAACCCATCGTTCGGTTCGCAGCGTCCTGGTTGGTTCGTGGCGCAAGGGTAGCGTATGTGCTCGCTTCTTACAGCCTTATTGGCAGATAAAGCAGATCCACTGGCTGCTCAGGCAACGAAGCAGTACATCCGACGGAGGCATCGGGCTTGCCAGGCGCCCACTGCCTCCTGGCGAGTCTAGCGGGATTGTGTGTCCGAAAAGCATCGCCACAGGCGAATGACCAGCAGCATCACCAGCCAGGTATAAATGGCGGCCATCAGATCATCCAGCACGATACCCAAACCGCCGCCTACGACCTCAAAAAGATTCACCAGCGGCAGCTTGAGGGCATCGAACAGTCGAAACGACACGAAGGCGACCAGGAGCATCGGCAGGCGCGGCATCGAGGCGAGGCCCAGTACAGAAACCGGGAAGACCAGATACTCATCGGCCACGATCTGCGGCAAATCCCCACCTCCCAGCCACATTGAAGCCCAATGACACAGGGGGATGGCCGTGACCACCAGAACCATCATGATCGCGGCCTGACGTCTGGCCGGGTGATTCAGCAACCACCTGGCCAGAGGCAGGCCAAGTAGCGAGCCAAAGGTTCCGGGCATAAGGGGCAGTTGGCCCAGACCCAAGCCTGTTGCCAACTGTACGACCAGCATTTCAACCAGCATCACGCCTCCAGAGAGTGCGCCTGATGCGCCGACACACCGCACGACCTGCAGGCAGCGGCGAGGCCGGTGCCAGACCAGTCATGCCTGACACGCCCTTTCACATGTGCAGCCCGCGCAGCGCCATACCCCGCGGGCGGCAATCACTAGGCAGCAGTGGCCAGGGGCAGTATGCGCCCGAGAATATCGGCCAGCGTCACCACGCCCACCAACTGCCCGTCACGCATCACCACAGCCAGTTGCACACTCGATTTACGCATCAGTGCCAGCGACTCATAGACCGGCGTTTTGGCCTCCAGCACGAAAACCTGACGAGCGATTTCCGTAGCAGGTCGCGTATCCGGCTCCAGCAGTGTGTCACGCAGGTGCACCACCAGCGGCAGGCTGTCGCCCTGCCCCAGGATCAGGATACGAAGGTGGCCCGACTGCGCAGCGGCGAGACGCACATCGGCAACCGTTGCCTGCCATGTGACGTGAACGGGGACGGCATCACTGGTCACCAGCTCCTCGATCGGCAAGGTGCCCAGATCGATCAGACTGGATATCTGCTGCTGCAACCCAGGTTGAAGGGTTCCAACTTCAGCGGAGTGCTCAACCAACTTGCGAATGGTCGCGATGTCCTGCCCGCCTACCGCAGCGCTCTCGACCGGCTCGACACCGGACGCCTTAACCAGCCGGTTGGCAATACGGTTGACCCAACTCAACAGCGGGCGCAGCGGCCAGATGTAGGCGCGCGATACCAGGCCTACGGCAAGCGCCGAACGCTCCGGATGTGCAATGGCCCAGGACTTGGGCGCCATCTCGCCGACGACCAGATGCAGGAAGGTCACGACGAACAGCGCCAGGGCGAACGACGCTCCACCAGCCGCCCACTCAGGTACACCGCAGACAACTAGTAACGGGCCGAGCCAGTTATCGACTGCCGGCTTGGTCACCGCGCCCAACGCAAAGGTGCAGAATGTAATGCCGAGCTGAGCCCCGGCCAGCATCAGGGTCAGATCATTCATCCCGCGCAGCGCGGCCCGCGCCGAACGGCTGCTGGGCGCCAGCTCCTCGAGACGATGACGGCGAGCCCCCAGCAACGCGAACTCGATGATGACGAACAGCGCACTGAGCACGATGAGGACAATGGTCACCAATGTGACGATCAGGGGATCATTCATTGGCTTTGCTCCTGCTTCAACGTCTCGACCAGCGTGACACGTACCTGCGTCGGCACGTATCGCTCAACACGCAGCACTTCGATCACTAGCTGGCGCTCGATGGGCAGGTCGGAAACAAGCTCCGAGGGATCCTCGGGCAAGATAATGGTCACGATGTCGCCCTCGGCGGGCAAGGCGCCCAGCTCCGCGATCAACAGGCCTGCGATGGTTTCAACCTCTTCACAGGGCAGGTCATAGCCAAGCACACGCTCGACTTCATCCAGGTGCACATCACCATCCATGATCCAGATGCCATCACCGCCGGGTATGACCGGATCGGCGTTATCTTCATCATGTTCATCGTTAATTTCGCCGACGATTTCCTCGGCGAGATCCTCAAGGGTCAGTACGCCGACGAAGCTGCCATATTCATCGATGACGCAGGCCAGCTGGTTGTTGGTCTGAATCAGTTCGGCAAGCGCATCCGGTAGTGCCATCAGGGTGGGAATGACCATGGCCGGTCTCATCACCGTTTCGACCGTTTCATCAGTATCGCCGTCTGCCAGACGCAACAGTACATCGGTGAGTTGAACGACACCGACAGGCGTGTCTTCGTGAATGACCGGGTAGCGCGTATGACCACTGGCCATGAGTTCGCGCAGCTTGCACAGCGTCGTATCGGGAGTCAGCCAGTCAACCTGCGAACGCGGAATCATGGCGTGCTCAACGTCTTGCTGAGGGAAGTCCAGAATACGATCCATCATCAGCGACAGTTCTACGGGAAGATCTCCACTGTCGCGCGAGTCGGAAATGATGTGCGGCAGGTCGTCAGCAGAAACGCTCACATCCAGGTCATGTACCGGTTCGATCCGTAGCAGGCGCAGGAACAGATTGGCCGACTTGTCGAAGAAACCGATCAGCCAGCCGAAGACGGTCAGATAGATGAGCGTGGAGCGAGCGAGCCCCCTGGCCATGGGTTCAGCATTGGCGATGGCCAGGTTCTTGGGATAAAGCTCGCCGAAGATCATCTGGATAACCGTGGCAACCAGCAGCGCAATCAAGGTGCCGACGGTGACACCCACCTCGTATGCAACACCTGCACCGCCCAGCAGAACACCGAGCGACTGCCCTACCAGTGGCTCAGCCACGAAACCGAGCAGCAGACCTGACACCGTGATGCCCAACTGGGCACCCGACAGCATGAAGCTGGTTCGCTTCGTCACTTGGAGAGCGCGCTTGGCGGAGACGTTGCCTTCGGCTGCAAGCACCGCAAGGCGGGTGCGGTCGACAGCCATGTAGGCAAATTCCTGGGCGACGAAATAGCCGTTTGCCGCAATGATGGCCAGGATAACGAGAGTGCCGAACAGCAGGGTAAGTATCGGCTCGATCACCGCATCACCCCGTCATATTCTGTTTCAGAAGAGGGTCTACAATCGCTGGGGCTTGAGGTGTCCACATTGGATCCGAAGTGACAAAGGGACGCCCATTATATTACTTCCAGGGCCTCACACTACTTCGACGATCACCGCAGCGATGCGGGCGCAGACCCGCCACGCGTGGCTTACGCCAGTGGCAGGGCGATTCTTAACATTTGAACACACATCCAGTCGCATCCCTGAACGGCTGGCAAGGCAGGTAACCAGGCGCCGACCATGGCCCCGGCTCACCTCACCGCCCCGCGTAACCATGCCCGGTGACAGGAAAGCCAGGCGACCTGTCACCGATGCCACTGGCGCAAGCATCACGCCGGCATGCGCGTCAGGGGGCCAGCCGTTCGCGAACCCAGGCTTCGCCCAGCAGACGATAGTTGAGGCGGTCATGCAGACGGCTTGGCCTGCCCTGCCAGAACTCGATGCGTTCAGGCAGCAGGCGGTAGCCGCCCCAGTGCGGCGGGCAGTGAGGCGCCTGGTTGAGGAAGCGCTTTTCTGTTTCCGCCAGCAAGCTCTCCAGCTCGGCACGGTCGCGGATCACCCGGCTCTGCGGCGAGGCCCAGGCGCCGATGCGACTGCCCAGCGGGCGCACTTGGAAGTAACCGTCGGATTCGGCCGCCGTGACCTGCTCGACACGCCCTTCGATACGCACCTGACGTTCCAGGCTGGGCCAGAAAAAGGTCATGGCGGCGAACGGACGTGCTGCCAGTTGTCGGCCCTTGGCGCTGTCGTAGTTGCTGAAGAAGGTGAAACCGCGCTCGTCGAGACCTTTGAGCAGCAGCACCCGACAGTGCGGGCGACCCTCTTCGTCGACGGTGGCCAGGGTCATGGCATTGGGCTCGACCGGCGGTTGCTCGGTCTTGACCGCATCATCGAACCACTGACGAAAGAGGGAGAAAGGCTCCAGCGGCGCCTGAGTCTCGCTCAGGCCGTCGCGGGTGTAGTCACGGCGCATATCGGCCAGGGTTTGGGTCATGGCAGTTCCTCAGGACGGAGCCGGCCACCTAACCGTAGGTTTCCGGCACCCGCCCGCGCGGGGTGGAAATGCCAGCAAGCTTACTCCGACTTGCTGACTTTTCCTTGATCTGCAGCAGCGACCTTGGGGGCATCCTTCAACTCGGGCTTGGCCGGCTGGCTGTACTTGGCGATCAGACCCTGCATGGTGTCACGCGAGGTCAGGAGGATTTCCACGCGGCGGTTGAGCGCACGGCCGGCTGCGCTGTCATTGGCGGCACGCGGCATGTCGGAGCCCAGGCCCATGACCTGCAGGCGGTTCTGCTTGAGGCCGCTAAGACGAAAAATCGAGGTAACGGCGCGCGCGCGCTGCTGGCTCAGCTCACGGTTGCTGGCGTCGTCACCGCTGGTGTCGGCATGGCCGAGGATGACCACAGCAATGTCTTCATCCTTTTCCAGCAATTTGGCCACGCGGGTGATCGGCCCCAGGCTGACCGGCAGCAGCATCTGCGGGCGATCCGGGTTGAACGAGCCCTGCACCGGGGCCGTCACCACCAGCAGGTTTTCCCGACGCTCGAACTCGAAGTGGCTGCCCTTGACCGCTTCACGCAGTTTTGGCTCGTATTCGTCGAGCCAGGCACGGGTCACCTGTGGTGGCGGCATCACGGCTGGCTTGGCGACTTCCTTCTTTTCCGAGCCGGCGCAGCCCGCGATCAGCAGGCAGCAGGTAAAGGCAAAAATCTTGTTGGCACGCATGTAGCCCCCGGGGTCAAAAAAATCTAATGGTCGGTTCGTTATCAGGCTGTTGAAAAACTACCTGCGTTGCCATTACTGCCTCGCCTACGTTTTTCAACGGCCTGTTATGGTTGGTACTGAACGGTTGCCGCGAGTTTACCGTTTCGGTCAGATACAGTCCGCAATCTGTCGCGCAAGTTTCTGCGCGCGGGGGTCCATCAAGACGAACGGTCCCAGATTGTTGGTGACGAAGCCGAATGCCAGGTCTCGTTCCGGGTCGGCAAAGCCACTGGAGCCACCGGCACCGGGATGACCAAAAGCCTTAGCGCCCATGCCATAGGTGGCATTGGCCACGTCGGCCTGATCGAGCATGCAGCCCAGGCCGAAGCGGGTGCGGGTCAGCAGGGTCTTGTCGTCGCCGACACTGTGCTCACGGGTCATTTCGCCCAGCAATTCGGCATCGAGCAGGCTGCCGTCGAGCAGGCCGGCATAGAAACCCGCCAGGCTGCGCGCGTTGCCATGACCGTTGGCGGCCGGCTGCTGCATGCGTCGCCACTCCGGTTTGTTGGTGCTGGTCATGATCGACGGCGGGTTGGTGAACGAGCGCGTGCTCATGGCGTTGGCGTCACTCATCATCACCTTGAGCAGACGCTGCGCAGCGGCATCGCCAAGATTGCCCTTGCCGCGAGCGATATGGGCGACGCGGTCGAACTCGCTGTCCGCCAGGCCGACATGAAAATCCAGCCCCAGCGGCTTGGCAATGCGTGCGGCGATACTCTCGCCCGGGCCACGGCCTTCGATGCGGCGAATCAGCTCGCCAATCAGCCAACCGTAGGTAATAGGGGCGTAGCCATGGCCCTCCCCCAACGGCCACCAGGGTTCCTCTGCCGCCAGCGCGGCGGTCATGGTCTGCCAGTCATACAACGCTTCGGCGGGCAGTGTCTGGCGCAGCGCCGGCAAGCCGGCCTGGTGGCAGAGCAGGTGACGCACGCTGATGCGCGCCTTGCCGGCGGCAGCGAACTCCGGCCAGTAGCGCGCCACCGGTGCATCCAGGTCGAGCTTGCCCTCGCCCACCAGTTGCAGGGCCACCACGGCGGCGAAGGGTTTGGTGCAGGAGAACAGGTTGGCGATGGTATCGCTGTGCCAGGCCTGCTGGCCGTCCTTGTCCATCACCCCAGCCCACAGATCGACCACGGTTTCGCCGCCGACTTTCACGCACAGGGCCGCGCCCCGCTCCTGCGCATCATCGAACAGTGCGGCGAATGCGTCCCTCACCGCTTCGAAGCGCAAATCGAAATAGCCCTGAATCTGCACGCTGTTCTCCTGTTTCACTGCTTATCTCAATACTGCCAATGATGACAGCCGCCTATCATGCAATGTTCTGAAACTTCAAAAAATAGCGATCTTCGATTGGTTTTTCCTATGATGAAACAAATGCGGCCTGATATCATCAATACGCCCTGAATAGCGCAGCTACGGTGCGTATGCAGTCGTCAGGCCGCCTTGGATTCGACGCTCGGCACAGGAGAAACGAGTGCTCTACCTACTGTCCCTGATCGCCCTGGCTGCCGTACTGGCACCCGGCCTGACGCGCCTGTTGGGCGCCCGCACAGGCTGGCTGCTGATGCTGGCACCACTGGCGGCCTTCATCTGGTTCGTTCAACAGATTCCGTTGATCGCCGACGGCGGCGCGGTGATGCAGAACGTCAGCTGGATTCCGGCACTGGGCATCAACCTGAGCCTGCGTCTGGACGGCCTCTCGCTGGTATTTGCCCTGCTGATCAGTGGCATCGGCAGCCTGATCGTGCTCTATGCCGGCAGTTATCTGTCCAGCCATGTCCACCTCGGCCGCTTTCACGCCTACCTGCTGGTGTTCATGCTGGCCATGCTCGGCCTGGTGCTGGCTGACGATCTGGTGGCGATGTTCGTGTTCTGGGAACTCACCAGCATCGCCTCCTTCCTGCTAATCAGCTTTCAACACGAAAAGGCCGTTTCGCGCCGCGCGGCGCTGCAGGCACTGCTGATCACCGGTGGCGGTGGTCTGGCGCTGCTGGCCGGACTGATCCTGCTCGGCGGCGCAACCGGCAACTGGCAGTTCTCCAGCCTCAGCGCCGCGCAGATCGAAGGCCACGTGCTGCTGCCGGCCATCATGGCGCTGGTGCTGCTGGGCTGCTTCACCAAATCGGCACAGGTACCCTTCCACCTGTGGCTGCCCAACGCGATGAACGCGCCGACGCCAGTGTCGGCCTATTTGCATTCGGCAACCATGGTCAAGGCCGGTATCTACCTGCTGGCGCGACTCAATCCGGTACTCGGCGGCTCGGTCGGCTGGGGTACGCTGCTGATCACCATTGGCGCCGCCACGGCGGTGCTCGGTGCCTTCCTCGCTTTCCGCCAGACCGACCTCAAGCGTTTGCTGGCTTACACCACGGTCACCGTACTCGGTCAGCTGACCATGCTGATCGGCACCAACACCAGCTATGGCCTGCAGGCGTTCATCCTCTATCTGGTGGCACACTCTCTTTATAAAGGCGCGCTGTTCATGGCTGTCGGCGCCATCGATCACGCCACCGGCACCCGCGAATTGGCACGCCTGGGCGGTTTGATCCGTTTCATGCCATTGACCGGCACGGCGGTGGCCCTGGCGGCGTTCTCCAATGCTGGCCTGCCGCCGTTCTTCGGCTTCATCGCCAAGGAGTTCAAGTACAGCGGCCTGATCGAGATGGGTCATATCGGCTGGGCGGTAACGCTGGTGATGATTCTGACCAACGCCCTGCTGTTCGCCGCTGCCGGCCTGGTCTTCCTGCAGACCTTCCTCGGCAAGCGTGGCGACTATCCGCGCATGCCGCACGAAGTCGGCTTGCCGATGTGGCTGGGGCCGATGCTGCTGGCCATCGGCGGTTTCCTGCTCGGCGCCTGGAATGCCTGGCCGGAAACCTGGCTGGTGAACAATGCGGTGCAGGCCGTGGCGCGTGGCCCGGTGGATGTACACTTGTATCTGTGGGGCGGTATCACCCCGGCGCTGCTGGCCAGCTTGTTGACCGTATCGCTGGGCGTGCTCTTCTACATACTGCGTGACCGGGTACGGCAGGTGCTCGATCGTGCCAATGCGGCCTGGAATATCAGCGGCGACCTGATCTGGGACCGCCTGCTCAAACGCGTCTTCCATTTCGCCGGGCTGCTCGCCGCGCGCTTCCAGCATGGCTCGCTGCGCCAGCATCTGGTGCTGCTGGCTCTGGCAGTCGGCGGCCTGTTGGCGGTCGGTCTGCTGCCGGCCCTGCCGCAACTGCTGCAGGGCAGTTACAGCCCGATCTCGCCACTGGGCCTGGCGGGCTGTCTGATGGCACTGGCCGGCGCCATGACGGCGGCATTCCTGCCCGGTCGCCTGACCTTGCTGGCCGCCCTCGGCGCCTGCGGTCTGGGCCTGGCGCTGGTGTTCATCTCGGTCAATGCGCCGGATGTGGCGATGACCCAGCTGATGGTGGAAACCCTCAGCCTCATCTTCCTCGCCCTGGTGTTTCGCAAGATGCCCACCGTGCCGGCCAGTGGCGCCCGCACCCCCTGGAAGCGCCGCCTGCATGCCGGCGTGGCGATTCTCTTCGGCCTCAGTGTGACTGGCGCCCTGCTGCTCGCAGTGAGCCTGCCGCTGCCAGGCGACATCGCCCAATGGTATCAGGCCAACAGCCTGCCGGGTGGTCATGGGCATAACGTGGTCAATGTGATCCTGGTGGACTTCCGCGCTTTCGACACCCTCGGCGAAATCCTCGTGGTCGCGCTCTCCGCCCTCGCCGCAGCCAGCCTGCTGGGCACCGGCCGGCGCTTCGGTAACGAGCATAGCGGGGAAGATGCCTTCACCTCGCCGCTGCTGCGCCAAGGCCTACGCCCGCTGGCCTGGTTGATGCTGGCTGGCTCGCTGCTGCTGCTGTGGCGCGGCCACAACCTGCCGGGCGGCGGTTTCATCGGTGGCCTGGTGGCGGCCTGCGGCCTGATTCTGCTGGTGCTGACCTATGGTCACGGGCAGATTCGCCGCGTACTGCCCGTGGCCCCTGTGCAGTTGATCGGCATTGGCCTGGGCTGCGCGGCGGGCGCCGGTATCCTCGGGCTGATCGCCGGCAGCGCCTTTCTCACCGGTCTGTGGACTTTCCCCGGCGGCTTGCCGCTGGGTACGCCCCTGCTCTTCGATATCGGCGTTTTCCTCACCGTGTTCGGCTCTGCCCTGCACATGATCGACAAGCTCACGGGAGTTCGCCAGTAATGGAATGGTTAGCCGCAATCACTACCGGAGGCCTGGCGGGTCTGGGTCTGTGGATGCTCCTGGATCGCAACCTCAAGCGCGTCGTGCTGGGCGTCGTGGTCCTGGGTAACGCAATCAACCTGGGGGTTCTCACCGCCGGCCGTTTCTTCGGTGAACGCCCGGCCTTCGTCGAGGCCGGCAACGCTGCCAGCACGGCCAACCCACTGCCGCAGGCACTGGTACTGACGGCCATCGTCATCGGCTTCAGCCTGTTCATCTTCACGCTGGCACTGCTCAAACGCACCCGCGAACTGCACGGCGACAAGACCACCGACTCGGTCAGCGCAATCACCGAGCAACCGGCACCGGACTGGCACGACAGCGAGCACGAACAGGACGCCCATGGTACGGAGGCTCGCCGATGAATCACGCGCTACTGGTTGCTCCGATTCTCATCCCGCTGTGCAGCCTGTTGCTGGCAATCATCCTGCGCCGCCATCTGCTGGCCGTGCGCGTGCTCAGCCTGACGGGTGCCGTGCTGCTGCTGGCCGTTGGCCTGATGCTGGTGTGGCAGGCTGCGCAAGGCGTGGTGCTCAGTGGTCAGGTCGGCGGCTGGCAGGCGCCCTTCGGCATCAGCCTGGTAATCGACCGGCTGTCGGCGGTGATGATCGCCATCAGCGCCCTGGTCGCGCTGGTCACCCTGCTCTATGGCGTCGCCAAGGACAACGACAGCAAGATCGGTCGCGACTTTCATCTGTTCATCCAAGGTCTGCTGACCGGCATCTGCGGCGCCTTCATCACCGCTGACATCTTCAACCTCTATGTCTGGTTTGAAGTACTGCTGATCGCCTCCTTCGCCCTGATGGCATTGGGCGGTGGCAGCCGTCGGCTGGCCGGCAGCATGACCTATGTGGCACTGAACCTGTTCGCCACGCTGATTTTCCTGCTCTCCGCCGGCCTGGTCTACGGCGCCAGCGGCACGCTGAACATGGGTGAGCTGGCCATGATCATGCGCAGCGGTGAGGCGCCAGCGGGCGTAACGCCGGCGCTGTTGCTGATGCTGCTGTCGTTTGCCATCAAGGCTGCGCTGTTCCCGGTGTTCGGCTGGCTGCCGGCCACCTATCACGTCGCCCTGACGGCGGTTTCGGCGATGTTCGCCGGGCTCCTGACCAAGGTCGGCGTGTACGCGCTGATCCGCCTGGTGACCCTGCTCTGGCCGGAGCATGGCTTGCCGCATCAACTGCTGCTGTGGGTCGCCTGCGCCACCATGCTGGTGGGCGTGCTCGGCGCGGCGGCGCAGACCGAGGTGCGCCGTATCCTGTCGTTCCATATCGTCAGTCAGGTCGGCTACATGATCCTCGGCCTCGCCCTGGCCACCCCGCTGGCGCTGGCCGGTGCAGTGTTCTACCTGATCCACCATATCGTGGTGAAGGCCAACCTGTTCTTCATCGGCGGCCTGGCGGCGCGCATCTGCGGCTCCGAGCGCTTGGCTGACATGGGTGGGCTGTACAAGCGCATGCCGTGGCTGGCGCTGCTGTTCGCCATTCCGGCGCTGTCGCTGGCGGGCATTCCGCCACTGTCCGGTTTCTGGGCCAAGTTCCTGCTGGTCAAGGCCAGCCTGGATGCCGCGGCCTGGTGGGCGGCGGGCATCGCCCTGCTGACCGGCGTGTTCACCCTGCTATCGATGAACAAGATCTGGAACGAAGCCTTTCTCAAGCCCCATCCGGGAGGTGAAGAAGCGCTGCAAACGGTTACCGGCATACGCGCGGCTTGGTTGGGCATGAGCGCCCTGGCGCTGCTGACCGTGTTGATCGGCCTGGGCGCCGGCCCGCTGATCGACTATGCCGTGGCGGCCGCCGCGCAACTCGCCGATCCGCAAGCCTATCTGCAACCCTTCACCGGCGCAGGAGGTATCTGATGCTATTTGTCATCCATTTGCTGGCCAGCGTCGGTCTGGCCTGGAGTCTCGGCGCCGGCCATCTCGGTGGCGGTCTGCTGGCCTTCGCCCTGCTCTACCTGCTGGCGCGCCTGCTGGGGCTGATGGTCGAGCGCCTGCGCCGTTACGCGCGCAGCCTGGAACATGGCATCAGCTTCTGCCTGTGGTTCATCACCCAGGTGTTTCTCGCCACTTACCACGTCGCCACTCTGGTGCTGGCGCGTCGGGTCGACGTGGAGCCGGCGATACTGGCCTACCCGGTTACCCGCCGCGAGGTGGACAAGGTGACCCTGCTCGGCACCCTGCTGACCCTGACGCCCGGCACCCTGGCCCTGGACTATGACGAGGAGCAAGGTCTGCTCTACATCCACACCCTCGATGCACGCCGCCGTGAGGACATGACCGACACCCTCATCGAGCTGGAACGCCGCCTGCTGGCCTGGCTCGACGCTGGCAAAGCCGAAGGAGTAACGCCATGACCCTACACCTGGCCGGAGCAGCCTGGGTATTGCCCTTGGCGGCTGCCTTGCTCGCCCTGAGCGGTTTGATCACGCTGTATCGCCTGTTACGCGGGCCGAGTCGCCCGGATCGCGCGGTGGCCATCGACGCCCTCACCCTGCTGGCGGTCGCCGCCATGGCCCTGCTGTGCCTGATGCGCGGTGAGGCGCTGTTCATCGACGTCGCCGTGCTGCTGGCACTGGTGTCGTTTCTTGGAACGGCAGCCTTCGCCTTCCTGTTCGACGACGCCCACAGCCAGATGCCGGAAAAAAGCGAGGAACGCCCATGAACGAAGTACAGGCCTGGCTGGCCTCGCTGCTGGTGCTGAGCGGCGCGGTGATCTCTCTGCTTGGTGCGATTGGCGTGCTGCGCCTGCCCGACAGCTACAGCCGCATGCATGCGGCAAGCAAGGCCGGGGTTCTCGGCGCGGTTCTATTACTCGGCGCAGTAGCCCTGGCCAGCAGTGGCGAGCTGGCCCTGGAAGCCTTTCTCGGCCTGCTGATTCTGCTGGCCAGCGCCCCGCTGGCGGCGCACGCCATCGCCCGCGCTGCGCACCGCGCCGGCATTCGGCCGACGCTCGGGCGTTTGGGTGATGAGTTGGAGCAACGCAACAGGGGCGGCGAATAGGTCGCTCAGTCGATCTGCCGGCGGAACGGCGGCAAGGCATTGAGGATGGCCTTGCCGTAGCGTTGGGTCACCACACGCCGATCCAGCAACGTGATGGTGCCGCGGTCGGCCTCGGTACGCAGCAGGCGACCGCAGGCCTGCACCAGGCGCAGCGAGGCATCCGGTACGGCGATTTCCATGAAGGGATTGCCGCCACGCGCCTCGATCCATTCGGCCAGCGCCGCCTCCACCGGGTCGTCCGGGACGGCAAAGGGAATCTTGGCGATCACCACGTGCTCGCAGTAGGCACCGGGCAGGTCGACACCCTCGGCGAAACTGGCCAGGCCGAACAGCACGCTTTCCTCACCTGAATCGACACGCGCCTTGTGCTTGTTCAGGGTCTCCTGCTTGGACAGGTTGCCCTGGATGAACACCCGTTTGCGCCAGTCGCGATCCAGGCCGTCGAACACCTCCTGCATCTGCTTGCGCGAGGAAAACAGCACCAGCGTGCCGCGACTGCCGGCCACCAGGTTCGGCAGCTCGCGGATGATGGCCGCCGTGTGCGCAGCCGCCTCGCGCGGGTCGGCCTTGAGATCCGGTACGCGCAGCAGGCCGGCATCAGCATGATGGAAGGGGCTCGGCACGATGGCGCTGACCGCCGCCTTGGGCAGCCCGGCACGCATGCGATAGCGGTCGAAGGTCCCCAGCGCGGTCAGCGTCGCGGATGTCACCAGGCAGCCATGGGCGACATTCCACAGGTTGCGGCGCAGGGTCTCGGCAGCCAGGATCGGGCTGGCGTTGACCTCGATATCGAACAGCGCACCGCTCTCGGCCAAGGTCAGCCAGCGCGCCATCGGCGGGCTTTCTTCCGGGTCTTCAGCAGTGAAGGCCAACCATAGTTCCCAGTTGCCCTTGGCACGCGCCATCAGGCTGCCGAACAGCGGATACCATTCCTCGGCCTGGTGGCTGGCGATGCCCACGGCGCCTTCTCCATCCATGGCCTCCTTGAGCAACTCGGTAACGCTGGTGAACAGGTCGCTGAGCTTGGAGAAACCCTTCTTGAGTTCCAGTCCCAGTTCAGTCAGATGCTCCGGCACCACCCCGCCGACGAAGCGGTGACGGGGGCGCTCGCGCCCCTCCATGTCCTCACCAGCCTTGAAGTCGGCAATCTCTTCACAAGCCGAGAACATGAACTGCTGCTGGGTCTTGAGCTCACGGGCCAGCTCCGGCACCTGTTCGATCAGGCGGCCGAGATCGCCAGGCAATGGATTCTGCGCCAGCAGCTTGGTCAGGTTCTTGTCGATCTGGGTCAGCCAGTCGGCGGTCGAGCGCAGGCGGGTGAAATGAGCGAAGTGACCGATGGCCTTGTCCGGCAGGTGATGGCCCTCGTCGAATACATAGATGGTTTCGCGCGGGTCGGGCAGCACCGCGCCGCCGCCGAGCGCCAGGTCGGCCAGCACCATATCGTGGTTGGTGACGATCACATCGACCTTGCCCATCCCTTCGCGCGCCTTGTAGAAGGCGCACTGCTGGAAGTTCGGGCAATGGCGGTTGGTGCACTGGCTATGGTCGGTGGTCAGTTGCGCCCAGCGGCTGTCCTCCAGCTCTTCTGGCCAGCTGTCGCGGTCGCCGTCCCATTTGTTGCCAGCCAGCTTCTCGATCATCGCGGTAAACAGTTTCTGCCCCTGCTCGTCGACGTCGATGCGAAAACCTTCTTCCTCGAACAACTGCGCCGTGGCGCTCTGCGCGGCGCCATCCTGCAGCAGGTGATCGAGCTTGGACAGGCACAGGTAGCGGCCACGGCCCTTGGCCAGGGCGAAGCTGAAGTTCAGGCCGCTGTTGCGCAACAGATCCGGCAGATCCTTGTGCACGATCTGCTCCTGCAGGGCGACCGTCGCGGTGGCGATCACCAGACGCTTGCCGGCAGCCTTGGCCGTGGGAATGGTGGCCAGGCTGTAGGCCACCGTCTTGCCGGTACCGGTGCCCGCCTCGACCGCGACCACGGCCGGATCACCCAGACGTTTGCCCTCGTCATCGGTCTTGATGGTGCCGAGCACCTTGGCGATTTCGGCGATCATCAGGCGCTGGCCATAACGCGGCTTGAGCGACTTGGCTTCGAGAAAGCGCGAATAGGCGCCCTGGATCTGGGACTTGAGTTCGGTACTGAGCATGGATTCTGAAACGAAAAAGGCTGGATAAATTTTCAGTATTCGCGGAGCGGTCGCTATCATAGCGCGGCAATCGATCCAGCGCTGACTCGCGTGCCAATCGAATGAACCGACCTGCCAAACAGACCCTCTGGAGATACCGCATGACACCCTACGCACCACTCTATGCGCTACACCTGCTGGCCGCTGTCGTCTGGGTCGGTGGCATGTTCTTCGCCTGGATGATCCTGCGCCCGGCGGCAGTGGAGACACTCGAACCGCCAGCACGCCTGCGCTTGTGGCTGAGCGTGTTCAAACGTTTCTTCGTCTGGGTCTGGGGAGCGGTGGCAGTCCTGCCCCTGACTGGCATCGGCATGCTGCACATGAGCTACAGCGGTTTCGACGCCGCGCCGCGCTACGTGCATGTCATGATGGGGCTGTATCTGGTGATGCTCGCTCTGTTCCTGCGTATTCAGGCACTGCAGTTGCCCGAACTACGCCGCGCCGTGGAGGCCGAGAACTGGCCGGCAGGCGGTGAGGTGCTGGGGAGAATTCGCAGACTGGTCGGCAGCAACCTGCTGATCGGCCTGGCGCTGATGACGCTGGCGGCCATGCGCCCGACATTCTGACGGGTGCAGCTGCCTGGCGAACCCAGGCAGCTGCGATGATTCAGAAACGGAAGACCTGCACGGCACCACTGCGGCCCGCCGCACCTTCGCGCCCGGGCTGGCCGGGCTGGCCATCGGCCGCACCGTCTACGCCATAAAGCAGACAACCCTTGGCAGCGCCGCCACGTCCGGGACGCCCTGCCGTACCGGCTGCACCACCGGCACCGCCGTCGAGCAGAACCTGCATGCGCTCGACCTCGACATGATGCGGCACTTCCAGCACCACCTTGCCGCCCGCTGCACCATCGTGACCGTCAGTACCATCCTGGCCATCGTGACCGGCGCTGGCCTGGCCCCAGGTGCAACCACCCGGCTGACCGTGCGCACCATCGAGCCCGGCATAACCTGGCCTGCCCTGACCACCACGTACATCCACGGTGAGCGATTCGAAGGTCAGCTTGTGCAGCTTGAGACTGATCTCACGCCCAGGTGTCGCCGGCCGGGTATAGGTACCGGCGGCACCCTTGGCGCTGATCCAGGCGCCAGGCCCGATATCGGCATCGTCGATGACCAGGCGCAATGGTTGATCGCCAGGCGCCACACCGATACGAGCATCACGCCCCATGAACAACTGGCCGATACGCAGCTCCGTCACGCTTGCCGGCACCATCAGCGTTGCCTGATCCGCCACCTCCAGCCGCTCGAGCTGCAGAGTGCTGCTGGCCACCGGCAAACGCATCAGGGTATTGGACGGTACGCTGATCTGCGTAGCGGCAGATGCAGTCCCCACACTCAGGCACAGCAACAGAGCGAAACTACGCATGGGTAGCCTCCTCGAGCACAGCGGCTGCTACGGCATCACGCGGCTGCGCAGCCTTGAGCGGGTACAGATGGAAAATACCGAACAGCAGAATCTGCACACGCTCCAGCCAGGGGTTGGCCCGTGCCGCCACAAGGCTGGAAAACAGCCATAACTGCGCGACGTGCAAGAACGCCAGAAAACCCGCCAGCAGGTAAACGAGCTGTTCGAAAGGGGCCTCCAAACGCTTGCTCAAGGCGGCCCCGAATACCAGCCAGAAGATCAAGGCAAACGCCTTGCCCATTCTCAACAATGCTTTCATCCCCGCCCTCGTGCAGCGCTTTTTCTAGTTAGCGCTGCACGTTACCCCCTCACCACCGGGACTGCCATAGCGACGACAGTTTTTTCATGACTTTGTTTGACGCGCGCAACCCCCAGAAGCAGGCTCGAACACGGCCCATTCAGGCCTTGCCACAGAACATCCCCTGGGCACGCGCCTTCCCGTGCGGCCGGAGTCGTACATACAAAAAAGCCCGGCCGGTAGAAACCGGTCGGGCCTTTGTGGATAACGCCTTGCCAGGCTTGAGCGAACGCCTTACGGCTGAGCTTCGACCTCAGCTTCAACCCGGCGGTTGATGGCACGGCCTTCAGCAGTGGCGTTGTCAGCAACCGGACGGCTCTCACCATAGCCAACCGCCTGAACGCGGCCGGACTCTACACCGTACTGGTTGACCAGTACCTCGCGAACGGCATTGGCGCGGCGCTCGGACAGACCCTGGTTGTAGGCATCGCTGCCCACGGAGTCGGTGTGACCTTCAACCACGGTGCTGGTCTGCGGATACTGTTTCATGAAGTCGGCCAGCGCTTTGATATCGCCGTAGCTTTCCTGCTTGACCTGGGCCTTGTCGAAGTCGAACTTGACGTCCAGTTCGACGCGGACAGCTTCAGCCGGCTCGGCAACGGCAACTTCCTCGACCATGACCTCTTCTTCGACGACAGCTACCTGCTGAGCTTCGGCGCCATGCACCCAGCAATAGGCCGCAGCCATGCCGGCGCCTACCAGCGCACCACCGCCCGCCCAGGTAGAACTTTCGATTGCCCCTAATGCAGCACCACCAACACCGCCTACCGCCGCGCAGGTGGGCCAGTCGGTCTTCTGCAAGCCGGCGCAGCCGGTCAGCATGGTACTAGCCAGAATCAGGGGTACTGCGTTCCTTGTGATACTCATACTTTAGGTCTCCAATGTTCATCGGCCCATAACCGACTCGATAGTAGTAAAGACAGGAGTTGTACAATCCGCCAGCTAGCTAGGCTCGCTCCTGCGGATAATGTTCCATCACTCTAGGCCAGATACCGACACCACGTTAGTCTTTGCAGACTTTTCGAGGAAGTTCGATGACCGCCAGCCTTAGCACCCGTACTCCACAGCAGGCCATTGCGGCACTGCTTGCCCGCTACAACCCCGAGAAACTGCTGTTGCTCGGGGCAAGCGAACTCCCCGCAGTCAATGCCTTTAGCGACGCTCACCCGCAGTGTCAGATCACCACTGCACCTGCTGCTCCCCTGGCGCCGGAACTGGCCGTACAGCGCTTCGACCTGGCAATTCTGGTCGACTGTCTGGAGCACTTACCCAAACGCGAAGGACTGCAACTACTGGGTGGCATTCGCAACCTCAACGCCAGCAGGGTCGCCGTGTTGCTCGACCTCAAGGCAGGTGATTGGCAGGAAACCGACTTTTTCGCCCTGGCCATGCAAGCCAGTGAACAGTTCCAGCGCGAGGGACAGACCCTGCATCTGTTCACCTACGATCTGCTCGATTACAAGCAAGTTCCCGACTGGTTGAACGCAAAGTTCTGGGCCAACCCGGAAAATTTCGGCAAGTACTGGTGGTAGAGCGATGAACCCTCTCGACTCCAATTGTCCGTGTGGTAGCGGCAATCCACTGAACCAGTGCTGCGGCCATTATCATGCCGGCACCCATGCCCCCAGCGCGGAACGGCTGATGCGTTCTCGTTACAGCGCCTATGTGCTGGGCCTGGTGGATTATCTGATAGCCACCACCCTACCCGCTCAACAGCAGGCGCTCGACCGCAAGGCCATGGCCGCCTGGAGCGCCCAGAGCACCTGGCTGGGCCTGGAAGTTGAGGGTGGCGAGGTGTTCGGCGGCAAGCCGGAGCACGCGCAGGTCACCTTCATCGCCCGCTGGCATGACGCACAAGGCGAGCATCGGCATCGCGAATGCTCCGCCTTCGTGCAGGTAGCCGAGCGCTGGTATTTCCTCGACCCGACAGTGCCCCTGAAGGCTGGGCGCAATGATCCCTGCCCCTGCCAGGGTGGGCAGAAATTCAAGAAGTGCTGCGCACCGTATCTGCACGGCTGACGCGCATCACAGATGAAAACGCCGTAACTGCCTGCACCACTCACGGCACTTGCCTGCTGGACGATCAGTCCAGCAGTTTCAGGTGCGAGGTATCCGGTGCTGCCGCAGGTGTCGAGGACTTGGCCTGGCCCATATCACTGCCGACCGGCGCCAGCGTGAATTGCGACAGGTCCACCGCCGGTGCAGCCGCGTCAGGCCGGGCATCCTGTAGATCGCTGCCCACCGGAGCGATGCCGAAATCCGGTGCATCGACATCGCTGAACGCCGCCATGTATTCATCGCGCGGGGCGACCTGCAGGCGACCGGCCCTGGCGGCAGGCGCAGTCACCACGGCAGGAGGCGGCTCGGCAGGTGGCGGCGGTGCGAGCTCGACCTCCTCGATCAGCACGTCCATATCGACCACCTCCACCCGCGCACCGGCGCGCTCCAGCGTCGCCCGGTACTTCTCCGCCCCGGCCGCATCGAGGTTGTTCTTGATCACGATGCGGCGCCCGGAGAACAACTGGGCAATACGCTGAGCATCAGCCTGGAACAGCTTGGCCAGATTGGCCTTGACCAGCTCCGGTTGGGCGCCCGGCACCAGCTGCCCGGAGAAGGCGATCTCATAGCGACTCATGGTCACACTCCTGTCCTATTCGCCGCTCAGTATGGCGCAGGTTCTTTTGCACTGACACTGCAGGCGTCTCATTCACGCCTTATCGATTACCGACAGACCGCGACCGGCACGCTATCGCCTTGAAAATAATGGTTGTACCCCATTGCAGCCAAGCGCTTGCTTGTTACACTGGGCCGCAACGGGGGTATGAAATGCTTTCTCAGGCGCAAATGATAAGAATTACCAGCCTATTGATGTTTTTAGGCCTGCTTTCAGGTCTGACAGGATGCTCCACCTGGGTAACAGGTAGCTTCAAGGACCCGGACGTCCAACTCATCAACGTTGACGTGGTCAAGGCCAGACTGCTCGAGCAGGAGTTTCGTCTGCGCTTTCGAATCGATAATCCCAATGGCGTCAGCCTGCCGGTACGCGGGCTGGACTATAACGTCCAGCTCAACGGCATCCAGCTCGCCGAAGGCTATTCCAACGAGTGGTTCACCGTACCTGCCCACGGCCACCACACCTTCGAGGTGCCGGTACGTACCAACCTCTGGCGTCATGTCCGGCAGATCGTCAAGGCACTGGAAAAACCCGACGTGCCCATTCGCTACAGCCTCCGAGGTGAAGTAAAAACCGGCATGATGTTTGGCCGTAGCGTGCATATGGCGCGCAATGGCGAGATAATTCCCGGCGATTTCATCCCCGAATAACCTGTGCGAGTGACACCATGAGCAACCAACCCCACGTCCACGGCCCCGACTGCAACCATGATCACGATCATCACGATCACGGCCATGTACATGGCCCGCACTGCAACCATGGCCATCAGGAGCCGGTACGCAACGCACTGAAGGATGTCGGCCGTAACGACCCTTGCCCATGCGGCAGCGAGAAGAAGTTCAAGAAGTGCCACGGCGCCTGACTCGCGCATGGGCACCATGACCCTGATCCTGCTTGGCGGCCTGCTGCTGATCGCCGTGCTGGCCGCCTATGCCTGGCACCTGTGGCGCCGCGTGTGGGCAACCCAGCGCGCCCGTGATGAAGCGCAACAGGAGCGCCAGCAGCGTCTCGGTGGCGACCTGAGTATCCTCGCCAGCAGCCTGCTCGACGAGCAGTTGCCGCTGATCGAAGGCGCCATTCGCATCAAGGTGCTGCTCGACAACTATGACAGTGCCCTGAGCAATGACAGCCGCTGCCAGGTGTTCCATCTGCTTTTCGAAGCCACCGCCGAAGTGCCTACCCATGCAGCCTGGAAGGCTCTGGACAAGGCCGAACGACGCCGTTTCGAAAAACGCTTCAACGAGCTGGAACTGCAGCACAAGGCCGCCGCACGCAGCGCCGCGCGCTGGTTACTCGATGAAGGGCTGAAGAAGCCTCAAACGAGCGTCTGAGGCCTCTTGCCAGGCTCCACTGGCCTCATTACCTTGGCGCCTTTGTGGCCGGCCAACTCATGACCGGCCTCGCCCCTTCGTACACCAAGGAAATTCGCCATGCGCGCGCTGGCCTGCCTGACTCTTGCCGCCTCTCTGACCAGCCTCGCCGGCTGCCAGTCCCTGCTCAACAGCCGTTATGCCGACAGCGTGCCGCCCACGCGTGGCGTCGAGCGCATTCAGGGCGTGGCCGAAAGTGCGTCGGTGCGGCGTAACGCCCTGGGCATGCCGCTGATCGAGTCGAGCACCTTCCACGATGCCCTCTTTACCCTCGGTTATGTGCATGCTGGTGACCGCCTCAGCCAGATGGTCGGCATGCGCCTGCTGGCCCAGGGCCGCCTGGCCGAGATGGCCGGCCCTGGCGTGCTGGAAATGGACCGTTTCATGCGCGCGGTCAACCTGAAAAAGAGCGCGGAAATCCTCTACGCCGATGCCTCACCGCGCCTGAAGCGCTTCTTCGAGGTTTATTCGCGTGGCGTCAACGCCTATATGTTCCGCTATCGCAACCGCCTGCCGATGGATCTGGCCGAGTCCGGCTACCGCCCCGAGTACTGGAAGCCCGAAGACTCGGTACTGCTGTTCTGCCTGCTGAACTTCGGCCTGGCGGTGAACCTGCAGGAAGAGATCGCCGCACTGACCATGGCCCAGCAGGTGGGCGCCGACAAACTACCCTGGCTGCTGCCGATCTACCCGGACGAGCCGCTGCCTTTTGCTGAAGCAGAAAAACTCGCCGGCCTCGACCTCAAGGGTCAACTGCCGGGCCTGCAGGCGATTTCCCGCACTGCAGCGCAGATCGCCGAGCAGCACATGCTCGGCGTTGCCGCCTCGAACAACTGGGCCATCGCCCCGCAGCGCAGCCGCGGCGGCAAGAGCCTGCTGGCCAACGACACGCACCTGCCGCTGAGCATGCCTTCGCTATGGAATTTCGTGCAGATCCGCTCGCCCAAGTACCAGGCTGCGGGCATCTCGCTGGCCGGTGTGCCGGCCATTGTGGCCGGCTATAACGGCAAGCTGGCCTGGGGCATGACCATGGTCATGGGCGACAATCAGGACATCTACCTGGAGCGCATCAAGCGCGAGGGCAGCCGCCTGATGTATCAGGCCAACGGCACATGGCTGCCGGTGATGGAACGCCAGGAAACCTTTTTCATCAAGGGCCAGCGCCCGATCCGCGAAACGCTTTACGAAACCCGCAACGGCCCGCTGCTCAACTCGGTACTGGGCGAACGCAAGCATATGCTGCAGCCCCTGGCGCTGCAGAGCGGCTACGGCCTGGCACTGAAAACCACGCAGTTCGAGCGCGACCAGAGCCTCGATGCCTTCTTCGACCTGTCCCGCGCGCAGTCGGTGGACCAAGCCTTCGAGGCGACGCGGGAGATCCGCGCCATGCCGCTGAACATCGTCTTCGCCGACGCCCATCATATCGGCTGGCAGGTCACCGGGCGCTATCCGAATCGCCGCGAAGGTCGTGGCCTGCTGCCCTCCCCTGGCTGGGACGAGCGCTACGCCTGGGACGGCTTCGCCGACCCGATGCTGCACCCTTACGATCAGGACCCGCCGCAAGGCTGGCTGGGCACCGCCAACGAACGCAGCGTGCCGCCCGGTTACGGCATGCAACTGTCCAGCTCCTGGTACTACCCGGAACGCGCCGAACGCATCGCCGAGCTGGCCGGCAATGGCCGTCACGATGGCCGCAGCATGATCGCCATGCAGTACGACCAGACCTCGCCCTTCGTCGCCAAACTGCAGGCCATGTTCAATGACCCGGCCATGCACGACTCGCTGCGTCAGGCCATCGCGGCCCTACCGGCTGGCCAGCGCGCACGTGCCGATGAAGCCCTGAAGCGCCTGCTGGCGTTCGACGGCAAGCTTGCCGCCAGCTCGGCGGATGCCGCCATCTACGGCGCCTTCCTGCATGAAAGCGCACGGCAGATCTTCCTCGACGAGCTGGGCCCGGACTCCAGCCCAGCCTGGCAGGCACTGGTGCAAACCGCCAACACCTCCTACTCGGCGCAGGCCGATCACCTGCTTGGGCGTGCCGACAGCCCGTTCTGGAACGACATCCGCACGCCAGAGCAGGAAGACAAGCCGACCATCCTCGCGCGCAGCCTGGCCGCCAGCATCGAGCTGTTGGAAAGTCGATTGGGCGCCGAGCGTCGCAACTGGCAATGGGGCAAGCTGCACACCTATGAGTGGGTAACCGACACCACGCGCATGGCCCCTTACATGAGCGCCAGCCAACGCAGCAGCATCAACGCCCTGAAAGGCTATCTGGACCGCGGCCCCTACCCGGCAGGCGGCGATCACAGCACGCTGAATGTTTCCGCCTATGCCTGGGGCCAGGACTTCAATACTTTCCTGATCCCGGCCATGCGTATCGTGGTGGATTTCGCCGCCGACGAACCGCTGATTGGCGTCAACAGCTCGGGCCAGTCCGGCAACCCCGCCAGCCCACACTACGCCGATGGCATCGAAGCATGGCTCAAAGGCGGCTACATGAGCTTCCCGTTCAAAGCGGAGAATCTGGACAAGGTCTACGGCAACCAGCGCCTGCTGCTGATGCCGGCCAAATGATGACCGTTCGTCGGGCGGCGCTGAACCTTTTCCTCAGCGCCGCACTCTGACTAACCGACTTACTCCATAGATCATCGTTTTAAGGCGCCCCTGGCTAATGTCTGTCAGTTAAGCGTCGACGCTGCCAATGGGTAGGAGCGGCGCCCCGCCGCGAACCAGGGCGATACGCGATTGAAAAGCTTCGCCCCGGGGCGGGGCTCCTACGAAAGACCGCTTTGGCAAGCTTATCTGATCGGCATTGCGCCCCTGGCGCCTTTTCTTTTGTCTGAAGAAAAAAGATGGCTTTTTTCCATCACTGCATGGAACTTTCCGGACGCAGCAGTCTCAGAGTCTATGCATCGATTGAAATGCTCCCCTGGCGCCTCTGGCGCCTATTTTTTTGCCTGCGATTCAGAGAGGCTGCTGCCGTGCGCGAAACGGCAACAGCCCCTAAGCCAGCAGGCTGCGGTCGAAGATAAAGGCCTCCCCCGCGTGCGGGCTATGCGCCAGCAGATTTTGTGGCCGCCCCATCTTCGGATAATTCTTCTCGCCGGTATCACTGATCCAGCCCTGCGCTTTCATCCGCTCCAGCCTGCCGCGCAACGTGGTGTGCTGCACCGGCTCACCCAGGCACGCCTGGAACGCCATCAGCGCTTCGGTCACGGTAAAGCGCGCTGCCAGCAGGTAAAGCGGCAGCGAGCTGTACACCGACTTGCCACGCAGACGCTCGGCGGCCAGACGCACCAGTTGCGTATGGTCGAATGGCAAGGCCTGCTGCCCGGAAGTGACGGCGGCCAACTCGACGAACTTCAGATTTTCATCCTGCGGCACGACGTCAGGCGCTAGCAGTGCCAGGTAGCAGGTGCTCAGCGACCAGCCACGCGGATCACGCACGCCGTTGCCCACCGTGGTCACCTGCTCCAGATACTGCGGTTGCAGGCGCGCCTTGTCCGCCAGCGCACGAGCAGCGGCAGCATCCAGGCTGGCATCGGCGCAACGACCGTTGACCAGCACCCCCGGCAGCGCCCATTGACCTATAAAGGGTTCGCGCTGGCGGCGCAGCAGCAGTACCTGCAGCGCGCCCTCCTCGCTCAGGCGCAGGGCGACAATATCCACCCCGGCCAGTACCTCCAGTGCACTCATCCTTCCCCCGCGTCTTCATGTACTTATTTCATCTTGACCAATAATTCGCCTTCTTTCACGCATGAATTGGCAAAAGCGCTTGACTACATATTTCACCAGATGGAATATGTAGTCGCTTAGCCACGCAAAGGAGCACCGCATGAAGATCGCCAGCTTCGACGTCGACGCCCAGAAAGGCTTTACTCCGCTGTGCCCCAACGAGTTGCCGGTGCCCGAAGGCGATGCCATCGTCCCGGCGCTGAACCAACTGGCTGCACGCGCCGAGCTACGCATCGGCAGCAAGGATGCCCATAGCCCGCAGGCGGCCTGGGTCGTCGACACGCACGATGAAATGCTGTGCCCCCTGCCGCTGGCCAACGCCGATCTGACCTGGGTCAGCCATTGCGTCCCCGGTACGCCAGGCTTTGAATTGCTCGAGGGTCTGCCGGCACCGCTGGATTACGACTACTTCGTGTGGAAAGGCGTAGAGCCGGATCTGCACCCCTATGGCGCCTGCTATCACGACCTGGCCGAGAAGCGCAGCACGGGCGTGATCGAATTTCTTCGGCAAAATGGCGTCGACCTTGTATTGGTCGGCGGTCTGGCCCTGGATTACTGCGTCAAGACCACTGCCCTGCAGTTGCGCCGCGCCGGTTTCGAGGTGATCGTCCATCTGCCAGCCTGCCGCGCGATTGCCAGTGAAACGGCTGCAACCGCCTGCAGCGCCATGCGCGAACAGGGCATTCTGCTGACCGCCAGCCTGGATGAGCTGGACAGCGCCCTCACCAAGGAGCATCAGCCATGAGCGAGAGCATTTTCGCCGAGCGCATCGTGCAGAACCTGCTGGATACCGACCTGTACAAGCTGACCATGATGCAGGCCGTGCTGCACAACTACCCCAATGCCGAAGTGGAATGGGAGTTTCGCTGCCGCAGCCGCGAGGACCTGACGCCCTATCTGGCAGAAATCCGCTACCAGATCGAGCGCTTGAGCGATCTGAGCCTGAGCGTGGATCAACTGGCCTTTCTCGAACGCATCCCCTTCATCAAGCCGGACTTCATCCGCTTTCTCAGCCTGTTCCGCTTCAACCTGCGCTACGTGCACAGCAGTATCGAAGACGGCCAACTGAGCATTCGCCTGCGTGGCCCCTGGCTGCATGTGATTCTGTTCGAGGTGCCGCTGCTGGCCATCGTCAGCGAGGTGCGCAACCGCTATCGCTACCGCGAGGTGCTGCTGGAGCAGGCCGCCGAGCGCCTGTACGAGAAGCTCGACTGGCTCAAGGCCGAGGCTTCGCCAAGCGAACTGGCAAGTTTTCAGCTTGCCGACTTCGGTACCCGCCGGCGCTTCTCCTACCGCGTGCAGGAGCAGGCGGTGCATATACTCAAGCGCGATTTCCCCGGGCGCTTCGTCGGCACCAGCAACGTGCACCTGGCACGCGAGTTCGACCTAAAGCCCATCGGCACCATGGCCCACGAGTGGCTGATGGCGCACCAGCAGCTCGGCCCACGGCTGATCGACAGCCAGATCGCCGCGCTCGACTGCTGGGTGCGCGAATACCGTGGCCTGCTCGGCATCGCCCTGACCGACTGCATCAACATGGATGCCTTCCTGGCCGACTTCGATCTGTACTTCGCCAAGCTGTTCGACGGCCTGCGCCACGACTCCGGCGACCCGCTGGTGTGGGCGGAAAAGGCCATCGCCCACTACGAGAAACTGGGCATCGATCCGATGAGCAAGACCCTGGTGTTCTCCGACGGACTCGACCTGCCCAAGTCGCTGCGGCTCTACCGTGCACTTTCCGGGCGAATCCACGTAAGCTTCGGGGTCGGAACCAACCTGACCTGCGACATCCCCGGCGTCGAGCCGATGAATATCGTGATCAAAATGATCGCCTGCAACGGTCAACCGGTAGCGAAGATTTCCGATACCCCCGGCAAGACCCAATGCCGCGACGAGAACTTCGTCCATTACCTGAAACACGTGTTTCGCGTGACCCAGTGAGGAGCCAGACATGAGCAACCGCCAAGCCGAAATCGCCGCCGCCCTCGACGTGGTGCCGCCGTTCGCCGACGACGCAGCCTTGAGTGCCGAAATCGAAAGGCGCAAGGCCTTCATCAAGAACACCCTCAAGCAGTCCGGCCTCAAGGTGCTGGTACTGGGCATCAGCGGCGGCGTGGACTCGACCACGGCCGGGCGCCTGGCTCAGCTTTCGGTCGAAGAGCTGCGTGCCGAGACCGGCGACGCCGACTATCGCTTCATTGCCGTGCGCCTGCCGCACAACACCCAGCATGATGAGCACGACGCCCAGGCCTCGCTGAACTTCATCCGTGCCGACGAGAACGCCACGGTCAACATTGCCGACAGCGTCAACGGCCTGTCCCAGCAGGTCAGCCACCTGCAACAGTTGAGCGACGCCCGCCGCGACTTCGTGATCGGCAACGTCAAGGCACGCATTCGCATGGTCGCCCAGTTCACCATCGCCAACGCCAACAACGGCCTGGTGATCGGCACCGATCATGCCGCCGAGGCAGTGATGGGCTTCTTCACCAAATTCGGTGATGGCGCCTGCGACCTGGCCCCGCTGTCTGGCCTGGTGAAGAAACAGGTACGCGCCATCGCCGCACACCTGGGAGCACCGCAGCATCTGGTGATGAAAACGCCGACCGCCGATCTGGAAGAGCTACGCCCGGGCAAACCGGACGAGGAAGCCCATGGCGTGACCTATGCCGAGATCGACGCCTTCCTGCATGGCGAGACCGTCAGCGACGAGGCCTACGCCACCATCGTGCGCACCTACGACGCCACCCGCCACAAGCGCGAGCTGCCGCTGGTGCCTTGATCGCAGAGGGCAGAAACGAAGAAGCCGGGCAATGCCCGGCTTCTTCGTATCAGGAGGTTCGATCAGGCCTTGGGCAGGGTTACACCGGTCTGCCCCTGGTACTTGCCACCGCGATCGCGATACGACACCTCACAGGCCTCGTCGGACTGCAGGAACAGCATCTGCGCCACACCTTCATGGGCGTAGATCTTCGCCGGCAGGTTGGTAGTGTTGGAGAACTCCAGGGTCACATGGCCTTCCCACTCCGGCTCCAGCGGCGTGACGTTGACGATGATGCCGCAACGCGCGTAAGTGCTCTTGCCCAGGCAGATGGTCAGTACGTCACGCGGAATACGGAAGTACTCGACGGTGCGCGCCAGGGCGAAGGAGTTCGGTGGGATGATGCAGACGTCGCTCTTGATGTCGACGAAGCTTTTCTCGTCGAAATTCTTCGGGTCGACGATGGCCGAGTGGATATTGGTGAACACCTTGAATTCATCGGCGCAACGCACGTCGTAGCCGTAGCTGGAAACGCCGTAGGAGATCACCCGACTGGCGTCCGCACCACGCACCTGGCGCTCCACGAACGGCTCGATCATCCCGTGTTCCTGGGCCATGCGGCGAATCCACTTGTCCGATTTGATGCTCATGGCGAGGTGTCCTGAGTGGGCTGTTACAAGAAAAAGTGAGCGCATCTTACCGATGCTGAAGCCCTGCTTCAAAGATTGCCGACGCACCCTCAACGCATTATTTGCAAAAAAGCTGCATCGAGCATTCGCACTTGGCGATAAAAACACGTATGGTGTCCTCACTGTGCTGCATGTGTCACCGCGAATCGCTACTTGATGCCTAGATCTCGATCCAAACATCGTCCGACTCCTAGTACTCGTTGCACTCAGTCCCGGCCTGGGCTTTTCCAGGGCTGTAATTACTTTTGTTAGGAGACATCACATGTCCAATCGTCAGACTGGCACCGTTAAGTGGTTCAACGATGAGAAAGGCTACGGCTTCATCACCCCGCAATCCGGTGACGACCTCTTCGTACACTTCAAAGCCATCCAGAGCGATGGTTTCAAGAGCCTGAAAGAAGGCCAGCAAGTTTCCTTCGTGGCCACCCGTGGTCAGAAAGGCATGCAGGCTGAGGAAGTTCAGGTTATCTAACCTGCGCTACCCTGCTTGAAAAGAGCCCCGCCTAGTGCGGGGTTTTTTGTGGGCGTCTGCACACCTTACAGGAGCGGATTTATCCGCTAAATTCGCGGCCGAAGCCGCTCCAAAGTAGCTTTCCGTAGGAGCCCCGCCCCGGGGCGAAGCTTTTCAAATTTGCGCCGCCCTGATTCGCGGCGGGGCGCCGCTCCTACAGATTCGATCCGCCGGTGCTTGAACTGAGCAGGGTGGTAGAGCTGCGCAGGATGCCCACGCCGCAGGGTAATTGGAAAGCCAAGTCCGGACCGAGTCGCCTGCATGACCCTCTCCCGCCCTGTCAGTCCTCACTGATCTCGATACTGGGCATGACCGGCTTGCCAGCCTGGGCAATACGCGCACCGACCTTGCGCGCCAAATCCTGATAGATCATGGCGATCTGGCTTTCCGGGTCAGCCACCGTGGTCGGCTTGCCGTCATCGGCCTGCATGCGAATGGCCATCGACAGCGGTAACGAGGCCAGCAACTCGACACCGTACTGCGCCGCCAGTTTCTCGCCACCGCCTTCGCCGAACAGATGCTCGGCATGGCCGCAGTTGGAGCAGATGTGCACCGCCATGTTCTCGACCACGCCCAGCACCGGGATATGCACCTTGCGGAACATCTCCACGCCTTTCTTGGCATCGAGCAGCGCCAGGTCCTGCGGCGTGGTGACGATCACGCTGCCGGCCACCGGCACCTTCTGCGCCAAGGTCAGCTGAATGTCGCCGGTACCCGGCGGCATGTCCACCACCAGGTAATCGAGGTCGTTCCAGGCGGTCTGGGTGATCAGTTGCAGCAGCGCGCCGCTGACCATCGGCCCGCGCCAGACCATCGGCGTGTTGTCGTCGGTGAGAAAGGCCATGGACATCACCTGCACGCCATGGGCTTCGAGCGGCACGAACCATTTCTGCTCGCGCACCTCCGGCCTCGTGCCCTCGGCGATACCGAACATGATTCCCTGGCTGGGGCCGTAGATATCGGCGTCGAGAATGCCCACACGCGCGCCCTCGCGGGCCAGCGCCAGCGCCAGGTTGGCTGCGGTGGTGGATTTGCCCACGCCGCCCTTGCCAGAGGCCACGGCGATCACGTTCTTCACCCCGGCCAGGGCCGGCACCTGCGCCTGGCCCTGGTGCGAGTCGATTACGCAGTCGACCTTTACCTGCGCACTGTCGACAGCATCGAGGTTCTCCAGCGCCATCTGCAGCATCTGCGCCCAACCGTTCTTGAACAGGCCGGCGGCGTAGCCCAGCTCCAGGCGTACGGCGACGCGCGCGCCCTGAATATCGACCTCACGCAGGCAACCGGCACTGACCGGATCCTGATCGAGATGAGGGTCGGTGAACTGACGCAGACAGGCTTCGACCGCTTCGCGGGTGACGGCACTCATGCAAGAACTCCAGAAGGCAGCGAGAAAACAGGCAAGCATCTTAACAGCAGCGATCCGTTTCACGCCTTACACCGCCACCAAGGGTCGCTACGGATGCGCTTTTGCCTGCGGTTTGTAGCTTGCAGCTTGCAGCTTCCTTTATAGTTGCCGACTTCTTTCGTTTCCCCCGTGCAGCCGATCACCATGACCGAAGCCCGCAAGATTCTCGTTACCAGCGCCCTCCCCTATGCCAACGGCTCCATCCACCTCGGCCACATGCTCGAGTACGTGCAGACCGACATGTGGGTGCGCTACCAGAAACTGCGTGGCAACCAGGCGATCTATGTCTGCGCCGACGATGCCCACGGCTCGGCGATCATGCTGCGCGCCGAGAAGGAAGGCATTACACCGGAGCAGCTGATTGCCAACGTACAGGCCGAGCACACCGCCGATTTCGCCGATTTCAGTGTGAACTTCGACAATTACCACTCGACCCACTCCGAGGAAAACCGCGAGCTGTCCGCGTCCATTTACCTGGCGCTGCGCGAAAAGGGCCATATTGCCACCCGCGCCGTGACCCAGTACTTCGACCCCGAGAAGGGCATGTTCCTCGCCGACCGTTTCATCAAAGGCACCTGCCCGAAATGCGCGGCCGAAGACCAGTACGGCGATAACTGCGAGAAATGCGGCGCCACCTATGCACCGACCGAGCTGAAGAATCCGCGCTCGGCCATCTCCGGTGCCGTGCCGGTGCTCAAGGAATCGCAGCACTTCTTCTTCAAGCTGCCGGACTTCGAGGCCATGCTCAAGCAATGGACGCGCTCCGGTGCGTTGCAGGACGCAGTGGCCAACAAGATCGCCGAATGGCTCGATGGTGGTCTGCAGGAGTGGGACATCAGCCGCGATGCGCCCTACTTCGGCTTCGAGATTCCCGGCGAGCCAGGCAAATACTTCTACGTCTGGCTGGACGCGCCGATCGGCTACATGGCCAGCTTCAAGAACCTCTGCAGCAAACGCCCGGAGCTGGATTTCGATGCATTCTGGGGCAAGGACTCCACTGCCGAGCTGTACCACTTCATCGGCAAGGACATCGTCAATTTCCACGCTCTGTTCTGGCCGGCCATGCTCGAAGGCGCGGGCTACCGCAAGCCGACCGCCGTCAATGTGCACGGCTACCTGACGGTCAACGGGCAGAAGATGTCCAAATCGCGCGGCACCTTCATCAAGGCCCGCACCTACCTTGATCACCTGAACCCGGAATACCTGCGCTACTACTACGCCTCCAAGCTGGGCCGTGGCGTGGACGATCTGGACCTGAACCTCGAAGACTTCGTGCAGAAGGTCAACTCCGACCTGGTCGGCAAGGTGGTCAACATCGCCAGCCGCTGCGCGGGTTTCATCCACAAGGGCAACAATGGCCTGCTGGTTGCGGCCAACCCGGAACCGGAGCTGTGGGACGCCTTCCAGGCCGCTGCACCGAGCATTGCCGAGGCTTACGAGGCGCGCGACTTCTCCCGCGCCATGCGCGAGATCATGGCCCTGGCCGACCGCGCCAACGCCTGGATCGCCGACAAGGCGCCCTGGGCGCTGAACAAGGTCGAGGGCAAGCAGGCCGAAGTGCAGGCTATCTGCGCCCTGGGTATCAATCTGTTCCGCCAGTTGGTGATTATGTTGAAACCCGTGCTGCCGAAGCTGGCCGCCGAGGCCGAAGCCTTCCTCAACGTGCAGCCGCAAACCTGGGCCGACCTGGCACTGCCACTGGCCAACCATCAGTTGAACCCGTTCAACCCGCTGCTAACCCGCATCGAGCCGGCCAAAATCGAAGTCATGATCGAAGCCTCCAAGGAAGACCTGGCCGCCGAAGCGCCCAAGCCTCAAGGCAACGGTGAACTGGCCAAGGATCCGCTGGCTGCCGAGATCAACTTCGACGCCTTCGCCGCCGTCGACCTGCGTATTGCCCTGATCGAGAAGTGCGAGTTCGTCGAAGGCGCCGACAAGCTGCTGCGCCTGTCGCTGGACATCGGCGACGAGAAGCGCAACGTGTTCTCCGGCATCAAGTCCGCCTACCCGGACCCGAGCCAGCTGGAAGGTCGCCTGACCCTGTACGTCGCCAATCTGGCGCCGCGCAAGATGAAGTTCGGCATCAGCGAAGGCATGGTCCTGGCGGCCGGCCCCGGTGGTGAGGAAATCTACCTGCTCAGCCCGGACAGCGGCGCCAAACCGGGTCAGCGCGTCAAGTAAGCACACGCTAGGCTTATCGCTGTCGAACAAGCCGGCCAATGCCTAATGCCGATCAGATAAGATTGCCAAAGCGGCCTTTCGTAGGAGCCCCGCCTCGGGGCGAAGCTTTTCAATTGCGCATCGCCCTGGTTCGCGGCGGGGCGCCGCTCCTACGTATTCGCAGCGGCGACGCTTAACTGACTGGCATTAGGCCAATGCCGGCTTGTTTGCATCTACGCGGTTCCCGATAATAGGCGCCCTTTTCCTATGGCCTTTGCGCACTCGACGGCAACCCGATGACCGAACTCGTCCTGATCATGGTCAGCGCCATCCTGGTCAATAACTTCGTGCTGGTGCAGTTTCTCGGCCTGTGCCCGTTCATGGGCGTGTCGAAGAAGATCGAAACCGCTATCGGCCTGTCCCTGGCGACCACCTTCGTGCTGACCCTGGCCGCCATGTGCAGTTACCTGGTGCAGCAGTACGTGCTCAAGCCGCTGGACCTGGAATTTCTGCGCACCATCAGCTTCATCCTGGTGATCGCCGTGGTGGTGCAGTTCACCGAGATGGTGGTGAACAAGACCAGCCCGCTGCTCTATCGCGTGCTGGGCATTTTCCTGCCGCTGATCACCACCAACTGCATCGTCTTGGGCGTTGCCCTGCTCAACGCCAACAAGGCCGAGTTCACCTTCATCACCGCCACCGCCAATGGTTTCGCCGCCGGCCTGGGCTTCTCCCTGGTGCTGGTGCTGTTCGCCGCCATGCGTGAGCGCATCGCCATCGCCGACGTACCGAAATCCTTCCAGGGTGCGGCCATCGGCATGATCACCGCGGGCCTGATGTCGCTGGCGTTCATGGGCTTTACCGGGTTGATCAAGCTATGAGCCTGGTGCTGGTCGCCGTCCTCGCCCTGCTCGCGCTGTGCCTGATCGCCGGTGCCATCCTCGGTTTTGCTGCCGTGCGCTTCAAGGTCGAGGGTGACCCCATTGCCGAACAGATCAACGCCTTGCTGCCGCAAACCCAGTGCGGCCAGTGCGGCTACCCCGGCTGCAAGCCCTACGCCGAGGCGATCGCTGGCGGTGACAAGATCAACAAGTGCCCGCCTGGTGGCGAGGCGACCATCCAGGCGCTGGCCGATCTGCTCGACGTCGAACCCGAGCCGCTGGACGCAGTGGAAGGCGAGAAGCCGCAGATGGTCGCGTATATCCGCGAAGCCGAATGCATCGGCTGCACCAAATGCATCCAGGCCTGCCCGGTAGACGCCATCGTCGGCGCGGCGCGGCAGATGCACACGGTGATCGCCAGCGAATGCACCGGCTGCGACCTGTGCGTCGAGCCCTGCCCGGTGGACTGCATCGACATGATCGAAGTCGGTAGCACCGTACAGAGCTGGAAATGGGACAAGCCGCTGGCGCCCGGCCAGTTGATCGCCAGCGACCGGGAGCAGGCGGCATGAGCGCGCAGGAAAAGATCTGGGATATCCCGGGTGGCATTCATCCAGCCGAGCGCAAGGAGCTGTCCAACAGCACGCCGATCCAGCAGGCGCCGCTGCCCAAGCGCCTGGTCTTGCCGCTCGGCCAGCATATCGGTACGGTCGCCGAGCCCTGCGTGGTGGTCGGTGAGCGGGTACTCAAGGGGCAGAAGATCGCCGAGGCCAACGGCTTCGTCAGCGCGCCGCTGCATGCCCCGACTTCCGGCACCGTCAGCTTTATCGGCCCGCAGCCCTACCCGCACGTCTCCGGCATGCTGGCACCGGCCATCGTCATCGACAGCGACGGCCTGGACGAGTGGGTCGAACTGACGTCCCATGCCGACTACCGGCATATGGAGTCTGCCGAGCTGCTAGCGCTGATTCGCGAGGCTGGTATCAACGGCCTGGGCGGCGCCGGCTTCCCTACCGCGGTGAAACTGACTGCGCGGCCGACGCAGAAGATCCACACGCTGATCATCAACGGCACCGAGTGCGAGCCCTATATCACCGCTGACGACCTGCTGATGCGCGAGCGCGCCGACGAGCTGGTTTCCGGCATCGATATCCTGGTGCAGTTGATCCAGCCCGATCAGGTGCTGATCGGCATCGAGGACAACAAGCCCGAGGCCATCGCCGCCGTGCGCGCCGCCTGCGCCGGGCATGACTACCAGGTGCGGGTGTTCCCCACCAAGTACCCCTCCGGCGGCGAGAAGCAGCTGATTCAGATTCTCACCGGTGTCGAGGTGCCCAGCGGCGGCCTACCGGCCGATATCGGCATTCTCTGCCAGAACGTCGGTACCTGCGTGGCCATCCACGACGCCGTGCTGTTGGGCAAGCCGTTGATCTCACGCATTACCACGCTGACCGGCGAAGCGCTGGCACGGCCCGGCAATGTCGAGGCGCTGATCGGCACACCGGTGGGCGAGCTGCTGGCGTTCGCCGGACTGGACACCAGCAAACTCAATCGCCTGATCATGGGCGGACCGATGATGGGCTTTACCCTGCCCTCGCTGGACGTGCCGCTGATCAAGACCAGCAACTGCCTGCTGGCCAGCACCGCTGCCGAGCTGCCGCCGCCACCGCCGGCCATGCCCTGCATCCGCTGTGGCGAATGCGCCGAGGCCTGTCCGGCCAGCCTGTTGCCGCAGCAACTGCACTTCTTCGCCCTCGGCCAGGAGCACGAACAGCTCAAGGCGCACAACCTGTTCGACTGCATCGAGTGCGGCGCCTGCGCCTACGTCTGCCCATCCAGCATTCCGCTGGTGCAGTACTACCGCGCGGCCAAGGCGGAAATTCGCGAGCTGGAACAGAAACAGCTTAAGGCCGAGCACTCCAAACAGCGCTTCGAGCAACGCCAGGAACGCCTGCGCCGCGCCGAGGAGCAGAAGGAAGCCGAGCGCAAGGCCCGTGCCGAGAAAGCCGCCCGCGCCAAGGCCGCACAAGCCGAAGCCCCCGTCGCAGCGGCGGCGCCAGCCGATGAAACGCTGAAGAAGCTCAAGATCGAAGCCAGCATGGCCCAGGTCGCACTGAAGAAGGCCGAGAAACAGCTGGCCGCCCACGACACGCCCGAACTGCAGGCACAGGTCGCCGAGCTGCGCGCCGCCGCCGAAGCGGCACAAAAGTCACTGGCCGATGCCCAGGCGACAGCACCGGCACCGGAGCCCAAACCTGCCGGTGACGAAGCGCTGAAAAAGGCCAAAATCGAAGCCGCCATGCTCAAGGCGCAACTGCGCAAGCTGGAAAAGCTCGAAAGCCCGGACGACGAGCAGCAAGCCGAACTCGCCCGCCTGCGTCAGCAGTTGGAAGAAGCCGAGAAAGCCCTGGCCTATATGGAAAGCCAGACACCAGCCCCCGCGGCCAAACCAGCCGGCGACGACGCCTTGAAAAAGGCCAAGGTCGAGTTGGCGATGAAACGCGCCGAGCTGAAGAAGGCCGAGAAAGCCGGCGCTGACGAAGCCGCCCTGCAGCCGCTGCGCGCCGCGCTGGCCGCCGCCGAACAGGCTCTGCATGCAGCCGAGGCGGCCTCGGGCAAGCCGGCGCCGGAGCTGGTGCGCACCGAACGCCCCGGCGTGGACGAAAAATTCAAGGCGCTGAAGACCGAGGTGGCCTTCGCCCGCGCCGACCTGCGCAAGCTGGAGCGTGACGAGAGCGCCGCTGGCGAGGCGCTGGAACAGGCGCGTAACCGCCTGGCCGAAGCCGAACGCAAGCTGGCCGAATACCAACCGTAATGATCGTCCCGGATTGCATCCGGGCTACAAAAGATACCCCGTCGCGTCGGAGCATCCGGGCGGCACAGACAACCGTAGCCCGGATGCAATCCGGGGAATGAACACCGCTGCGATCATCAGGAACGCAGCAATAGAATCACCGGAGCGCCGATGGCCCTGCCCCGCATCACATCGCCCCACGCCACGGGCAGCAACCGTACCCAGCAGGTCATGTTGCAGGTGCTGCTGGCCACCGTGCCGGGCATTCTCGCCCTGACCTGGCTGTTCGGCGCCGGCACCCTGTTCAACCTGCTCTGGGCCAGCCTCTGCGCCCTAAGCTTCGAGGCTGCATTGCTGGCGGCACGTAAACGCCCGATCGCCTTCTTCCTCAAGGACTACAGCGCCCTGGTCACCGCCGTGCTGCTGGCCCTGGCCCTGCCGCCCTACTCGCCCTGGTGGCTGACCCTGATCGCCTGCGGCTTCGCCATCGGCTTCGGCAAGCAGCTCTATGGCGGGCTTGGGCAGAACCCGTTCAACCCGGCCATGGTTGGCTACGTGGTGGTGCTGATCTCCTTCCCGGTGGAGATGACCAGTTGGCCGGCCCCGCACGGCGTTGCCGCGATGGATGGTCTCAAGCACATACTCGGCATCGCCAGCCTGCCCGATGGCTGGGCCCAGGCCACCGCGCTGGATGCCCTGAAGGTGAACAAGAGCCTGACCATCGACGAGCTGCGCGCCAGCAATGCAGCCTTCGGTCACTTCGGCGGCGCCGGCAGCGAGGCGGTCAATCTGGCCTTCCTCGCTGGCGGCCTGTACCTGCTGCACAAGCGCCTGATCACCTGGCACGCGCCGCTGGGCATGCTCGCCGCGCTGTTCGTCATGAGCCTGCTGTTCTGGAACGGCAGCGGCTCGGATTCCAACGGTTCGCCGCTGTTTCACCTGCTGACCGGGGCGACCATGCTCGGCGCCTTCTTCATCGTCACCGACCCGGTTTCCGGCGCTACCAGCAATCGCGGGCGTCTGGTGTTCGGCATCGGCGTCGGCGTGCTGGTCTACGTGATCCGCGCCTGGGGCGGCTACCCGGACGCGGTGGCCTTCGCCGTGCTGCTGATGAACCTCGCAGCGCCGACCATCGACTACTACACCCGGCCGCGCAGCTACGGCCACCGCAAGCCCAATAGTGGCTTCAAGCTGGGAGAATGAGCATGCTGCCGGAAATCAGCCGCTCGATGCTGAAGAACGCCCTGGTACTTGGCCTGTTCGCCATCGGCACCGTGGGCACCGTCGCCCTGCTGCAGCAGGGCACTGCCGAGCGCATCGCCAAGGCCGAACGCGAAGCGCAGGTACGTGCCCTGGCGGAAATCCTGCCGGCCGGCAGCTACGACAATCACCTGCTGGATAACCGCATCGAGCTCAACGCCGCCGAGCTGGGCCACCGCAGCCCGCAGTCGGCCTACCTGGCATTGAAAGGCGACCAGCCCAGTGCGCTGATCCTGCCGGTGACCGCACCGGACGGCTACAGCGGTGCCATCCACCTGCTGGTGGGCATCTTCGCCGACGGCAGTCTGGCCGGCGTACGCGTGCTCAGCCATAAGGAAACACCGGGGCTGGGTGACAAGATCGAACTGGCCAAGAGCGACTGGGTGCGCAGCTTCGAGGGTAAATCCCTGAACGACCCCAATGAAGACGGCTGGGCGGTGAAGAAGGATCGTGGCGAGTTCGACCAGTTCGCCGGCGCCACCATCACCCCACGCGCCGTGGTTAAGGCCGTGCATGGCGCCCTGCGCTACTTCGACACGCACCGCGCCCAGTTGCTGGGTCTGGCGGAGGACGAGCAATGAGCAGCTATCGCGACATCACCCTCAACGGCCTGTGGAAGAACAACCCAGCGCTGGTGCAACTGCTTGGCCTCTGCCCGCTGCTGGGAGTCAGTAACTCCACGGTCAACGCCCTCGGCCTGGCCCTGGCCAGCGCCGTGGTGCTGGTATGCTCCAACACCGCCGTGTCACTGGTGCGTGGGGTGGTCAACACTGCCGTGCGCCTGCCGGCCTTCGTCATGATCATCGCCGCACTGACCACCTGCATCGAGCTGCTGATGCAGGCCTATACCTACGAGCTGTACCAGATCCTCGGCATCTTCATCCCGCTGATCACCACCAACTGCGTGATCCTCGGCCGCGCCGATGGCTTTGCCGCCAAACACGACCCGGCCCGCGCCGCCTACGACGGGCTGATGATGGGCCTGGGCTTCGGCGTGGTGCTGGTGTTGATCGGCGCCATTCGCGAGCTGCTCGGCACCGGCGCTCTGTTCGCCAATATGCACCTATTGTTCGGGCCGATTGCCGCCGAGTGGAAACTTACCTTGGTGCAGGATTACAAGGGCTTTTTGCTGGCCATCCTGCCTCCGGGCGCCTTTATCGTTCTGGGCCTGCTGATCGCCGGCAAGAACCGCATCGACCAGATCGCCGCGGAACGGGCCAAGGCCACCGCGCCCGAAGCCCCTGTACAAAGCCGCCGCGTTCGAGTGACCGGAGTCATCGAATGAACGCCGCCAAACGCCTGGAAATCTTCCGTCGCCTGCACGAGGACAATCCCGAGCCAAAGACCGAGCTGGCCTACAGCACGCCGTTCGAGCTGCTGGTGGCGGTGACGCTATCGGCCCAGGCCACCGACGTCAGCGTCAACAAGGCCACGGCCAAGCTGTTTCCGGTGGCCAATACGCCGGAGGCCATCTACGCCCTGGGCGTCGAAGGACTCTCCGAGTACATCAAGACCATCGGCCTGTACAACAGCAAGGCGAAGAACGTCATCGAGGCGTGCCGCATTCTCATCGAGAAACACGGCAGTCAGGTACCGGACAACCGCGAGGACCTCGAAGCCCTGCCCGGCGTCGGCCGCAAGACTGCCAACGTGGTGCTCAACACCGCGTTTCGCCAGCTCGCCATGGCCGTGGACACGCACATCTTCCGCGTCAGCAACCGCACCGGCATTGCGCCGGGCAAGAACGTGGTCGAGGTGGAGAAGAAGCTGCTCAAGTTCGTGCCCAAGGATTATCTGCTCGACGCCCACCACTGGCTGATCCTGCATGGGCGCTACGTCTGTACCGCACGCAAACCGCGCTGTGGCGCCTGCCGCATCGAAGATCTGTGCGAGTACAAGGCGAAAACTTCCGACGATTGATCGACCATAGAATCTGGCGATCCTCTGATTGAAAAAATCTTTTTTACCCGCTCAATTTTTGCCGCTATAAGGTGCGCCATTGGCCCCAGTAAATGGCCTGGAGTGGAAGAAATGAGCACAGACAAAGAAGACCTCGAGCTGGACGAAGACTTTGTCGCGGACGATGCAGACGATGCCGAGCCTGCGGTGGAAGTCGCCAAGACCAACCTGACCAAGCGCCGCATCATCGACAACTTCCTCGAAGAACGACGCCTGCACAAACAGCTGGCCGAATACGACTTCGATATCTGAGAGCCGCTGCCTTCTACAAGAGCCCCGCAAGCCGGGGCTTTTGTTTGAGCGTCGAAATTGACAGACCTGAAACGACGAACCCCGGCACAAGGCCGGGGTTCGTTGGCAGGCTGAAGCGGTCGATCAGACCAGCTTGCGGCCCTTGCCGGCAGCGATGCGCATGCGCAGGGCGTTGAGCTTGATGAAGCCCGCCGCGTCCTGCTGGTTGTAAGCGCCGCCATCTTCCTCGAAGGTCGCGATGTTGGCGTCGAACAGCGAATCGTCGGACTTGCGCCCGGTGACGATGACGTTGCCCTTGTACAGCTTCAGGCGCACCACACCGTTCACGTTGGCTTGGGAAGCGTCGATCATCTGCTGCAGCATCAGACGCTCCGGGCTCCACCAGAAACCGTTGTAGATCAGGCTGGCGTATTTCGGCATCAGCTCGTCTTTCAGGTGAGCGACTTCGCGGTCGAGAGTGATCGACTCGATGGCGCGGTGGGCCTTGAGCATGATGGTGCCGCCGGGGGTTTCGTAGCAGCCGCGGGACTTCATGCCAACGAAACGGTTCTCGACGATGTCCAGACGGCCGATGCCGTTCTCGCCACCGATGCGATTCAGCTCGGCCAGCACCTGGGCCGGGGTCATGGCCTTGCCGTCGATGGCGACGATGTCACCGGCCTTGTAGGTCAGCTCGATGTAGGTCGGGGTGTCCGGCGCCGCTTCCGGCGACTTGGTCCAACGCCACATGTCTTCTTCGTGCTCGGTCCAGGTGTCTTCCAGCACACCGCCTTCATAGGAGATGTGCAGCAGGTTGGCATCCATGGAGTACGGCGACTTCTTCTTGCCGTGGCGCTCGATCGGGATGGCGTGCTTCTCGGCGTAGTCCATCAGCTTCTCGCGCGACAGCAGATCCCACTCGCGCCACGGAGCGATGACTTTGACGCCTGGCTTGAGCGCATAGGCGCCCAGCTCGAAACGCACCTGGTCATTGCCCTTGCCGGTGGCGCCGTGGGAGATGGCGTCGGCGCCAGTCTCGTTGGCGATCTCGATCAGGCGCTTGGCGATCAGCGGACGGGCGATGGAGGTACCCAGCAGGTACTCGCCTTCGTAGACGGTGTTGGCACGGAACATCGGGTAGACGAAGTCGCGGACGAATTCTTCACGCAGGTCGTCGATGTAGATTTCCTTGACGCCCAGGGCCTGGGCCTTGGCGCGGGCCGGCTCGACCTCCTCGCCCTGACCGAGATCGGCGGTGAAGGTCACCACTTCACAGTTGTAGGTATCTTGCAGCCACTTGAGGATCACCGAGGTGTCCAGGCCACCGGAATAGGCCAGAACTACCTTTTTGACGTCCGCCATGCCATCACTCCACGGGTTGTACGGTAAAACCCGTGATTCTACTGGCCTCGCGCCGCAATTTACAGGGGCGCGACACACAGCGCTGCGCAAGCGACGACGACTGGATTCAGGACGGGCTGCTTCCGGGTGGGTCAACCGGCGTGGTGGCCGGGGCAGGCGCACTCTGTTGTGGCACTTCTGCCGCTGGCACACGTTCCAGACGCAGGGTCGCACGGCGATTCTTGGCGCGATTGGCGTCGCTGGTGTTCGGCACCAGCGGGTAACGCTCGCCATGAAAACGCACAGTGATCTGCTCGACCGGTATGCCGCCGGCCACCAGATACTCCTGCACCGCCAGGGCACGACGACGCGAGAGGTCACGGTTGGTCAGGCGATTGCCGCTGTTGTCGGCGTGACCGTCGATCTGAAAGCTGTTGATGCTCGGGTCAGCCTTGACGAAGTCGAGGATGATATCGAGCTTGGCCTTGGCCATTGGGTCGAGATCGATGCCGCCACCGGGAAAGCCTATCTGCGCCTGGCGAATTTGATCGAAATTGACCGGCAGCAGCTTGGCAGTGCACGCCTGGTAATCGTCATAGGCCTTGTGAAACTTCACCGGCAGCAACCGCACTTCCAGATTGTCGCCGCCATTGAGCGTGCGATGGCGCACCACCGGGCTGCGCCCTTCCAGCAGACCGGTGAGCAGGCGTGCACCCTGCTCCTGCGAGCTGTTGAACGGCACCTCGCCGTTACCAACACTGACCACACCCAGATTGATATCACCGCGTCCCGGCTGCCAGGGCGCCGCAGCCGCCAGCAAGGTCGCCGAACCCGCGCCCATCCAGCGCTCACGGGCCTTGAGGCGGAAGGTGACTTGTTCACCCGCGCGGCGCACGAACTCGCCGCTGCCAAAGTTGCTGATCGGCTGGCTCAGGCGGCATTCGAACTGATCGCCCTCCACCGTCCACTCCACCTTCTCCAGCCGGGTCTGGAAGCTGATGGCATGCGCAGGCATGCATAGAGGCATGCCTGCCAGCAGGCTGATCAGAAGGAAATTGGACGCACGCACGACAGGCTCCACGGCGGTTCACGGCACTCCCAAGGGGTATCGGTCAGGTGCGCGAAAACTTAACCCCCTGCGTGCGATTGTCACGCAGGCGCGAGCGCGAGCAGGCGCTTTTCAGGTACCATGCGGCCACGTTTTACCCGCCTGGAAGCCTCCATGTCCGACCGTCTGACTCTTCTGCGTCCCGATGACTGGCACATCCACCTGCGCGATGGCGCGGTGCTGCCACATACCGTCGGCGATGCCGCGCGCACCTTCGGCCGCGCCATCATCATGCCCAACCTGGTACCGCCGGTACGCAACGCCGCCGAGGCCGACGCCTATCGCCAGCGCATTCTCGCTGCGCGCCCGGCTGGCAGCCGCTTCGAGCCGCTGATGGTGCTTTACCTCACCGACAACACCAGCCCCGAAGACGTACGCGCGGCCAAGGCCAGCGGTTTCGTGCATGCCGCCAAGCTCTACCCGGCCGGTGCCACCACCAACTCCGACTCGGGCGTGACCAGCATCGACAAAATCTTCCCGGCGCTGGAAGCCATGGCCGAAGTTGGCATGCTGCTGCTGGTGCATGGCGAAGTGACCCGCGCCGAGATCGACGTGTTCGACCGCGAGAAGGCTTTCATCGATGAGCACCTGACTCGCGTGGTCGAACGTTTCCCGACACTGAAAGTGGTGTTCGAGCACATCACCACCCGTGACGCGGTGCAGTTCGTCGAGGCGGCCTCGGCCAAAGTCGGCGCCACCATCACCGCCCATCACCTGCTGTACAACCGCAACCACATGCTGGTGGGCGGCATTCGCCCGCACTTCTATTGCCTGCCGATCCTCAAGCGCAACGTGCACCAGGAAGCCCTGCTCGACGCCGCCACCAGCGGCAACGCCAAGTTCTTCCTCGGCACCGACTCGGCGCCACATGCCAAACACGCCAAGGAAGCCGCCTGCGGCTGCGCCGGCTGCTACACCGCCTTTGCGGCCATCGAGCTGTATGCCGAAGCTTTCGAACAGCGCGGCGCGCTGGACAAGCTGGAAGCCTTCGCCAGCTTCCATGGCCCTGACTTCTACGGCATGCCACGTAACAGCGACAGCATCACCCTGGTGCGCGAGGAATGGACCGTACCGGCCACCCTGCCGCTGGGCGACAACAGCGTGGTGCCGCTGCGCGCCGGCGAAACCCTGCGCTGGAAATTGCTGGAGGCTCAGGCGTGAGCGAAGACAACTACGACGACGAACTCGAACCCAGCCTGCCGTCCGGTCCGCGCACGCCCATGGCGGCGCGCTTTCGCGGTTATCTGCCGGTTGTGGTGGACGTGGAAACCGGTGGTTTCAACAGCGCCACCGACGCCCTGCTGGAAATCGCCGCGACCACCATTGCCATGGACGAGAGTGGCTTTCTCTACCCGGACCATACCCACTTCTTCCGCGTCGAGCCCTTCGAGGGCGCCAATATCGAAGCGGCGGCGCTGGAGTTCACCGGTATCAAGCTCGACCACCCGCTGCGCATGGCGGTAAGCGAAGAACACGCGCTGGGTGAAATCTTCAAGGGCCTGCGCAAGTCGATCAAATCGGCCGGCTGCAAGCGCGCGATCCTGGTCGGCCACAACAGCAGCTTCGACCTGGGTTTCCTCAACGCTGCGGTGGCGCGCTGCGGCATCAAGCGCAATCCCTTCCACCCCTTCTCCAGCTTCGACACCGCCACCCTGGCCGGCCTCGCCTACGGCCAGACCGTGCTGGCCAAGGCCTGCCAGGCAGCGGGCATCGAATTCGACGGCAAGGAAGCGCACTCGGCCCGTTACGACACCGAGAAAACCGCCGAGCTGTTCTGCGGCATCGTCAACCGCTGGAAGGAAATGGGCGGCTGGGACGAGTTCGATCAGTAAGCCCCTGCGCGGCGATCAAACCCCATGAGAAAACCGGCGTCTGCCGGTTTTCTTTTGGTAACCGCTCCATAAACCCCACCTTCAACTGACCTGTCCGTTCCCGGATGCTGGGCTCCCCATTTTTCCCGTGGAGCTCCGTCATGATGCGTCCCGACGCCAAGGTGCAGAAGGTCTATCTCTACCCAAAGCCCGTCGATTTCCGCAAATCC
>NZ_VRYE01000027.1 GCF_008041835.1 Ectopseudomonas mendocina
CGAAACCCTGCGCAGTGCCCTGCCCGTCACGGGCGATGAACAGTTGCGCATCAACGTGCTGTAGACGCGCACCGAGAAAGGCGGCGATATCCGCGTCAGCCCGCGGCACCTGATAGAAACGCAGATAGCCGGCGAACAGGCGGGTGAGGTCGGCAAGGTCGGCCGTGGTCGCAGCGGAAACCGTCATGGCAGCTCCGAAATGTTGTGTCAGGCAGTATAGGCGAGCTGAGGCCTAGCAGCCTGTCGGACTTTTCCCCTCGCCGGTAGAATTGCGCATCGCTCCTGGAACCTGACTGTATGAGCCGCTTTCGACCGATAAACCGCGAAATCGACTACTTGCTCCCGCCGTCGGTGCAGGACTGGCTGCCCGAGTCACATTTGGCGCGCTACGTGGTGGAGGTCGTAGAGGGCCTGGATCTGTCGAAGCTGGAGAGCGTCTATGCGGGCCGTGGCAGCGCTGCCTACCATCCGGCTATGTTGCTGTCGTTGCTGATCTACGGCTATGCCACGGGTGCGTATTCAAGCCGCAAGATCGAGCGAGCCAGCTATGACTCCCTGGCGTTCCGGTTTATCGCCTGCGACCAGCACCCGGATCACGACACCCTGGCCAGCTTCCGCCGTCGCCACGGAGAGCAGTTCGCCGCGACCTTTGTGCAGGTACTGCAAATCGCGCGCGAGAACCAAGTCTCGCGTTTTGGCACGGTCAGTCTGGACGGCACCAAGATCCACGCCAATGCCTCGCGGCACAGCGCCCTGTCCTATGCTCACGCCGAGAAGATCGAGGCCCAGCTAAAGGCCGAGGTCCAGGAGATGCTCAAGCTGGCAGAAGCGGCCGATCAGAGCGACCTCCCCGACGGGGTCAGTCTGCCCGACGAGATCAAGCGGCGCGAAGACCGCCTGGCCGCCATAGCAGAAGCCAAGACCAAGATCGAAGCGCGGGCCAAGGAACGCCTCGAGCGCGAGCAGGCCGAGTATCAAGCCAAGCTGGACAAGCGCGAGGCCAAGGAAAAGGCCAACGGCAAGAAGCCTGGAGGCAAACCGCCGAAGCCGCCGCAGGTGGGCCCGCGCCCGGACGACCAGATCAACCTGACCGACGAAGAGTCGCGCATCATGAAGGTGGCTGGTGGCGGCTTCGAGCAGTGCTACAACGCCCAAGCGCTGGTCGATAGCGAATCCATGTTGGTCATGGCGCCGCATGTGACCCAGGCGGGCAACGACAAGGAACAGGTCGTACCGATGCTGGCCAAGCTTCAAGCGCTTCCCGAGGAGCTGAACCAGCCGGAGAAATTCCTGGCCGATAGCGGCTACTTCAGCGAGAAGAATGTCGAAGCCTGCGAGGCCGCCAGGATCGAGCCCCTGATTGCCGTGGGCCGCGACGCCCACCATCGGCACTGGCGCGAGCGTTTCGAAGAGCCGGCAGCGTCATCGGAGCCGACCAGTCCGGTCGACAAAATGAAGCACCGACTCAAGACCAAGGCCGGGCGCGCGGCCTATGGGCAGCGCAAGCAGACGGTGGAACCGGTATTCGGAATCATCAAGTCGGTGATGGGCTTCCGTCAGTTCCTGCTGCGCGGTCTGGCGAATGTCCAGAACGAATGGACCCTGGTGTGCCTGGCGTGGAACTTGAAACGCATGGCCACGTTGCGCCCGCATTCCGTTCAAAATGCGTGAACAGAGGCTGAATCCGCTCGAATTCAGGAAATTCAGGGCAACAACCGGTTAAAAACGCTCAAATAGTGGGCAATTCGCTTTGTCTTTGTCGCGCTCTGTCCATTTATGAATTCAAGTCCGACAGGCTGCTAGGGCGACCTGGTAACTGACTTCCGATTCGAAGCGCGGATTTTCCTGGTAGGCCTTGCCGGTGGCGCTGTCGTCGTTGGTGTCCACCGGGTCCATGATACCGACCGCAAAGCGCAAGCCGTCAGCCAGGTTGTTGTTGCGGTAGGTGATCTGCGAGGGCGGGCACGGGTATGGGTAACCGGTGCCTAGGTTGGC
>NZ_VRYE01000028.1:0-63056 GCF_008041835.1 Ectopseudomonas mendocina
AGCCGTAGATCAGCAACGACAGCAACATAGCCGGATGGTAGGCAGCGCTGCCACGGCCCGCATAGACGCTCTCCAGCTTCGACAGATCCAGGCCCTCTACGACCTCCACCACGTAGCGCGCCAAATGTGACTCGGGCAGCCAGTCCTGCACCGACGGCGGGAGCAAGTAGTCGATTTCGCGGTTTATCGGTCGAAAGCGGCTCATACAGTCAGGTTCCAGGAGCGATGCGCAATTCTACCGGCGAGGGGAAAAGTCCGACAGGCTGCTAGGCATCAGCCTGGCGCTGATCCCCACCGATACCCCCGGCGTGGAAATCGGCCGCCGCCACCTGCCGCTGGGCGCGGCCTTCATGAACGGGCCGAACTCGGGCAAGGACGTATTTATTCCGCTCGACTACCTGATCGGCGGCCAGGAGTATCTCGGCAAGGGCTGGATGATGCTGATGAACTGCCTGTCGGTGGGCCGCTCCATCTCGCTGCCGGCAGTCGGCACCGGCGCGGCCAAGTTCACCAGCCTGGTCACCGGTCAATACGCGCAGCTACGTGAACAGTTCAACGTACCGCTGGCGGCCTTCGAAGGCATCCAGGAAGCCCTGGCGCGCATCGGCGGCAATGCCTGGCTGATGGACAGCGCGCGTATCCTCACCGCCAACGCTGTCGACCTGGGCGAGAAACCCTCGGTGCTGTCGGCAATCCTCAAGTACCACCTCACCGAGCGCGGTCGCGAGTGCATCGGCCACGCCATGGACGTGCACGGCGGCAAGGGCATCATCATGGGCCCGAACAACTACCTGGCCCGCTCCTGGCAGGGCGCGCCGATCTTCATCACCGTCGAGGGCGCCAACATCCTTTCGCGCAACCTGATGATCTTCGGCCAGGGCGCCATCCGCTGCCATCCCTACGTGCTCAAGGAGATGGCCCTGGCCGACCGCGAGGACAAGGATCAGGCACTGTCCGAGTTCGACACGCTGCTGATGAGCCATATCGGTTTCGCCGTCGGCAACGCCGCTAGCAGCTTCCTTCTCGGCCTCACCCTGAACCGCCTGGGCACGGTGCCGGGCGACGACCTCAGCCAGCCCTACTACCGCGCCCTCAACCGCCTGGCCGCGGCCTTCGCCCTGTGCGCCGACAGCAGCATGATGTTGCTCGGCGGCGACCTGAAACGCCGCGAGCGCCTGTCTGCGCGCCTGGGTGATGTGCTCAGCTATCTCTACCTGGGCTCAGCGGCACTCAAGCGCTACCACGATCTGGACTATCAGGAATCCGTCAGACCGCTGCTGCGCTGGGCCATGGAGGAAAACCTTTACCACGCCGAGCAGGCACTCGATGACCTGCTGAGTAACTTCCCCAACCGCCTGTTCGGCTGCCTGCTGAAAGTGCTGGTGTTCCCGCTGGGTCGCCGCCATCACGGCCCGAGCGACGCACTGGACGCCGAAGTGGCCGCGATCATTGGCCGCCAGGCCGGCGACCCGGCGCTGGAATCGGTACTGGAAGGCTGCTACCGCCCGCAGGCCGATCAGGATTCAGTAGGTGCTCTGCAACATGCGCTGAACCTGGTGCAAGCCAGCCAGGATGCGCGCAAGCGTCTGCACCAGGCGCTCAAGGATGGCAGCCTGCAACCGGCTCCGGGCCAGGACGCCATCGAGGCGGCGATCGCTGCCGGCATCCTCGACGGCGAACAGGGCCAGCGCCTGCAAGCCGCCGAAGCGGCACGGCGTCGGGTGATCGACGTCGACGACTTCGCCAAGGAAGAGCTCAAGCTGAGCCGCGGCAAGGTGCGCTGAGTCGAACCGCTTGTGGGAGGGGCTTTTAGCCGCGAGTTTCTTGCGGCGCGGCTACGACTGCAGGGATGCAGGAGGTAGAGCGAAGCAGGATGCCCGAGCCGAAAGCCCCCTCCCACGAAAGCCAGCTATGCAGGACAGCGGGCGCCAGGAACTCTATACTCCTGCGCCCGTTTTACCCTTCAGGAACCTGCACCATGGCCAGCCATCTCGAACACCACCTCGCCCTGCTCAACCACCTGCGCGGCATCCTCGTCGCCCTGGGCGAAGCCGAACAGGTGCTCGACGACAGTCATGCCCTGTTCCTCGAGCGCTACGATGAGCTGCTCGCCGAACTGCCGAGCGACCCGGTATCCAGCCAGTACCTCGGCCAGGACCTGATCAGCCAGGTGTTTCACCGCTACCCGCAGATCGCCCATCTGGTACCACGTGACCTGCTGTGGTTCTTCGGTGGCGACTGCCTGCACTTCATGCCGGACGAGGAAATCGCCCTCTACCAGGCCCTCGACGAGCGTCGCTTCGAAGCTGAAGAGAACGACGAGCCGTTCGACTGGAACCAGGAAAAACAGCTGCTGGCCCTGCCCACCGACGGCGCCAAGCACTGATCGGCCAATAAACAAAAGGCCCGCCGGTTTACCGTGCGGGCCTTTTGTTTGTGCCTGTACAAACGACAGAAACGAAAACGCCGCTCGATTGAGCGGCGTTTTCGTTTATTTGGAGCGGGAAACGAGACTCGAACTCGCGACCCCGACCTTGGCAAGGTCGTGCTCTACCAACTGAGCTATTCCCGCGGTACAACTTGAAGTGGCGTCCCCTAGGGGACTCGAACCCCTGTTACCGCCGTGAAAGGGCGGTGTCCTAGGCCACTAGACGAAGGGGACCTGGAACTTCGTTTGAAACCCTGCCGAAGCAGCATTTCCAAATTTTGGAGCGGGAAACGAGTCATGCACTAGAGCGCTAAGTCTCTGTTTCCCAATCAATTTCTCCGCTGTGGTGAGCAGCGAAGGCCTGAATTCTAGCCTTGTTTTTTTTCCTCGTCAACAAAGTTCATCCACCAACTTCCATCAACGTCCAAGGACTGCCATTCCATTCTCTCGCCACGGACGCAGAACACGTCGCTACCAGAGGCCCACCACTGCCGCGCCGTTGGCACAACCTGGTCTCCTTGCGTCAGAAATGGCAACAGCATCGAGAGTTGAGACCGCGCTTGGGTGGATGCCGTGTGGACCACAGCTCAAGGTTGCTCGTGGCGAAGGTCACGCGGCGAGCGAGGAGAGATGGGGGCGTATGTTCACATCGCCTGGTCGGCTGACGACCGAGTCGGAGCGACGCACAACAGCCTCAAACTAGCCACAGCGCATCTTCGCTCGATGCTATGTCGATATATCAGGATGCCGAAACGAGCATGACATGCGCGGATTTCTCTACGTCCCTCTGGACGTGGAGCAGCGGATGCAATCCCCTGCGCCTTGTGAAACCGTGGGGATATCAGACCATATCGAATCGGTCTTGATGTGCTTGACGCACCCCATGACGCTGGCACCGTGAGCGCAATTGTCGAGCGTGCTTCTTCCTTTATTACTCGACGGGCCGGCAACTGGTCAATTCTTGCATATCGAGCAAGAGAGAACCACCTGTGACGGGTGCCATGATCTCTTCCGTCCATGTTCCAGGGCATCGCCCCAGGCATCAGCCACAGGCATAACGAAAAAACAGCCCCTTGGTGGGGCAAGAAAGGAGCCGGTGATGTAGCGCTTCCGAAAGGAGACGAAAACATGCACAAGGAGCCACCACTATCAAAGGTGTTCTATCGTCCCATCGAAGCTGCCATACGGTGGGCTGGGTTGTTGCGGTACGAAGCGATGATCGTCGCATCGATCGCATCACCGCGTTGTCTGCCGCAGATGTTGGACTGCCCGCGATGGAACGAGTGTCGGCTGTACTCGGAACGCATCTACGACGGTATCCTCAACGCCGAACTGCCCTTCGGCAAGAACGGGATCACACTTAATGACCCAGATCTGGTGAGTTCACTCGATCTGACCGTCCGCCATGTCGATCTGAAGCGGTGGATGCGCACCCACTATCCCGAGCATCGGCCGGGATTTCTGTTCAGTCGCGGCGAGCGCATGGTGCATCCCTTCATCACCATCGAGACAGGACAGGCAATCCTGCTGGAACGGCTGGCTCTGCAAGCCGCGCTGGACCATAGCCGACGCGAGATGCGCGAACTGCAACAGCAACACGAAGTCTTGCTCAAACAGTCCGCCGTACTGCTGGCTCCCAAGCAGAGCGTGATCAGTGATCGAGCGGAAACCACATACCTCAACATCATCGGCGGCATGCTGACGCTGATGCTGAGCCAATCCCCATCCGGCGTGCCGTACTCCAGCTTCAAGACACAGGAGGCCATCGTCACCGCATTGCTCGCCCACTATGGCGGCACCATGGGCATCACGGAGCGAACCTTGAACGGCAAGTTCGCCAATGCCAGGAAGAATGTCCGTAGCGCAGCCGCGTGAATTCTTCCATCTTGTATGTGCAGTCGCGGAGATTGCATTTGCAATGTTTTTCCGCAGCCATGTCTATTGAATAGAGGTCACGCCAACAAACGCCACTAAGCGTTCAGGAGTGACCGCCATGTCGCAAGTACCTGTACTGCCACCGCACGAGCGCCGCATCCTGCGGCTCGATGAAGTTGAAGCGAAGTCCGGCTTCAAACGCGCCCACATCTACAACCTGATGAAAAAGCGCCAGTTTCCACAGGCGCTGCGCCTCGGCGTGCGCGCCGTGGGCTGGGATTCGGTCGAGATCGACCAGTGGATCGCCGAACGCCTCAACAACCGGACCTGACCCGCTCCCCCCTCGATTTTCCCATCGCCAAACGGAGAGCGCCATGCAGGTCGTATCCATCATTTCAACGAAAGGTGGCGTCGGCAAGACGACCACGGCCGCCAACCTCGGCGGCCTCGCCGCGGACGCAGGGCTGCGTGTGCTGCTGCTCGATCTCGACGTGCAGCCGACCTTGTCCTCCTATTACGAACTGGCACACCGCGCTCCCGGCGGTATCTATGAGTTGCTGGCGTTCAACGAACGTGCCCTCGATCAGTTGGTGTCCCGCACCATCATCGCGGGCCTGGACCTGGTGCTCTCGAACGACCACCGGGGTGAACTGAACACGTTGCTACTGCACGCGCCAGACGGACGCCTGAGACTGCGGCACCTGCTGCCGGCGCTGGCGCCACTTTATGACCTGGTGCTGATCGACACCCAGGGTGCACGCTCGGTGCTGTTGGAGATGGCGGTGCTCGCCTCTGACTTGGCGCTGTCGCCCGTGACCCCGGAAATCCTCGCGGCCCGCGAGCTGCGGCGCGGCACCATGCAGTTGCTGGAAGACATCGCGCCATACCGACACCTCGGCATCGAGCCACCGCCGCTGCACCTGCTCATCAATCGCGTCCATCCCGTATCCGCCAATGCGCGGCTGATCCAGAAGGCTCTTCGGGACCTGTTCCAGGATCATGCCGGCATCCGCGTGCTCGACACTGACGTGCCGGCGATCGAGGCCTATCCGCGCGCCGCGACCCGTGGCCTGCCGGTGCATCGAGTCGAGCATCGCCAGCCACCGGGCAGAGTTGCGCCCGCAGCGCTCGACACCGTGCGCACGCTCGCTGGCGAATTGTTCCCTCAATGGCAAGACAAATTTGTCCACGTGTCCGGCCGTCCTCCACGTATTGACACCGGGAGGTCCCATGGCGAACGCACATGAATTGGCCCGTGGCCACAAGCGGCTGCGCGCCCTGATCGAGTTTGCTGTGAGCGAAGGCTGGCACGTGAAGCGCACAGGTGGCGGACACCTCAAGTTCACCAAGGCCGGCTGCGCCGCCATCTACACCAGCTCGACAGCGAGCGACCACCGGGCGGATCTCAACGCCCGTGCGCAAATTCGTCGAGCCGAGCGCATGGCCCGGGCCTCCAACGCCGAGGGATGCGGCCATGGCTGAGATGACCTCCCAGGACATGGCCGGCAAGCTGCTTGCCGCCGGGTTCGAGCGCAGCGGCCCATCGGCCACGGCCCTGAGTGACCCCATCGCCGACACGCCGATGGTCGTGACACTGGACCAGTTGCGGCCCTACGACCACGACCCCCGCAAAAAGCGCAACTCGGCCTACGATGAAATCAAGGCTTCAATTCGAGAGCGCGGCCTGGATGCGGCGCCAGCCATCACACGCCGTCCAGGCGACGCGCACTACATCATCCGCAACGGTGGCAACACCAGGCTGGCGATCCTGCGTGAACTCTGGGCGGAAACGAAGGACGAACGCTTTTTCCGCATATCGTGCCTGTTCCGGCCGTGGCCTGCGCGCGGAGAGATCGTCGCTCTGACCGGGCACCTCGCCGAGAACGAACTGCGCGGCGGCCTCACTTTCATCGAGCGCGCCCTGGGCGTCGAGAAGGCGCGCGAGTTCTATGAAGAAGAAAGCGGAACCACCCTGAGCCAGTCCGAGTTGGCCCGCCGCCTGGCCGCCGACGGCTTCCCGGTCCAGCAGTCGCACATCAGCCGCATGGCTGACGCGGTGCGCTACCTGCTGCCCGCGATCCCGACCGTCCTATATGGGGGCCTCGGCCGCCACCAGGTCGAGCGGCTGTCAGTCATGCGCAAGGCCAGCGAGCGCACGTGGGAGCACTATGCCAAGGGCCATTCCCTGTCGCTGGACTTCGACAGCTTCTTTCAGGAGGTGCTGTCGCAGTTCGACGCCCAGGCGGACGAGTTCTCACCGCAGCGTGTACAGGACGAGTTGATCGGTCAGATGTCCGAGCTGCTGGGCATTGACTACGATCTGCTCGCCCTGGACCTGACCGAATCCGAGAGCCGTCATCGCGCCCTGGTCAGCGACCCAACCCCGCCTTCGGCGCCGCCGGCATTGCCTGAGCCTGGGCGCATCGCACGGCCGCCGATCGAACCGGCACCGTCCCCCGCTACACCAGCACCTCCCGCAGGCCATTCCGAGGCCGTACCTGCAAGGCGCGAAAACAATGCGGCCCCGAGCGAGGCATCCACGGCGAGCCCTGCGGCAGCGGCTGGCGATCTGCTTGCCGAGCACATCATCTCCCCGGCACCCACGACGGAGCGGCTCCAGTCCATCCAGCGCATGGTCGCCGACCAGTTGGGCGATGCGCTGCCACCCGACTTCTCGGCCAACGTATTGCAGTCGATACCCGTGCAGGCTGGTGGCCTCTATCCCATCTCGGACATCTGGCATATCGACCCTGGCCTCGACACGCCTGACCGGTTGCGCATCCACATCGCGCAGTTCGCGCGCGAGATCGCGGGCGAGGCCGACCTGGACGAGTGCGTCGAGGATCGACCTGACGGCATCGGGTTCGCGTGTCGTGCCCCGACTCAGGCTTCGTCTCCACTGGGCCGCGCCGTGCTCGGGCTGCTGGTTTCCCTGGCCGGTCAGCAGCCAGCCAGCGTCGGCTTGGACAGCAGGCAACTCGCCGCCGACCTGCCAACGGTGTTGCACGGCCATGGCCAACGTCATGACGACGGGGCGCAGCGATTGAGCGACACCGCGCTGGTCAAGCTGTTCCGGCTGCTGCGACTGGCCCGGCGCCTGTTGGATCTGGAGCCCGGCGCTGTCGGTCCTGGGACCTGAGCGAGGGAGACCAGCATGTCCGCACCGAACCCACTCAACCAGGCCGTCATCGCGCAGGCGCTCTACGACCTGCGAAACGGGCAACTGCGTCGCTGCAAGGCGATGGGATTCGGCGAGGAAGAGTTGGATGCGCTCAAGCATCCGGCGCTGATCAGCGTACTGGCCAATGCCAACGTCTCCTGGTGCTCTGTCTCCGTGAACCGGGAGGTGCTCCGGCGATTGCTCAAACAGGCGCAGGACGTGGAGAAGGAGATCGCCACCGTCGATCGCATGCTGCGCCTGGGCGCCAGCACGGAAATGGTGAGCCGTTTCTATGGGTTGACGCATCAGGAAGTCGCGCTACGGCGCGAAGTTCTCGGCCTGCCCAAACGCAAGGGGCGCCATCCGGTTCTGGACGAGGAGCAGGACACCGAGCTGTGGCGGCGCTGGAAGGCCGTGACCAACAGCAGGAATGTCGAGCTGGAGGATGAGACCTCGGTTCTTGACGCAGCAATGGACCTCGCCGAAGGCATGGAACTGCCGCTGTCGGTGGTCTGGGCTGCGATCAAGAACTGGATCGATCAGGGATTGGGTTGAATCATGGCCGTGGACGACGCTGCACCACGATCACCACGTCAAGGCCCGGTCGCCCTCGCTGATCTGTTCGACAGCGCGCTGAAAGACCTTGCACCGAAACCTCGCCCACCCGCGCCGGCTCCCGCCTTCGCATCCGCGACGTCTCCTGTGTCTGCAACCGGCGACGGTTTCCTGTTCAGTGGAAATCGGCACGAGAGCGTGCCGCGACGGCTGTTCCTCGACCGACGCCTGACGCCGCTGGAACGCAATGCCTGGCAAGTCTTCCGGATGATGCTCAACGAGGATGGCGTCACGGCGTTTCCGACGTATGAGCAACTTCGCCCGTGGCTCGCGTCAATGCCCTGCGCCGGACAGGCCTCCCACGAGACCGTGGCACGGGCGCTGACGCTGTTGCGCCTGACGCGCTGGTTGAGTCTCGTGCGCCGCAGGCGCGACCCCAAGACCGGGCGCATCCTCGGCAACCTCTACGTCCTGCACGATGAGCCCCTGACCCCGTTCGAGGCGATGCAGCTTGACCCGGACTACCTGCAGCTCGTCAGCCAAGCCCTGGGCCATTCGGCCAGGGCCGTTCAGGTCGTGGGCTTGCACACGCTCAATGAGATCGCCGAAGACCCGCTGCTGTCTGGCCGCATGCTGCCCTCGCGGCTGCAGGTCCTTGCCGAACGCCTCGCAAGCCAAGGCATTGGGTCGCAGGAGAGTTATCCACAGGAGGACACGGTTCACGATTCCGAAGAAGGGGCGCCGAGCCTTCTTCGGAATTCTGATCGGCCCTCTTCGGATTCCGAAGTAGGGCCGAAACATGCAGCAGACGGCGCTCTTCGGAATCCGAAGCAGGACCGTACTGTACGTAGTAGTCGTATTAATGAAGTACGTACTACCGCGCGTGAGCGTGGGCAGGCGCGCGCGATGCCGGGAGTTCGTTTGCCTGATCGCTTTCTCGGCTTGAAAGATGAACAGCAGGCCGGCGCCATGGTGGCATTGCAGCAGGTCGATGCCCCGCTACGCCAGGCTGTGCTGGACGAATGGGCGGATCGCTGTCGTGGCAGCACCATCCGCAACCCGGCAGGCTACCTGTTCGGCATCATCCAACGTGCCATCCGTGGCGAGTTCAACGCATGGGCCAAGCAAGCTGGGTCAGCACCGCCACCTGCCCCTGCACGAGATGCACCGCCTGAGCCACCGCGCAATGTGGTTCCGCCCGAGGTAGCCCGGCAGCACATCGACCGGCTGCGCGACCTTCTGCGCAGTAGCTGAGCGCGACGAGCGACAAGGGCGTGAAGCAGACGCCCATGGCCGTCAGTAGAGCTATCCCCTGGGGATAGATGTGATGCAAGGCGTAACACCGACAGGCACAGGCTGGGTGCTTCTGTCCACGGAGCTGCAGTGGCGTCCGTTTCATGAGCGCCCCACCATCTGCGCGAGCAGCGCTCTGTGGCGTTTGATGGAGCTATCCCCTGGGGATAGCTCGCATTGCGGGCCGCCACCACGACGACAACCGGGGACCAGTTCATTTCGGTTTGTTGACTGACTGCCTTCCGCTGCGTGCCGATCCTGACCGCTCCTTTTCCCAAGCGAGCGGACACCATGGCAACCAACGAACCTCTGCAACTCAATCTCGGCTCTTTGCGCAGCGCGATGTCGCTGACGCTTCACACCCACCACGCCTCGCGCATCTGGCATGGCCGCGCCGCCGCCGAGGGGCGACCCGGCATCGTCGGCCTGAACGGCTACATCGCCGTGATGAACAAGATGAAGCGCGGCTCGGAACAGGACGACCCGTACAGCGACTGGTGGATGTTGCGCATCGAGGAAAAGCTCGACCAGGCCAAGACCACGTTGCAATCGCTGCGCGAGCAGGTGGACCAGGCATTGGCCGGCGTGCCTGCGGCGTTGAGCCTGGGCGAGAACCTCAACGTGCAACCGGTGAAGCTCCCCTTGTTCGTGAACGCGCAGCTCGGCTTTGCCGCGGTCTATCTCCTGGCCGACTATGACGACATCGCCCGCAAGCTGATCCTCGCCCATCACACCGCACTGATCGATCGCTCGACATTGGAGCGCTGGCTCAACGAAGGCGCTCACACGCTGCGCAGCCTGTTCAGCCTGGCCCAGCAGTACCGCTACTCGGGATGCACCCGCGACGACTTCGCGGCCAAGAACGCCGCAGCGCGGGCGGCGCTGGAGAAGTTCGGCGACCTGCCGCAGGACGTGCTCGAAGGCGCTCGCCGCTCGAAGTTTGCGCCGCCCGTCGTGCGCCGCGGCCTGCAACAGCGCAGTGATAGCGCTGCCGCAGCCGCACCTCCCAGCGACGAAGGCACTGCCGCCGATCCGGCCGAGGCCAGCACTGGCGAGGACGAACAGGCATGAGCGACCCGAACCGCGAACCTCGCTACTTCCGTGGTCTGGAACAGCCAGCCTTCATGCGGCTGGAACACGCGGCCTCTCTAAAAGGCCTTTTAAAGCCTTTTAAAGGTAAAGGGGACTTCGAGGCCTGGGCCAGCCAGTGCTTCGCCATGCGCGACGAGTTGATTGCCCTGGCGCAGCGACAGGTGCTGCCACAGGCGTGCGGGCATCCCTTCCACCTGCTTCCCGTCGAGCTGGCCCAGCAGACCACTGGCGCAGGCACGACCTTTCTTCGCTGGCGCAGACACGACCGATCGGCCATGGGCGTGGCCCTGTGGCAGGAGCTGGTCGCCAGCACTAGCACGCCGGTCAACCTGCTGACCGATCTGCACGTGATCGAGTTGCAGCGCATCACGCTGAACATGCAGATCAGCCTGCTGCACACCTTGGGCAGGCAGGCGCAGGAATGCGCCAGCAAGGCGGCCGAGGCGGACGACGCCTACCTGCGCCGGCTCAAGTCCACCCCACCCGCAATGCGTGATCGGTGATTGCGCCAGACATCCCAGCACGCGCCCGGCGCCGACGAGGCACGGGTATTTCAACCACCACGGAGATATCAACATGAGCACACAATTCATCGGCGAGGGCAACATCGGCTCGCCTCCCGAGTACCGCGAATTCCCCAACGGCAACGACGATCCTCGCCGGCTGCTCCGGCTGAACGTGTACTTCGACAACCCCGTTCCCACCAAAGGCGGCGAGTTCGAGGACCGTGGCGGCTTCTGGGCGCCGGTGGAACTCTGGCACCACGACGCCGACCGCTGGCAGCAGCTCTACCAGAAGGGTATGCGGGTGCTGGTCGTCGGCCGCATGGAGCGCGACCCCTGGACGGACAACGAAGATCAGCCGCGTGAGACTTGGCAGGTCAACGCGCGCAGTGTCGGCATCCTGCCGTACCGCATCGAGTCCGTGACCCTCAGCCCGAAGCCACAGGAGGCAGAGCCGAAGCCCCAGGCCACCCAGGAACCAGCGGCACCGAAGGAAACGAAGCGCAGGAAGTGACCCTACATGGAGGGCGGCTGCTGCAGTGCTTCGCCGCCCTCCATGCGCTGCGAACTATCCCCAGGGGATAGCTCCACCAACGTCCACCGACTTCCAGGCGCTCCCGGAAATCGTGGCTATCGGCCCGCACACGTCCGGCCACGCGCCTTCCTCCGCACACGCCATTTCATCCCGTGAAAGCGGTCGCCACCGCATGCGGCTTGTTTGCTGCTGCCCTCAGTGGTGCTTGGCATCCTCGATCCCAGCAACTCCATGAACCACGGGAATCGGATGAACGGACATGCGGCTGTTCTTGTGCGAGAAGCCCTCCCAGGGCAAAGACATTGGCCGGATTCTAGGCGCCACACAACGCGGTGAAGGCTGCCTCAACGGTTCCGGCGTCACGGTCACCTGGTGCATTGGCCATCTCGTAGAGGCGGCAGCGCCGGAAGCCTACGACGAGCAACTCAAGCGCTGGTCCATCGAGCAGTTGCCCATCATTCCCCAGCATTGGCGGGTCGAGGTCAAACCGAAGACCGCCACGCAATTCAAGGTCGTCAAAGCGCTCCTGGCGAAGGCGACCCAACTGGTCATCGCCACCGATGCCGACCGGGAGGGCGAGTTGATCGCTCGCGAAATCATCGACCTGTGCGGCTATCGCGGGCCCATTGAGCGCCTCTGGCTGTCAGCCCTCAACGATGCGTCGATCCGCGCCGCCCTCGGCAAGCTACGGCCCTCAGCCGAGACGCTGCCGATGTACCACTCGGCGCTGGCGCGATCCCGTGCGGATTGGCTGGTGGGCATGAACCTCAGTAGGTTGTTCACGGTGCTGGGGCGGCAGGCCGGCTACGACGGCGTGCTGTCGGTCGGCCGCGTCCAGACCCCGACGCTCAAGCTCGTCGTGGACCGCGACCGCGAGATCGCAGCCTTCGTGTCCGTGCCGTACTGGGCCATCGTCGTGTCCCTGTCCGCAGGTGTCCAGGCTTTCACCGCGCACTGGGTTCCACCCGATGCCTGCACCGACGACGCAGGCCGCTGCCTGCAGCAGCCGGTCGCACAGCAGGCCATGCAGCAGATCCGCGCTGCGGGCAGCGCCCACGTAGTGTCGGTTGAGACCGAGCGCGTGCGCGAAGGCCCGCCGCTGCCGTTCGACCTGGGCACCTTGCAGGAGGTGTGTTCAAAGCAGCTCGGGCTGGACGTGCAGGAAACCTTGGAGATCGCCCAGGCCCTGTACGAGACGCACAAGGCCACGACATACCCCCGCTCGGATTCCGGCTACCTGCCCGAGAGCATGTTTGCCGAAGTGACCACCGTTCTCGACAGCCTGCTCAAGACCGATCCCTCGCTGCGCTCGATCATGGGCCAGCTCGACCGTTTGCAGCGCTCGCGCGCCTGGAACGATGGCAAGGTCACGGCCCACCACGGCATCATCCCGACGCTCGAACCGGCGAACCTCTCCGCCATGAGCGAGAAGGAACTGGCCGTGTACAGGCTCATCCGGGCGCACTACCTAGCGCAGTTCCTCCCTCACCACGAGTTCGACCGTACTGTGGCCAAGCTTTCGTGCGGTGGGCAGAACCTTGCGGCCACCGGCAAGCAGGTTGTCACGCCGGGCTGGCGCCAGGTGCTGGCCGAGCCGCAGTCCGAGGACGGCGATGGCGATGGCGACGGCGACACCGCAGCCCGCGCCCAGGTGCTACCGGCGCTGCACGAAGGTCTGGCATGTCAGGTGGCCGACATCGATCTGAAGGCACTCAAGACGCTGCCGCCCAAACCGTACACGCAAGGCGAGTTGGTCAAGTCTATGAAAGGCGTCGCCAAGCTGGTGTCCGACCCCCGCCTGAAGCAGAAGCTCAAGGATACGGTCGGCATCGGCACCGAAGCGACGCGGGCCAACATCATCGGCGGCCTGATCGCCCGCGGCTACCTCGTAAAGAAAGGGCGCGCCATCCGCGCCTCGGATGCGGCTTTCACCTTGATCGATGCCGTGCCTGCGGCGATTGCCGACCCCGGCACCACCGCCGTCTGGGAACAAGCGCTCGACATGATCGAAGCCGGCCAGCTCACGCTGGATGTGTTCATCGGCAAGCAGGCCGCATGGATTTCGCAGTTGATCGCGCAGTACGGCAACGCGTCCCTGTCTATCAAGGTTCCCCAAGGGCCGACATGCCCGCAGTGCGGCGCACCCACGCGCCAGCGCAGCAGCAAGAGCGGCCCGTTTTGGTCGTGCAGTCGCTTCCCGGACTGCAAAGGCACGCTGCCGGTCGAATCCGGCAGCTCCAAGCGCGCCGCCTCGCGCCCACGCCGTAGCGGCCGCAAAGGCTCCTGACCGATCCCGTTCCCCGTGAGCTGTGCCCGCCTTCGGCGGCGTGGCCCGTGTCCCGCATGCCCTGCGGGACGCCCAGCGCGCAACGCCTTCTTGATTTGTGCGCGCGTCCCGCCCAGCCGTCCCCGGCCGCGGGACCTGAAGGTAGCTTCTCTGCGAGCCGCACCACGCGCGTTCTGTTGATCTGCGTTTCTTCCACCCTCTGCGAAGGGTCTCCCGGTGGCTTGCCAGCGTGCACGAGCCACCGGGAGACCCTTCGTGGTCAGCGGTAATCGGTGCCGGTGCCCGCCGGTGCAAAAACGGGCTCCCTTTGTGCGCGGATGTGCGCCAGACGATGCCGGCCCCAGCCACGACATGGGCCGGGTGTGATTGCTGAGAGCAGACGGTTCTAGCGACGACCGGGCCTGCCAATCAGCCCACGGGTGGCTCCTCTTTCCTCCCGAGCCGAAGGCCGCAGGGCCTTCGGCGCCTTTTTCCTGCCCATCAACGTCCCGGTCCGGCCATTGGCCTGGGCCACACGAACAGGAGAGATGACATGCACCCTCAACCTTGCGCGCAACTGCTGTACGGCAGTGTGTGCAGCGGCATCGATCCAGCTTCTCCTACCCGTCCTGACAGCCCCGCACTTGCTGCGGGGCTTTCTTTTTCCACGTTCGCCAATCGGGGCTGTAGCAGGTGCCGATTTCCGGCTGACGTGGCTCGACTCGCGCACGAAGCTGCCTGCATGTGTCGCTGATCCGTCAGCACCATGCCAGCAGCCAGGGTTTCCAGGCTGCCGCGGATTCTCTCCGCGCCACCCGCCAGTCCGCCATCGCATCGAGTCTGCGGACGCGCGTCCTCGTGACGCCGATGCTTTTTCTCAACCGCATGCGGAAGCTGCCATCCCGTGAGGGACAAGGCCCTCGCTTCTCCAAGGAGCCCATCCATGTCCCAGCAAGCCTCTTTCGGCCAGTTGGCCTTGATCCATTGCGGCAAGTTCCTGCCGCTCGAAGTCCTGCATAGCGCCGCCGGCCACTACATCGGCACGCGCGATACCGAAGGTCCCGTTTCGCGGGAATCCAGCGAGTACTTCCGCAGCTATGTCGCGGCTCAACGTGCCCTAGAAAGAGGCGGCTGGTCCCAGCTCGCCACGCCCTGATCCAACTGGAGGAATCACGTCATGAACCAGCTTTTGCCACAGGAAGTCGTCGATCAGATCATGCGGGAAGAGCAGCATTTCGCCGCCGCGCCCCAAGCCTTCTTCGAGGCCTGGAAGCGCGGTGTAGAGATCGCTGGCCCGCAATGGTTTGGCGACGGCACACGCGAAGGCCTGAACCAGGCCAAGAGCAAGTGGGATCTGCGTCCCGACATGCTGCGTGCCAACGACGCTCTCGGCGTCCTGAGCAGCGGAGAACGCATGTTCCTGTCCGCCATGTTCAGCTTCTACAACGCGCGCGAGGGCGGTGCCATGCTCAAGCGCTGCCACTTCCAAGGACTGTCGGACTTCGACGGTCTCGATCTGCAACGCCGCAAGGTCATCGCCGACCTGCTGGTGAACTACAGCGGTTGGTGAGCCAGCTTCCGGAATATCACCACCTTGTCGTTCGCCACCCCATGAGGGACATGCGCCCACCAGGCCATGTCCCTCAATTTTCCCTCCGTCAGCCAGCGCCGATTGGCCCAAAGCCATCGATCAGTGCCGCCTGACGCTTTTTCGACTTTCAACCCACCGGGGTCCAGTTCCCGGTGGCGGGGATTGGCTCCATTATTCAATCTGGAGAAATCCTATGACCCAGAATCCCAACCCCTTTGTACGCGGCTACTGGAATCTGAAAATCGTCCGAACGCTGTGCATCAGCTACGAGGACGGAAGCCCGCATGTGTGGCGAAACATCCACGCAAGCCAACAGCACCTCTCCGACGAGGAGCTGGTTTCTTCCCCCTGCATCGTCACCAGCGACTTCGCGGTGGTCAGGAATGGCATTGAGCCTGTCAGTGCCGAACTGATGGCCGAATGCGATGCCATTGAAGGCGTCAGCGGCGAAGGCGTGGTGGGTGCCGTGGTTTATGCCATCCATGGCGACGACCTGGACGGTCGCCCGATCCACGTCGGTGATACCTATTCGGCCGAGGCCGCGCGAGACGTGGTGCAGCGGTTGAGTTTCGAGACCGGCTATTACAGCCGATGCTGGGAAATCAGCAGCGCGCACATCAGCCAGGAAACCGGCCAGTACCTGGCCAGCCTAGCTGACCTTGCGACACCGGAGGCCTTTCTGTTCATCGCCTTCCGGGTTCCATACAGCCCGGCGATTGGCGTCAAGCTGATTTCCACGCCCTGGACAGACAAGAACCTGGAGTATGCCGAGGGCATCAGTGCGGAGCAGCTTCAGCAGGAGCACCGAGACAAGGGCATGCCTGACGACCTGGCGAACATCCTTGAATTGGCCGGCCAGGCCGATGTGCGCATCCTCATCCTAGATGCTGACGCACCCGCGCTACTGGGCCTGCCACTGGCCGAGATCTAGCAGACGCGCGACGCGCAAGCCTTCCCCTTTATCCCCCACATGCCAGCCCGCCTCCCACCAGGAGCTGGGCCGGTTCAATTCCATAGGAGCAATCTCATGTTCCCCGATCTCATCTCGCCTACGCCTGACTTCGAGAATCAGCTTGGAGCCTGCGTTAACGCCATGAGCCAGAACGACGCCATCGGCCAGATTCTGGTGTTCGAGCGCATGAGCGGCACGCTGCACGTGCGCCATATCGACAGCGCCGATCTGATGGACACCGACATTGACGACTACGAAATGGTCGTGTTTGACGGTGGCAATACAACCGGCGACACGTGGAAACACGTGTTTTTCCCACGTCAGCGCGAACACTATTTCGTGTACGAAGCCTGACATCTCCAGCCCCTTTCGAGGGGCTTTTTCTTGCCCACAGCGCTGGAAAGCGGGTGCGATGAGGTGCCGTTTCCTGCGGGCGGGCCGCTCACTCCGAGGCCATTCTTGCTCCATGTTCGTCGGCGTTGCCGACACATGCCCAGGCAGCCGAGACCTTCAAGGCTGCAGGTGCGGGAAACCGTGCTGGTCGATGCTTTCCACGGACGTACCGCGTCCATCCACACCACCCACAAGGGACCTCTCCCTTGCGGGTGGGGAATCCCTTGTTTCTTCCTCAAGGAGATTCCCTATGGACCGTTCCCTCATCAAATCCATGATGCCTTCGCTTGTCGCAGGCCACGTGCCCCGCAACGTGCGGTCGTTCAAGTACCGCGTGTTCGACGATCAGCCGCAGTCTTCGACATTGGGCTTCGCCATCGACCCCCAGCCCTTCGACGGGAAGGTAATCGCCATCACCGACGACGCCATCGTCGTCAAGCTCAAACCCAGCGAATTCGCTGTGCTCGATTCCAAGCTGGTGACTACCGTCCCCGACGAAGGCGCCAAGGTGCATGTCCAACCCTACGCACGGCACCGTTTCGATGGGCTGCGCGCGGACACCCCGGAAGAGCGCACCGAGATGACGTCCGACGGGGTTCCCTACACCGTCAAGACGCACATCCTCGGCTCTGCGCCGGCCAAGCTGCCCATCCCCGAGCCGCAGTGCATGGAACTGGGCCAGCTCATCCAGCAGTTGGAGGAAATGCCGGCGCCCGATGGCTTCCGGCGGATCACCCACATGCTGGTCGATGCGGGTGCCCGGGACTTCACCTGGGTCGATCCCAAGCCTTCCAAGATCATCGAGACACCTCCTGCGATCAGCTTCACGGTCTCGACCGCGAAGTTCGAGGGACGGGTGACGGTGCTGTACGACCGAGGCGGCGACACCTATGTGGTGGAGCTACACCGCGACGGCGATTTGGTCGACCGGCATGACGAGGTGTATTTCGACATGCTCGGCGAAGTGCTGGAGCGACTCGTCGACGACGGACGTTGGCGCCTGATCGATGTGAGCGTGATCGACGCCAAGGCTACCCGGCAGCGCCAGGCGGTACCGGCATGACCCTGGGAACCGAATCCTGGGGGCTCTTCGGCTGACACGAGGCTCCCTCACGTCGTTTCAGCCCATTGACCATGTGCCCCACAGGCTCTCCATCCATCCGGGTGGAGGGCCTTTTCTCTATTCCACACAGGAGATTTCAACCATGTCACTGCGATTCAGAGGCTCCGACCTGCGCCCCGTGCTGACCGAGGCGATCGCTGGTCAATGCCGCGTCATCCTGGTCAAGGACCAGGGCGTGTACTTCCTCGCCGAGCAGGGAGAGCGCCGCCCGGATGGGCGTGTGAAGCTGCTGGCCTATGCCGTCGGCTGCAACCCGGATACCGACCCGTTCGACGACTGGTGGGAACTGGCGCGCGCCGAACTGGGCGGCGACGACTTCGCGGAGTACTTCGACCCGGAGGACGGCGTATTCACGCGCATTCTGCACACCGCAGACGACCTGATGCTGGCCGCCACAGCCACACATCTGTCACTGGAGGTAGTTCCTCCCGCATAGGGCGGCAACTGACGCTCGCCCCTAGCAGCCCCCGCACCGGGGGCTTTCTTTTGCGCTGAACCGGGCTGCGTGGACAAAGGGAAACTCCCGGATGCCAATTGATTGCTGCCGCGCGCACAAGGGCCGCCCATGCTGACCCCATGCCTGCTGACGTTGTCAGCGACATGCCAGGCAACCATCGGTCTTCGAGGTTGCGGCGCAGTTTCCACTGCGTGACCGAGCCAGCTCGCACCGCATCCATACGCGAGCGGCCACCAGTCTCTGGTGGTGGATGCTTTCGCCTTATCAACCCAGCGCGGGGTTACGCACCTTTCCCCGCATGCGTGGGCTCGGTGTGTCTCCGCTTTTCCCAATGGAGATTCACCATGAACACCACGTCCAACCAGAAATCGTATTTCGACCTCCACACATCGGGCATCGGCTACATCCAGCGTGTCCGTGAAGTGCCCGTCAGGGGCGGCCGCCGTGCGCAGCCCTTCCTGGCATGCACCATCGCCGCGCTGGTCGGCCCCGCCAGGGACCCCAGCTACCGCTACTTCGACGTCAAGGTCTCGGGTGCCGAGGCCAAGAAGCTCGTTCAGCGCTACATCGGCGTTGACGATTCCAAGCAGCGCCCGCTGGTGCGCTTCCGCCTCGGCGACCTTTGGGGCGATGCGTACATCCGCGACAAGGGCGAAAACCAGGGCAAGGCCGCCGCGTCCCTCAAGGCGCGACTGCTCAAAGCCGAGCTGATCGAGCGGGCCGAACTGGCTTCGATCGAGCAGCACGAACTGATTACCCGTGGCATCGGCTACCTCAACCGTGTCAAGGACGTCACCCCGAAAGCCGGTGACGCGTTCCTCTCTTGCACCGTCGCCGCGCTGGCCGGACCTGTCGATGAACCAGAATATCGGTACTTCGACACGATCGTCGTCACCCCTGAAGCCGAGCATCTGGTTCGCCGATGCGTGCAGGCCATCGAAGGGGATCGCAAGGTGCTGATCGCCTTCCGTCTCAACGACATGAAGATCGATCCGTACATCCGTACCAAGGGCGAGCACGCTGGGGAACCGGCCGCAAGCCTGGAATCGACGCTGATCCACATCGGTCTGATCAAAATCGATGGCACCCAGGTCTATCCGACGAGCCAGGGGCAAGCCGAGGCGCCAACGGTAGAGGACGCACCCGCGCCCGAAGCCGACAACGCTATCGATACTGCCGCCGACGCCGTTTCCGACCTACCTGTCGAGCCCGCCGAGCGCGAGCCCGAGGGCGAAGTCGAGGAGCAGGAGCCGGCCTTGGTTGCTTCGTTCTGATCCGGCATGGCCCCCCACGGGGCCTTGTCGCTTCTCCTCCCCCGCATCCGCCGCGTCCCCAAGACGCCGAAGGTGCTTGCGTCTTTTCATCCCCCGAGTCCCGCGTGGTCACACGACCGCGCGGTTATCGCATTTCTCAAAGGAGATTAGCCATGTCTCTGGCATCCCGTTTTGCTCCGCAATCCCCGATCTTGCGCTCCGATCACCCACTCTCGGACGACCGTATTCGTGCCGTTGTTCCCTCGATCTTTGCCGACGCTCCGCATGGGAGCCGGTCCGATCGGTATGCCTACATACCGACCTCGGTCGTGCTGACCAGGTTGCGCCAGGAGGGTTTCGAGCCCTTCATGGTGTGCCAGACGCGCGTGCGCAACGAGGATCGGCGCGAGTACACCAAGCATCTCATCCGACTTCGCCATGCAAGCCAGATCAACGGCGACGAGGCGAACGAGATCATCCTGCTCAACAGCCACGACGGCACGAGCAGCTACCAGATGCTTGCCGGCATGTTCCGGTTCGTCTGCCACAACGGCCTGGTCTGCGGTGACACCACCGCTGACATCCGCGTTCCTCACAAGGGCGACGTGGCAAACCAGGTGATCGAAGGTGCCTACGAGGTTCTCGAAGGCTTCGAGCGCGTGCAGGACGCGCGCGATGCGATGCGCACCATCACCCTCGATGAGGGCGAAGCGGAAATCTTTGCGAACTCCGCGCTCGCACTCAAGTACGACGACCCGGCCAAGTCCACGCCTGTCACGGAGAGTCAACTTCTGGCGCCTAGGCGCTGGGACGACCGCAAGAACGACCTGTGGGCCGTCTTCAACCGCGTCCAGGAGAACCTCGTCAAAGGGGGACTGAATGGGCGCTCGGCCAACGGCCGCAATCAACGCACCCGCCCGGTGCAAGGAATCGACCAGAACCTGCGCCTGAACCGGGCGTTGTGGCTGCTGGCCGAAGGCATGCGCCAGCTCAAGGCGTGATGCCAAGCGGACCTCGCCCAGCTCGGACGAGGTCCATTTCCTCTCATCCACCGGGTGCCGTCGGCGGCCCGCTATTCATCATCAGGAGAACCAACATGGCAACCACATCGGCGCCCGAGCAATCGGTATCGCCCATCATTGTTCCGGGCCAGCTCACGCTGCGCACCATACGCGGCAAGAACGGCCCGTTCACCGTCGGCCGCCTTGTCACCCCCATTGGCAAGTTCGCGGTCAAGGATGCGGAGCTGGAGCAGTACCCCGAAGGAAAATACGACGGGGAATTCATCATCCGCTACATCTTTCCGAAGTCCTATCCGGTCGGCGACGGCATGCGGTTCGAGATCCGTGCCAACTTGGACGGAATGACGCTCAACGGCATCGACAAACTGAGCCGCGACGAAGCCCGCAGCTTCGCCACCCAGGACGTCGATCCACTCGATGAAGAGCTGGGGACGCAGCCTGCGGCAACGCCGGCCAAGCCCGCCAGAACGTCCAGGCCCGCCAAACCTGCACCCGTGCAGGCGTCCGCTGACCCGCTGGTCGATACCACCCCCTTCGGCGTGGATGCGCCACCGCCCGCCGCGACCGCTGCCCCTGGCAGCATCGAAGACGGCGACGCCGCGCTGTTCGGCCTGCTGTGGCCGCTGGGCGAGTCCGTGAAATTGGATTCAACCATCGACCGCCGCGCCCTGCGCACACAGATCGCCCGCCTGGGCGAACTGGGCTACGCGCTGGACTTCAAGACGCAGGAATGGAGCCGCCAGGCCGAACTGCAACCTGCGTGATCGCAGACGCCGCATCCGCGGTGTTCTTCATCCACCCGCCGGGGTTCCTTCCCCATGCGGGGGAGGCCCCGGCTTTCTTCTGGAGGTCTTCATCATGTCCACCATCGCTTGCGATACCCCCCGTTTAACGCTGGATGAAATCGCGTGGCGGGCTCTTTGCAGGACGGCTGCCGAACACGCCCAGCGTGGTTGCGGCCTGTCCTGGGATCACTGGGTCACGCTTTTCAGTTCGGAGATCGACGCGCAGACCAGTCGATTGCCGGAAGACCAGCGCATTCAAGCGCTGAAAATCGCAGCCCAGGAATGGGACTACGCAACACCTGCCGAACGGCAGGAAACCCAGGACTGGAATGCCGCGAATGGCTACTGCTCACACGGCATTGAACTGGGCTGCTGCCCGGCCGGATGCGGTTCATAGGCTGCACTGAGTTCCATCGCCGCACACGCGGCATTTCATCACCCGCTGGGGGTTCCTCCCCACGGGGAGGCCTTCCGGCTCCACTTTTTCAGGAGGCCTCTCATGGGCTGGTATTTCTCTCCCCAATCGCGGTCTGAATTGATCGCGGAACTGATCGCACCGCAAGAGACCGAGCGCGCCAGCGTCAAGGTCATCGCTCACGCCCTGCGCGGCAACGTGCTGTGGTCCGTGGTCGAAATGACCGCCAAGGTCGAAGGCGTGCATCGTGATCTCGCGCCGGGCCAGTCCCTGCGCTACATCCGCTGCGATCTGCTGGAACGCAGCGGCATCCAGTGGGGCTACAAGCCGCTGGAAGAGTCCATGCACCCGTACTATTACTCGTGCCCACTGTCCTATCTGGACCTCGCACCGGAGCAGTCCGCCGACTGGCGTGCAGGCGTTCGCGCTTACCACGCACGGCGGCGCACACCCACGGCTGTCACGGCACCCGCCGCGACGCTGTTGGCCTGAGCCAGGAGGAACCGACATGGACCTGATTCTGGCTGCGCTCTCACCCTCGCTGCTGGCACTCGTTGAAGGAAGTTTGTCCAACGACGAAGTGTCTTCTGACGAGGAGATGCTGGAGTACTTCATCAGCAACGGCCTCACCGAGGAACAGGCGCGGCAGGCACTGACCTACCGCGACCAGTACCTCAACAACATCTACCTGGACGGCTTCACGCCGATCACCGCGGTGGACGAGGCGCTTCACTTCAACCCGCACACCCGGCAGTTCGAGCCGGACTGAGCGGTTTTCTTCCACCCCCTGGGGCAGTACTTGCCCCAGCGGGCGGTGCTGTTCCCGTTTATCCGAGGACACCACCATGCCCGCAAACACTTCTTCCACGCTGTACCGCATCGACGAATGCCCGGACGTGATGGCCGACGCCTGCGTCGGCGATGACCAGGGCAACCTGATCTTCCTGTCCATCTGGGCGCGCGACACCGCCGTCCAGCAGTTCCTCGCTCGCCTGACCCTCGGGCGCGACGAGCAGGGACTGGACCAGTTCCACGTCATCACCGACCAGGGCGGCAGCGTCCCGGTGTTCATCGGCAACGTCGATCGTCTGGAAAAGCGCATCACGCGCGCCTACCGGCGAACGCTGTTCGGTTCGCTGTCCAACGTGTGGCTGTTCGACCGGCGTTGCGTGAAGCCCGACAAGGCCAACGCCAGCGCATTGGCACTGCTGCCACGCGACAGCGCCCACCGGCTTGACCGCCTGTGGATGTTGGTGCGGGACACCTGCCCGTTGCCGCTGCTCGACCACTGGCGCGAGACCGTGCTGGACCTGCTGCAAAGCCGCGAGATGCTGGCCCGCCTTCCGTTTGCCCTCGGGCCGCTGGAAGGCCATCGGCTCGCCATCGACGTGCCGGCGCTGACCATGGCGCTGGGCTCCCTGATCCGCAGTGACGCGCTCACCGCCTATCCCTATCCGGCCAAGATTTGGACACCGGAAGCGGTATCGGCTTGACCCACCCTCGGAGGCACGCCTCGGCGTGCTTCCGTCTTTCATCCCCGCCAACCAGGAGACTTCCATGGCCCTCATGTTCCCGCGGCTCGCCCGCAATTTTGCCAAGAACGGGTACTACCCGACCGACGAACCCACGCTCGAAAGAGCCCTCAACGCACTGATGCCCAGCGACGGGCCGATGTGCATCCTCGATCCCTGCGCCGGCGAAGGCGTGGCGATCGCCGAAGCCGCCCATGCCCTCGGGCGTGAGCAGGCCAAGGCGTTCGCCGTCGAGTTCGACGCGGAGCGGGCACGCCATGCCCGAGGCCTGGTCGATCACTGCCTGCACGCGGACCTGATGGACACGATGGTCTCCAAACAGTCCTTCGGGTTGCTCTGGCTCAATCCGCCGTATGGCGACCTGTCCAAGGACGTCAACGGCAACATCGGCTACCAAGGTCAGGGACGTGCCCGCCTCGAAAAGCTGTTCTATCAGCGTTCGCTGTCGCTGCTGCAGTACGGCGGCATGCTGGTCTTCATCGTCCCCGGCTACGTGCTCGACGCGGAGCTGGTTGGTTGGCTGACACGCCACTACACGGACCTGCGGATCTACCGAGCGGTGGAAACGCAGTTCAAGCAGGTGGTGATCTTTGGCCGAAGGGTGCGCCAGCGCGAGCAGGCCCCCGATGGCGTCAAGGCCGTGCGCAATCTGCTGCTGCAGGTTGGGCTTGGCGAAGTCGAAGCCGAGGAACTGCCGAGCGAGTGGCCGTTCCTGCCGTACATCGTCCCCGCCAGTCCGGCCGAGCCGGAGCATTTCTTCCGCGTGACGATGGAGCCCGCGCAGTTCGCCGACGAGGTTGGCAGGTTGCAAGGCCTCTGGCCGTCGCTGGACACGCACTTGGGGGCCGCGCAGCAGTCGCTGCGTCCACCGGCGCGTGCCTTGTCCCATTGGCATCTCGCCCTGGCTCTGGCCGCGGGCGCGATCTCCGGCGTGGTGCGCTCCAAGACCGGGCGCGTGCTCGTCGTCAAAGGTGACACCCACAAGGACAAGACGCTCCAGCGGGAATTCACCGAACGCGAAGACGGCTCCATCGCCGAGACCCGCATCCTCACCGACAAGTTCGTGCCTGTCATCCGCGCGTGGGACATGACGCCTGGCTCCCCGACACGGGGCGACGTCTTGACCATTCGTTAATCCACCGGACGCGCTGCTGTCCTGCTGTACCACATCGAAGGAGAAACACCATGTTCCCAAATCTGTTCAAGCGGCCCGCGCCGCAGAAGCAACCGTTGTTCGCACCGGGCTCGCTGAAGTTGAGCGAGAAGGTGCATTGGTTGGCCCGCAAAGGCCTGATCGACCCCTTGACCTATGTCCAGCGCCATGTGCGCGGTGACTGGGGCGAGATCGACAAGGCCACCCGCCAGGCCAACGACGTCGCACTCCAACAGGACAACCTGATGATCTCCTACTACCGGATCACGCCGGAGCTGGTTCTGATCGTCAAGACCAGCGAAGACCACCAGACCACGGTGGTCCAGCTTCCCGAAGAGCGCGACATGATCTGAAGTCACCCATCGTCATCCCAGTCACCTGACGGAGCCACTTCACTCCGCCAGGGGTGTCGTGGCTCAATGAATCCATCAAGGAGGAATCCATGGCATCCCGACACATCGAAACCTACTGCCAGGACCTGCTGTTTCCGGTAGGTGCACTCATCCTCAGCGAAGGTATCGACCGCCTGGTCCGCGCCGGTCGTCTTGACCCGATTCCGTACTTCCGTCGCCATGTCCGTGGCGACTGGGGTGACGTCAGCGACGGGCAATGGCAAGCCAACGGCATCGCACTTCAATCGGGTGCTTTGCTGGAATCGCACTACGTGATTCATCGTGCGCTGTGCATTCGCATCGTCACCGATGCGGAACGCCATCTCACATCCATCGTGCTGCCGTCCGAAGACTAAGCACATTTCACCAGTAGGCCGCCAGCGCCTGCGTTTTTCATCCACCGTCGGCCGTGTGCCGATTGATCTTCCCACCCTGGGGCATGCCATTGCCTCGTTGGGGGTGGTGCATGCCCCATTTTCTTTGGAGCATCACCATGTCCCTCGATCTCGAAAACACTACTGCCGAAGCCACGCCCGTACAGGGCGAACTGCTCGACGCGGAATCCAATCCTCTGACCCTGAGCCTTCAGGATTTTGTCGGCGAGTTCGGCGACGAACTGCTCGACGCCCTCAACAGCGCCAATCCGCCGGTCTATACCGGCCAGCCGCAGGCGCATCGTCAACTCGTCGTCGCCAGCCTCAAACGCAAGCTATTCCAAGCCCAAGCCGAAGTCGTCCATGCCGCCGCCGAGCTGCTGATCGACCGTGGCGAACACGCCGCGATCGTCAACGGCGAGATGGGTTGCGGCAAAACGACCGTTGGTATCGCCACAGCCGCCGTGCTCAACGCCGAAGGCTATCGCCGTACCCTGGTTCTTTCTCCACCGCACCTGGTCTACAAGTGGCGGCGCGAGATCCAGGAGACGGTGGCAGGCGCCAAGGTCTGGGTGCTCAACGGCCCGGACACGCTGGTCAAGCTCATCAAGCTGCGCGAGCAGTTGGGTGTGCAGCCCACGGGCCAGGAGTTCTTTGTCCTGGGGCGCGTCAGGATGCGGATGGGATTCCACTGGAAGCCTGTCTTCACCACGCGGCGCACCCGCCATGGCGACGTGGCAGCGTGTCCTGACTGCGGCACGATCATCACCGACCTCGACGGCGAGCCGGTCAACCCGGTCGCGCTCGAAGCCGAGGAGTACCGCAGGAAGTGCAGCCATTGCGCCGCGCCCCTGTGGACATTGATCCGCCCGCGCAGCCTGTCCGGCAGCGACCAGTCCTCGGCCGTGCTGAAAGCGTTGAAGCGCATCCCGACGATCGGGGAAGTCACCGCGCAGAAGCTGATGCAGAAGTTCGGCGACGGGTTCCTGGCGTCGATGCTGGGCGACAACATCCATGAGTTCATCAACCTCATGGACGGCAACGGCGAGCTGGTGTTTTCCGACCGTCAAGCCACGCGCATGGAACGTGCGATGGCCAACATGGAGTTCGGCTTTGGCGAGGGCGGCTATCAACCGTCCGAGTTCATCAAGCGCTACCTGCCGCAAGGCACGTTCGACCTGCTCATCGCCGACGAGGCCCACGAGTACAAGAACGGCGGCAGCGCCCAGGGCCAGGCCATGGGCGTGCTGGCGGCGAAGGCTCGCAAGACCTTGCTGCTGACCGGCACGTTGATGGGCGGCTACGGCGACGATCTGTTCTACCTGCTGTTCCGAGCCCTTCCCGGGCGGATGATCGAAGACGGCTATCGCCCGACCACGAGCGGCAGCATGACCTCGGCCGCGATGGCGTTCATGCGCGATCACGGTGTCCTGAAGGACATTTATTCCGAGAGCACCGGGACGGCGCACAAGACCGCGAAAGGCACGAAAGTCAGTGTCAGAACGGTCAAGGCCCCGGGCTTCGGTCCGAAGGGTGTGCTGCGCTGCATCCTGCCGTTCACGATCTTCCTCAAGCTCAGAGACATCGGCGGCAATGTCCTGCCGCCGTATGACGAAGAGTTCCGTGAAGTCGCGATGGACACGGCGCAAGCCGCGGCCTACCGCGATCTGGCAGGTCGGCTGACCGCGGAGCTGAAACAGGCTCTGGCGCGACGCGATACTACCTTGCTCGGTGTAGTCCTCAATGTGCTGCTGGCCTGGCCGGATTGCTGCTTCCGGTCGGAGACCGTTGTGCATCCGCGTACGCGCAACACCCTGGCGTTTGTCCCGGCTCAGTTCAACGAGTTCGAGATCAGCCCCAAGGAGCGTGAGCTGATCGACATCTGCAGGGAAGAGAAAGCACAGGGCCGCAAGGTTCTAGCCTACACCGTCTATACCGGCACGCGCGACACGACTAGCCGGTTGAAGGTATTGCTGGAGCAGGAAGGCTTCAAAGTGGCGGTACTGCGCGCAAGCGTGGATGCCAGCCGCCGCGAGGACTGGATCGCCGAGCAGTTGGACCGTGGTATCGACGTGCTCATCACCAATCCGGAGCTTGTCAAGACGGGATTGGACCTGTTGGAGTTTCCGACGATCGTGTTCATGCAGTCGGGCTACAACGTGTATTCGCTCCAGCAGGCGGCACGCCGCTCTTGGCGTATCGGGCAGAAGCTGTCCGTGCGCGTGATCTACCTGGGCTACGCCGGCTCCTCGCAGATGACCTGCCTGGAGCTGATGGCCAAGAAGATCATGGTCTCGCAGTCCACTTCGGGCGATGTACCCGAATCGGGGCTCGATGTCCTGAACCAGGATGGTGATTCCGTGGAGGTCGCATTGGCCCGGCAATTGGTAACTGCGTGATCTGCTGTCTGCCGGCATCCTTTCGGGGGTGCCGGCATTTTTCTAGGAAATTGCTGCTCGGAGGATTCGATCACCGCCCCGCTCCCAGCGCGGGGAAGGCTAAACTGATTAGACAATACCGAGATTCAAGGAGGCACTATGGCTATGGTGATCGAAGCAGCATATGCAGATGGTACTGGTGCAGCCAACGCACTGCATATGTCTCAGGCGCAGTGGGAAGAGTTGCAACGGGCGTACTGCGTCGGTGATCTGCTGATGCCTTGCTGCAACGCTCCAGCGATTCCCAAGGTTAGTGCTAATGGGTACCCCTTCTTCGCGCATCTAGGAGGTGCGTGCAGTACTTCCGAAGAAAGCCAATGGCACCTGGCGGCCAAGATACTTGTGCGCAGCGTGCTTGAAGATCTTGGATGCCGTGCCTCGGTTGAAATGCCGGGTTCGGGTGATGCAGGTCGCTGGCAGGCTGATGTCTGGGGTGAGCGCAATGGGGTTAGGTTGGCTGTCGAGATCCAAAGATCGTATCAGTCGCTCCGTGACTACCGTAAACGCCAAGAGCGGTACCGCGAGGCGGGCATCAAGTCTCTTTGGTTGCTGCGGCAGGAGCGATATAGCACACTCACCAAGAGCATGGGAAAGGAGCGTCTGCGCACCGAGTTTGGGGGCAAGTTCCCTTCGGCCGGCCACTTCGGCCCGTGCCTTTCTGACCTGCCGGTCGCGATGCTTGAGCTAGATCCGGCCCCAACGGTCAAGGGTGCCGGATTCTTCAACGCAACCCTTCCAAACATACTTGAAGCAGTGCTTAGTGAGCGCTTTCTTTGCATCAACGGTCTATGGTGTATCGATAACCTAGACTCGATGAATAACGCCGCCAGACTCTCGCGCGAGCGTTTTGCAGCCAATCGCTTGGCTGCAAAGATGTAGCTCGACTGTGGTGTTGCTCGACATGCGCCGACGCAGCACCGACACTCCAGATTCCCTGGTTCACACTCAAATGCCAGCGGCACGCATTCGCGCCTCCAGCTCATCAAGGAATGGCGAGCGCCCAAAGCGCATAGGGCCATAGCGGCCATCAACGAAGCCCGAATACAGCATGTGGACCTCGTCGCGAGCACGTGTGAGTCCCACATAGAAGAGCCGGCGACTTTCGCGCAACTTCTCTGGAGTTTCATTGCGCCACGGCAGATTTCCGAGGTCGAGTCCAACCATGATGACGACGTCGTACTCACAGCCCTTTGCGGAATGCAGTGTCAGCAGATTCAGGTGATCGGGCGAACCGTCCCGACCGCCCAAACTAGTGATGTCTAGCGAAGCCAGTGCACCGCCTTCGGCGAGCGCTGCCGTCATGCGATCCAGTTGCTCCTTCTGATCAGCGAGCGCCAATTCAGCCGCCAGCAGATGATCCACTACACCGTTGCGCAGCGAAGCAACAAATTCTCGCGCAGGTTGCTGGTCAGCGCGCAGCTCCCATAGCAAGGCGGTTAGCTCTTGCTCTTCGCGCTTGGCCTGTGAATCGTCCAAGCTCGCCCGATGAAATGCGCGATAGCGGTCGAGTAGTCCACGCAATTGTGGGCGTCCGACACGCCAGCCACCCGCGCACCACGCCGCACAGTCTTCTACCCAACTTGTTAGGGCAACCTTGCGGTAAGGTGCTGCGGTATCCACACGGATGTAATCGAGACCGCCGGTTGCCACAGCTTCAGCCACGATATCGCCTGCGCGATAGTCTTTGTATAGGATCGCGATATCGCCCAGTGTTCGTCCCGGCTTGGAGGCTAAGGCCGCCGGAATGATCTGCGCGACGGCGTGCGCAGCCTGGTCCGCCATACCACCCGGGCGCAGGACAAATTCGATGGTCGTTTGTCGCGCAGGATCGCTCGCTTGATAGCCTCGGGCTTCTCCAAGCGCCATCTCTGACGCAGTCACGATCCCTGCACCAGAACGGTAATTTAATTGAAGCTGGACAGGCTCAATGTCTCTGCGAGCCGCCAATTCCATGAGCAACGCGCCATCAGCTCCCGTAAATCCATATATCGACTGATCCGCATCCCCGACAGCGAAAAGTCGGACACCCCCGTCGAAGGCAAGGCGTTTGACGATGCGATGCAGTGCTACACCTAAATCCTGGTACTCATCCACCGCGAGCACGGGGAATTTTGCCTGAACCAGAGGTAGTACCCAGTCGTGCTCGGCGATCAGACGTTGGCCGAAGACAACCATGTCATCGTAGTCAATCAGCCCCTCGTCGCGCAGAGCGGCCTCGTAGGCCTCGGCCCAGGCAGCGAGTTCCTCCTCGCTACGCCAAGCGACGCTATTTCGATTGAGCACGGAACGGCGATGCCGCCCAAGGTCAATAACTTTGTACGGATGGTTCTGGCCGAAAAGCGCATCTCCAGTTTGCTTCAACAACCGATCACTGACTCGTTGAGTGGCCACCGAAAGTGGGAAAGATATGGGCAGGCCGGCCAGGCGTCCATACGGCATCAAGAGATGACGCAGACAGAACCCATGGACCGTACCAATGAAAAGATTAGGTGCCTGCTGAAGTCCCAAGCTTTCAATTCGGCGAGCGAGTTCGCGAGCGCACTCCTGGCTATATGTGATGCACGCAACGCCACGAGGGGCCTCGACGTCTTCGGCTAGGATGCGGGCGAGCTTTAGGACGAGTGTCTTGGTCTTACCGCTCCCGGGACCGGCTAGTACCACACAATGTCCTTGAGAGTTGTAGGCTGCCAACTGACCCGGATTCCCAGCCAGTTCGGCAGCCTGCGCCAGGTAGGCTGTACCGACGTTACGCGACGGCATCGCGGATATGCTCCAGAGCGGAACGAATGTAAGCCGGACAAACGTCCTGTGACACCGACGGTGCAAGTGCCTGCGCAAACCTCCCCTTTCCGATCCTCTCGATCAATCTGAGCAGCCAGTCTTCATCAACCTGATCAGGATCGTCCACCCACTGCTGCAAGGCATTCAGAGTTTCTCTCCTTAATCGCGGCAGTTCCTCCCGAATTACCTCCTGCATGTCCTGCGCCAGTCCACCTGCAAATAGTTCGGGCTCCAACGTGTTCTCGTTGACGAAGTATCCGTACTGCTCGGCAAGCTCGATCACTTCATCCGCATCCAAGTTTTCGTGATCGACACCGCCCTCAATCACGTCAAGGACATTGATAAGCCGCCTGCGAACCAATGGATGATTACCATTGGTTGGATCCCGGTCCGTCAGGATCACATGGGGAATGTTGAGTCCTTCAGGGCCCAGTAGCTTCACATACGGGGTGAAGTTAGTCCCCCCCACCGAGCACACAGTGATTCCAAGCATATCGAGGGGAATATCGAGTACCTCGGCAAACGCGGGAACGATGAAGCGCTCGGCGTCGCCTTCGACCAGAATCACCCCCCGAGAAAAGAAAATCTCGCCGCGAGTGACGTCAATGTAACGCTGAAGATCCTCTTCATCCCGCTGCGTGAAAGGTGCGTTTGCTGTCGAGACCGCGACAGTCTTGCCTTCCGCTGTGTCATGGCGCAGCAGGACAATAGATCTGATCGGCGCAACGCTTGCGATATGTGGCGAGTGGGTTGTGAGGATTGTCGTAAGCGGTGGCTGTTCCTCACCATCTTCCGCCCCCGTGCCAAGGAAGTAACGATAGATTAGACGCTGCACGTGCGGGTGCAGGTGCGCTTCGGGCTCCTCGACTACGAAGAAGGTGTGGTCGCGCTCTCCATCGGAAACGAGGCGGTCCAGTTCGAGACTCTTCAGCGCCAGGAAGATCAGGTTCGCGGTTCCTAAACTGGCATCGCCGACTCCGCGTACGCCATTGTCGATCAGCAGCCGCAGGCTGCGCAGCAACGCGTCGACTCTAGTTGGTGCAAGTCCGAGCGATACCGGAACGGCATGTTGCCCCCCAGCGATGGCGATCAGCCGTTCGCTGATCCGTTCTGCTGTCGCTACCACTTCCTCGTGTCCAGCCAGCTCTCGCTGTGCTTGGTCGACCTGATCCTGAATCTCCTCACGGGCGTCATCATCCAACGATGCGGCAAGATCCTCAATGAGCGGCCTCAATGGCGAATTGCGCCAGCTCGCAAGGTCCTTCTCAGCGTCACGCAGGGCTACCTGAACATCTATTGGCAACATCCGGCGGAGTGCGCCGCCGATACGCATGTCGGGATCGTCGCCACCGAAGATCACATACTCATAGTCCTTCAACGATTCCGGGGCGCGTCCCAGGCCCACCTTAGGCTGGAAGCGGTAGGTGAGTCGGGCCACCATGGGTGGGCCAGGATCAATCACGCAATCGTTGAGGTGAGCCATCAGTCGGGGATCGTTTGTGAAGTCCGTTAGATCCACAGAGATCTCAATGGTCGCACCAACCTTGTCTTCGCCAAGTCCGTCCCAGAAATGTTCAAGCCCCAGTTGTCGATCGCGCTCAGACAAGCCCGGATCAAGGATCAACTGCAGGCCGCGAATGAAATTGCTCTTGCCAACCTTGTTCTCTCCCACGATGACGATACTTTCCCCCGTCTCGACATCAACATCCGAGAAATTGGCGAAATTGATCAACCTGACCCGAGAAACCCTCATTTACGCCCCCGTCCACTGGTGTTTTAACAAATAGTAGCAGTCAAGCGGCCGGCCTCCATCCGCCGACTGCGACCGAGCTTTTCCGTTACGGCCCCCTCAAGGCCGCTTTTGTTCGACTAGACCGCTGCCGGTAAATCGGACGCAGCGTGGTTCGCATTGTTTGCTGCTGCCCCGGGTCTTAGCGGCGATGGTGAGGGCTCGATGTTTCAGGACGCCGAGCTTATGTGCCCCTCTCCACCTTGGTTTCACCATCCCGAACGCCGCCTGCTGGCGGGAGTCCTCGGCCTGCTCTGGTCGGTGCTGGCTGGCGGCTGCGCGACGACGACTGCGCCGCCCGCGCCTGATGCCATCGAGGAAGTCTCGGCCGCGCCCAAACCGGAGACTCCCGAGTACATCCCCGTTGTGCGCTACGGTCGCTACACGCTGGTCGAGCTAGCGCCCACGGCGGCGCAGCGGGACCTGCTGTTGCAGACCATCGACGTATCCATGCCCGAAGATGCCCGCGCCACCGTCGGCGATGGGTTGCGGCATGTACTCAAGCGCAGCGGTTACGGCCTGTGCCAGACGGCGCACGCGGTGATCGAGCTGTATGCGCTGCCGCTGCCGGCGGCGCACCTGCACCTCGGCCCCATGACCTTGCGCGATGCGCTGCTCACACTGGCTGGCCCGGCCTGGGAACTGCACGCGGATGATCGCGTACGGCAGATTTGCTTCGAGCGACCCGGCGACAGCGCGGCTATCGAACCCGCATCCGAGTCACCCGCCGTCGAGGTGGTGCAGACGTTCCCGCTGGAGCGTTCGGTTTCGGGAGGCCAGCCATGAACGCCCCGCAGTCTTCCCGGCGCCCGGCCGCCGCCGTGGTGGTGCAGAGCCTTCTATGGCTCTGGCTGCTCGGTCTCAGCGTCATCGTGGCCCTCGGCTACCAGGCAATGAGCGACCAGGCCGACGAGGAACGGCTCGATTTCCGTCTGCAACGCCTCGAAGCGCAGACGGCGGGCCTGGCCGAAACCATCCAGGCCATCCAGCAGCCTCCGGCCGTCGCAACGGCGGCGGACCTCAAAGATACCCGCCAAATCCTGGAAGCACGCGCGGCCCAGGTCGAGAAATCGCTGAGCGGCTACGCCGCCGCCGATGACCTTCAGGCGCTGCGCGCGGAGGTCGAGCAGTTCAAGGAACGCCAGACCACTGCGCGGGCCGCAGCACCCGCCCAGCCGCGCGCATCGACTAGGCCCGTCGCCAAGCCCGAACCGCCGCCATTGCCGTTCCGCGTCGTCGGCGCCGAGCTGCGCGCCGGCCATCGCAGCGTGTCCGTCGCGCCGAGCAGCGGGGGCTTCACGCCCGACCAGCTTCAGGTGCTGCTGCCCGGTGATGCGGTCGGCCCATGGCGCTTGCAGGCGATCGAGGGCAACGCCGCGGTGTTCCAGGCCGGCGCCCAGACCCGCCGCGTGGCGATCCCCTGATCGGAGCACACCACATGAAGCCGTCGATCATCTTTTCCGCGCTCCTGCTGGCGTCCGCCCAGTTGCCCGTCTGGGCGCAGCAGCCGGCCACGGCTCCCGCCCGCAATGCGCAGAGCCAGGAGCGCCCGCTGGTCGCCCGCACCCTGGATGACCGGGTGGCAAGCAACTGGGGACTGCAACCGCAGGATTGGGCGCGCTACCGTGAACTGATGGACGGGCCGCTGGGCATCTATTCGCCCAACCTGGACCCGCTATCGGCCTTGGGCATCGAGGCCCGCACCGATGAAGAACGGCGGCGCTACGCAGAACTGCAAGTGCAGGTCGAAGCGCGTCGCGTCGAGAAGCTGCTCGCCTACCAGCGCGCCTACGACGAAGCCTGGCAGCGCCTGAACCCCGGCATGCAGCGCGTGAATCTGCCCGACGACAAGCCTGTCGCAGGCGCCACGCGCGGCTCTGGTCGCACGGCGGTGTTCGTCAAGGACGGCTGCGCAGCCTGCGGACAGCTCGTGCAGCGCCTGCAATCCTCAGGTACCGAGTTCGACTTGTACATGGTCGGCAGCCGCCAGGACGACGCGCGCATCCGCGACTGGGCCAAGCGCGCACAGATCGACGCGGCACGGGTGCGCAGCGGCAGCATCACGCTCAACCACGACGGCGGCCGCTGGCTGTCGCTGGGCCTGCCCGGCGATTTGCCCGCGGTCGTGCGCGAAGTGAACGGCCAATGGCAGCGCCAACCCTGACGGCGCCGGTGCGCGCACTGGTGCTCGCTGCTGGTCTCTGCGCCTGCGCGGCCCGTGCCCAGGAAGTTCCGCCACCGGCCTACCAGCTCGCCGCCCGGCACGCAGGCATCCCCTCGACGGTCCTTTACGCCGTGGCCTTGCAGGAGAGCGGCATCCGGCGCAACGGGCGCATCGTCCCGTGGCCGTGGTCCCTCAACGTCGCCGGCCAATCGCGCCGCTATGCAACCAGCGCCGACGCCTGCGCCGGTTTGCAGCAGGCCATGCGCTCCACGCCGCACACGCGCATCGACGCGGGCCTGGGCCAGATCAACCTCGGCTACCACCAGCAGCGCTACGCCAACGCGTGCGACTTGCTCGACCCGTACCGCAATCTCGCCATCGCCGCCGAGATCCTGAAAGAACAGCACACCCCCGGCGAGGACTGGCTGGTGGCGATCGGCCGTTACCACCGCCCCGCGGGTGGCGAGCCCGCCGCCCGCTATCGGCGCAGCGTGTCCCGCCACCTCGCGCGCGTGCAGGGCGCGCGCCCAACCGCCGCGGTCCTCGCCGCGCGCCAGGAGACCTCCCCATGACGAAATCCCATCTGGCCCATCTCGCGGCAAAGGGCCTGCTCGTGCTGCTGGCTGGTCTGCCGCTGGTCTCGCGTGCCGGCGATCCTCTGATCGTGGTCGAAGACCGTGGCGGCACGTCGGCGCTACCGTACTACGAAACCCTGAACCTCCAGCCGCGCGCCAACGCTCCGGCCCGGTCGCCGATCCCGACGCCTCAGATCTCGGCCACGCCGGCGGACGAGGCCGCGATGCTGCCGGTGCGCAGCACCAAGCTCACGCCCGGCACCGTCGCGCGGCGGGTGATCGAGGCCCCAGGCCTGCGTCCCTTCGTAGTCGTGGGCGACGACGAGGCTTCCCAGGCCTGGGTGCACCGCCATGCAGCCTCATTGCGCGAGCGCGGCGCGGTCGGTCTGGTGGTCAACGTCGAGACCGTTCAGGGCCTGGAACGGCTGCGCGCACTGGTGCCCGGCGTCCCCCTCGCACCCGTGTCCGGCGACGACTTGGCCGAGCGCTTGGGCCTGCGGCACTACCCGGCGCTAGTCACGGCCACCGGCATCGAGCAATGAAGCCATGTCGGGGAAACAGCCGGTCGAGGTTTTGCTTCGCCCAGCGGTGGAGCTATATACCGTCGCGGCATGTGCAGGCGCCGCGTTTCTGTCCCTGGTGGCCCCGTGGGCGCTCGCGCTAAACCCGGAGATGGGTGTCGGCAGCGCCTTGGCATTCGGCGCTTACGGCGCGATCCGCTACCGCGACGCTCGCGTCATCCTGCGCTACCGGCGCAACATCCGCCGCCTGCCGCGCTACGTGATGACCAGCAAGGACGTGCCGGTCAGCCAGCAGCGTCTGTTCGTGGGGCGCGGGTTCCTCTGGGAGCAGAAGCACACCCATAGGCTGATGCAGACGTACCGGCCGGAATTCCGCCGCTACGTCGAGCCGACGCCGGCCTACCGGCTTGCGCGGCGCCTGGAGGAACGGCTGGAGTTCGCGCCGTTCCCGCTGTCCCGGCTCTCCGCTCTCACGGGCTGGGACATTCCTTCCAACCCGGTGCGCCCGCTGCCACCTGTAGGTGGCCTGCCGCGCCTGCACGGCATTGAACCCGACGAGGTGGACGTCAGCCTGCCGCTCGGCGAGCGCGTTGGGCACTCGCTGGTGCTGGGCACCACGCGCGTGGGCAAGACGCGGCTGGCCGAGCTGTTCGTGACCCAGGACATCCGCCGCAAGAACGCTGCCGGCGAGCACGAAGTCGTGATCGTTATCGATCCCAAGGGAGACGCGGATCTCCTGAAGCGGATGTACGTCGAAGCGCAGCGCGCAGGCCGTGAAGGCGAGTTCTACATCTTCCATCTCGGTTGGCCGGAAATCAGCGCCCGCTACAACGCGGTAGGACGCTTCGGTCGCATCTCGGAAGTCGCCACCCGTATCGCAGGGCAACTCTCCGGTGAAGGCAACAGCGCGGCCTTCCGGGAGTTCGCGTGGCGCTTCGTCAACATCATTGCCCGCGCTTTGGTGGAACTGGGGCAGCGCCCGGACTACATGCTGATCCAGCGCCACGTCATCAACATCGATGCGCTGTTTATCGAGTACGCTCAGCATTTCTTTGCCAAGACCGAGCCCAAGGCCTGGGAGGTGATCGTCCAGATCGAGGCCAAGCTCAACGAGAAGAACATCCCGCGCAACATGATCGGGCGCGAGAAGCGCGTGGTCGCGCTGGAGCAGTACCTCTCCCAGGCGCGCAACTACGACCCGGTGCTCGACGGCCTGCGCTCCGCAGTTCGGTACGACAAGACCTACTTCGACAAGATCGTCGCATCGTTGCTGCCGTTGTTGGAAAAGCTCACCAGCGGCAAGATCGCGCAGCTCCTGGCACCGAACTACTCCGACCTGACCGACCCGCGCCCGATCTTCGATTGGATGCAAGTCATCAGGAAGCGCGCCATCGTCTATGTGGGACTGGACGCACTGTCCGACGCCGAGGTTGCCGCTGCGGTCGGCAACTCCATGTTTTCCGACCTGGTTTCGGTCGCGGGCCATATCTACAAGCACGGGATCGACGATGGCCTGCCGGACGCTTCGGCTGGCGCGCGCGTGCCAATCAACGTCCATGCAGATGAATTCAATGAACTCATGGGTGACGAATTCGTGCCGCTTATCAACAAGGGCGGCGGCGCCGGGCTGCAAGTCACCGCGTACACGCAGACCCTCTCAGACATCGAGGCCCGTATCGGCAACCGCGCGAAAGCTGGCCAGGTGATCGGCAACTTCAACAACCTGTTCATGCTGCGCGTGCGCGAGACGGCCACCGCCGAACTGCTGACGCGGCAGTTGCCGAAGGTCGAGGTCTATACCACCACCATCGTCTCAGGGGCAACTGACAGCTCGGACATCCGCGGCGCGACGGATTTCACGTCGAACACCCAGGACCGCATCAGCATGTCCAGCGTGCCCATGATCGAGCCATCGCACGTAGTCGGCCTGCCAAAAGGCCAGTGCTTCGCGCTGCTGCAGGGCGGCCAGCTTTGGAAGGTTCGCATGCCGCTGCCGATACCAGACCCGGATGAAGTGATGCCGGCGGACCTGCAACAACTGGCCGGGTACATGCGCCAGAGCTACAGCGAGGCCACGCAGTGGTGGGAGTTCACCAGTTCCTCGGCATTGCAGGATGCGGCCTTGCCCGATGACCTGCTGGATGATGCTGCTCCGGCCGAGCCTACGGCGGTGGCCACCGACACCGACCACAGTGCCGACGAGGCCGCACCATGAAGGACACCGCCTCGACCGCGCAGCGGGAGCAGAACCAGCGCCAGGGTTTGATCGTCGGCACCATCACCTTGCCGTTTCGCCTGCTCGGGGTGCTGATCGGCTCGCTGTTGTTCTCGATCGTGGTGGAGTGCGTCGGCATGCACCTGTTCTGGAAGGACCAGGGCTGGCGCCATTCCCAGCAGATGTTGCAGTACGAGCTTGGGCACCTATCCAGCCACTTCACGCGCAGCGTAGTCGTGCAGGAGCCGGGGCGCACGGCGCACGAGTTGGTGGATACAGGCTACGAATGGGTGTTCGTTCGCTCGGGGCTGCTGGAGCGCATGAGCCAGACCGCCGAGCGCGTCCGCGCGCCCAGCCACGAGCAGGCGCGTAACTTCCGCTACTACATCAGCCAAGTCTATGTCTGGGCCGAGAGCTACCTGATCGCCGCGGCCTTCACGACGCTGACCTTCCTAGTGCGCCTGCTGGTCCTGGTGCTCACGCTGCCACTGATCTTCACCGCGGCATTCGTCGGCCTGATCGACGGCCTGGTGCGGCGCGACGTGCGCCGGTTCGGCGCGGGCCGGGAATCCGGCTTCATCTACCATCGCGCAAAGGCGAGCCTCATGCCGCTGGCCGTGCTGCCCTGGGTCACGTACCTGGCGCTGCCGATCTCCGTGCATCCACTGCTGATCCTGCTACCCAGCGCCGCGTTACTGGGACTGGCCGTCAGCCTGACCGCAGGCAGCTTCAAGAAGTACCTTTAAGGCATTCAGCGTCTCTGCAAGACATCCAGAGCGGCATCCAGGGCTGCGACCGATTCGACAACGACCCTCACGGTGGTGCGGTCGAACTCGTGATCACGCTGCGAATCGTGCACGCCGCTATTGAGGTAACCCCACTCGATGCTTGTACCGCTGACATTGAGCAGAGCAACGAGGGCCGCCACCGCCTGCGGCGCGCCGGGGTGCTGCGCCGCGATCCGATCAACCGCCGACCGCAACTTGGCGCACTTGTTGTTCAGCTCCCACGGCGAACGAGGACCACCAAGCTTGATCTCGATTCGACCATCGGCGCGACGTCCCAGCCATGTCCAGAGACGGTCCGTCAGGCTCTCCAACGCAGGACGGGCCTGCCGCAGCGCCTCACGCTTCTCATCGGCCGCCAACGCCTGCTGCGCCAGCAGGACATAGTTCTTCGTGGGCGGATCACTGTCGACGCGAAGCTCGTGCTCCCCCTGGTGAGGAAGGAACTTGTAGCGCTTGATGGCGCCAGCGCGCCGGGCGCCCAGCTCCTGCTGGATGCGATGCAGGAATTCCTCGGCGTGCGAGGTGAGGATGACCTGCTTGCCGTCGAGCAGGCCATTCTCGAAGAAGGTACGCCAAATGCCGTCGCGGTGGTCATCGTCGATCGCATTGACGACGTCATCAAAGATGACGACGGGACAACCCTGCGCGATGTTTTTGGCGAGCAGTATCGCCAGGCCGAGGCACTTGATGTGCCCCTCGCTGAACACGATCAGCGCGTCATAGCGTGTGCCTGGCTCCCCGGCGAACTCCACCTCGATCTTGCCGTTCTCGGCCACTGGCAGCCACAGCGCGTGCAGCAGATCGCCGGGCGGATCGGCCCGGTTGAATGCGTTGTAGAGCTGGCGCGCTTGTTCTCCCAGCCCTTGGAGCAGCACACCTGGAAGTGCGGCAAGGTAGGCCTGAATCTCGGGCAAAAAGCCGTCGTAGGCAACCTTGACCCGCTGATGGTGCGCCACCACCGCCACTTCCGCAGCAACGGCCTCGATCAGTTCGCGGTTCGCCTCGTCGAACTGGGCGACGGTCCGGCGGGCAGTGGCCAGATCCTGATCGGCCGCCCCCCGCATGGTGCGCAGTCGTTCGACCTCCAACTGGTGCTGCTGTAGGCCATCTCGCTCCTGTGCCAATGCGCCGCGCTGGGCATTCACTTCCCGCGCCTGCGCGTCGATTCCTTCAATGATCTCGGCGATGCGCAGCAGAGCGTTCCAGGCACGCCGATCTCCATCGACCCAGGCACCAAGCCAGTTGCCGGCCGCAGTGGGAGGCAGCAGCGGCAAGCCAGCACCCTGTGATTCGGCCGGACAGGCAACGGCCCCCGCCGTCACCACGCGCCGCATCTCCTCCCACAGGACTCGGACCGCCTCGCTCAACTGCGTGCGATGTCCGGTCTCCTGCTGTTGGAGGGCAGCCAGTTGCGCGAGCTGCTCCAGGCCTGCGCGCGCCTTGGCGAACGGATCCTGCGCCACGGCGGCTAGTGCGGTTCCACAGGCCGGGCAACCCGTCGCCCCATCCGCCAGCGCCAACACGGCCTCGTAGAGCTTCGCGTATGACACCTCCCCGGCGCGGGCGGCAAGCTGTCCGGAGGACGCCTGCCACAGTCCCTGGATCCGGTAGGCCTCTGCTAGCAACGCCTGCAGACGGGCCTGCGTCACTTCATAAATGGCAGGCGGGTTGGCGTCCAGTTGTGCCTGGACGTAAGGCAGCCGCCCTTGTTGCTGCGGTGTACCGAGCAGCCAGTCGACGCAGGCCTGGTAGGTCGCGCCAGGCGAAATGCGCTGCGCCAAGGCCTGCTCCAGCGCCTCGACCGCAGCAATCTTCTGCGGATAGCCGGCGATCGTCTGCTCGGAGTTTGCCAACTGTACGCGGCGCTGTGCCAGCTGCGCGGCTTGGACACCGGCGAGCATCAGGTCCTGATCGAGCGAGGGGTTGAAGCCCCGCACGAATTCGCTGAACTGGTCCACGCCGAACAGGGTTGCGATCAGCTGCCGCTGGTCGCCCGGCGTACGTGCGGCGATGCGCGCAAAGTCGTCTAGGCGGTTCTTCTCGATGAAGCAGAAGCGGTATTCAGCTTCGTCCGGCTGGACGGCCTGAGGCCGGTCTACATCCCGGGACGATAGGACAGGCGCGACATGACGGCGCAGGCGAGCGTTGTTGCAGTAGGTCCGTTGGTCGACCCGCTTGACTTGCGCCTCGCTGATTGAGCCGAGCATGGCAATTTCCAGTGCCTCGCAGAAGCTGCTCTTACCAGTGCCGTTCGCACCGTAGACCAGGGTGATGTCATGGCTAAGGTCGAATGTCTCCTGACGCATGAAGCCCCGAAACGGCCCGACGTCGAGCTGATGCAATCTCCCGAGGGCCGGCCCGGCTTCGGGGCCACCCGCCTCTGCATCGAATGCGGCGGGTGTCTGCGCCAGATGCTCGACAGCCAGCGGTGCGAGGCGCGTGGATCGACCGCGTCGTGCAGCGCCTACCTCGGAAAGAGGGTGCAGGTGGTCGAGTACCAAGCGCGCGAGTCGGCGCACGTCGTCATGCACCTGTCGCTGGGCCAGGTGCGCCAGGAAACGGTGGTACTCCGAATGAATGCTTGCCATGCAGTCCCCTCTACACAGACAGACGCTCTGAGTCGCGTCTTGGTGTTGTTATCTGCCGTCTACAACTCAGTCGCCTGATGATCGCGGCCTATATCTTCATGGCGTGCTGTCGTTCAGCGCGCACGGTAGTCCATGATTAAGCACTCAGCCTTCATAAATTACAGTCCGCCAACACCCACTGACCGCGCCGTCAATTCGTCAGCCACTGACCATAGGCTTCCACGTCGATCATGGGAACGGTTCCACTGAACTGGAGCTGGGCGATCAGCTTGAACAGAAACGCCGTGGCCGGCTTGTTTTCGTTGATGTAGCTGTAGTTTCCAGTGGCAGGGTCGTGAAAGAAGTGTCCATGGGCGGCGACGCAACCGACGTCAAGACGCCCATCGGCCAACTCGGCTTTCAGTGCCTTATCCATCGAGGGTCCCAGGGCGGGACTCCATTCGCTCTCGAAGGTGAGCAGGCCGCCGAGTATCGGAATGAGCGGTTTGGCCGGATAAGTCCCACCGGCATGAGGGATAGGCAGGCTCGTGCGGTGCAACCTGCGCACGCTGGCCACCTTCTCCTGCGCATAAGCGACCAACGCGGCATCAGCGGTTTGCTTGGCCTCGAACACGGCATACACGCTTTCGGCAGGGATGATCGTCTCGTTCTCGTAGGTGAAAATGAACGGCGAGTACTGCCGGTCAAACACCACGACGTCGATCTGCTGGCTGAAGTTTCCCAAGCTGTCCACCACGTGCGCCTTGGCCGCTTGGTATCGTTTGGGAAGATACGTGTCCAGCATGCTGATCCAGACGTTTTCACTGGCATCGCCTTTCGTGCCCGGATGCGCGAAGCTCTTGCGCACCACGGACAGGCGCTGCTGGATATCGTCATGCAACGACGACAGCAGTTGGGAAAGCGACCATTGAGACATGCTCTACCTCGATTGGATGGTGGGAGAACCGGGGACTCAGGACAATGGAAACTTCGGTCCAAAAAGCGTGCGCCAGGCACGAAGCGCTTCAAGGTTACGTCCCCGCCGGCTATGGTCGATGGCAACTGCTGCGTCACGACTTGCTTGAGCCAGCAATTCCTGCGCTCGCTGCTTGCGTGCGGCGTCCATGTCGTTGCTGATCGCCGGACCCAGACCTGCAGGATCAGGCCACTCGTCGTGGACGCGGTCTGCGAGCGTGGCGAAGAACGACTGGATCTCGCGATCGAACGAGCCTCCCCAGCCACCGTAGAGGCATTCCAGTGCCATGACCTCAATGAGGAAAGATGGCTTTACCGGCTTGTCAGTACCGTGCTTGGGATTGTTGTTCCAGTACTTCACCATGCGCACGAGACCCTTCCACTCGTTCCCGTAGGCCTGATGCGCCGCCGTTGCTTTCTCCTTGTGGATTTCAGGATCCGTCTTGATCCATTTTCCGGAAGCCGAGTCGGGGATCTCATATTCGCTTCCCGTGTCGAATGCCGGCACGGCATCCACACTGACCACGCGGTAGTCAGTATTGTCTTCAGCGTCGATGTGCACGCCGAAGTCAACGTTGATCGAACGCGCCTGCTTGCGGACGGCAGCAGCACCATACTTTTCGACCAACGCCGCATGAAAGTCATCCAGCACGACAGACGCGGCCTTGCCGTGATAGTGCTTCTCCGAATCCTTCAGCACGAAGAAGATGTCGATGTCTTTCAGAGGCTTGGTCTTTGTGTACCGCGCATAGGAGCCAGTCAAGAAGCTGCGGGCAATCCCGAACTTGGTCTGCAGGTAGTCCCGCACTTCATTCTGGCGCTGCGAGGCGTTCTTCTGTTCGCGCTCGTTGAGTTCAAGGCGCGATTTGAACTTCCGGAAAGCTTCATCGATCGATAGCATCAGCGCTGCCTCCAATATCCGGCCTGCCCCGCTAGGCCACTGTGTTCGACGGTCGAGCCGAGGCTCTGCTTGACCATCCCATCGGTTGACCGGTAGCTACCCTTGCTCCAGCCGTCCACATCTGGACGTTCTGGCTTCGTGTCGAGCAAGAGCTTGTACTTGGCCTGCGAAGGCAGCAGTCCAGCCTTCTTGATCGCGTATTTCAATTGTTCGGTATCCGTCCAGAAGCTGCCGTCTTCATCCGACCAGCCGTACACGATGTCAATGTCCCATCGAGTGACTAGCTTGTCTGTCGCTGGGTCGTAGACCTCCAGGATGACTTTTCGCAGATCGCCAGTTCCGAGCCAGGTCTTGATCGCGCGCGTGTTGCTCTCCCATCGATCGGCGAAGTACTCGGGATCCAGACCACTGAGCCGAATGATGTCCTTGAGACTCTTGAGGATGTTGTCCGTCACATAGGTGACCGAATGCGTGTACGAGTAGGTGGCGACGGTACTCATGACTTGAGGAACCCTCCAAGGTCGAGCGAAAGCGCCTGTGCACTGGCAGACCGTTCGTCGGTGGCGATGCCCTGGGTCATGTCCCTCGCAGTGATGCGTGTGCCGTGCTTTTTCAGAGACGCCTGAACCCAGGTGAGTTCGTCCTTCGGGCACGGCAGAGACACCGCCCAGTCGCCCTTCAGCGGTTCGAAACCCAGCGCGTCTTCGCTGGCATCGCTGCCATCGATGGCATCCTCGTCAAAAAGGCAGTAGATACGGGTTCGTGGCCCGTCACAGGTCGCCACGATGGGCGCCCCCTTGGGTGCCTGATCGGTGATCAGGCTAGCCGCTACTCCTGCTACCGCTTTGAGTTCCGTGCGAGCGGCACTCTCTTTACCCTGTGTGAGCAGCTCAACAATAGCGTCCCAGGTTTGCAACGCATCGCGATGCGGGCTGCTTCGGAACGTTCGACTGACGACAGTGGTCATCGTTGCTTTCCTCCTTGAAGACGCGCTTGCTTGGCTTGGCCGATCGCACTGCGCAGATGATCGATCGACAATTTATTGGGATCGACCGCCACATGGGGATCTGCGGCAAGCGCGTTTGCCACCACTTTACGGATGGCGCGGCCGTCCAGCCCCACGCATTCGCCGGCGCAAGCGTCGAACGGGGCCCCCGAGGCAATTTTGCCGATGTGCGGAAAGGTCTTGGCCAGCCCCTTCAAACACTCAATGAGTATCTGCTTGCATGCCTCTTTGCCCGGCAACGGCACCTCCATCACCATGTCGCAACGAGACATGAAGGCGCTGTCGACCGCTTGCGGGAAATTACTGGTGGCCACGAACAACAGATGGGGGTGTTGCTCGGCAAGGATGTCCAACTGAACCAGCACCGCGTCTGTCGCACGATGGACGTCGACGGGATTGGCCTCCAGGCTGAGCTTCGATCGGTCCGCTGCAAGGGTCTCGACTTCGTCGAGCAGCACGATGGTAGGCCCCACCGCGGCAGCTTCGGCAATCGATTGCGAGAAGAGTTCCGCCACTGCGCGCTGTGTCTTGCCCATCGCAGAGCTGGTCAGCGTATGAGGATCGACTTCAAGCAAACGAAACTTCCCCGAAGGGAACGATTCCGCCACACGGTGCGCCAGGCCGCGCGCCAATGATGTCTTACCCGTTCCCGGTGGTCCCACCAGCAGAATCACACCATGCAGCGGCAACACCGTGCGGTCCACCTTGGGTCGTACCGTGAAGTTGACGATCGCCTGAGAGAGCAGTTGCTTCTTGCGTGCCTCGTCCATCACGATGGAATCCCACAGCGCACCCAGCGAGGCGTCCGGCAGCTTCCAGCTTCGGTGGATGCCTTTCGGCAGGGATACATCCGTCGGGGGATTCTTAGTCATCCGTGTGTCTCAACAGGTCAGAGGATAGTGCGGTAGCCGGCAAGCACCTTGGTGGTCTGGACCAGGCCTTGGCGCAGCAAGATATCGAGATAGCGATCGACGTCGATCGTCGGGTTCCTCAGTTGGGCGCGCTGGCGCTGTGCGGCCGAGACGACTGCAGCCGCATCCAGATCCAGCAAGTTGTCCACGAACTCATCCGGATGCTGCGATTCGACGCCGTAGGGCGCCAGCAGCTCATTCGGGAAATCTCGCTGGTTGAATGTCACGATCACACTCGCCCCACAGCGAATGGCGGCGGCCAGCACGTGGCGGTCGTCCGGATCTGGCAAGGTCAGACCGGCCGCGAGCGATTCGTACCCTTCTACCAATCCATCGGGGATGGCACGATCCATCAGGTCAGACGTTCGGTCAACTTGCGCCCTGGTGAGATCGGGCCGATTGATCAGCAGGTTGCGTTTCCACTCCTCGTGAATGGTTTGGCTCCAACGCGCTCGGAACCGACCGGACAGCCCCAGCCACATCAGGAAGTCCCGCAGCGGAGCGGGATAGAGAACGCATGCGTCGTAGACGGCCGTGAAGGGGGAATGCCTCATTCGTACCCCATTCCCAACTCTTGCGACTGCTGTGTGAGTTCAGCCATCGCCTGCTCGCTGGCGCGCTCACGCGCCTCCTTGTACTGCATCAGGTCGGCAAACCTCACCCGGCGGTGCTTGCCAGTCCGATGAAACGCCAACACCCCATCTTCGAGCAGCTTGACGAAATGCGGACGGGACACGTTGAGCAGGTCCGCGGCCTCCTGTGTTGTCAGCTCGGCATGGACAGGCACCACCTTCACAGCATTGCCGTCGGCCAGTTCGGCCAAGATGTCCACCAACAAACGCAAAGCCGAGGTCGGCAGCTCGACTTGGTGTGCCTGCTTCTGGTCATCGAAAATCTGGATGTGCTGAGTTTCAAACTGCGTCGCGAGGTAGGCAGCCAAGGCGCGTTGCCCCTGCACGGCTGCCTTCACCTCACCCTCGGCGGGCAGAGTCATCTTGGATTGGGCAGTAACGGTCATGGGTATCTCCTGGGCGAAAACGGGTTGCGAGTCGTATCTTAGTCGAAATAAACGAAAAGCGCACTCAACAACCACCGACTGAAGTCGGTGGGTTAGTGACTTACGGACTGAAAGTCCGGATACGCGTCGACTGAACGACGCGTCGGATCAGTCAGGCTCCATCCTGAAATTATCATTCGGGCTCGGCTCAAAATGATGCTCCAGATACTGCTTGATCATCTCTTCCGTCATCTGCCCAACCGTCGCGCAAAAGTACCCGCGAGCCCAAAAATGCTGCCCCCAATAGCGCTTTTTCAGATGGGGAAACTCCTCGAAAAGCTTGCTCGCCGTACGCCCCTTGATCCGCCTCATGATCTCACTCGGCGCCAAATTCGGCGGACTGCTCACCAGAATATGCACGTGATCCTTGCTCACCACACCGTTCACAATCCGAATTTCAAATGCTTCGCACGTCTGTCTCACCAGCTCTCGCACTCGCTCAGCAACCTCACCGCTGAGCACCTTGTATCGGTACTTAGTCACCCAAACAAAGTGATACTCGATCTGGTAGACCGTATGACTGCCGTATCTGTAATCCATGCGCTTGCCCTCCAGCCCCGCATGGTGGCGCTAAAGCTCACCGGCTGAAAGCCGGTGGTTTTAACCTTTCGATGGAAAATAAACGAAACGGGGCACCGATCCCGACCGTTCGGCCGCCGTCATTCGCCTCCGCTTCAATAGGGGAACGAGCCAGTTCGGATTGTTTGCGGCCTAAAACACCGCTGATCTCCAGGATCTGGCCATTGCTGATCACACAGGAATGGCGCGATGTTGGCTCCGATCTGGCTGCGCGCCGCGCATCGCGGCGTGCCCACTTTTCTCGTGACGGCCCTCCTGCTGGGCCAGTCCCCGATGGCGTCGGCCGAGCCCCCCGCGCAGCGCCAGGAATTGGTCGCCGCGCTGCGCCAACTCGACGCGCTGGAGCGCACCGTCGCCGACAGCGCCGCGCATGCTCCCGTCCAGCCGGGCGAGCGCTACCACTTCGATTACCCGCGGCTGCTGGCTGACCTAGCGCGCGTGCGCGCCGGCATCCAGGCCCACCTCTCGCCTTCGCGTGCCCAGCCGCGCGACCCCTCCGAACTGGCCGGCGACTACCGCACCGAGCGGACCGTCGAGCCATCGCCGACGACCGCGGAGGCCAAGCCATGAATGGCGCCCAGGTCTCGGCATTTCAAGCCAACAGCGGCATCGCCCCTTCCGCGATGGCGACCGTTCTGGTCGGCGTCGTGTTCGCGGTCCTGCTCGTCTGGGGCGTCTGGGCCATCCGAACGGCCTACGTGGGGTGGTCCGAAAGCCGCCTCAACCAGCGCCAGTTCCTCGGTGTTTGCATCCGCTTCGTCGCGATGTACCTCGTGCTGAGTTTCTTCCTCCTCTCCTGACCTGAAAGGCATGACCATGCAAAACCGCATCCTCACTTCCCGTTTTGTCCAGCGCGCCGCCGTGGCCCTGGGCGCCGCCACGCTGCCCGCGCTGTCGTTCGCACAGGGGCTGCCGCAATTGGAGAACCCGACCCGCGGCACGGGCAACGGCATCATGGAAACGATCAGGAACTACGGCTACGACATCATCATGCTCGTGGCCCTGCTGGTGGTGGCGTCGATGTTCATCGGTGTGTGCTACCACGCCTACGGGACCTACGCGGAAATCCACACCGGCCGCAAGACGTGGGGCCAGTTCGGCCTCACGGTCGCCATCGGCGCCGTCCTGCTCGTGATCGGCATCTGGCTGCTCACCGAAGCCACCGGCATCCTGTAAGCGAGGCTGGTATGTCCGAGCAGCAGCACGTCCGTGCTGACGGGACGGTCACGTTCCTTCCGCACCGGCTCAATCGACATCCCGTTGTGGTGCGCGGTCTCACCGCCGACGAGTTGTGGATCTGCTGCGGCCTGTCCGGCGCCGCCGGTCTGCTGGTCGGCGCACCGCTGTCGTGGGTGTTCCGCACGATCGCGCTAGCACCCACGTTCGTCGTCCTGGGCGTGGCCTTCGGCGTGTTCATCGGCGGCGGCATTCTTCGCCGCCTCAAGCGCGGGCGTCCCGACACCTGGCTGTATCGGCAACTGCAATGGCGCATTGCCACACGCCATCCGCTGATGGCGGGCTGGGTAGGCGGCCATGTGCTGATCTCGCGCTCCGGCTTCTGGACCACCCGAAGGAGCGCACGATGAGCCGCTTCAAGAACGAGATCACCCACCTGCAGGCGCACATCAAGACGCTTCGCCTGGGTGCTGGCGCCCTGATCATCGTCGCCCTGGTCATGGGTGGCGGCTGGTGGAGCGCTCCCCGCGATCTGACCATCCACGTTCCGCCTGACCTGCGCTCCGGCAGTACCAGGAAGTGGTGGGAAGTGCCGCCCGAATCGGTCTATGCGTTCACGTTCTACGTGTTCCAGACGCTCAACCGCTGGCCGACGAATGGCGAAGAGGACTACGCGCGCAACCTCCACACGCTCTCGCCGTACCTCACCCCATCCTGCCAGGCCTTCCTGCGCGCGGACTACGACTACCGCCGCAGCACGGGCGAGTTGCGCCAGCGCGTGCGCGGCATCTACGAAATCCCCGGCCGCGGCTACGGCGACGACCCCACGGCCCGCGTGCGCGTGGTTTCCGACCGCGACTGGGTAGTGACGCTGGACATCACCGCCGACGAGTACTACGGCGCCGAGCAAGTCAAGCGCGCTCTGGTGCGCTATCCCGTGAAGGTCACGCGGGTGGACGTCGATCCTGCCCGCAACCCGTTCGGCCTGGCGCTCGACTGCTATGAGGGCGCGCCCCAGCGCATCAGCACGCCGGAGCCGACGCGCCCGGCGTCTGGTGGCCTGTCTCCGCAAGCGCCCCAAGGAGAAACCCCATGAAGCATCCTGTACTCACGCTGCTGGGGCTGTTGGCCGTGGCCGCGGCTCCTGCTGTCCAGGCGGTGGAGATCCTGCGCTGGGAACGTATGCCGTTGGCGGTGCCGCTGAAGGTCGGCCAGGAGCGTATCGTGTTCATCGACCGCAACGTCCGCGTGGGCGTACCCTCGGGCGTCGGCGAGCGCCTACGGGTGCAGAGCGCGGGCGGCGCGGTGTACCTGCGCGCCAGCGAGCCGATCGAGCCCACGCGGCTGCAATTGCAGGACGCCGACACGGGCGCGCTGATCCTGCTGGACATTGCGGCGGAGCCAGCCAAGGACGGCGAAGCCGAGCTGGAACCAGTGCGCATCGTCGAGGGCAACAGCACCCCGGCGCGCTATGGCGATCAGCCCGGCGATGACAACGAAGCTCCGGCGCGCGCCCAGGACCAGGCAGGTGCGCGGGCGGCGCGACGCGAGACCCCGGTGCCGGTTGTCCTGACGCGCTTCGCCGCGCAGAACCTCTACGCTCCGCTGCGCACTGTGGAGCCGTTGCCCGGCGTCATGCGGGTGAACCTGCGTCGTGACCTCGACCTCGGCACGCTGATGCCGACGCTGCCCGTGCGCGCGGTCGCGCTCGCGTCGTGGCGTCTGGAAGACCAGTGGGTCACTGCCGTGCGACTGACCAACAACAGCAGCGGCTGGATCACTCTCGATCCGCGCATCCTGCAAGGCGATTTCCTCACCGCCACCTTCCAACACGAGGCACTTGGCCCGCGTGGCACGCCCGAGGACACGACCGTCCTGTACCTGGTGACGCGCGGGCGCGGCCTGGCGCAATCGCTGCTACCGGCGATCAACCGCTTCGACCCGGCCGTGCATCTCCCGCAACCGGAAGACCGCAAGGAGGCCCGCCATGCGCAGTAATGGACTCCTGAAGTGGCTGATGGTCCCGGTTGCCTTGCTGGTGCTGTTCGTTGCCATCCGGCTGTTCTCGGGTGGCAGCAGTTCGGCGCCACCGGCCGCGGATGCCGGTGCCAAGCTCACGCCAGCGGAAATGAAGGCGTTGGGCATCGAGGGCGATACCCCGCGCGACACCGTGGCGACGCTCGTTGCCCAAGTGAAGCAGTTGCGCACCGAGCTTCAGACCGCGCTCTCGGACAACAAATCCCAGCGCGAAGAAAACCAGCGACTGCGCCAGCGCGAGAACTCCATTGATCAGCGCATCAATTCGGCCCTCGACTCCGAGCGTACCAACCTGCGTCGCGACCAAGAGCAGGCAGCCAGCGCGCGCCAGCAGACCGAAGGGTTGCTTGCCGACCTGCAGCGGCGTCTGGACAGTATCGGCGGACGTGGCGGCGGCCATGCCGACCTGCCGGTGGGTCTGGGGCTGCGCGACGGCGACGAGGCCGGCATGGAAGGCGGCGTGCGATGGGTCGAACCCGACGATGCGAGGAAGGCCGAGGGGCGGAACAGCAGTCGTGGCACGGGTAGCGGCATGAGCTTCCCGACGAGCTTCGGCCCCGCGCAGAGCACGTTGGAAACCACGGCGGAAACCGTGGCGAACGCGGGCGCACGCGCAGCAGGCGTCAAGAGCGCCAAGGCGGTCTATACCGTACCGACCAATTCGACGCTGATGGGGTCGGTGGCGATGACGGCGCTGATCGGCCGCGTGCCGATCGACGGAACCGTTAACGATCCATACCCCTTCAAGGTGTTGGTCGGACCGGACAACCTGACCGCCAATGGCATCGACATTCCCGACGTGGCCGGTGCCGTGTTCAGCGGCACCGCATCGGGAGATTGGACGCTCTCGTGCGTGCGCGGCCAGGTGCGCAGCATCACCTTCGTCTTCCACGACGGCACGATCCGCACCATCCCCGAAGACCGCGACGGCAACCAGCAGAACAACCAGCAGCGAGACGGCCTGGGCTGGATCAGCGACCCATACGGCATTCCCTGCGTCAGCGGGGAGCGGCGCAGCAACGCCCAGCAGTACCTCGGCTCGCAAGCCCTGATTACCGCCGCCGGTGCCGGCGTCGCTTCGCTGATCGACAGCGACAGCGGCCAGATGTCCTACGTCGGCGCCGACGGCTCCATCGGGAGCGTCGGCATCTCGGGCAATGAAGCCGTGGGCCGCATCCTGGCCGGTGGCGTGCGCGACATGGCCGACTGGGTGAACAAGCTATACGGCCAGGCCTTCGCCGCCGTCTATGTCCAGCCCGGCGCGAAGGTCGCCGTCCACCTCGAAAAGCCGCTTGCCATCGACTTCGATCCCGAAGGCCGCAAGGTCGATCACCGCGCAGGAGAAAGCCATGCTCTCGAACTTGAATAAGGGCCTGGCGCTGGCCCTCGCCGTCGCGGTGCTCGGCGGCTGTGCCACCAGCAAGGAAAAGCTGCTCCCGCACGGCGACAGCACGATGATGGACATCTGGCAGCAGAACGCCGGCGACGGCAGCGGTGGCGCCGGCCAGGTGGCGCGCAGGCAATTGCTCGATGCACGCCAGAGCCTGCGCCGGCCGCTGACCGAGGCCGACGTGGAGGCCGCGCCCGCCGAACAGATGCGCTACACGCGCACGGCGCGAAACGAGGTCTATCGCCAGTTCCACCGCCTCCCGAACCCCGATCTTGTCATGTATGTGTACCCGCACCTGGCGGGTACCGACCCCGTGCCTGTTCCGGGCTACACGACAGTCTTCCCCCTGTACCAGCGCGTGCAGTACGCCATGCCGGGCGAGCGCGTGGAGGACTACTGATGCGCTGGAAACTCCCTTGGCCGAAGCTGGCTGCATCCGATGGTGGCAATGACGAGCAGCCGGACGGCTGGCAGCGCCACGTCGAGGCGTTGCGTCAGGCTGGAATCCCCGAACCAGGAGCGACGGTCAAGGGCCGCAGGCCGGCGACCGTGGCGGACGAGCAGGCGCTGTACGACGTCGCGCCGTCGTTCGCGGAACTGCTGCCCTGGGTGGAGTTCCTGTCCGAGTCGAAGTCCATGCTGCTGGAGGACGGGCAATCGGTCGCGGCCTTCTACGAGCTGGTCCCGCTGGGCACCGAAGGTCGGGAGCCTGGCTGGCTCGCGCATGCCCGCGATGCGCTCGAAAACGCGCTCCAGGACTCGTTCGATGAGCTGGACGAGAACCCCTGGGTGCTCCAGCTCTACGCCCAGGACGAACCCAGCTTCGACCAGTACATGCAGACGTTGCGTGACTACGTGCAACCGCGCGCCCGCGGCACGGCCTTCACCGAGTTCTATCTTCGCTTCTTCGGCCACCACCTGCGCGCGGTGGCCAAGCCCGGCGGCCTGTTCGAGGACACGGTGGTCACGCGGTTGCGCTGGCGCGGCCAGACGCGGCGCGTGCGCATGGTGGTCTATCGCCGGGCCACCGGCCAGGCGAACCGCCGTGGCCAGACACCCGAGCAAATGCTGAACATCGTCTGCGATCGCCTTTGCGGCGGCCTGGCGAACGCCGGCATCCAGGCCCGGCGCATGGTCGCGGCCGATGTTCACGACTGGTTGCTGCGGTGGTTCAACCCACGCCCAACGATGCTCGGGCCAAGCGCTGAGAATCGAGAGCGCTTCTATGCGCTGGCCCGCTATCCCGACGAGGTGGAGGAAGGCGAGATCGAGCTGGCGAGTGGTCGGGATTTCAGCCAACGGCTGTTCTTCGGTCAGCCTCGCTCCGATGCCGGGCACGGCACCTGGTACTTCGACGGCATGCCGCACCGTGTGCTGGTCACCGACCGACTACGCATGCCGCCCGGTACGGGACACCTGACTGGCGAAACCCGCAAGGGCGATGCGATCAACACGCTTTTCGATCAGATGCCCGAAGACACCACGATGTGTCTGACCATGGTGGCGACGCCCCAGGACATCCTCGAATCGCACCTGAACCACCTGGCGAAGAAGGCTGTCGGCGAAACACTGGCATCGGAGCAGACGCTCAAGGATGTGCAGGAGGCGCGCTCGCTCATCGGCAGCGCGCACAAGCTCTACCGCGGCACGCTGGCCTTCTATCTGCGCGGACGCGACGAAGCCGAGCTTGACAGGCGCGGCCTGGACCTCGCCAACGTGATGCTCAACGCGGGGTTGCAGCCCGTGCGCGAGGACGATGAAGTTGCGCCGCTCAACAGCTACCTGCGCTGGCTACCGTGCTGCTACAACCCTGCGCAGGATCGGCGGAACTGGTTCACCCAACTGATGTTCGCCCAGCATGTGGCGAATCTCTCGCCGGCGTGGGGTCGCAGCCAGGGTACGGGCCATCCGGGCAACACGTTCTTCAACCGCGGTGGCGGGCCGATCACGTTTGATCCACTGAACCGCTTGGACAGGCAGATGAACGCCCATCTGTTCCTATTCGGCCCCACCGGCTCGGGCAAGAGCGCAACGCTCAACAACCTCTTGAATCAGGTCACGGCCATCTACCGGCCGCGGCTGTTCATCGTGGAAGCCGGCAACAGCTTCGGCTTGTTCAGCGACTTCGCCAAGCGCCTGAGTCTGACCGTAAACCGGGTCAAGCTGGCTCCTGGCTCAGGCATCAGCCTGGCGCCGTTCGCCGACGCTCGCCGGCTGATCGAAACGCCCAGCAACGTGCAGACGCTTGATGCCGATGCACTGGATGAAGAATTGCCAGCCGATTCCTCGGTCATGGAGGAGGACGAGCAGCGCGACGTGCTGGGTGAACTGGAGATCACGGCACGGCTGATGATCACAGGCGGCGAGGACAAGGAAGAAGCCAGGATGACGCGGGCCGATCGCTCGCTGATCCGCCAGTGCATCCTCGATGCCGCCGAGCACTGCGTGGCCGAGAAACGCACGGTGCTCACGCGCGATGTGCGCAACGCGCTGCGCACGCGCGGCCAGGACCCGACGCTGCCCGAGATGCGGCGCGTGCGGCTGCTGGAGATGGCGGACGCGATGGACATGTTCTGCCAAGGCACGGACGGCGAGATGTTCGATCGCGATGGCACGCCGTGGCCCGAGGCCGACATCACGCTGGTGGATCTCGCGACCTATGCCCGGGAGGGCTACAACGCGCAGCTCTCCATCGCCTACATCAGCCTGATCAGCACGGTGAACAACATCGCCGAGCGCGACCAGTACCTGGGCCGTCCGATCATCAATGTGACCGACGAAGGCCACATCATCACGAAGAACCCGCTGCTCGCGCCCTACGTTGTAAAAATTACAAAAATGTGGCGCAAGCTAGGGGCCTGGTTCTGGCTGGCTACACAAAATATCGACGATCTGCCGCGTGCCGCGGAGCCCATGCTCAACATGATTGAGTGGTGGATCTGCCTGTCGATGCCGCCCGATGAGGTCGAGAAGATTGCACGCTTCCGCGAACTCTCGCCCGCGCAGAAAGCGCTGATGCTCTCGGCGCGCAAAGAAGCGGGCAAGTTCACCGAGGGCGTCATCCTTTCCAAGAGCATGGAAGTGCTGTTCCGCGCCGTGCCGCCCAGCCTGTACTTGGCGTTGGCGCAGACCGAACCCGAAGAGAAGGCCGAGCGCTACCAGCTCATCCAGCACTACGGCTGCACCGAACTGGAAGCGGCCTTCAAGGTGGCCGAGAAGATCGACCAGGCGCGCGGCATCGAGTCGCCGGCCTTGGAACTGTCGTAAGACGGAGAACGCCATGGAACAGAAACGTCCTTCCATTCCGATGCAGGTCCAGGCGTTCCGCCGCCGCAACGGGCGGCCCTGCTGGCCCTGGGCATCGGCTGCTGTGCTGGTCGCGCTGCTGCTGATCTGGCTTGTGTCGAGGTCGCCCGGCGAATCCCCGCCGCAGCCGCCCACGCCGGTCAGCATGGCACCGGTGGCCGGGCCGCCCTGGCTAATGGGCAACCCCAAAGGCCGTTTCACGCTGACGCTCTATGCTGACCTGGAGTGCCCGTTCTGCCGGGAGTATTTCCCGCAGCTCAAGCGGTGGATCGGCAACAACACCGACGTGGCGCTGCAATGGCACCACCAGCCGCTGGCCGAGCATGAGCCGGCCGCGTCAGCCGAGGCACGCCTAGTGGAATGCGCTGCCGAAGCAGGTGGGCATGTCGCATTCTGGCAGGCGATCGAATGGGTCTATGCCCACACGCGCAGCGACGGCCAGGGCTTGCCCGATGGCTTGCGCTACCCCGAATCGACGCCAGCCATCGAGCAGTGCATGGCAAGCGAAAGGCCCAGTGCGGCTATCCGCGCCCAGGCTGCGGAAGCCACCAAGAGCGGCGTAACCGCCACGCCGTCGCTGCGCCTGCTCGATCGCCAAACGGGCCAGGCCATCCTGCTGCAGGGGCCGATCGAGGGCGATGCCTTGCTGTCAGCCATGGACATGCTGGCGGCTGACGATCCGACCAGCACACCCATATCCGAAATGCCTGCCGACCTCGTCGGCGACATGCCCAGGTAGCCCCGGTCTTCAAGGCTACGGCGCAGTCCTCTGCGCTGACCGCGACTTGTTCGTCTTGCATCCTGGCCGCGAACGGTCACCGCAATCGCGGTGATGGATGCATCTTTTCATTCTCATCCCCAGGAGGGCTTGCCCTCGGGGGCACGCGCCCTCCGATCTCACCGTCTGGAGGTTCGCCATGTCTTTCGCCATCAATGACTCCTGTGTGGAGTCGCTGTCCGCCGTAGCTGCCCAGCACGAGGACTGGATCATCCAGCAGGCCATCGTGCTGCTGGAAAAACGGATCTTCAAAGCTGGACCATGCCTCAGCCGGCCGGCCGCCGTGCGGGACTATCTGCGCGTGAAACTGGTCGCTGAACCCAACGAGATATTCGCCGCTGTGTTCCTGGATAGCATGCACCAGGTACTAGCCTACGAGCCATTGTTCAGGGGCACGATCAACTCGACTTCCGTTTATCCACGTGTCGTCGTACAGCGTGTGCTGGAGTTGAACGCCGCCGCGGTGGTCTTCGCGCACCAGCACCCCTCGGGCATCTCCGAGCCGTCGAGCGCGGATCGTGTGCTGACCCAGCAACTGCAGGCCGCGCTGGCGCTCATCGATGTACGGGTACTGGATCACATCATCGTAGGCCAAGGTTCCCCGTTCTCCTTTGCGGAGTCAGGCCTGCTGTAACGGTCGCATTGCTTCATTGATCCTCGCGGAGGCTTCGGCCTCCGTTTTTTTATGGCGCGGGACAAGCAGGTATGCGGGCAGCCCGCGATGCGCATTGTTTGTTGGGGTGGCATCGGGTTCGCGTTTGACTATGGCCCTGATCAACTTTCGGGGCACGCGACATGCCGGCATCCTTTTCCACGTTCGCGTCGGGCTGGCGAACCCTTGGTCTCGTCGTGGCGCTGCCGACGTCCCTGGCCGTGTTCAGCCCCGTCACCTTCGCAGCCGACGTACTGGTCGTCACCGACAGCCACCACCCGGTCAAGACCATGGGCGGCGAGCGGCTGATCGAGCTGGACGAAGCCCGCCGGATTGAAGCGGAGCTTTCTGCGGAACTGCCCGCCGCCCCCGAACAGGCGGCGGCCACCGTCAAGCGTCGGCTGAACCAAGGCGGCGCCGACCTACAGCGCCGCATCGCTTCCGCATACCAGGGCGTCACCGACGCATGGAGCCTGGGCATCACCAGCATCCCGGCTGTCGTGGTGGATCAGCGCTACGTGGTCTATGGCGAGCCGGATGTGGCCCGCGCTGTCGCGCGCATCGAGCAGCGTCGGAGGACCCAGCCATGACGCGACCATTCGACCTGATGCGCCGCATGCGGGCCGGCGTGGCTTCCTTGCTGCTGCTCAGCGCCGCGGGTAGCTACGCCTTGAACACCACCGCCATCGTTGCCTCGGTGGCCTCGCCCGATTGCTTGGAGTACCGGGTGGTGGGTATCTGCTACTGGCTCTACTGCACCTGGGGAGGATGCACGGTGCGCACCTCTGTCAAGGTGCGGCACTACATCCCCGATGCGGTCGTCTCCAGCTACAGCAACACGGGCAAGAACCCGTGGGTCGAAGTCCGGGCGATGAGTACGGCCAATCCGTCCGCCCAAGCGGGGGGCGATGGAACGACGAACGAGGATCACGAAAACAATCTTGCGAAATTCAAGAACGCCGACGTGATCGGCCATCCCGGCGTCGAGGTGTTCAACCAGTTTGTTTCGTCCTCGGGCTACTTCTGCGAGGGCGCGGGAACGGCATTCATGCCGTATCTGCTCAGCACCTTGGACACGCTTGCCTGGCGCTACAACATGCCCGAGATGGCCTACCCGGAGGCATTGATTCCCGGCATGCGCGAGGTCGGCGCACGCACCACGATGAACCTTTGGGGCAACGTGTATCCCCGCGGCGGCTTCCTGCACCAGACCGACGACCACAAATCGGGGGCCGTGGTGGCCCAGCGTGCGGGAGATATCGTCACTCGCCGGGGGCAGTTGCACGTGTACCAGCCGCTGCTTGCCAACGCCCGCGATGGCTACTGGCCCGCCGGCGCGCTGATGGAGGGTGATGCCTCGACTGGCAAGTGGCAGGAACTCACGCCCGTCCTGTCCTCGTCCTGCACGGTTTTCCCACGCACCGGCTTCCTGACCCAGGCCCAGCAAGGCGACTACGCCTGGGCACTGTGGCGGCCGTATGCCTGCTGCGAACGCCGTGGACAGGTGTTCCTTGGAAGCGTTGATTTCCTTTGAGGTGCCGCGATGAAGCGTTTCGACTCTATGCAGTTCTCCCCTCCGGCTCGTGGCAAGAGGATCTGTTTGGCGCTCACCGGCGCGTTGGTTCTGGCAAGCGGCGTGGCCTGGGGCCAACTGGGCTACCAGACCAGCGGCAACGTCATCGGCGATGACGTCATGTACTCCATCGGCGGCGGCAGCGCCGTTTCGATGGGTCGCGCAGCCGGCATGCGCTCGCTCGGCGTGGGTGTCGGCTGGAACAGCAATCTGATCTGCGGTGACATGAGCATCCAGACCACGTTGAAAAATCAGCTCAACGGCGTGACCAATGGCTTTCAGCAGATCATGTCCTCGGTGATCCAGAGTGCTACGAGTGCTGTGGCCTCCCTGCCGGCGTTGATCATCCAACGGGCTGATCCGGGCCTCTACAACCTGCTCACCAACGGCGTTCTGCAAGCGCGGCTGGATTTCGACCGCTCGAAGCTGACGTGCCGCGCCATGGCCGAAAAGATGGCCGAAACGGCCGGCGGCCAGCTCGGCTGGAGCCAGATGGCAGAGGGGTTGGCACTGCGCGATGCTGTTTCGAGCACGGATGCCGTCTCGGCCGTCGAGCAAGCCGAGACGCGCCGTGGCAACGACGGCGTGCCTTGGGTCGGGGGAAGCAATGCCGGCGGCTCCGGTCAGCCCGCGATCAAGGTGGTCGGCGACGTCACCCGCGCGGGCTACAACCTGGTCAATGGCCGCGGTGTGACCGACACATCGGCAATCGCACCGGCAAGTTGCGCGAGCCTGTCGTGCCAGACCTGGACCACGCCGCAAGCGGCCGTCGAGTGGGCGACGCGGGTGCTCGGCGAGAAGGAGCAGCGCACCTGCGACGCCTGCACCAAGACGGAGACGGTGCCCGGCGTCGGGCTGACGCCGCTGATCCAGGATGAGTACGATGCCAAGCTGCAGGCGCTCCAGGACCTGGTCTCCAAGGCGAAGAACACGACGCCCGAAAACCTGCGCGAGGCCGGCAGCGCGTCGCTGCCCATCACACGCGGAGTGATCGAGGCACTGCGCGACGAGCCGGACCAGCACCTGCTGTCGCAGCGCCTGGCGTCCGAGGTTGCGCTGGCGTCGGTGCTGGAGAAAGCGCTACTGCTGCAACGCACGCTGCTGACCGGCAAGAAAGAGCCCAACGTGGCGGCCAACCAGCTCGCCGTGGAAGCTGTGAACCACGAGAGCGACACGCTCGATCGCGAGATCCGCAACCTCAAGACCGAGCTGGAGCTGCGCCGGGAGCTGGCAAACAATTCGCCCATGGCGATCATCCAGCGCCACGGCACGCGCGCGGCGGGCTCGCGTGGGATCTACGAAGGCGATCCGGTGCCTGACCGCCTCGATCAGTTGCAGAAGGGCAATCCGGGAGGCCGGCCATGAGCCCGATGCGTGCGGCCTGGCTGCGCCCGCGCTGGCTGTTCAGCCGGCGCGCAGCAAAGGCGCTGCTGTGGACGGTGGTACTCGCGGCCGTCGCCGTGTGCGCCAACATCGTTGGCATCTACCTCGTCGGAAGCGTCGCAGGCTGGGAGCGTTGGCTGGCGGCAGCAGCGGGCTACTTCCTGGTCTGGCGGCTGTGCCTGTACGGCGCGACGGCCTACGGCTGGGTCTGGATGCGTCGCCGACTGCTGGCGCGCGAGGACGACGCGCAAGCGCGGCGCCGCCTGGTGCGCAGCGAGATCGCCGGCGTCGTTGCCATCGTGGCGCTTGAAGCCAGCCTGTTGATGCAGGGCTGAGGGGAGATCCGAGCCATGACGCTTTTCGCGACCGACTACCTGGAGTACTACCTGACCCTGGTTTCCTGGATCGTCAACAACGGCATCTGGGCGGTACTGGTATCCAGCGGGGTATTCGCACTGCCCTTCGTGGCGATCATCGTGCAGGAATGGCTCAAGGCCCGTGGGGAGGGTGCAGACGAAGGCAATAAGGGCGTGCTCTCGGCCGCACGCATTGAGAACCGGGTGTTCGTCGCCATCGTGGTCGTGATGTTCGCCGGCATCCCCTTCATCGACGTGGACCTCAACACCATTCAGTACGACAGCTCGCGCTCGGCTCAATGCCAGGTCAGCGTGCCGCAGCCCACGGATACCGGCTGGTCCCAGTCCTTCAGCACCATCAACAACCAGAGTGCCAAGGTGCCGGTCTGGTGGGCATTCATGCACGCGCTCTCGCGCGCCGTCACCAGTGCCTCGGTGGCAGCGATCCCGTGCGGAACAGACCTGCGACAGATGCGCATGGAGATCGACGCTACCCGCATCAACGACCCGGTGCTGGCTCAGGAAGTGGCCGATTTCACACACGACTGCTACGGGCCAGCACGCGCTAAATTGTTCATGGCGCGACCGGAGCTGGACGAAGCTCAAATGAACGACGTGACATGGATCGGTTCGAGGTTTTTCACGGACACCGGCGGCTACTACGACAGCTACCGCTCCAGCACGGCGCGCGAGTCATGGCCCTATGACGACACTCGCGACGCAGGGCTTGCGCAGGTGGCCAGTGGCGGCGGCTACCCGACTTGCAGGCAGTGGTGGGCCGATGGCAGCAACGGCCTGCGAGCACGGCTGCTGAGCCAGGTGGACCCCAGCCTGTTGAATCGCTTGGCGGGCTGGGCCGGGTTCCTCAGCCGTACCGAGGTGGACGATTCGGTGGTCCGTACCATCGCGTCACCGCGACAGCAGAAGCTCAACCAGGGTTCGGTCTATACCGACTACGGCGGCCAGATCGACAAGACCCTGCCGAACATCGTGACGCGGGCCACGGGGGACGTAGGAATGGCGGTCGGGGCACTTGCCGCATTCCCTGCCATGGACGTGGTGCGCCAGGCGCTGCCCATGGTGCTTGCCTTGCTCAAGATGGCGCTGGTCATCTGCATCCCGCTCGTGCTGGTCGTCGGCACCTATGACCTGAAGACGGTCGTCACCGTCAGCGTCGTGCAGTTCGCGCTGTTCTTCACCGATTTCTGGTTCCAACTCGCTCGCTGGATCGACAGCACCATCCTCGATGCGCTCTATGGGTGGGGCTTCGGCTGGAACCGGCCGCACACTAACTTCGATCCGCTGGTGGGGTTGAACAATGCCTTTGGCGACCTGCTCCTGATGTTCGTCATGGGCACGATGTTCCTGGTCTTGCCGGGTTTTTGGCTTGCGAGCCTTACTTGGGTTGGGATTCGGGCTGGACACGTCATCCAAGGGCTTTCGGATGGCAGCAAGAGTGCCGGCCAAGCAGGCGGTAAGGGCGCTGGGGCCCTTACCGGAGGTAAGCTGAAGTAGCGCGGCGCCGGTCAGTCGTCGGTGTACAACTCGTGCGACGTATCGTTGTACAGGTTGGGATCGTAGCCCGGCGTCTTGCGCAGTTCGGTGAGGTCGGTGAAAGGCCACTCGTCTTCATCCGAGGTATTGGCAGCAGCAGCCCATCCCGCCACCACGACTCCCAACAACACGAGTGCGAACCAGAAGGCGACGTAGAGCAGCGCGCCCAGCACAGCCAGCTTGACCGCCCACAGCAGCACTGTGGCACCAACCGAAGGCACCCCTTTGACCATCAACCAATTCGATACCCGCCGTTCGCCACGCGCATAGGCACGCCATACACGGCCAAATGCGCGGCCGATACGTTCTGCGGTGCTGGTACGAGTTGTGGTGTTCATGGTCGTCTCCTGCTACTGAGGGATGTCTATTCCAGGGTGCTCCACTTCATTCCGTTTCAGGCTTCAATGTGTTTTCTCGCTGCTTCAGGACGCTTCGTCATCCGGTTCCACCGGGCCCGGGTCGGGTTCCACGCCGATGCGGTAGGTGGCAACGAAACGCGGCCAATCCACATGGTCAACCAGATCGATGTCCTCGATGACGCTGACCTTCGCTCCCGCACGCTCGAACAGGGCGATGCTCTTGGCGGGATAGTTGTTGCGCGACGGATAGAGCACTCCGTCGAACAGAGGTTGGCCGTCGTCGCCGACCATCGCATGCACCTGAGCGGACACCTGCTGCGTGTGCGTGTAGTCGCGGCTGGCCAACTGCTCCAGGTTCAGGCCAAAGTAGCCCGCCATGACGCTCGGTGCCGTGAGATCGGCCAGAAGCACGTCGGCCACCACCCCTACAGCGCGCACCATCCTGCCCTGGACTTCTTTCAATGCGATCGAGCGCTTCGCGTCATCAAGCCACTGATGCTTGTGAAACACCGACTCCATCAACGCCGTGGGCAGGTCGCGCCCCAGGTAGAGCACGCCGTAGGCTCGGGCCGGGTCGTCGTAGCGATTGGTGCTGCTGCGACCATAGTACAGCGGGCTGCCCCGATAGACGACGCGGCTCACATGCTGGAGCAGTTCACCGGCATCGATCAGAAAAGAAGGCAGCTCGTGGTTCATGGCAGTCTCGCTTCAATGCACCTGAACGCCCAGCACGTTAAACACGGCCTCGGCCACGGCGTCGATCGTGCCATGCGTCACCGCATCCACCGGCGAGCGACCGCCCAAGCCTTCGAGCGGTTCGGACAGTGCGCGGTAGATCGTCCAGTGATCGATACCCTCGACCTCCTGAAGCACGGTTTGGGTCAACTGCTGCTTTACCGGGTCGAGCTGCCAGTCGGGCAGCTTCTGACCGCGCGGCCCCACGTTCAGCGCCAGCAGCCGACGCGCGAGGATGTCCTTGTAGATCTGCTGGCGCGACTTGTCCGCCAGCTTGGCGAACTCCGCGGGCGGCAGGTTGTGCGGCTGGTTGAAGGTTTCCAGTAGCACCGCACGGCCTCGCTGGACGTCGGTTTCATTCGGTGCCCAGCGCGTGTCGGCGCGCAGCGCGGCCGCCTTGCGTGCAAGGGCCTGCCCAACGGTCTCCCCCTGCAAGTTGGCGGGCAGTGTTACCGCTTCCACGCGCTCGTGGACGAACGCCTGCAACTCGGCCGCGAAAGCCGTGGCATCCCGGATTTCGACGGTATCCGCGAAGCGGCGTACATCTTCCACCGTGACGCGCGGCAGACGGTCGGCAATGAATTCAATGGCAGTGGGCATGGTCATCTCCCAAGTAGGTTTGAGACAGGTTTCACTCTAGTCGCCTTTGTCGCGTTTGTCAACTTTGACGCCTAGAAAGCAACCTACCCGGCGGAAGCAGCGCCTTCGCAGCATAGACCGAGGCCAGCGCCTGGTCGCCGTCCAATGCATTCGAGCGGGTTCCACATTGACGGTGGAGCCGCGATCCAGGCCCCGCTATACCGAAACGGTTAAAGGCCAAAGGGTCGAAATGGCAAGGGAATGGGGTGCAAGGGGAAAGGCCCTACCTCGAAAAGGCCAAAAGGCCTCCCGGTCGGCCCGTCATTAGGACACCTCACATGCTCTCCCTGTTCCAGCGAAAACGGCCCCCGGTCGCTGCCGCACCGACGCCATCACCCGTCACCGACCTCCCGAAAGGGCTGCTGCGTCCTGAGTCGGCCGCATCGCTGCTGGCCACCCCACGCCGGCAGAAGCTGCTGGAGCACATCTGGCAGCGCACGTCGCTCTCACACCGGCAATTCGTCACCCTGTACCGCACGCCCCTGGAACGCTACGCCGAACTGGTCCAAGCCTTTCCGGCCTCCGAAGCGCATCACCATGCCTATCCGGGCGGCATGCTCGACCACGGCCTGGAGATCGTGGCCTACAGCCTGAAACTGCGGCAGTCCCATCTGCTGCCCATCGGTGCCAGTCCCGAAGACCAGGCGGCGCAGTCCGAAGCCTGGACCGCCGCCGTCGCCTATGCTGCGCTGCTCCACGATA
>NZ_VRYE01000028.1:63093-92353 GCF_008041835.1 Ectopseudomonas mendocina
CTCGTCGTGCAAGCAGACCGGGCGTCGGTGGCCCAGGAGCTGGGCGGCGATCCGGCGCGCGCCATGGCCGCGCCTAAGCACGCACTGCAACGCAAGCTGCTGGACGGGTTGCGCTACCTGCTCAAGGAACAGTTGAAGCTGAACCAGCCGGAAGCCTCCGATGGCTGGCTCACCGAGGATGGTTTGTGGCTGGTGAGCAAGACGGTCTCGGACAAACTGCGCGCACACCTCCTGTCTCAGGGGATCGATGGCATTCCTGCGAACAACACCGCCGTGTTCAACGTGCTGCAGGACCACGGCATGCTCCAGCCCACCTCGGACGGCAAAGCGGTCTGGCGCGCGACCGTCACCAGCACGACCGGCTGGTCCCATTCGTTCACCCTGTTGCGTCTCGCTCCCGCGCTGATCTGGGAGTCTGGCGAGCGACCAGCACCTTTCGCAGGCACGGTAGAGATCGACGCGACGCCCGCAGAAAACGACGCCAGCATGTCGGCTCCCGTGCCAACCGTCTCGGTGAACCCAGCGCAGGGAGGTCAAGAGCCTCCAATTTGGGAGGACGACAGCACCACCATCGTTTCACCGCCCGCGGCCCAGCCCGTGCCCGACGTCATGGAGGACTTGCTCGCGATGGTGGGCTTAGGTGAGTCGGCCGGCGTTGGACAGGATGCCGAAGAGTTCCTCCACCCTCCCGCGCCAGCAACAGCCGCGACGTCCATTCCATCACCTGTACCCGCGCCTACGCCTGGGTCATCGGCAACGAAGCCATCCACGGAACAGTTCATGGTTTGGCTGAAGCAGGGAATCACCTCACGACGGCTCATCATCAACGACGCGAAGGCGCTCGTGCATACGGTGAATGACACGGCCTACCTGGTCAGCCCGGGTGTGTTCCAACGCTATGCGCAGGAGCATCCCGAAGTGGCCGCGCTCGCCAAGCAGGAGAATCAACAGGATTGGCAGTGGGTGCAGAAGCGCTTCGAGAAGCTGCAGCTACATCGCAAGCACCCCAATGGCCTGAACATTTGGACCTGTGAAGTCACGGGCCCGAGGAAGTCCCGCCGACTGCATGGCTACCTCCTTGAAGATGGGTCCTTGGCATTCCCCGAAATACCGCCCAACAATCCCTATCTTGCTCTGACTCAGGAAGGATGACGCGATTCGGGCATTGATCGCCACCGTCGTTTGGCGACGATCAATACCCCGCGAAAGCTGGCAACATTTGGCGAACTGAGCTACTCGGCCCGCGCCAACTCCTGCGCAAGGAACGGAGCGGTTCGGCTGCCAGACGTTCGGGCCACCTGCTGAGGGGAGCCCGCCACCACGATGCTGCCGCCGGCAGCGCCTGCACCAGGCCCCACGTCGATCACCCAATCGGCCTGAGCCACCGCGCGCATATCGTGCTCGATCATCACCACGGTGTTGCCGGCATCGACCAGGCGCTGCAACTGCACCAGCAGCCGGTCGGCATCGGACGCATGCAGCCCGGTGGTTGGCTCGTCGAGCACGTACAGGCTTCGGCCGCGCTGGCTGCGCTGAAGCTCGGTCGCCAGCTTGATGCGCTGCGCCTCGCCACCGGAAAGTTCCGTGGCCGGTTGCCCCAGGCGCAGATAGCCCAATCCGATATCGCGCAGCAATTGCAGGGGCCGGGCCACGGCGTCTTCACCCGCAAAGAATTCGCTGGCTTCGTCCACGGTCATCTGCAGCACCTCGGCGATGTTGCGCCCGTTCCATTGCACCTTCAGCGTGGCCTCGTTGTAGCGTGCGCCATGGCACGTCGGACACGGGGCGTACACGCTGGGCATGAACAGCAACTCCACACTGACGAAGCCCTCGCCCTCGCAGGTCTCGCAACGCCCCTTAGCCACGTTGAACGAGAAGCGCCCGGCGTCATAGCGGCGGCGTCGCGCATCGGGCGTGGCGGCGAACAGCTTGCGCACGTGGTCGAACAGGCCGGTGTAGGTGGCCAGGTTGGACCGGGGCGTGCGCCCGATCGGCTTCTGGTCCACCTGCACCAGGCGCTGTATGGCGTCCACGTCGCCCGCCAGATGACCGCCAGTCGCTTCGATCACTGCCGGCCCTTCGCTGGTGGCGCTTTCGGCCGCGTCGTCCTCGGGCTCGTGGCCCAGGTGCAGTAGCACCAGCTCCGGCAGCGCCTGCGCGACGAGGCTGGACTTGCCCGAGCCGGAGATGCCGGTGACGGCCGTCAGCACGCCCAGCGGAATGCGTGCGTCCACGCCATGCAGGTTGTGACGATGGATGCCCTGCAGCTCCAGCCAGCCGGTCGCTTCGCGTGCCCGGCTTCCCGGCGCGGCGATTTCGTCGAACAGATAGCGGGCGGTGCGCGATTCGGCAATCTTGCGCAGGCCGTCCGGCTCGCCGCTGTAGAGCACGCGGCCGCCACGCTCCCCGGCATCCGGCCCCACATCCACCAGCCATTGCGCGCGGCGCATCAGGTCCAGGTCGTGCTCGACCACGAACACCGAGTTGCCCGCGTCACGCAGCCGGTCGAGCGCGTCGTACAGCGCCTGGCTGTCGGAGGGGTGCAACCCCGCCGAGGGCTCGTCGAGCACGTACACAACACCGAACAGCAGGGAACTCAATTGCGTGGCCAGCCGCAGGCGCTGCAACTCGCCGGCCGAAAGCGTCGGCGTGGCCCGGTCCAGCGTCAGGTAACCCAGGCCCAGCCCACGCAGTTGACGCAGGCGCGCCATCACACCGCCGGCCAGGCGCTGCGCGGCGAGGCGCTTTTCTTCCGACAGCGCGGAGGTGCGGCGCACGTCGGGCGATACCGCATGGACGGCACGGCCGGAGGCCGCGCGTTCGGCACGGTCGCGTCGGGTCGCTTCCTTGTCCGTAGCCGCCCCCGCTGCATGGGCGCGGAAATCGCCCTGGGCAATGGGTTCGAGCAAGGCCGCCAACTGGTCCAGCGGCATCTGCATGAACGCGCCGATGTCCACGCCGGCGAAGGTGACCGACAGCGCCTCGGGCTTGAGCCGCTTGCCGTGGCAGGTGGGGCACGGCTTGCCCTCCATGAACCGGGACACGCGCTTTCTCATCAGTGCGCTTTGGGTATTGGCAAAGGTGTGCAGCACATACCGCCGGGCGCCGGTGAAGGTGCCCATGTAGCTCGGCTCCATCTTGCGCTTGAGCGCCGTGCGGGTCTCGGCGGGCGTGAAGCCGGCGTACACCGGCACTGTCGGTGTTTCCTCGGTGAACAGAATCCAGTCGCGGTCCTTCTTCGGCAGGTCCTTCCACGGTCGGTCAACGTCGTAGCCCATGCTGACCAGGATGTCGCGCAGGTTCTGGCCTTGCCAGGCGGGGGGCCAGGAGGCGATCGCCCGCTCGCGGATGCTCAGGGAGGGATCGGGCACCATGATGGCCTCGGTCACCTCGTACACATGGCCCAGGCCGTGGCAGGTCGGGCACGCTCCCTGCGGCGTGTTGGGCGAAAAATCCTCGGCGTACAGCATCGGCTGGTTGGCTGGGTAGGCGCCGGCGCGCGAATACATCATCCGCACCAGGCTGGACAGGGTGGTCACACTGCCCACGGAGGAACGCGCGTTGCTGGAGCCCCGCTGCTGTTGCAACGCCACCGCCGGCGGCAGGCCGTCGATCGCATCGACGTCCGGCACGCCGGCCTGGTCGATCAGGCGCCGCGCATAGGGGGCCACCGACTCGAAGTAGCGCCGCTGCGCCTCGGCGTAGATGGTGCCGAAGGCCAGCGAGGACTTGCCGGAGCCGGAAACGCCGGAGAACACCACCAGCGCGTTACGCGGGATGGAAACGTCCACCTCTTTGAGGTTGTTCTCGCGCGCGCCGCGCACTTCCACCATGCCGCTGGCCGCAGCGGTACAAGAGGATTCACCGAAAGAATTGTTTGGCATGTTCTTATCCTGTAGTTCGTCCCGCTCAGGACGGGACTTCCTGAGTTCGGGGGCCGCGGCGACTGGCTTCGAGCGCCGCGGTGACAGTGCGGGCGTCGTAGCTGCCGCGCAGACGACGACCCTCGACGAAGAACGTCGGCGTGGCGTGCGCACCGCTGGCGACGGCACTGGCGAGGTCGCGCTCGACACGCTCGATCACCGCGGTGCTGTCGAGATCCGCGATGAACCGTTCGACGTCGAGCCCAAGCTCGGCGGCGTAGCCGATCAGATGCTCGCGCTCCAGCGCATGCTGACGGGTGAACACGAAGTCCAGCCACGGCCAGAACATCCCCTGGTTCGCCGCTGCCTCGGACGCCCGCGCGGCAATCGGCCCGTGCGGGTGGTGCGGCAGATGGCGCACCACATACCGCAGGTCGTCCCCGAAGTGGGCGCGCAGATCGTCCCACGAACCGGTGGCGTGCGCACAGTACGCGCACTCGAAGTCCACGTACTCGACGAGTGTGAGCTGGGCGTCCTCCGGCCCGCGGATGTGATCGATCTCCGGATCGACCGGTGGCTCAAGCACCATCGGCAGGTCAGCGGTCTTCTCACCCCACCGCTGGGCGGCGACCTTGAAGATCAGCCACCCGAGCAACGTGGCGAACACCATCGACACGAGCACGCCGACCGTCGCCTGGCGGCCCAAGTCGGAGGTCGTGCCGAACGCGAGCCCGATGATCAGCAGCGACACGGTGAACCCGATCCCGGACAGTGCCGCACCACCGAACACGCTGCCCACCCCGACGCCCTCGGGCAGCCGGCCCAGGCCGAGACGGACGGCGATGAGAGTGATGAGCCCGATGCCCAGGAGCTTGCCGAGCACGAGCCCTGCGATGACGCCCCACGTGACTGGCGAGCCGAAGGCCTCGGCGAGCAGCCCGCCACGCACGTCCACTCCGGCGTTCGCCAAGGCGAACACCGGCACGATCAGCAGCGCCGTCGGCAGCCGCAGGAACTCGTGCAATCGCTCGTTCACCGAGATACCCCGGGACAGCCCGCAGTCCACCGCGCGGGCCGATGCGGCACTCGGAGACTGCCAGAAGTCGCGGAACAGTTGTTTTGCCGCGACGACCTTGTGACGTTGCGTCGCGTAGGCGGGGATCAGCAGCCCCGCGGCCATCCCGGCGAGAGAGGCATGGATGCCGGAGTACACGGTTGCGAGCCACAGCACGATCACGATCAGCACATACGGCATTGCCCGCCACTGGCGGGTGCGCCCTAGCCGCCACAACGCAACGAGACTGGCGAGGGCGATCAACAACGGGACGATCCGAATCTCATCGCTATAGACGATGCCGATGATGGACACGGCGAGGAAGTCATCGACCACGGTCAGGGTGAGCAGGAACACGCGCAACTGACCGGATAGCCGCGGGCCGACGATCGCCAGGGTGCCCAGCATGAATGCCGTATCGGTGCCGACCACCGCCCCCCACCCGTGCAGGCCCTCACTTCCGGCCAGCCCCACGATCAGGACATACACCAGCGCGGGAAGCACGACACCCGCGACCCCCGCGATCAGAGCGAGACGGGCACGGCTGCGATCCCGGAGCGATCCGTGGGCGAACTCCTGACGCACCTCCAGGCCGATCAGGAAGAAGAAGACCACCATCAGGCCGTCGTTGACCCAGTGATGCAGGTCCATGTGCAGGCCCAGCGGCCCGAAGTCAAACCCGACGTCCAGGTGCCACAACTCGAAATAGGCATCGGATAGCGGCGAGTTCGCCCACGCCAGCGCCACGACCGTGACGATCACCAGCAGCACCGCAGCACCAGACTCCGTGCGCAGATAGCGGGCAACGCGTCCCCGGCTGATCTTCGCCGAGGATGCACCGAAAGAAGTGGCTGACATGTTCTTATCCTGTTCCTGTAGTTCGTGAAGTCGCGATGAGCCGGTTTCGGAGACGACCAGTCAGGCGTCCGCCTCTGGCAGCGTCCCATCATCCAGCGAGCGCAGCCAAGTAAGCCTTTCTCCCAGCCTGCGCTCAACACCTCTGTCCGTTGGCTGATACCAGCCCGGCCGCGCCACGCCCTCGGGAAAGTAGCTTTGCCCAGCGGCATAGCCGTTGGGCTCGTCATGGGCGTAGCGGTAGCCTTCGTGATACCCCATCTGCTGCATCAGCTTCGTCGGCGCATTGCGAAGATGGAGAGGCACAGGCAGGGAGCCGTTGTTCTTGACGAAGGCCTTCGCCTTGTTCCAGGCGGCATAGGCAGCGTTCGACTTGGGGGCGGCAGCAAGGTAGGTCGCCGCGTGGGCAATCGGTATTTCGCCTTCGGGGGAACCCAGCCTCTCATAAGCCAGCGCGGCATTGAGCGCCAGTTGCAGCGCCTGCGGGTCGGCATTGCCGATGTCTTCGCTGGCCACCACGATCATGCGGCGCGTCACCTGGCTGACGTCGCCGCTGCCGTCGAGGATGCGGGCCAGCCAGTACAGGGCCGCGTCGGGGTCGGAGCCCCGCAGCGACTTGTGGAAGGCGGAGAGCTGCCAGTAGAACTCGTCGCCGCCCTTGTCGAACCTGCGCAGTGATGGGCTGGTGGACAGTTTGGCAAACTCGCCATCGACCACGGCCTTGCCCGCGCCCGACGCAGCATTCGTCACCTGCTCAAGCAGATTGAGGAAGCGCCTGCCATCGCCATCGGCAAAGCCCTTGAGCAGATCCAGCGCGTCCGCGTCCAACGTGACGCCCTGGAGATGCGGCAGTGCGCGTTCGTAGAGCTGGTTCAGTTCGTCGCCGGACAGCGGTTCGAGGGTATAGACCTGCGCGCGCGAGAGCAGCGCGGAATTGACCGCCAGCCCCGGATGCTCGGTCGTCCCCCCCACCAGGGTCAGGAGCCCCGACTCGACATGGGGCAGTAGGGCATCCTGCTGCGCCTTGTTGAAGCGATGGATCTCATCGACGAAAAGCACCGTCGATCGACCATGGTTGTCCAGTTCTGCCTGGGCCTCGTCGATGGCTTGCCGGATGTCCTTCACCCCGGCAAGCACGGCCGAGATGGCGATGAATCGGCTGTCGGTCGCACTGGCGGCCAGGCGCCCCAGGGTGGTCTTGCCCACGCCTGGCGGCCCCCAGAGGATGAACGAGTGCAACTTGCCCGCCTCGAACGCGAGACGAAGCGGCTTGCCGGGGCCGAGCAAGTGCCGTTGCCCGACGAATTCATCCAGCGTCTTGGGCCGCAGGAGTTCGGCCAAGGGAGGCTTGGGCTTTGTCGTGAATAGATCGGTCAAGTTCCTCTCCCTGGCATTTCTGGTAGTTGACGTTCCGATAACGTTGGCACCTCAATCCAGGGAGCCGGATTTGTCCAACGCCGCGGGCTCTTTGTCGCTAATCGCATGCATGATGATGCGAGAGCCGCGGTAGCCGATGCTGTGGTTCCATACCCAGCTCAAAGCGACGCTGAGACGATTTCGCGTACCGATCAGAAAGTAGATGTGCGCCAGCTTCCAGATCCACCACGCAAAGGCACCACGCAGCTTCACCCGCCCCATGTCAATCACCGCCAGGCTGCGGCCGATGGTGGCCAGGTTCCCCTGATGCCGGTATTTGAAAGGTCCGTCAGCGGGCTTGCCCTTCAAACGCCGTCCAATGAGGTTGGCGACGTACTTCCCTTGCTGTTTGGCGGCCGGGGCGATGCCCGGCACGGGCTTCCCATCGGCCATGGTGCACGAGGCTGTATCGCCGATGGCGAAGACCTCCGGCCGACCGGCCACCGTCAGGTCAGGGCCAACGACCACCCGACCCGCACGATCAGACGCAGCGCCCAGCCAGCGAGCCGCGGGAGACGCCTGGACTCCGGCGGCCCAGACGATGGTCTTGGCCGAAAGGGGCTTGCCACCGTACACCACGCCATCGGCCGAGCATTCGGTGACCGGCGTACCCAGCACGACCTCGACGCCGAGCTTTTCGAGCGCCTGGCGCGTATAGGCCGAAAGATCCTCTGGAAAGACGGACAACAGACGCGGGCCAGCCTCGATCAGTACAACCCGCGACGTGCTCGGGTCGATCGAGCGAAAGTCACGCGCCAGCGTGTCTCGTGCAAGCTCGGCGATGGTTCCGGCCAATTCAACCCCGGTGGGACCACCACCGATGATGACGAACGTCTGCAGCGCGGCACGCTGCTGAGGATCGCTCGTGCGCTCAGCCTCCTCGAAAGCCGCGAGGATTCGGCCCCGAATGGTCGTGGCATCTTCCAGCGTCTTCAACCCCGGCGCGAAAGCCCCCCATTCGTCGTGTCCGAAGTAGGCATGGGTAGCGCCTGTCGCGAGCACGAGCGTGTCGTAGGTTTGCCGCAATCCATTGTTGAGAATGACCTGACGCGCGTCCTGGTCGATACCTTCCACTTCCGCCATCAAGGTGTTCACTTCCGGGCGATTTCGGAAGAGATAGCGAATAGGCCAGGCGATCTCGGATGTCGAAAGTGACGCCCCTGCAACCTGGTAAAGCAAGGGTTGGAACAGGTGATGATTGCGCCGATCGATGATCGTCACATCGACCTCGGCACCAGCAAGCTGGTTGGCAACCTCGATCCCGCCGAAGCCCGCTCCGATAATGACGACGTGATGTCGGTTTTTGGAGGTCTTTGTCATGACCTGATCTCCTCTCTCTCAGCGTTTCAGCGCCGATGCGTGGTGTGCCATATGCTCGCCAATGAAACTGGCAATGAAGTAGTAGCTGTGGTCGTAGCCTGGGCGCAGATTCAACGTGAGCGGGTGCCCCGTCTCGTCGCAGGCCTTGCGCAGCAGGTCGGGCTGAAGCTGGCTCTCCAGGAACTCGTCGCCCAAGCCCTGGTCCACCAGCAACGGCAAACGCTCCTGCACGGTGCGAATCAGCTCCACGGTGTCGTACTGTTTCCACACCTCCCGATCGCTGCCCAGGTACGCCTCGAAGGCCTTGTGCCCCCAGGGAACCTGGGTGGGGGCGACGATGGGCGAGAAGGCCGAGACGCTTCGATAACGGCCCGGGTTGCGCAGGGCGATGACCAGAGCACCGTGTCCTCCCATGGAATGGCCGCTGATGCTCCGCTCCGCTGTCACGGGAAAGTGGGCCTCGATCAGCGCCGGCAGTTCCTGCACGACGTAGTCGTACATCCGATGATTCGCAGCCCAGGGTTCCTGTGTGGCATTGACGTAGAACCCCGCGCCCTGTCCGAGGTCATAGGCAGGATCGTCGGCAACGCCTTCGCCGCGAGCGCTGCTATCGGGCGCGACGACGGCAATGCCATGTTCGGCCGCGTAGCGCTGGACGGCGGACTTGGTGATGAAGTTCTGCTCGGTGCAGGTCAGGCCCGAAAGCCAGTACAGCACCGGCACTTTGCCGTGCTGCGCCTGCGGAGGCAGATAGACGCCGACCTTCATCGTGCAACCGAGCGTCGTCGATTCATGCTGATAAACGTCCTGCCAACCATCAAAGCTGGCGTGATGTTCGATGCGTTCCATGTAGTTCTCCTATGTTCAAAGGAACGGCGCAGCTCTCGCGCGCCAAGACGGCAGCTCGTCAGGAAGATTTCTCTTCCGCCACCGTGTCGCCGTGGGCATGCCTGATCCTGCGCACGATCCACCAGATCGTCAGCATCACCGCAGGCACCAGAACCGCCATCACCGGCGCCACGCTGTCGTGAACCATCGGAATGCCCTTGAGCAAGTAGCCGAGAAGACTCACGACGTAATAAGAAATTGCCGCGACCGACAGGCCTTCGACGGTCTGCTGAAGGCGCAATTGCATCTTGGCCCGGTTGTTCATCGACGCCAGCAGATCGCGGTTCTGGCGTTCAAGCTCAACGTCGATCCAGGAACGCAGCAACGCGATGGCCCGGGTCAGCTTGTCTGAGAGCTTGGCCTGGCGCTCCTTTACGGATTGGCATGTCCGCATGGCTGGAGCGATGCGGCGCTGCAGGAAATCCGCCCAGGTGCAGTACCCGGATACGGCCTCTTCCGAAAGCGCTGCCAGCCTTTCCTCGACGATCTCGTAGTAGGCACGGCTGGCACCGAAGCGATAGAGATTCGCCGCAACTCCAGCTTCCAGCTCGGCAGCCAGGCCGGTCAATTCGGACAGCAGCACGTCGCTGTCGCGCCGTTCCACCAAGCTCGTACACATCTCGTCGGTGATCGCCGCAAGGCGCGACTCCATGCGTCGCAGCTCCGACGTCATCGATCGTGTCAACGGCAGGGACAGCAACGCCAAGGTACGGTAGGTCTCGATCTCCAGCAGACGTTGAGCCAGCGCACCCGCCCGCGCCGGGGTCAAATCGCGGGCCAGGACGAGGATCTGCGTCAGGCCATCCTCATCCTGTCGGAAGTCGGTCAGAATGGCGGCAGAGCCGTTCTCCACCAGCGAGTAGCACAGGCTGGCAGGATCGAAGCGATCGGCCTCCTTCTCCGTTTCCGGCGTCCACGGAAGAAGTCTCAAACGGATGCCGGATACGACCGGGCCGGGAGGCACAAATCCATGCCTGAACGGGTTTTCGCCGCACGGCTCTCCCGTCTCGGAATCCAGCGAAGCGCACCAGAGATACGTCGAGAACTCGGTGTGCTTTTCACAGTGCAGGTCTCCTTCGTCCCATGTCACGCCGTGAAGCGGCGTAGCATGGTCGGGTTCGGCAACGCCGAAGCGATGAGACAACTCGCTCATCGCCATCTGATCCTTGGCCTGGTCGCCTTCGGTCATGAAAGCGAGCTGCAATATGCCGCGCGGGGCCTGAATCAACAGATGCGGGCGCGCATGCACTTCACCCACGGCGGCAGCACGATCGGTGTAGGCCGGCATGCCGTACACGGTGGCGGTCGGGGTGGGTTGTACGGTCGTCGTATTTATGTTGGCCGGCTCTTTCATAACGACCTCATTTCTTCTTGGTTGAAAAACACGCTTCAAAGCAAATGCCCGCAGCCATGCGTTTCGCACATGGCTGCGGGCCGATCTTCATGAGCAGACACCGCTCTACACGGTCCGTCTAATAGGCTCGCCGTGTAGAGGCTTGTGCTGGCCCTTTCAGAACGCCCTCAGCTTCCTAGCTTTCAGACGAAGGTGTACGAGCAGACCTTGTTGCCCGCCGGATCACGCAGGTAGGCCGCATAGGCACCCGGCAGGTGGCCACGCGGGCCAGGCTGGCCCTCGTCGGTGCCGCCTGCGGCAAGGCCGGCGGCGTGGAAGGCATCCACTTCGGCGGGAGTGGCGGCCGCAAAGCCGACCGTCACGCCGTTGCTCGAAGGCGCTTCACCATTGCCCGGACGGGCGATGATGAAAGCCGGCTTTTCGCGACCGAAAAGCACCCATCCGTTGCCGAAAGGACCGAGGTTCTTGATGCCGAGAGCACCCAGGGCGGCGTCGTAGAACGCGGCCGACTTCTGGACGTCGGCGGCGCCGATGAAGACGTGCGAGAAGATGCCGTCGCCGGAAATGACAGGAGTGGACATGGTTAGTTTCCTTGATGGTTGGTGTTGAATGGATAGTGGGTGATCAGTAGTGGATCACCGTGCGAATCGACTTGCCTTCATGCATCAGGTCGAAGGCGTGGTTGATCTCGTCGAGACCCATGGTGTGGGTGACGAACGGGGCGAGATCGATCTCGCCTTTCATTGCGTCTTCCACCATGCCCGGAAGTTGGGTACGCCCCTTGACCCCGCCGAAAGCAGAGCCCTTCCAAGTCCGGCCGGTGACCAACTGGAACGGACGGGTCGAGATTTCCTTGCCGGCACCGGCGACACCGATGACGATCGACTGGCCCCAGCCACGATGGGCAGCTTCCAGAGCCGAACGCATCACGTTGACGTTGCCGATGCACTCGAAGGTGTGATCGACACCCCAGCCGGTCATCTCGATGAGAACCTCGTGAATCGGCTTGTCGAAGTCCTTCGGATTGAGGCATTCGGTCGCGCCGAAGGTACGAGCCAGCTCGAACTTCGCCGGATTGGTATCGATGGCGATGATGCGGCCCGCTTTGGCCTGGCGTGCACCCTGAATCGCGGCGAGACCGATGCCGCCGAGGCCGAAGATGGCCACCGAGTCGCCCGGCTGCACTTTGGCCGTGTTGTGCACGGCGCCGATGCCGGTGGTCACGCCGCAGCCCAGCAGGCAGACGTGCTCGGGATTGGCGTCCGGGTTGATCTTGGCCAGCGAGACTTCGGCGACGACCGTGTATTCGCTGAAGGTCGAGCAGCCCATGTAGTGGTAAAGCGGCTGACCGTTGTACGAGAAGCGAGTCGTACCATCGGGCATCAGCCCCTTACCCTGGGTTGCACGAACCGCGACACACAGGTTGGTCTTGCCGGACTTGCAGAACAGGCACTCGCCGCACTCGGCGGTATAGAGGGGAATGACGTGATCGCCAGGCTTCACGCTGGTCACACCTTCACCCACCTCCACGACGATACCCGCACCTTCATGACCCAGCACGACCGGGAAGAGACCTTCGGGGTCGTCGCCCGACAGGGTGAAGGCGTCGGTATGGCAAACGCCGGTGTTCGTGATCTTGATGAGCACCTCGCCCTTGCGCGGCGGCTCGACGTCGATCTCGACGATTTCCAGCGGCTTTCCTGGCCCGAAGGCAACTGCTGCACGTGATTTCATGATGTCGCTTCCTTTACTAGCTAACTAAATTTGCCCTCACCGAGGGCACCCTGGTGCCTCTACCTCAGATAGGAGCGGACGATAGAGATGGTCTCGTCAATGGACTTGTTCTGCGAATCGCTCCTGATTTCGCTACTGGGAAACTCTTCCCGCAGATAGCTCTCCAGAACCGTTGCCATCAATCCGTTGACTGCCCCACGAACGGCCGCAAGCTGCTGAAGAATTGCAGGACATTCCGCACCTGCATCAAGCGCTTGCTCAAGAGTCGCTACCTGACCTTTGATGCGCCTGATGCGCGTCAGTGCTTGCTTCTTTTCTTCCGGGCTGTGTGGCATCGAACACCTCTCTACTTGGGTACACCGCCGCATTATACAATACTCCCCCATAGTATATGCGGCCGAACTTCGCCACAAAATCTGTGCTCTTCGAGCACGCTTACAGGCTAGTACAGATTTGTTCCCAAGAAGCGCAAAACATTCAAATTAATGAATATTTCTTGCATGTATCGACAGCATCGGGGCAAGTTCAAAACTGGTCAAACTGGAAAAATCTATGCGCAGATAGACGTGGCCTATCTAAGCCGACTCATCGAACTGAAGCTAACAAGATGAGACCGGCTAGGCGACCTGACGACCCGAATACCGAGCCTTCCGCAGTGCAGGCAACATCTGGCCGTCCCAGTCACGATCGACCGCAACCTGGGCCTGTTCCTGGTTTCGTTCGAGTGCTTCAACGTCAAGATCACCGATCGCCCATGTCTGCGTGCCGCAAGTCGTCGCGAGAATGCCATCATCCGGGAATCCACGATCCATTGGTGCATAGATCGTGGCCTCGCCAGTGTTCGTGTCCAACGCCGGACTCCAGTCAGCAGCTCCGGTCGTCACGGCCTGCGCGATGAACATTCGGTTCTCCAGCGCCCGCGCCATGCAGCCCACACGGACCCGGGTTGCACCTGCTTGGGTGTCGGTACAGCTCGGGACCAGCAGCAGGCGCACTCCCGCCTCTCTCTGGGCTCGCACGGGCAATGGAAACTCACTGTCATAGCAAACAGCGATGCCGGCACGCACACCGTTCAGGTCGAACACCTTGAGTTCGTCGCCACCTTCGATGACGCCGGTGTCCTTCTCGAACCCCGTCAACTGCAGTTTGTCCTGGTAGTCGCGTGTACCGTCAGGCGCAAACCACCAAGCTCGGTTGCGGTAGCGGTCCAAACCAACCTGGGTCAAAAACGTACCGGCCTGAATGGTCATGCACAACTCGCGCGACAGGTCGGCATACAGTGCCAGCCAAGCAGGCTGCAAGGCCTGCAGCGCGGCCAGAGAGGCGTTGAAATCACGGCGGATGCTAGGCTTGAACGTTGCAGCCAGTTCGAGGGATAGATACTCGGGCAACACGGCCAGTTCCGCTCCGCCACGGCGCGCCTCCTCCAGAACCAGTCGCTGCCGCGCAGCAAATGCCTCGAAGTCCGTCGGCTTACCCACTGCATATTTCGCAACTGCTACTTTCACTTCGCGTTCTCCAGAGAGTGCAGCCACATCGTGAGCGTCTGCTCGGTTTCGGTCGGCTCACCCACCTCCTTCCAGGGCAGCGTAACCTTCATGTCCGACTGTCGCACGTAGCCACGACGGGTCCAGAAGGCATCATTACTGCGGTAGTTGGAAGGACGCCGGGGATCGTCGTCTGCTCGATCCACCGACGCGAACGATGTCCACTGCATGCCGCCCAACGAACGGGCATGCGCTTCGCGTTCGTCAAAGAAGCGATGGCCCAAGCCAAGGCCCCGAAAGGCTGGGAGCAGGACTGATTCGCCGCAGTAAAACACTGCCTCCATCGGGATTCCTCGATCGGCGAACGGTACCTGGAAGGCCGGCTCCGTATCGCCGAGCGGCAACCCCGTGGACGCACCCACAACCACGTCATCAGCGAGCACGAGCACCAACAGGCTGTCTGCCGAACGGGCGTACATGGAAAGGTAGTGCTTCTCGTATTCGATGTCGCCCTCGTACAGGTATGGAAAGCTGCGGAAGACCTTCGCCCGCAGATGTGCCACGGTGTCGAACCATTCGGCAATGTCCGGCCCACGACGAACCAGCACCTGCACGTCGCTGGTCATTTCAGGCGTCCCCTCCGACCTGTGCGATCCAGTCGCCGAGGTTGTAGTAGTTGGTGACACGAGCGATCTTGCCATCGCGGATCTCGAAGAACGCGCCACCCGGCAGCACGTAGCGCTGGCCCTGGGCGTCCGGCAGCCCGTCGTCCGTCACCTTGTATTCGCCATGCACCACGTACTCCGCGCCTGCGCGCAGGCCGTCGGCGCTGACCATCACCACGATCCCGCGGAGTTGCTCGCCATAGCAGCGGTCCATGCGCTGCAGGAAGGCGCGGAAGGCTTCGCGACCGACCTCACGAGCGCCCTGGTTCAAATCGTGCGCGACGTCATCGGTCAACATTGACAGCATGGCCTCGCGGTCACCGCGGTTGAAGGCGTCGTAGTAGGCAGTGATGAGAGTCGCAGCGTTCATTCGCGTTCCTTGTTGGGTTGTTCGGAGCGGAGCATTCCGGGGTGCTGTCAGTCTGGGCAACCGCGCCTCCCTTGTATATGGAATTGTTGCGATTTTATAATTCCACCATCTGGAACAATTAACGAGCGGCGAAACCGACCATGAGGCGTGCGTCATGAACAAGGAAATGGAACTACTGCGCATCTTTCGGGTGGCGGCCGAAAGCAGCAGTTTTCGCGATGCAGCCGTCCGGCTGGGGACTTCTCCGCAAGGTGTCACCCGTGCCATCCAGCAACTGGAGCAACACTACGGCGAGGTGTTGTTTCATCGAAGCACGCGCCAGGTGCGCATCACCGCCTTCGGCGAAGGGCTGTTAGACCAGGTGCGCCCGGCATTGGAGCGGTTCGAGGATCTGTGGCGAACGCCTGGCTCCGACCAGCAGGCATCCCTGTCCGGTACGGTTCGCATCACCGCACCGCACAGCTTGGGCACCAGAGCGGTGCTGCCGGCACTGGAGCGCGTGGCCGCGCGTCATCCCGACATCACGCTGGATGTGCGCCTGTCCGATCGCATCAGCAATACGGTTGACGAAGGGATTGACGTCGGAATCAGGGTCGGATTCATGCGTGATAGCCGCTTCGTCGCACGCAAGGCAGCCGACATGAAACTTCCGATCGTTGCCGCTCCGCGCCTGATCAAGAAAGTGGGCGTACCTGAAAACATCGATGCGCTAAGCAGCCTGCCAGCTACCGTGGCCTTGGATATCAATACCGGCCGTCCCTGGCCTTGGCACTTCAAGGCGGGACGCCAGTGGACACCTGCCGCACCCACTCTCGTCGCCGACAATGCCGACATGGAAATGGGAGCGGCGCTGGCCGGGATCGCGTTCGCGCAACTGGCGGACTACATGGCCGCCCCCTACATTGCCAGCGGGAAGCTCGTGCGAGTGTTGGAGAGCGAAGAACCTCCGGCATGGGGGTTGTACGTCTATCGGCCTCAGCGTGGCCCCATTCCGGGAAGGGTTCGAGCGGTATTTGATGAAATGCTGGTCGCCGTTGGATCGTTGCCAGCTTTGCGCTGACACGTCGCAAGACACTGAAAGGCACACGCCCTGGAAAGCGGGGCACTGAGCCTTGGCGGCTCGCCCCTCCGGTTGAATGATGAGCCGACCGTCTGCCCGCTTGCGCCAGGTGCAGATCGGTCGGCCATGCAACCCTATGCCGGCAAACGATTAGATGTAAATGAATTGCCGGTACAAACCATCCAACTGACGACGAATATCTTCGACGCGCTGCTCGTCACCGGTATCGGTAAATTCGAGTAGCTGCTGTTCCTTGGCAGTGATCTGATCGCAAAGGTCGGACAAATTCTCGCAGAAAGCCTCGGAGTGAACGGTGGGCTCCTCCGTATTCGTCTCTTCTCCTGCTAGTTTTCGCACAGACGAGGCCGGAGAAATCCCATTTTCCTCGTTAAAGGCAATTTGAAGCTGCCTGCGCCTATTGGTTTCATCGATCGCCTGTTTCATCGCCGGAGTCACCGCGTCGGCGTACAAGATCGCCTTGCCGTTTTCATTCCGAGCGACTCGACCTATCATCTGAATGAGAGCATGGGCCGAACGCAAGAATCCTGCACGGTCTGCATCGAGAATAGCAACCAATGATGCCTCTGGAATATCCAGCCCTTCGCGCAAAAGACTAATCCCAATCAAAACATCGAACTCTCCTGCGCGCAGGCCATTGATGATCTCAACACGATCCTCCGCTTTTATGTCCGAATGCATGTAGCGCGCTCGAATCCCGTTGTCCGTCAAGAAATCCGTTAGCTCTTCTGCACTGACCTTCGTCAGCGTAGTCACGAGCACGCGATTTTTCTTCTTCACGCACTTCGATATTTCGGCAAGCAGGTCATCTATGTATCCGTCCGCTTTCCGCACCTCAACCTTGGGATCAAGCAGTCCCGTTGGTCTGATAACTTGTTCGACAACCCTGTCTTTCGACACCCTCAGCTCGTAGTCTCCCGGAGTAGCGGAAACAAAGATGGTCTGAGGCTTGACCTTCTCAAATTCACCAAAGTTCAACGGGCGATTGTTCTTAGACGAAGGCAAGCGGAACCCGTAATCTATCAACGTCTCCTTGCGCGCCTGATCCCCCCGGTACATTGCGGATATCTGTGGCACCATGACGTGGGATTCATCGACGAACAGAAGCCCATCTTTCGGCAGGTAATCCAGCAATGTGATCGGAGGCGAGGCCGGGTCCCGTTCGCTGAAGTAGCAGGAATAATTTTCCATGCCCGAACAATAGCCTACCTCGCGCATCATCTCCACGTCATGCGTGATCCGCTCGTACAGCCTGTTTGCCTCGACCAAGCGATTATTCCTGTTCAGCTCGGCAACCCGCTCTTCCATATCAGCGAGTATCTTCTTGGACGCGGAATCTATTTTATTCGTGGGCGGTGCAAAAAGCGTCTTTGGCGAAACCAAGTAATGGTCAATTGCCCCAAGCGTTTTACCTGTAACAGGGTCTAGCCATTGAACAGACGCAACAGAGTCATCCAGCAGTTCCACCCGAACTGCCCTATGCTCGGAATCAGCAGGAAAGATATCGATCACATCACCTTGAGCGCGAAACGTTGCACGTTTGAGAGTGCGCTCAGTGCGATCATATTGCAGCAGAGCCAAACGACGAATCAGCTCTCTCTGGTTTAGTTTGACCCCAGGGGACAGAGCGATCTGCAACGCTCGGTACGCCTCCGGGTCACCCAGGCCGTAGATTGAAGACACCGAAGCGACGACGATCACATCGCGGCGCTCAATCAAGGATTTGGTCGTGGACAGGCGTAGGCGCTCAAGGTGATCGTTGATGGCCGAGTCCTTTGGAATGAAACGATCGGTGCCCGGCATATAAATCTCGGGCTGAAAATAATCGTAGTAGGAAACGAAGTACTCGACAGCATTCTCAGGAAAGAAGTGCTTCATTTCACCATAAAGCTGCGCGGTCAATGTCTTGTTAGGAGCCAAGATCAACGTGGGCCGCTTCAGACGATGAATCACATTGGCCATCGTAAAGGTCTTACCAGAGCCGGTGATACCCTTCAGCGTCTGGTGTGTCGCACCTTCTTCTATGTCCGATAGCAGGCGCGCTATCGCCTCTGGCTGGTCCCCCGCCGGCGTATAGCTGGAGTGCAGAATGAACGTACCGGTTGACATTAGATATCTCCTAATTGAGCTACTTCAATTTGTCCTGATGTATCGGCTATTTCGGAAGACCTATAGCAGTACCAAACTGGGGTGTAAATGACGGCGATCCTGCCACGCCCCACCTGGGCGTAGGCGTCGCCAACATGATAGCCCAACACACGGGCGGGCTTCCCAGTGCATATCCGCCGAGCGCCACGACGTCAGCCAGCGGCCCGTCTGCCAATGCACCTGGAGCTACTCGCCTCGTTCAGCGCCGACATCGAGTCGTGGCGGGCGAGATTGCTCTGTACGCCCCATGTGTGGCGGCGGCTCCCGCCGATGCGCGCCTTTGCCTCTCTCAGCCATCAAGACGAGACGCCGGAGGCGTGGAGCTACGTCACCTGCTAAAGATGCACGATCTCAACATTCGGCCATTTGCCTGCAAGGTACTCGGCCACTAGCCTCCGATGGCAGTGATGGGGCTTGTCTTCGCTGCAAAGCAGGCAACTGTTATCAATCTTTTCTTTATCGATTGACTCAATCTTTCGGGACGACATTAAATCCAGAAACTTCCTCGCGTAGATATCCCAATCTCCCCCTTTTATTTTATATGCCTCGAACATGTCCTTGGTTGGAGCAAGTGCTGGCAGGTGCTCATATTCCATCCCACACAACGCCTCGGAAAAATACCGAAGATCCTCGCGCTTTGCGAAGCCGGCCAATTGCGAAACATTATTCAGACGAACATCGACTAGGCGTTTGGCACCAGAATCACCTAATTTGGTGAAGAAGGATCGCGCGGAGGTCTTAGTGAATCCAATCGTGAATATCTTCATCTGCCTTACTCCACTCGTTCCTTCATCCATAAATGGCTGTTATTGATCTGCCGCCAGGTACGCCCGTCAATCGCAGCCAAGGAAACGCCGGGGGCATGGCGTACTAGCTACTCCACAACGGCCACGGCAGGCTCCATTCTCTGGCCGCTTCAACGACTCGCGGCCACGACCCGAGCAGCTCAAGAGCTTAGCACCGCCTTTTGCGGTTGCGTGCTTCACCACTCCCGCTTCTTCCCTTCCAGAACGCGCCAACTGCTAAGCTACATGAGGACGACTCGCCCTACAGCGCGAAGCACCTGTGTTCGCGCTATTGGCTGTCCCGTGCGTTGTGGTGCTGGCCGCCGATGACGAGCCGAGCCTACTGAATGGGCACTGCGCACAACAGCCTTTCATGCGTGCCACCTGCGTGATCAAGGTTGAACGCAGATCGAAGCGTGCACAGGTTTTTTCATAAAAGTATAAAATTCAATCAACTCTATCAGAAGAAAATCTATGATCGTAAGAAACTTTGAATACTTGCTTGCTTTGCACCGTGAAGGCCATTTTGGCAACGCGGCAAAAAGCTGCAATGTTTCTCAGCCGACACTCTCCGCGGGCATCAAGCAATTGGAGGAAGACATGGGTGTCGAGATCGTGCGTCATGGCCGACGCTACGACGGGCTCACTTCTGAAGGAATGCGCGTACTGTCTTGGGCTCAGCAGATGTATGACGACTGCAAAGGACTGGAGCGAGAAATCTCCGCACTACGGCGGGGTATAGAGGGGAAATTCCGGCTAGGGATACTCCCAGGAACTGCCGGCGTAGCACCCACATTAAGCATCGCCCTTGCCGAAAAAACACCTTTACTTCAACAATCAATTCTGGTCTCCGGCGCTTCTTCCCTGCTGCAGGCGATTCGAGAAAACAATCTGGATATCGCACTCATGCATTTGGAGGATATTCCAGGGGAAGACTTCGATACTCACCTTCTGTACCGTGAACGCATTTTCCTTTTTCACGCCGCTAGAACACAGCAACCCCGAAGCACAACGTGGGACCATGTTCTTAATAGACAACTGTGCCTGCTGAACTCGGCAGTACCTGAATCCATTCAAGATAGACTGACGCAATGTACCGCACAGACTATTCGCACTGATTCAATTGACGTGCTATCGGCACACGTGGCGACAGGAAAATATTCGGCAGTTCTTCCGCAATCTCTCGCCGGCCAACTCGCACACATTCCGAATCTCCACGCAATCGGTATCAGTGGACCAATGTCACACTCAAATGTCGGATTCGTTGCTGGGAAAAATGCGTTCGAGGCACCGTCATCGCACGCACTGCTCGAAATGGTGCACACCCCAGAACTGGCCGCCGCTCTTCAATCCGTTATATCGATCCATCGTCGGTTCCAGCCCAAAGCAGACTCATCCCAAAGCCCCTTGAAATAGCGAGTCTCGAAGAGCAACGCTGTATTGCTTCAACCAGGCAAAGATGGCAGGCACGCCGTGTGCGCCGCTAACAGGCGCCACGTGCTGAGCAACCCATCGAAGGCCACCAGGTCTAGGGGCAACACGGGCGACAGGAGTACCTGCTGCATGCGGCCTCCTCATGTCTCGCTGGGTCAAGCTGACTATTCCTAGATCAAGCTAGGAGGCGCGATGTAGTGATGATCGTTGTCCTCTCCCAGCTAGGAGACGAGCACGGCTCGACGAGCCCGTGTAGATAGATCGTGTCTATCTGCACATAGATTATTCCAGTTTGACCACTTCTGAGCTTGATCCGATGCTGTCAAGACCGCAGAAGGAGACGCGGCCAACGGCTAGGCAGTACCACGATCGTTCTTCTTGACAGCGGTAAGTCTCGTTTCCCACTTCGATTTAGAAGATGGAAACATTAACGCACAGAGGTGACGAAATGACTCCGACCGGTAACCGAATCGTGACTTTCGAGAAGCCCTTGGAAATGAAGGTCAACACCTTCAAATTTCCAGAGCTGATAACCCCTCAAGGGAAAAGTGCACCCCACGGCGCTATCCTCAAAATAGTTACCACAAATATCTGTGGCAGCGACCTTCACATTTATCGCGGTTCGTTTGCTGTTCCCAAGGGAATGACCATGGGCCATGAAATGACCGGCGAAGTGATCGAAGTGGGATCAGACGTCGAAGTCGTGAAGAAGGGCGACATCGTTTCCGTCCCCTTCAATGTGGGTTGTGGGCGTTGCTACAACTGCAAGCATATGCGCTCCGATGTATGCGAGAACACCAACCCCGAAATCGACTGCGGAGCCTACGGGTTCAACCTCGGTGGCTGGACGGGGGGCCAAGGTGATTATCTCTTCGTACCGTATGCGGATTTCAATCTCCTGCGCTTTCCTGACAAGGATGCCGCCATGGAAAAGATCCGCGACCTGACCCTTCTCTCTGACGTACTACCCACAGCTTTCCATGGGTTCGCTGGCCCTGATTGGCCAGCCGCACCGGCCTACGTCGTCGGCGAAAACATCCTGATCTTCGGTGCCGGGCCGGTCGGCAGAGCGGGTGCCGCCTGCGCCAGACTTCTGGGTGCAGGCGCCATCATCGTTGCCGATTACATTCAAGAGCGGCTGGACCTTCTCAAGCCACACGGCGTGGAAACCATCAACCTTTCCGACGGCGTGCCGATCGAGGAACATCTCGAACGCATTACCGGGCACAGGGAGGTGGATCGCGTCATCGACTATGTTGGTGTGGACTGCCGCGGGTTTGGCGCGGAGGCTGACAAGATCGTGGAGAGCGCTGTTACCAACGCAATGCTCAAATATGTCCGCTTCGGCGGAATGACCAGCACGGTCGGTGTGTACTGCGCAAACCCGATCTCGAAAGACCCGAAAGCCAAGAAAGGCCATATGGATCTGGAATGGTCCAACGCCTGGATCAAGTCGCCGCGAATGTCGGCTGGTCAATCCCCGACGGCCAATTACAACCACGCGTTAATGCGGGCGATACTGAACGATCGCATGCCTTACCTTTCGCCGATGATGAACACTAAGTTCATCAAGCTCGAAGACGCGCCCGCCGCGTACAAAGAGTTCGACGCGGGTTCTGCATACAAGTACGTCATCGACCCGCATGGTTCAGTGCGGCAGTAAGTATCCGGCGCGGGCTACGCATCAGGATGTCTCACACTTTCTGGTGAGAGACATTCTGGCTCCTCTAGTCTCCGGCCAGCAACTGAAGCCGGCGAATATTTTCGCCGGCATTTGTCTGCTGCCCCAAGGCGTTGTGATTTTGACGGGGTGCTTGCCTTGGCTCGGGCCAGGAGCAGAACCTCAGCAATCCGCAGGTGATGATCAACCGCAGGCGTGTTCGAGCGCCTGGTTCGCAATCGGTCAAGGGTCGGACGGAGAAGATGCGCGGCATCCATTGATGTGCGTGGCTGAACATAGCCTTCGCCTGATCCTGACCACCCCACGGACTTGATCAGTCTCGCCTGGTGTTGTGCCGGCCTCGGGCCATCGCACGATCAGCCCAGCCCTGGCTCATTTAGCCAGAAGTTTCCAAAGACGTGGCCGAACTCGCCGCCGCCGAAATGGCAGTCACTTCTATAGGGAGATAGCACAGTGTTGGATAAGTCGGAACGGGAGGGTGGCCTATGGAGCTGCGCCATCTTCGCTGCTTCGTAGTTCTTGCTGAGGAGCTACATTTCACGCGGGCGGCTGAGCGCTTGCATATCGAACAACCACCGCTATCACGAGCCATCAAGGAACTTGAGGACGAGTTGGGCGTAGTGCTCTTCGACCGAAACCGACGAGGAACAGTTCTGACGGCGGCGGGTGCGGTCTTCTTGCAAGATGTACGCCGTCTATTCACTGTGCTGGAACAGGCTCGTGAAAATGCCAAGGCTGTGGCATCGGGCTTGCGCGGTAGCCTGCGCATCGCAGTATCAGATGGAGCTATCGATCCACGACTGTCGGCATTTCTGGCTCGTTGTCGCGCCGAGGAGCCGGAGATCGAAATACGCTTGTCAGAAGTGCCTCTGGCAGAGCAAGTGCGCGGTTTGCGCTCGGGCGACTTCATGATCGGGTTCGCGCACACGGCCGATGTCGGCGACGGTATCGCTGCCGAGGCAATCTGGCACGACCCGCTGGTGATTGCTGTGCCAGCTCGGCACTCATTGCTCACCTACAAGGAGGTGCCACTTCAAGAACTCCAAGGCCATCCACTTGTCCTGTGCGACCCGCAGGTATGCGAGGGTTATTGCCGCGAACTCAAGCGGCTGCTCAACACGTTGGAGCACAAGCTGAATGTTGTCGAGGAAGTATCCTCACTGGACATGATGCTCACCTTGGTCGGCGCCGGCTACGGCATCGGCTTCATGACGGCGACCAAGATTCCCATCTCTCAACGGCCGGATGTGGTGATCCGCCCCTTGGCGATGGATTCTGCCGTGATCACGACCTACCTGCTTCGGCCCGACGGCAGCAATTTATCGGCTTCGGTAGAGCGATTTGTCGTTCGCCTACGCGACTCATCGGACGGTTGACGGAGCCTGGCAAGCCAGACACTCAGGGATCGGTGTCGGCACGCAGATTGCGTTCGGTCGCCGTCATCAGGTCAGCCGCGCTTATTCCGAGTGCCGTAGAAATTTTCAGTATGAGCGGAAGCGTGGGCACGTGCTCACCACGCTCGATCTTACCCATGTGAGAACGCGAAATGCTTGCCCGAGATGCGAACTCGTCTTGCGCGACTCCTTGAGCGACGCGCGCAGCGCGCACGGCCTGTCCGAAGGCTAATGCCGACTCGGATTCATACGTCGATGTGCCAGAAGGACGGCCTGGCTGAATTGTTGATTTCTGCATTAGCAGAAGCGTCAAACAATCTGCCACAATTAACCACGTTAAAGATAACGACGTTAAACTTCACTCTTTACTGCGACGCTGGTTTGCCTTTCTGGACAGATCGCTTATTGGGGGCCCTCATGCATGACGCCACCAGCCAGTTTTCCCATTTCAGGCTTGCTATCGCACCTGGAGTGCCATCCTCTTGCCTCATAACGCTTCTTGCCCTTCAGCGCGCAGAGGAGCCTGAAGTCACCATCGCGTTCTTTGAGACCTCGGGCGACGACCTGATGACGGGCCTTGAGGAAGGCCGCTACGACGCCGGAATCTCGCTTCGGAACGCTGGTGCTCCAGCCGTGAAAAGCCAGCCGCTCTGGGTCGAGAACGTGGCCGTTGCAATGCCGCTGGGGTCCCCCTTACTTGCCCAGGCGAAGATCACGCTTGCCGAGCTTCTGGACTATCCGGTGTTTCGCTGGCCGGCGGAGGCATGCCTACTGCTCGATCAGCGACTGTCTTCCCTTCCGTTGAGCCAACAGAGCGTGCAGCATGTGACTTCGTTCGAGATGATGGCGCTTTGGGTCACCGCTGGCTACGGTGTGGGGCTCTCGGCGCAATCGCGCATGGAGCGTGCCCATGCGTGGGGGATCACTATGCGACCGCTTTCAGACGGCCCCTACGAGATCGTGACATACCTGCAGCGGCCCCACGGACGAGCCAATGCTGTTTCTGAGCGGTTCGAGCACAGGGCAATGCTGGTTGCCAGGGATAGGGCGGCTTGCTCGAATATCCCATAGCCCGCTCTCGCCGAGGCTGCGTTCGGGTAATTACCGCGGCACGCACCTGTTAGCGCGCCAGTGATAGCGCTTCCATCTTTGGCAATATGATGAATTAACATGGTCTTTGGAGGCACGAATGGTTGGAAGTGGTTGGGACCGAGTACCAATTGACTCGCAAAGCATCGATGCGCCGCTGTCGCGCGCGGCGGTGTTTCTCACGTTGACGGTCGCCGAGGGCCACGAGGCCCTTCAGGCGGTCGCCGGCATCTTGGACGGGCTGGACGACCTGATCAAAACGGTGGGCTTCCGCGATCTCAACGGCCGGCTGTCGTGCATCACTGCGCTGGGATCGGCGCTATGGGACCGTTTCCAGACCGGGAAGCGCCCGAAGGAACTACGGCCCTTCGTGCCCATCGAGGGTGCCAAGCACACCGCGCCTGCCACGCCCGGCGACCTGTTCTTTCACATCCGTGCCGAACGTGAGGATCTCTGTTTTGAATTCGAGCGCCTGCTGCTGGACCAACTGGGCAGCAGCGTGACGGTGGCCGACGAGGTGGTCGGTTTTCGCTACTTCGACTCCCGCGACCTGCTTGGCTTTGTCGATGGCACGGCCAACCCGACCGGGCACGACATCGGCGCCTCGACGCTGGTCGGCAGTGAAGATCAGGCGTTCGCCGGCGGTAGCTACTTGGTGGTGCAGAAGTATCTGCACCAAATGCAGCCGTGGGCTCGGCTCGCCAAGGACGAGCAAGAGCGGATCATCGGCCGGGAGATCGTCAGCAATGTCGAATTGCCCGACGCGACGAGCGGCCAGAAATCGCACAAGACCCTCGCCACAATCGTGGACGACGACGGCACCGAGCACGACATCCTGCGCGACAACATGCCCTTCGGCCGCCCCGGCCAGGGCGAATATGGCACCTACTTCATCGGCTACTCCAGGCATCTGTGGGTGACGCAGAAGATGCTGGAGCGCATGTTCCTCGGCGATCCGCCAGGCATGCACGACCGCCTGCTCGATTTCTCGACGGCGCACACCGGCGCCGTGTTCTTCGCTCCCGCACCGCGCACGCTGAGCGAACTCGTGGAGGCGGTGCAAGCGTAATGCAGGGGCCACAAGGCCCCTGCAAGGTTTGAGAGCCCTATGCTCCGTTTAGAACTACTGCGCTATCCACCAGCCGACGAACGCTTTGCCGCACATCCTCGGGGATGGGGTAAGGGGCAATGGCCTCGGGCATATCCGCATGGTGCTGGTAGTCGCCCATGATGACCCGGATGATCGCCGGCACGTTGGTCGGCGTGACCGCATCAATGGCCGCGCGGTCCCCCAGGTCAGGGTGCGGCTGGGTCAGCATGCGGTACAGATCCCACGAATCCGCGTGCAGGCACTGGTTCATGAGCACCTGGGCCAGCTTGTGCTTGAGCGGCACCAGTTGCCAATCGGGAACACGCTGCCCCCGATTACCCAAACTGATGGACAGCAACTTGCCCGCTTTCAGTTCGCGGTTGATCTGGTCCTTGGACTTTCCAGCCAGCTTGCCGAACAGCGGGACCGGCAAGCTGCTTGGAGACTCGTAGATGGTCAGCATTTCCTCGCGCTCGCGCTGGATCGCGGACACTTCCGGCTCTGGGGCATGCGTCGGAGGCGGCGGCACCTGAGACAGCCGCTGGAACGTGATCCCGCCGCTGCTCGGGGTTACGACAATAGGCGTGGCCACGACGGGCGGGACGCCGGGAGGAGTGGGCTCGGCCATCGTGAGGGTCGCATCCATCGTTTCCTCCACTTCTGCCATTGCCGGCACCCCGTCGATACGGATGGTCAGGTGCGCGCTCGCGGCTTCCACTTCGCCCTGTTCGAGCAGGTCGAGCCGATCGGCCCAGTCCTGCATCATCCGACGGCGCGGCTCAACGTACTTGGCGTGGTTGTAGGACGAACTCACCTTATTGGGGTCGGAATGGGAAAGCTGCGCGTCCACCCAAATCTTCGGGTAGCCAATCTCGTTGAGCGCCGTCGAGATGGTGCCGCGGATGCCGTGGCCGGTCAGGCGCCCCTCATAGCCCATGAGCTGCACGGCCTTGTTGAGGGTGTTCTCGCTGATGCGCTTCTTGAGTTCGCTGCGGTGTGACAGCAGGTACCTCTGCGCCGGCCGCATCACCCCCAGAAGATAGCGCACGATCTCGATGGCCTGCAGGGATAGCGGCACGATATAGGGGGGCACATCCTGCGGCCGCTTCCCTGCCTTGCGCATTTCATCCTGGAGCTGCTTGACGATCTGCGGCGGGATGATCCACAAGCCCCTGTCGAGGTCGAACTGTTCGGGTTCGGCCAACCGCAGTTCGCCGGTGCGCACCCCGGTCAGGAACAGCAGCCGGACGCCAAGCTGGGTCTGCCAGCCACGGGGGTTGTAGAGCCGGAGCTTCTGGAGGAACTCGGGCATCTCGGGCAGGTGCAAGTAGGGGTTGTGGGCTACCGGGGGCTTGGGTTCGGCTACCACGTCCAGGTCTGCGGCCGGGTTGACCTCCAGCCCCTCGGCGATGACCAGGGCATAACGGAACATCTGGTTGAACCAGGTGCGGACCTTTTCCGCAGTAGTGAACGCCTTGCGCTTCTCGATCGCCGCCAGGACGCCCAGAAGCTGAGGGCGGCGAATGTCATAGATCGACATCTTCCCCAGAGTGGGCAGCACGTCTTTGTTAAAGATGCGCAGGATCTGGGAAAGCGTGCTCTGACGGCCTTCCTTGAGTTCCTTACGGCGATGCTCGACCCAAGCATCGAAGACGGTCTTGAAGGTGTATTCGCCCGCCAGCTTGGCCGCGTGCCGTTTCTGGTCGCGCTCGACCTGGGGATCGATCCCCCTGGCAAGCAGGGCCTGGGCCTTGTCTCGCTCGGTCCGGGCTTCACGCAGGCTGAGGGCAGGATAGCCGCCCAGGCACAGGCGCTTTTGCTTGCCCAGCCAGTAGTAGCGGAATTGCCATGACTTGCCGCCTGCGGCTGAGACCATCAGGCCCAGGCAGTCGTTGTCGGAGAGGGTGTAGCGTTTTCCGGTGGTCTTCGCCTGCCGGACGGTCAGATCAGAGAGCGCCATTTCGAGACTCCTAAGTAATGACTTAGGCCCTATGCTCGTCATGGTTCCCGCTCAGCCCCAGCAACTATCCGGTAGCCGCCCCACCCGTATTCTTGTGCCTTATTTGGTCACTCAAAAACGGTAGCTGTGGGTGGATTTCCGTGGCACTCGCTGGAATGAAAAAAGGAGCCGAAGCTCCTTTTTTCAATGACCTACAGACCCCAGTAGAAGTCTGTGGATCAAAATTTGGAGCGGGAAACGAGACTCGAACTCGCGACCCCGACCTTGGCAAGGTCGTGCTCTACCAACTGAGCTATTCCCGCGGTACAACTTGAAGTGGCGTCCCCTAGGGGACTCGAACCCCTGTTACCGCCGTGAAAGGGCGGTGTCCTAGGCCACTAGACGAAGGGGACACACCCCGGAACATCAAGCAACTTTCCGGCTTCCTTCGCTCTGTTTCTAGCATTGCGCTGGAAGTGGCGCGCATTCTATGGAGCCTTTCGAGGGTCGTCAACCTCTCTCTAAAAAATTTTTAAAATCAAAGACTTCAGCCCATAAATCGATATGCCACTAGGAGCCATGCAGCCAAGCCACTACACTCGGTCGAAAAGTCGATTCTCGAGAGGTCCCAAGCAGTGTCCGCACTCGTGATAACCATGCTGATCGTCGGCGGCATCGCCCTGCTGATGGTGATTGCCTACATCAACCACGCCGTCGAGAACAGCAAGCTGGAGAAAGCGCGCCAGCGCGCTGATCTGCTCGACCGCATTCGTCGCTGCCAGGATATCTCCGAACGCATGCCTGGGCAGCTGATGACACCGCAGCTGAAGCTGCTGCTGAGCCAGTTGCAGCTGCAAGTCAGCGAACGCCTGCTGCCGCTGGACAAGCAGAACGCCAAACTGAAGACCGATCTCGACACTCTCAAGGCCCAGGTCGCTCAGGGCGAATCCATCCCGGTGAAGAACCCACCACAGCCCATCGCTAACGAAGCCAAGGCCAAGGACGTACGATTACTTCTGGAAAATCTGCACGCCCTGATCACCAGTTCGGTACAGGGCGGCCTGCTGCCCGCCAACGATGGCAAGCATTGGCTCAAGCAGATTCGTCAGATGCTGGTACTGGTGCATATCGAGTTCTTCAGCACCCTGGGCCAGACGGCCATGCAGCAGAATCAACCCGGCCAGGCCCGCCTGGCCTTCGAACGCGGCGTGCAATACCTGCGCAAGCAACCTGACCCGACCCCCTATCAGACGCAGCTCAAGCGTTTCGAAGAGCAATTGGCGCGCGCCAATGCCATGGTGCTCAACAACGTACCCAACGCGGATGAACCCAGCCAGTTGACCGAAGGTCTGAAGGACCTGGAAGACGACTGGAAGAAGAAGAACATCTACGACTGAGCAGACGACCGCCTTCGCTCAGTCAACCACGTTGACCGCCGATAGGAGCTGTAATGAGCCTGACCGTTTACGGAGCACCCCTGTCTCCCTTCGTCCGCAAACTCTGCCTGTGCCTGATCGAAAAGGGCCTGGATTACGAGCTGGAGGTGGTCATGCCCTTCGGCCAGCCGGACTGGTTTCGCGAGCTCAATCCGCTAGGGCCTGTTGCCGTTTTACATG
>NZ_VRYE01000029.1 GCF_008041835.1 Ectopseudomonas mendocina
GTTGCCACGTCGCCCTTTCAGGCATGAGGCGAGATCTCCCCGGGTAAGAACACACTCCTTCACCGCACAACCGCCGGATTTACACCACCTCGCCTTGGCCACAAGAGCTTCGCGGCTTCTAGCCCGCTCGCCCTGCTTGGCAGTGCCTCGTATCCGATTCTTGTTCATCGGCTCACGGTTTACGCTCCACGCCTCCTCCCCACGGTCGGTCGCCCTTCCGCAGTTGCGCTTCGCTTCGTTCGCTGTGGCCAGCTCACGGGAGGACTTGCACCTCCAGGAGTGCGCCCGTGCCGGGCGCACTAAAAAAGGCCACCCGAAGGTGGCCTCAAATTGAAGCAGGAAAGAGAGTAGGTTTACACCGCCGCAACCGGACGCATGTAAGAGATCGGCGCGAGGTTGGCGTCTTCGAAGGTCACCATTTCCCAGGCATCGGCCTGCGCGATCAGGGTACGCAGCAAACGGTTGTTCAATGCGTGACCGGACTTGAAGCCCTTGAACTCGCCGATCAGGCTATTGCCCAGCAGGTACAGGTCACCGATGGCATCGAGAATCTTGTGTTTGACGAATTCGTCCTCGTAACGCAGGCCGTCTTCATTGAGCACGCGATACTCGTCGACCACGATGGCGTTTTCCACACTGCCACCAAGCGCCAGGTTCTGTGAACGCAGGAACTCGATGTCACGCATAAAGCCGAAGGTGCGGGCCCGGCTGACTTCCTTGACGAAAGACGTGCTGGAGAAATCCACACTGGCGCTCTGCGTGCGATTGCGGAACACGGGGTGATCGAAGTCGATCTCGAAGCTCACCTTGAAACCGTCGAAAGGTACGAAGGTGGCGCGCTTGTCGCCCTCCTCCACGGTTACCTCACGCAGGATGCGGATGAACTTCTTCGGCGCTTCCTGCTCCTGCAGGCCAGCGGATTGAATCAGGAATACAAAGGGACCGGCACTGCCATCCATGATCGGTACTTCGGACGCGGAGAGCTCGACGTAGGCGTTATCGATGCCCAGGCCTGCCATGGCCGAAAGCAGATGCTCTACCGTGTCCACCTTGACATCACCATTGATCAACGTGGTCGACATGGTGGTTTCACCGACATTCCCGGCCAATGCGCGGATTTCCACGATCGGGTCGAGATCGGTACGACGAAACACGATACCGGTATCCACCGGAGCCGGCTTCAGGGTCAGGTAAACCTTTTCCCCCGAATGCAGGCCAACGCCGGTGGCACGGATGATGTTCTTCAGGGTGCGTTGTCTGATCATGGCTTGGCCGCTATATCGCTAGTTGCGAACTGTTTTCAACAATGGTCGGGAATGATAGCAGAACCGACCTTTGCTGAACACCAATCACCCATATACTCCTGATAAATTCCATCAATCAGCCTGGCGACGCAGGAAAGCCGGAATATCCAGGTAATCGAGATCGTCCTGGGTATTGAGCTTGGCTGCGGTGGCCGCGCCGCTGTGGCTCTGACGCTGCACGGTCGGACGCTCGTAGTCCTTGTAGTTGACCGACTGCTCGCTGCGCGGCTGCGTGGCGGGCTGCTGGGCAACCGGCTGGCTGACTGCGACCTGCACGGTGTTGTCGACCACCTTGACCGGTTTTTCCATGCGCGCGCCCAGACCGGTGGCGACCACGGTGACGTGCAGCTCGTCACGCATGTCGGCGTCGATCACGGTACCGACCTTGACGGTCGCATGCTCGGAGGCGAATTGCTCGATGATGTTACCTACATCGGAGTATTCGCCCAGAGACAGATCCGGACCGGCAGTGATGTTGACCAGGATGCCGCGGGCGCCCTGCAGGTTGACGTCTTCCAGCAGCGGGTTGCGGATGGCCGCTTCGGTGGCTTCACGCGCACGGTTCGGACCGCTGGCGCAGCCGGTGCCCATCATCGCCATACCCATCTCGCTCATCACGGTCTTCACGTCGGCAAAGTCGACGTTGATCATGCCCGGACGCTTGATGATGTCGGAGATACCGCGCACGGCACCGGCCAGCACATCGTCGGCCTTGGCGAAGGCGGACAGCAGGCTGGCGTCCTTGCCGAGGATGGTCAGCAGTTTTTCGTTGGGGATGGTGATCAGCGAATCGACGCTCTCGGCCAGCGCACGGATGCCTTCATCGGCGATGACCATGCGCTTCTTGCCCTCGAACGGGAACGGGCGGGTGACCACGGCCACGGTAAGAATGCCCAGCTCCTTGGCCACCTCGGCGATAACCGGCGCAGCACCGGTACCGGTACCACCACCCATGCCGGTGGTGATGAACACCATGTCGGTGCCGGCCAGCACTTCGGCGATGCGCTCACGATCTTCCAGCGCGGCCTGACGACCGACTTCCGGATTGGCGCCAGCGCCCAGGCCCTTGGTCACGCCCGGGCCGAGCTGCAGCACGGTGCGCGCACCGATGTTTTTCAGCGCCTGCGCATCGGTGTTGGCGCAGATGAACTCGACGCCCTCGATGTTGCTGACCGCCATGTGATTGACCGCGTTACCGCCGCCACCACCGACACCGATGACCTTGATCACCGCGCTTTGTGGAATGTTGTCTACTAGTTCGAACATGATCCCTCTCCTTCCTTTCTAGTTGTGTAACGCCTACTGCAAAAATTTAGAAATTGCCTTGCACCCAACGCTTGATGCGTTCGAGTACCGGGGTTTTGCTCTCGTCCTGATAAGGACTGCCCACCGACATGGAAATGCCGTCGTTCTGCTTCTGCAGCCCGTACATCAGCAGGCCCACACCAGTGGAATAAATCGGATTGCGCACGACGTCCGCCATGCCCTTGACGCTGTGCGGTACGCCAAGGCGCACCGGCATGTGGAAGATTTCCTCGGCCAGTTCGACCGCGCCTTCCATCTTCGCCGTGCCGCCGGTCATGACGATGCCGGCGGGAATCAGATCCTCGTAGCCACTGCGGCGCAGCTCGGCCTGAACCAGGGTGAACAGCTCGTCGTAACGCGGCTCGACAACCTCGGCCAGAGACTGACGCGACAGATCGCGCGGCGGACGATCACCGACGCTCGGCACCTTGATGGTTTCGCCGGCACCGGCCAGCTTGGCCAGGGCGCAGGCGTAGCGGATCTTGATCTCCTCGGCGTACTGGGTCGGCGTACGCAAGGCCATGGCGATGTCGTTGGTCACCTGATCACCAGCAATCGGGATCACCGCGGTGTGACGAATCGCGCCTTCGGTGAAGATGGCGATATCGGTGGTACCACCGCCGATGTCCACCAGGCACACGCCCAGCTCCTTCTCGTCTTCGGTCAGCACCGAATAAGCGGATGCGAGCTGCTCGAGGATGATGTCGTCGACTTCCAGGCCGCAGCGGCGTACGCACTTCTCGATGTTCTGCGCGGCATTAACGGCGCAGGTCACCACGTGCACCTTCGCCTCCAGGCGCACGCCGGACATGCCCAGCGGCTCGCGCACGCCTTCCTGATTGTCGATCACGTAATCCTGCGCCAGGGTGTGCAGCACGCGCTGGTCCGCCGGAATGGCGACGGCCTGGGCAGCGTCGAGCACGCGTTCGATATCGGCCGGGCTGACTTCACGGTCGCGGATGGCGACAATGCCGTGGCTGTTGAGGCTGCGGATGTGATTGCCGGCCACGCCGACGAAGGCCGAGTGAATGCGGCAGCCAGCCATCAGCTGCGCTTCTTCGACCGCGCGCTGGATCGAGGCCACGGTGGATTCGATATTGACCACCACACCCTTCTTCAGACCGCGCGACGGATGGGTACCGATGCCGACGATTTCCAGCTGGCCGTCGGCCGTCACCTCGCCCACCAGCGCCACCACCTTGGAGGTGCCGATGTCCAGGCCAACGATCATCTTGCCGCTCTGCGCGCTACTCATTTAATCCCGCCTCTTCTCAATTCACTTTCTGCTCGGCCGCGGCCGGCTCCACCGGCTCACGCCAGGCCACGGCCAGACCGTTGGCATAACGCAGGTCGATGCGCGCGATGTTCGCGCTCTGTTCCTTCAGCTCCCGCTCGTAGATCGCGGCGAACCGACGCATTTTCTCCACCACGTGATCACGCCCCAGCAGGATGTCGATACGCTGGCCACTGGCGTTCTCGGTGGCCGAGAGGAACCAGCTGCCGCGCTCACGCAGTTGCAACCCGACTACGGTGAAGCCCATCGGCCGCAGCAGCTGGCTGAGCATCTGATACTGCTGCATCACCTTCGGTTGCGCCCGCTTCGGGCCGGACAGCTGCGGCAGGTGCTGGTAGTTGTCCAACTCCTGCGGCGCGAAAGCCTGGCCCTGGTTGTTGAGCAGCGCCTCGTCACCCCAACGGGCGATGGGCAGTTGTTCTTCCAGGCGCACGTCGATCTGATCCGGCCAGACGCGACGCACTTCGGCATGAGCGATCCACGGCATGCGCTCCAGCTCTTCGCGCATGCCGCGCAGATCGGCACTGAAGAAGCTTGCCTCGATGAACGGCGCGATACGGCGCTGCACCGCCTGCTGGCTGACGTAGGCCAGATCCCCCTGCACGCTGATGCGCGCAATCGGGCGGTCGGCATAGGGCAGCAGACGCTGCGCCCCCTCGTAGGCGCCGAACCCCAGAGCGACCAGCAGCAACGGCCAAAGCAAACGGCCTACCCAGGAGAAATCCGCCTTGGGCAGACGCAGACGCATCGGTTCCTTGGCCACCAGACGGCTGGCGCCACGCGGCGCGGGCTTGCCGCGCAGCGGAGCCCTCAGCGTGTCCTGGTGACGCAAAGCCGCTGTCATGACTTAACCCCTCGCCTCGACGCTGTCCGCCAGGATCGCCAGCACCAGTTGCTGGAAATCCAGACCGGCAGCACGCGCGGCCATCGGCACCAGGCTGTGATCGGTCATGCCCGGTACGGTGTTCACTTCCAGCAGCCAGAACTGGCCGCTGGCATCCTGCATCACGTCGGCACGCGCCCAGCCCTGAGTGCCCACGGCCTCGCAGGCACGCGCGGTCAGCTCTTTCAGTTCAGCCTCTTTCTCGGCCGAGAGGCCGCAGGGAATGCGGTACTGGGTGTCATCGGCCAGGTACTTGGCGTCGTAGTCGTAGAAGGTGTGCGGGGTGCCGAGGCCAATGGGCGGCAGCACCTGGCCACGCAGCACGGCGATGGTGTATTCCGGGCCGGCGATCCACTGCTCGACCAGTACCTGGCTGTCGTAGCACGCAGCGTCCTGCCAGGCTTTGAGCAGCGCCTCGACGCTGTCGACCTTGGCCATGCCGATGCTTGAGCCTTCATGCGCCGGCTTGACGATCAGCGGGAAGCCCAATTCGGCAGCTGCCGCTTCGCAGTCGGCTTGCGACGTCAGCACGGCATGACGCGGCGTCGGCAGGCCAAGGCTGTGCCAGACCTGTTTGGTGCGCAGCTTGTCCATCGCCAGCGCCGAGGCGAGGATGCCGCTGCCGGTGTAGGGAATGCCGGCGCACTCGAGCAGCCCCTGCATGGAGCCATCCTCGCCACCACGGCCGTGCAGCACAATAAAGGCGCGGTCGATCTTCTCGCTGTTCAGGCGCTGCAGGAAATCATCACCCACGTCGATGCCGAAGGCGTCCACGCCCGCTGCCTGCAAGGCGCCGAGCACGGCATTGCCGGATTTCAGTGACACCTCGCGCTCGGCGCTCTTGCCGCCGAACAGCACGGCGACGCGACCGAAGGCCTTGGGATCGAGGGTACTGTGCAAACTCATTTCGACTCCCCCACGAACAGCGGGTGTTTGATCAGTTGCGGTGCCACCGCGCCGATATCGCCCGCGCCCTGGCACAGCAGGATGTCGCCGGCACGCAGCAGCGGTTTGAGCAGCGGCGCCAGGTCGGCGCCACGCTCGACGTAGATCGGATCGAGCTGGCCACGCTGACGGATGCTGTGGCACAGCTGGCGGCTGTCGGCGCCGGGAATCGGCTCTTCGCCAGCCGGGTAGACCTCCACCAGCAGCAGCACATTGGCCTCCCCGAGCACCTGCACGAAATCGTCGTACAGATCGCGGGTGCGGCTGTAGCGGTGCGGCTGGTAGACCATCACCAGACGACGCTCCGGCCAGCCGCCACGCACGGCCTTGATCACGGCAGCGACTTCGCGCGGGTGATGACCGTAGTCGTCGACCAGCATCACGCTGCCGCCGTCTACCGGGAGTTCGCCGTAGACCTGGAAGCGCCGACCGACACCCTGGAAGCCCGACAGGCCGCTGACGATGGCGGCATCGTCGATGCCTTCGTCGGTGGCGATGGCGATGGTCGCCAGGGCATTGAGGACGTTGTGGTTGCCCGGCATGTTCACCGACACGTCGAGCGGCTCGCAGTCCGGGCGCAGCACGGTGAAGTAAGTGCGCATGCCCTCCTGACGCACGTTGATCGCGCGCACGTCGGCGTCTTCGGCAAAGCCGTAGGTCACGGTCGGACGACCAACCTGCGGCAGCAGTTCGCGCACCACCGGGTCATCCACGCAGAGCACGGCCAGGCCGTAGAACGGCAGGTTATGGAGGAACTCAATGAAGGTCTTCTTCAGCCTATTGAAGTCGCCGCCATAGGTGCTCATGTGGTCGGCGTCGATATTGGTGACCACCGAAACCATCGGCTGCAGGTGCAGGAAGCTGGCGTCGCTCTCATCGGCTTCGGCGATCAGGAAGCGGCTGGAGCCGAGCTGGGCATTGGTACCGGCAGCGTTCAGGCGGCCACCGATGACGAAGGTCGGATCCAGCCCGCCAGCGGCGAACACCGAAGCCAGCAGGCTGGTGGTGGTGGTCTTGCCATGGGTGCCGGCCACGGCGATGCCGTGACGGTAGCGCATCAGCTCGGCGAGCATCTCGGCACGCGGCACCACCGGAATCCGCCGCTCCAGCGCGGTAGCCACTTCCGGGTTGCTGGCGTTGACGGCGCTGGAAACCACCAGCACGTCAGCCTGCTCGGCGTTCTCCGCACGGTGACCGATAAAAATGGTCGCCCCGAAGTTTTCCAGGCGTTCGGTCACGGCCGAGGCCTTGAGGTCGGAGCCGGACACTTCGTAACCCAGGTTGAGCAGCACCTCGGCGATGCCGCACATACCCACGCCGCCGATACCGACGAAGTGAATACGGCGGATACGGCGCATGCGCCGCACTTCGGCCTTGACCGCAGCGGGAGACTTAGCCACGCATCACCTCCTGACAAATGTCGACCACCGTGCGGGTGGCATCAGGCTTGGCCAGGCGACGCGCGGTGGCGCCCATGACGTTGAGTTTTTCCAGGTGCATCAGAACCTCGGTAAGCTGCGCGGCAAGCGTGGCCGCGTCAGTGGCATGTTGCGCAAGCAGGACGGCAGCGCCCTCCTTCGCCAGGTATTCGGCATTGCGGCTCTGGTGGTCGTCGATGGCGTGCGGCAGCGGCACCAGGAACGACGGCAGACCGGCTGCGGCCAGCTCGCTGACGGTCAGCGCACCGGCACGGCACACCACCAGATCGGCCCAGCCATAGGCGCGCGCCATATCCTTGATGAACGGCGCGACCTCGGCTTCGACCGCAGCTTCGCGATAACGCTCCGCAGTGATCTCGGCATGTTGTTTACCGGCCTGGTGGAACACCTGTGGGCGCAACTCGGCAGGGATTTGCTGCAGCGCCGCCGGCAGCAGTTTGTTCAGCGGCTCGGCGCCCAGGCTGCCGCCCAGCACCAGCAATTTCGGCTTGCGCCCGGCCAGCGGCTCGCGCGGGGTTTCCAGGAACAGCTCCTCACGCACCGGGTTGCCGGTGGTGCGGCGCTTGTCGGAAGCCGCGAAGGTGTTCGGGAAGGCCTCGCAGATGCGTGTGGCAATACGCGACAGCAGGCGATTGGCAGTGCCGGCCACGGCGTTTTGTTCATGGATGATCAACGGCACGCCAGCCAGGCGTGCAGCCAGGCCGCCAGGCCCGGTGACATAACCGCCCATGCCCAGCACGCACACCGGCTGCAGCTCACGCACGATACGCCGCGCCTGCAGCAGCGAACGCAGCAACTGGAACGGCGCCTTGAGCAGGGCCAGCTTGCTCTTGCCACGCAGGCCGCTGACATTGATCAGATGCAGCGGCAAGCCGGCTTGCGGCACCAACTCGTTCTCGATGCCACGCGGCGTACCCAGCCAGTGCACGGCGTAACCGCGCGCCTGGAATTCACGCGCGCAGGCCAGCGCCGGAAATACGTGACCACCGGTGCCGCCAGCCATGATGAGCACATTACCGCGCATGGGCGACCTCCTTGCTCGGCTCGGCGAAGTCCGCTTCGCTGAACTCGATATCCTCGTTACCCAACACGTTGCGCTGCTCCCATTCGATACGCAGCAGCAGCGCCAGGCTGACGCAGCAGATCACCAGCGACGAGCCGCCGTAGCTGAGGAATGGCAGGGTCAGGCCCTTGGTCGGCAGCAGGCCGGTATTCACGCCGATATTGATCAGGAACTGGCCGATCCACAGGAAGGACAGGCCATAGGCTACATAGGCGGAGAAGAACTGCTTGGCCTTTTCCGCCCACAGGCCGATATACAAACCACGCACGCAGACGAAAACGAACAGCCCCAGAGTGGTCAGCGCACCGACCAGCCCCAGCTCCTCGGCCAGTACCGAAAAGACGAAGTCGGTGTGCGCTTCCGGCAGGTAGAACTGCTTCTGGATGCTGTTGCCCAGGCCAACGCCAAACCATTCGCCGCGGCCAAAGGCAATCAGCGCCTGGGTCAGTTGGTAACCTGCGCCATATTGATCGGCCCAGGGGTCGGTAAAGGTGATCAGACGCTGCAGGCGATATTCCTGGGTCTGTACCAGAACGAACACGGCACCGACCGCCAGCGCCACCATCAAACCGAAGCGCAGCATGCCGACGCCGCCGAGGAACAGCATGGCCATGGCCGAGCCCATCATCACCACGGTGGCACCGAAGTCCGGCTCCAGCAGCAGCAGACCGGCCATCGGCAGCAACACCACAAAGGGTTTGAAGAAGCCCATCCAGCTTTCGCGCACCTCTTCCTGGCGGCGCACCAGATAGCCGGCCAGGTAGACCACGACGAACACCTTGGCGATTTCCGACGGCTGCACGTTGAACGCGCCGAAGCCGATCCAGCGCCGCGCACCGTTGACCTCGCGTCCAATACCGGGGATCAGCACCAACACCAGCAGACCGAAAGCCGCCAGCAGGAGCATCCAGCCATAACGCTGCCAGAAACTCATCGGGATCATCAGCACGACACCGGCAGCACCCAGGCCGATGACCAGATAAATCAGATGACGGATCATGTGGTACAGCGGATTACCGGAAAGCGCCGCCGCCACTTCCGAGGACGCCGAGGTGATCATCACCAGGCCCAGGCCGAGCAGGGCGAGACAGCCGGCCAGCATCGGGAAATCGACATCGAAGCCGCGCCCGAGCAGCGGCGAAGGCCGAACGTGGAGGAAGTCCGTCAACATGACAAGCCTCCTACCGCCTGGGCAAACAGACGCCCGCGCTCTTCGAAGTTCTTGAACATATCCAGGCTGGCGCAGGCCGGCGACAGCAGCACGGCATCACCCGCCTCGGCCAGCTCGCTGCAGCGCTGCACCGCCTCGTTCAGGGTTTGTACGCGCACCAGCGGCGCCGCATCACCCAAGGCCTCGGCCAGGCGCTCGGCATCACGGCCGAGCAGCACCACCGCGCGGCAGAAGCGCGCCGCTGGCGCCTTGAGCGCGGAGAAGCCGGCGCCCTTGCCGTCGCCACCGGCGATCAGTACCAGCTTGCCGGCGATATCGGCACCGAGGCCTTCGATGGCCGCCAGCGCGGCACCGACGTTGGTGGCCTTGGAATCGTCGTAATAGTTCACCCCGGCACGCTCACCGACCCACTGGCAACGATGCGGCAGCCCGGCGAACTGACGCAAGGTGGCGAGCATGGCGTCCATCGGCAGGCCCACGGCATGACCGAGTGCCAGCGCCGCCAGGGCGTTGGACTGGTTGTGCGCGCCACGGATCTTCAGCTCACTCACCGGCAGCAGCGCCTCGAAGCGAAACGCCAGGGATTTCTCGCCGTTCTCTTCGAGCAGGCCAAAGCGCTTGAAGTCGGGCTTGCCCAGGCCGAATTCCCAGCAGGTCACCTGATCGGCGATCAAAGGGCGCGACAAGGCGTCATCACGGTTGATCACCACCTGGCGGGCGCCACGGAAGATCCGGTGCTTGGCCAGGTGATAGGCCGGTAGCCCGCTGTAGCGATCCATATGGTCTTCGCTGATGTTCAGGCAGGTGGCCACTTCGGCATTGAGCTGATCGGTGGTTTCCAGCTGGAAGCTGGACAGCTCCAGCACGTACAGCTCGACGTCGTCCGCCAGCAGATCCAGTGCCGGCGTGCCGAGGTTGCCGCCCACAGCGACACGCTTACCGGCGGCAGCCGCCATCTCGCCGACCAGGGTAGTGACGGTACTCTTGGCGTTGGAGCCGGTGATGGCGATGATCGGCGCCTTGGCGTGACGGGCGAACAGGTCGATATCGCCGGACAGCTTCACCCCGCGGGCGGCGGCTTCAGCCAGCGCCGGAGTCGACACCGCAAGGCCCGGGCTCACGTACAGCTCCGAGGCACGGCAGAGGAAATCCACGCCCAGCTCACCGCAGCGCACTTCCACCTGCGGATAGTCACGCTTGAGCGTCTCCAGCTCCGGCGGGTTCGCGCGCGTATCGGCCACGGCAAAGCGCACGCCCTGCTGCGCCAGGAAGCGCACCAGGGACATGCCGCTCTTGCCGAGGCCGACAACGATGCGGAACTGGTCGGAAGCGATCAGGGTCACGCTCAATTACCTCAGTTTCAGGGTGGCCAGGCCGATCAGCACGAGAATCACGGTGATGATCCAGAAACGGACGATCACGCGCGGCTCAGGCCAGCCCCTGAGTTCGAAATGGTGGTGGATCGGCGCCATGCGGAACACGCGCTTGCCGGTCAGCTTGAAGCTGACGACCTGGATGATCACCGACAGGGTTTCCATGACGAACACGCCGCCCATGATGAACAGCACGATTTCCTGACGAACGATCACCGCAATGGTGCCCAGCGCGGCACCGAGCGCCAGCGCGCCGACGTCACCCATAAACACCTGCGCCGGGTAGGTGTTGAACCACAGAAAGCCCAGACCGGCACCGACCAGCGCGGCGCAGAACACGATCAGCTCGCCAGCGCCCGGCACGTAGGGAATCAGCAGGTATTCGGCGAAGTTCACGTTGCCCGACAGGTAACAGAAGATGCCCAGCGCGCCGCCGACCATGACGGTGGGCAGAATGGCCAGGCCGTCGAGGCCGTCAGTGAGGTTCACCGCATTGCTGGTGCCGACGATGACGAAGTAGGTCAGTACCACGAAGCCGACGCCCAGGGGAATGGCGACATCCTTCAGCAGAGGCACGATCAGAGTGGTCTCCACCGGGCTCTGCGCCGTCATATAAAGGAAGAGCGCCGCTGCCAGACCGAACACCGACTGCCAGAAATACTTCCAGCGACTCGGCAGGCCGCGTGAATTCTTCTCGATCACCTTGCGGTAGTCATCGACCCAGCCAATGGCACCGAACAGCAGGGTCACGGCCAGCACCACCCACACATAGCGGTTGGACAGGTCAGCCCAGAGCAGGGTGCTGACGGCGATGGCGGTCAGAATCAGCGCACCGCCCATGGTCGGCGTGCCCTTCTTCGACAGGTGCGATTGCGGGCCATCGTTGCGCACGGCCTGGCCGATCTGACGCACCTGCAGGGTGCGGATCATCCACGGACCGAGCCACAGCGACAGCGCCAGGGCGGTAAGCACGCCGAGGATGCCGCGCAGGGTCAGGTACTGAAAGACCGCGAAGCCCTTGTGGAACTGTTGCAGGTACTCCGCCAGCAGCAGCAGCATTTAGTGATTCTCCCCAGCTACGTCGCACAGCGCTGCCACGACCTTGTCCATGGCTGCGCTGCGTGAACCCTTGATTAGTAGTGTGCTGCCGGCCTGTTCGGCGCGAAGCGCTTCGATCAGCTCGGCGTGGTCGGCGAAATGACGCCCCTTGGCGCCAAACTCTTCGACCGCGAAGCGCATCAGCGGGCCAACGGCATACAGTGCGTCGACCTTGCCAGCGGCATGCCGACCAACATCGCGATGGCCCTGCTCGGCCCACTCGCCCAACTCGCCCATGTCTCCGAGCACCAGAACGGTGCGCCCGGAAAAGCCGGCGAGTATATCCACCGCAGCGCACATGGCTACAGGGTTGGCGTTGTAACTGTCATCGATCACCCGCACGCCATTCGGCGCCAGTTGCGCGACAGCACGGCCCTTGACCGGTTGCAGATTTTGCAAGCCTTCGACCATGGCACCCAGCGATATGCCCAGCGCATGAGCGGCAGCGCAGGCCGCCAGGGCATTGGCGACGTTGTGCTCACCGAGCAGATTGAGCTGGATGTGCGCACTGCCAAGCGGGCTGCGCAGGGTGAACCCCTGACAACCGCGCGCATCACGAGCCAGATCGCTGCCATGGAAATCGGCACGGGTGTCGCGCAGGGCGAAGCTCAGCACCTTGCGCCCGGCAGCGCGGCGCTGCCAGGTGATAAAAGCCTTGTCATCCAGATTGAGCACGGCCACGCCATCGTTCGGCAGGCCTTCGAGAATCTCGCCCTTGGCTTCGATGATTTTCTCCGGGCCGCCGAACTCACCGACATGGGCATTGCCGGCATTGGTGATGATCGCCACCTGCGGCCGGGTCAGGCTGACGGTGTAAGCGATCTCACCGACATGATTGGCGCCCAGCTCGATTACCCCGGCGCGATGCTCAGGCGCCAGCTCCAGCAGAGTCAGCGGCGCGCCCAGATCGTTATTGAGGTTGCCACGGGTGGCCAGTACCGCGCCGCCGAGGCCGGCACACAGAATGGCGGCAAGCATTTCCTTGACACTGGTCTTGCCACTGGAGCCGGTCACGGCCGCCAGCGGCTTGTCAAAAGCCTGACGATTGAGTGCGCCCAGTTGACCGAGCGCCAGACGCGTGTCAGCCACCAGCAATTGCGGCAACGGTGCATTGGCCACCTCACGCTCGACCAATGCGGCGACTGCGCCCTTGGCAGCGACGTCGGCCAGGTAATCATGACCGTCGAAGCGCGGGCCGGTCAGCGCCACGAAAAGCTGACCCGCAGCGATGGTGCGGCTGTCGCTGCCAACGGCAGAAAACCTCACATCGTCACCAATCAGGCGCGCGTTCAGGTCGGCGGCGACCTCACTGAGCGACCAGGGCTTAAGCATGCGCGGCCTCCCAGGCCGCCAGGGCCTTGTGCGCTTCGAGCAGATCGGAGAACGGCTGACGCACGCCCATGATTTCCTGATAGTCCTCATGCCCCTTGCCAGCCAGTACCAGCACATCGGCGGGCTCGGCCTGAGCAACCAGACGGGCGATGGCATCGCCACGACCATGAATGAACTGCACCTGCTCCGGCGCTGTGAAACCAGCACGGATATCGGCAACGATCTGCGCCGGATCTTCCGTGCGCGGATTGTCGTCGGTCACCCACACCGCATCGGCCAGGCGCTCGGCCACCGCGGCCATCAGCGGGCGCTTGCCGCGATCACGGTCACCACCGCAACCGAACAGGCAGATCAGGCGCCCTTCGACGTGCGGACGCATGGCTTCGAGCACTTTCTCCAGCGCATCCGGGGTGTGCGCGTAGTCGACCACCAGCAACGGTTTGTCACCGCCACCCAGACGCTGCATGCGGCCCGCTGGCCCCTGCAGTTGCGGCAGTACCTTGAGAATCTCGTCGAGGCCGTAATCCATCCCCAGCAACGCCCCAACCACCGCCAGCAGGTTGCTCAGGTTGAAACGACCGAGCAGATTGCTGCGCAGCATGCCTTCACCGCGCGCCGTCACCAGCCGCGCACGCACACCCTGATCGTCGAAGTGCGCTTCGCTGCAATAAAGGAAGGCACCGGCATCATTCAGGCTGTAACCGATCAGGCGCGACTCGTGCGACTGCGCGGCCAACTCACGCCCGAAGGCATCATCGAGGTTGATCACCCGGCAACGCAGATTTGGCCAGGCGAACAGCTTGGCCTTGGCTGCGCCATAGGCCTGCATGCTGCCGTGGTAATCGAGGTGATCGCGCGACAGGTTGGTGAACACCGCCACGTCGAACTCCAGGGCGGCGACACGGCCCTGATCCAGGCCATGGGAGGACACCTCCATGGCCACGGCGCGCGCACCGGCCTGTTTGAGAGACGCCAGGGTGGCCTGCACCCCGACCGGATCAGGCGTGGTGTGCTTGCCCTGCTCCAGGGCACCGTGGAAGCCATTACCCAATGTGCCAACAATACCGCAGCGCTGGCCGAGCAGATCCAGTGCCTGCGCCAGTAACTGGCTGACACTGGTCTTGCCGTTGGTGCCGGTGACACCGATCAGATGCATCGCGCGGCTTGGCTCACCGTAGAAGCGCCCGGCAATGGCTGAAAGCTGGCCGGCCAGCCCCTTGACCGGAACCAGCACAGCACTCTCAGCATGCATGGGTGCAGCGCCTTCGGCCTCAAAGGCCACCGCCACAGCGCCACGGGCCACGGCATCGGCGATATGTACACGACCGTCCTGCTGGGTACCCGGCACGGCCAGGAACAGATCACCCGGACGCACCTTGCGGCTGTCCAGAGTCAGTTCCCGAATCAGCACGCCGCTCTCGGCAGCGGGCAACAGTTGATTGAGCGGCATGGGCATCAGTTACGCCCTCCCTGGCCAACGACAGCCATCTTCTGCTCGGGCGGCGGCAGATTGTCAGGCGCGATATTCATCAAACGCAGCGAGCCGGCCATCACCCGGCTGAACACCGGTGCGGAAATCAGGCCGCCGTAGTAGGCCCCCTTGCCCGGCTCGTCGATCACCACCACCAACGCGATACGCGGATCCTGCGCCGGGGCGAAACCGGCGAACAACGAGCGATAGGAGTTGGTCTGGTAGCCCCTGGCTCCGGCATTGGTCTTGCGCGCGGTGCCACTCTTGCCAGCGACGTGGTAACCCGGCACCTGCGCGCGGAACACCCCGCGCGGCGCCTCGACCACCTGCTGCAGCATGCCCTGCAGGGTCTTGGCTACATCGGCTGACATGACCTGCATGGCGCCCGGCTTGCTGTCCACACGAATCATCGACAGCGGCGTCATGCCGCCGCCGTTGGCCAGCGCCGCATAGGCATGCGCCAGCTGCACGGCAGTCACCGAGAGACCGTAGCCGTAGGACAGCGTGGCGGTTTCCGCCTGTCGCCACTGCCGATGGTTGGGCAGATTGCCAACCCGCTCGCCCGGGAAGCCGAGACCGGTGTCACGCCCGAAACCCAGATTGCTCAGGACGTTGTAGATGCTCTCTCCGCCTACGTCAAAAGCGATCTTGCTCATGCCGACGTTGCTGGAGTTGATCAGAATGCCGGTCAGATCCAGCGCGGGACCTTGCGTACGGGATACGTCGCGAATGCTGTAACGGCCAATTTGCAGCGTACCGTTGCCGACCTGAACGATATCGCTGGGCTTCCAGCGTCCGGTCTCCAGCGCAGCGGCCATCGACAGCGGCTTGATGGTCGAACCCGGCTCGAATACGTCGATCATGGCCCGGTTGCGCATGGCCGCTGGGGTCAGGCTGCGACGGTTGTTCGGGTTGTAGGTGGGATGGTTGACCATCGCCAGCACCTCGCCGGTCTTCACGTCGACCATCACCAGGCTGCCGGCCTTGGCATCGTTCTCCAGCAGCGCATTGCGCAGCTCGCGATGGGCCAGGTACTGCAGGCGCAGATCAATGGACAACGCCAAGGCCTTGCCGGCCTTGGCGTTCTGCGCAACCTGTACATCCTTGATCAGCTTGCCACGCCGATCCTTGAGCACCTGACGCTTGCCCGGCACGCCGGCCAGCCAGTCTTCATAGGCCAGCTCCATACCTTCGCGACCGCGGTCGTCGATGTCGGTGAAGCCCACCACATGGGCCGCCACTTCGCCGGCCGGATAGAAACGACGGAATTCTTCGATGGCATAAACGCCCGGTACCTTGAGATCCAGCACGCTCTGCCCCTTGTCGGGGGTCAGACCACGCACCAGATACATGAACTCGCGCTCCTTGTTCTGCTCCAGGCGTGCGGCGAAGCTGGCGGGATCCTGGCCGAGCGCCGCAGCCAGTGCCGGCCACTGCTGACGCCCCGCCTGCAGCTCCTTGCCATTGGCCCACAGCGTAGTGACCGGCGTGCTGACGGCCAGCGGCTCGCCATTGCGGTCGGTGATCAGGCCACGATGCGCAGGAATCGGGATATGCCGCACGCTGCGCGCATCACCGTGGGCCTTGAGGAAATCATGGTCGAGCACCTGCAGATCGAGCATGCGCCAGGCAATGGCGCCGACCATCAGCGCCAGCAGCACCAGCACCAGGCGGAAGCGCCAGGGATAGAGTGCGCCTTCGAGGCCGATCATGGACGCACCATGCGCACGGCGGCCGGGTCGGGGATGTGCATTTTCAGCTGTTCGCTGGCCAACGCTTCGATGCGATTGTGCGCGGTCCAGGTGCTCTGCTCGAGAATCAACCGACCCCACTCGGCCTGCGCCTTGTCGCGCACGCTCAGCTCGCCGTACAGCTCATTGAGCAGCTGACGGTTCCAGTGCGCGCTGTAGGACACCGCCAGCGCAGAAACCAGAATGGCAATGAACAGCAGCAGCATCAGAAAGCTGCCGCTGGGCATGGATTTGATCAGCCGACGGCTCACCGCAACTTCTCCGCGATGCGCATCACCGCGCTGCGCGAGCGCGGATTGGCCTTGAGTTCAGCGGCGCCAGCGTAGACCGGCTTGCCAATCAGCTTCAGGCGCGGCTCGAAGGCTTTCGGGATGATCGGCAGGTCACGTGGCAGCTTGTCTGCCTCGCCCTTGGCCTGACGCTTCATGAACTGCTTGACGATACGATCTTCCAGCGAATGGAAGCTGATCACCACCAGGCGACCACCCACCTCAAGCGCCTCCAACGCTGCTTCGAGGCCGCGTTCGAGATCACCCAGCTCGTTATTGATAAAGATGCGGATACCCTGGAAAGCACGGGTCGCCGGATTCTTGCCCTTTTCCCAGGCCGGGTTGGCCTCGGTCAGCACCTTGGCCAGATCGGCCGTGCGAGTAAAAGGCTGCTCGGCACGGCGCTGCACCACGGCACGCGCCATACGCTTGGCGAAACGCTCTTCGCCGTAATCCTTCATCACCCGGGCGATTTCATCTTCGTCTGCCGAGGCAATCCAGTCAGCGGCACTCACGCCGGCATCAGGATTCATGCGCATGTCCAGCGGGCCGTCATTGAGGAAGCTGAAGCCACGCTCGGGGTCGTCCAGTTGCGGCGAGGACACACCAAGATCCAGCAGAATGCCGGAGACCCGACCGGAAATGCCGCGGACAACAGCCTCATCGCCAAGTTCCGCAAAACTGCGCTGCACAACGACAAAGCGGCCGTCTTCGGCCGCCAATGCTTCCCCGGTGGCTATCGCCAGGGGATCCTTGTCGAACCCCAACAACCGCCCGCCTGGCCCGAGCTTCTGCAGGATCAGCCGGCTGTGTCCGCCACGCCCGAAGGTGCCATCCATGTAGCAGCCATCCGCGCGCACAGCCAGCCCCTCGACGGCTTCGTCGAGCAGCACGGTGATATGGCGGAAACTATCGGTCATGGTCACAGGATCAGGCTACGCAGTTCATCGGAAAGGGCTCCCGGCTGCTTGATGGCGGCCAGGTCGTTTGCAGCTTGGGCATTCCAGGTTTCTTCATCCCACAACTGGAACTTGTTCAGGTGGCCGACGAGCATTGCGTGCTTGTCCAGCTTGACGTGTTCACGCAGGCGCGGCGGGATCAGGATGCGCGCACTGCCGTCCATTTCGAGATCCACCGCATTCCCGACCAGCAGACGCTGCAGGATCCGGTTCTTCTCATCCAGGGAGGCCAACACGCTCAGCTTTTCCTCGATCCGCTCCCACTCCACCAGGGGATAGATGTTCAGGCAGGGGTCATTGATGTCGATGGTCACGATGAGCTGGCCTGAGCAACGCGAAACGAGCTCGTCACGATACCGACTCGGCATCGCGAGGCGCCCTTTGGCGTCGAGACTGATGGCGTTAGCTCCGCGAAACACGGTTGCGCTTCCCCTGTAATTAGCTGTCCGTGCCCATAAAAACCCACTTCATGCCACTTTTTACCACTTGCGCACACTATAGAAACGCATGCGCCCCACCGTCAAGGCGCTCGGAAAGGGAAAAATCCTTACAGGACGGAGATTTAGCGCACAAAAGCGAGGGAAAAAGAGATGCCTGGGGCGACTTTCATCGGACAAATTCGAGCCATTGCAGCGAGCTGAAATCCGAACTTAAAGTGATTTGTTAAGAGTAAGGTTTTTTTGGTATCAGACGAGCGGGGAATAGAAGGGTATAGCGAGGAAAAAGGAGGAGAGTCGATCTGTAAGCCGGGTTCTGTCGAGGACAGTCATTCCTCTACGACGTACATCACTGCACGCCTTTAGCAACCTACCCGGTTCCAGCGCGGGCCACGCCGATGGAACCCTATTTGGTCTTGCTCCGAGTGGGGTTTACCTAGCCACGGACTGTTGCCAGCCGTGCGGTGCGCTCTTACCGCACCTTTTCACCCTTACCGGCGCCGAAACGCTTAGGCGGTTATTTTCTGTGGCACTTTCCGTAGGCTCACGCCTCCCAGGCGTTACCTGGCACTCCGCCCTATGGAGCCCGGACTTTCCTCCCCCTTCTTGCGAAGGCAGCGACTGTCCGATCGACTCTCCGCCGGCAAGGTTAACAAAGCCGCAAGCCGCAAGCTACCGGCGGCAAGAAAAAGCAGCCTGGCGCGCCTAATGCCGATCAGATAAGGCCACCAAAGCGGCCTTTCGTAGGAGCCCCGCCCCGGGGCGAATGTCAATTGCGCATCACCCTGGTTCGCGGCGAGGCGCCACTCCTACGCACTGACAGCGTCGACGCTTAACTGACTGGCATTAGCCCAGCGCGCCCTCTGCAGAGCTCGCTCCTGCGACAACCTCATCCCTTGCGCTCCAGCGCCACCTGATAAAGCACATTCTTGCGCACCCCGGTGATCTCCGCAGCCAAGGCGGCCGCACGCTTGAGCGGCATTTCCGACAGCAACAGATCGAGCACGCGCAATGCCTCGGCGCTGACCGCCTCCTCACCTTCCGGTGCCTGCCAGCCTGCCACCAGCACCACGCACTCGCCGCGCTGCTGATTACTGTCTGCCGCGACCCACTCGCACAGCTCGGCCAGCGGCAACCCCTGCAGGGTCTCGAAGGTCTTGGTCAGCTCACGCGCCAACAAGGCAGGGCGATCATCGCCAAATACCTCGCGCATGTCCTGCAGGCATTCGAGAATCCGGTGCGGCGCTTCGTAGAAAATCAGCGTGCGCGGCTCTTCGCGCACCTGCTCCAGGCGCGCACGACGCCCCGCCGCCTTGGCCGGCAGGAAGCCTTCGAAGATGAATCGATCCGATGGCAAGCCAGCAGCCGAGAGCGCCGCGATCAGTGCGCAGGCCCCCGGCACCGGCACCACGGCGAAGCCCGCCGCACGCGCCTGGCGTACCAGGTGATAACCGGGGTCGGAAATCAGCGGCGTGCCCGCATCGGAAATCAGCGCGACATCCTCCCCGGCCTGCAGCCGCGTCAGAAAACGACCGCCCTGATCGCGCTCGTTGTGCTCGTGACAAGCCGCCAAGGGGGTCTGGATGCCAAAGTGCTGCAGCAGGCGCGCCGAATGCCGGGTGTCTTCAGCGGCGATCAGCGCTACCTCGCGCAGAATCCGCAAGGCCCGCGCGCTGATGTCATCCAGGTTGCCAATGGGCGTAGCGACCACATAAAGGCTGCCTGGCTGGACACTTGCGACGGCGGGCTGACTCACTGGAAACACCTCGTTAATTGAAAGAGTGCTCATTCTAGCCGGTTCCGCCCCGGCGGCATCGCACGGATGTCGCCCCTTGGGTACAATCGCCGCTCGTTTTGCTCAAGTATCAGGATGAACCGATGATCGCTAGCCTGCGCCCTCTCTCCGCTCTGTTTCTGGCCGGCCTGCTCGCTGCCTGCGCCAGCTCGCCCTCGAACAACCTGGGCCAGCTGCCACGCACGCCACAAGCCAGCATCGAACAGATGCTCCAGCAGGCTGCCGAGAGCAAACCGGAACAGGCCGCCCTGCTGCGCCTCTCTGCCGCCGACCAGAGCTACCAGCAAAATGACGTGGCCCGCGCCAGTCGCATTCTCGAGCAGATCGATATCGCCAGCCTGCAACCCGCGCAACAGATTTTCACCAGCACCCTGAAAGCCGAGCTGGCCATGGCGCGCAAGCAGCCCAAGAGCGCACTGAAAGCCCTGCAGCACCCCAGTCTCGAGCGCCTGGGTGAGCTGCCGGTCGAGCAACAGATTCGCACCCAACTGGTGCGTGCCCGTGCCCTGGAAGCCGATGGTCAGACCCTCGCCGCCGCACGCGAGCGCGTGTTCATCGCCCCGCTGCTGAGCGGTCAGGTCGCGGCCGACAACCACGAAAACATCTGGGCACTGGTATCCAGCCTGCCCGCGCAAACCTCGGCCGGCGCCGACAGCGACCTGGCCGGCTGGCTGGATTTGGCCCACCGGACCAAAAGCAGTGCCACGCTCGAACAGCAGCAGGCCGCCATCGATCAATGGATTGCGCAAAATCCACAGCATCCGGCCGCCGAACAACTGCCGGAGGCACTGGGAAAACTGCGCGAACTGGCCAGCCAGCCGCTGACCCGCGTCGCCCTGCTGCTCCCCCAGGAAGGTCAGCTGGCCAGCGTTGCTCGCGCCCTGCGCGACGGCTTCCTCGCCGCGCATTACGAGGCCCAGCAGGCCGGACAGAACCCGCCGGATATCAAGCTATACGACAGTTCGCGCATTGGCTCGCTGGACGCCTTCTACCAGCAAGCGCAGGCCGACGGCGTGCAACTGGTAGTCGGCCCACTGGAGAAACCCCTGGTCAAGCAACTCAGCGATCGCGAACAACTGCCCATCACTACCCTCGCCCTGAACTACAGCGATGCCGGCCAGGAAGGCCCGGCGCAACTGTTCCAGTTCGGCCTCGCCGCCGAGGACGAAGCGCGCGAAGTGGCACGTCGCGCCTGGAACGATGGCATGCGTCGCGCCGTGGCCCTGGTGCCGCGCGGCGACTGGGGCGACCGCGTACTGGACGCCTTCCGCCAGAGCTGGCAGGCCCAGGGCGGCACCCTGATCGCGGCCGAGCATGTCGACCAGCCGGTGGAGCTGGCGCGGCAGATCGCCGACTTGTTCCAACTGCGCGAAAGCGAGGCCCGCGCCCGCCGCCTGCAAAACACCCTGGGCACCAGCCTGGACGCACAACCGGCGCGGCGTCAGGACGTCGACTTCATCTTCCTCGCCGCCACCCCACAACAGGCCCAGCAGATCAAGCCAACCCTGGCCTTCCAGTACGCTGGCGACGTGCCCGTTTACGCCACCTCGCACCTGTTCACCGGCGCCCACAGCCAGGCCCAGTACCAGGACCTCGAAGGTATTCGTTTCTGCGAAACCCCCTGGCTGCTCGACACCCACGCGCCGCTGCGCCAGCTAGTCAGCAACCAATGGCCGCAAGCGGGCGGCAGCCTCGGCCGCCTGTATGCCATGGGCGTCGACGCCTACCGCCTGGCACCACGCCTGGGCCAGCTCAAGGCGCTGCCGGAGTCGCGCATCGACGGCTTGTCCGGCAGCCTTAGCCTGAACGCCAAGCAGCGCATCGAACGCCAACTGCCCTGGGCCGAGTTCCGCGGCGGCCAGGTTCAACGCCTCCCCGACAGCATCAATTGAGCGCACACAACGATCTGGGCCGCGCCGCCGAACAGGCGGCACGGCAACACCTGGAACGGAATGGACTGCGCCTGATCGAACAGAACTGGAGCTGTCGCCGTGGCGAGCTCGATCTGGTCATGCTCGACGGCGATACAGTAGTATTCGTCGAAGTCCGCGCCCGTCGCCACAGCGCCTGGGGCGGTGCCCTGGAGAGCATCGATGCACGCAAGCGTGGCAAGCTGGTGATCGCCGCCGAGCTCTTCCTCCAGCAGCACTCGCGCTGGACCCGCCACCCCTGCCGCTTCGATGTGGTCGCCATCAGCACTGACGGCGCCGCTCGCCTCGACTGGATCAAGAACGCCTTCGATGCCTGACGGCCGTACATTCAAGGTTTAACCGATGGACATGCAATCCCGAATCCACCAGCTGTTCCAAGCCAGCATCGACACCAAGCAGCAGGCTATGGAAGTCCTGGCCCCCTACATCGAGCACGCCAGCCTGGTGATGGTCCAGTCCCTGCTCAACGAGGGCAAGATTCTTTCCTGCGGCAACGGTGGCTCCGCCGGGGATGCCCAGCACTTCTCCTCCGAACTGCTCAACCGCTTCGAGCGCGAGCGCCCGAGCCTGCCGGCCATCGCCCTGACCACCGACAGCTCGACCATTACCTCGATTGCCAACGACTACAGCTACAACGAGATCTTCTCCAAGCAGATCCGCGCGCTAGGCCAGCCTGGCGACGTGCTACTGGCGATTTCCACCAGCGGCAACTCAGCGAATGTCATCCAGGCCATTCAGGCTGCACATGATCGCGAAATGACCGTGGTTGCCCTCAGCGGCCGAGACGGCGGCGGCATGGCCTCGCTGCTGCTACCGGAAGATGTCGAGATCCGCGTTCCAGCCAAAGTTACCGCACGCATTCAGGAGGTCCACCTGCTGACCATCCACTGCCTGTGCGACCTGATCGACAGTCAATTGTTTGGGAGTGAAGAATGAAGCGTTCCGCCCTGATTCTGGCCGCCCTGGCCGTTACCCTGACTCTGGCAGGCTGCGGCAGCCGCAGCATCGGCAACAAGATCGATGACCAGTTCCTTGGCCCGGAGGTTGCGTCGCGCATCAGCAATGCGCACGCCGACCTGTCCAGCCCGACTTCGCGCATCGTGGTCACCAGCTATAACGGTGTGATCCTGCTCGCCGGACAGACCCCGCGCAGCGAGCTCAAGGATCTCGCGGCGCAAACCGCGCGCGGTGTACAGGGCGTGAAGAAGGTCTACAACGAACTGCAGGTGCAACGGCCGGCGTCCCTGCTGGCACGCAGCAACGACTCGCTACTGACCACCAAGATCAAGACACAGATGATTGCCGATAGCAGCGTACCGAGCGCACGGATCAAGGTGATCACCGAAAACGGTATCGTCTACCTGCTCGGCCTGGTCACCCGCGAGGAAGCCGACGCCGCCACCCGCGTGATTCAGAGCGTATCCGGGGTGCAGAAGGTCATCCGCCTGTTCGAATACACCAACTAAGCCACAAGTTATAAGCAAAACGGGCGCCCTGGGCGCCCGTTTTCTTTTGTGCTGCTGCCGATGCCTATTTGACCACTTTCAGACTCGGCCGACCGCTGGGTCGCGACGACTCACCGCCACCAGGCCCGTCATCATCCGGCCCCGGTTCTTCAGGGCCGCTGGCCACGGAAGGCTCCATGTCAAAGACCATACCCTGGCCATTTTCCCGTGCGTAAATCGCCAAAATAGCCGCAGCCGGGATGTAGAGCGTATGCGCAACACCGCCGAAACGCCCGTCGAAGCTCACCGCCTGGTTATCCATGTGCAGATGACGCACGGCGCTGGGCGAGGTATTGAGCACGATCTGGCCGTCACTGGCGAAACCCGGCGGCACTTGCACCCCGGGATACTCGGCATTGACCAGCAAATGCGGGGTGCAGTCGTTGTCGACGATCCATTCGTAAAGAGCACGCACCAGGTAGGGACGACTGGAATTCATGACTTCCTCCTTCTCAGCGCATCGCGCGCTCGGCAGCGGAAAGACTGGCCTGAAAGGCCTCTCGGGCGAACTGGCGCTCCATGTAGTCGAGAAGCGGCTTGGCCGGACGCGGCAGCTCGATAGCCAATAGCGGCAAACGCCAGAGTATGGGCAATAGACAGCAATCGACCAGGCTCAATTCATCACTGAGAAAGAACGCCTTGTCAGCGAACAGCGGCGACACACCCGTCAGGCTTTCGCGCAGCTCCTTGCGCGCCAGTTGGCGCTCGGCCTCCTTGCTACGCTTGTCGAGTATGCGATCGACCAGCGCGCACCAGTCACGCTGAATACGGTGCATCAACAGACGGCTGTTGGCACGCGCCACCGGATACACGGGCAACAGGGGCGGGTGCGGATAGCGCTCGTCCAGGTACTCCATGACCACGGTCGATTCGTACAGCGCCAGATCGCGATCGACCAGTGTCGGCACGCTGCCATAGGGATTGGCTTCAGCCAGCTTGGGCGGACAACGCCCCTGCTCGACATCGACGATCTCGACGCTGACACCTTTCTCGGCGAGCACCAGACGCACGCGATGGGAATAGTGGTCGGCGGGGTCGGAGTAGCAGGTCAACCGGTTGGTCACCGCCATGGCGATCCTCCTCGCTTTTTTGATTATCCGGAAACAGGAAAAATTGCCGGAGCAATTCTTTCGTCACAGACGACGACGCCCAGGGCAATCGCCGGAAATGGCAGGCCTGAAGCACCTGCGCGCCCCTCAGGGCGCGCAGGTTGCAGCAGCTTTGACGACTTAGTGAACGTCCTTCCAGTACTCGCGCTTGAGCAGGTAGGCGAACACGAAGAAGAACGCCAGGTACAGCAGCACGTAGGTGCCGATGCGCTGGGACTTCAGCTTGACCGGATTGGCCGAGTAGGCCAGGAAGGTCACCAGGTTCTTGATCTTCTCATCGAACTCGGCCTCGCTCAGCGTGCCGGTGTTCGGTTCGATGGTCAGCTGATCACAGGCTTCATGCGTGATCGGCGTGCCGGTGAGCGGGTCGAACTGCTTCTTGCCGTTCTCCACCACCTGAACCTGCTTGCAACCAATGACCTGCTTACCCTGCAGAGCGACCAGCACGTTCGGCATACCCACGTTGGGGAAGACCTTGTTGTTGGCCCCCAGCGGACGCGAAGGATCATCGTAGAAGGTACGCAGATAGGTATACAGCCAGTCGTTACCACGCACACGAGCAACCAGGGTCAGATCGGGCGGAGCCGCACCGAACCAGGCCTTGGCGTCGTCAGGACGCATGCCGATCTTCATGTGATCGCCAATCTTGGCGTCGTTGAACACCAGATTGTCGAGCATGATTTCGTGCGGGATGCCGAGGTCATCGGCAACGCGCTCGTAACGCTGGTACTGGGCAGCATGGCAGCCCATGCAGTAGTTGGCGAAGGTACGCGCGCCGTCCTGCAGAGCAGCCTTGTCGCGTAGATCGATGTCCACTTTATCCAGCGGATAATTGCTCACAGCGCCCATGGCCAGAGCCGGCAGCGCAGCGAAAACAAATGCAGCAAAGAGCTTTTTCATCAGCCAGTCACCCTTTCCGGAACCGGTTTGGTCTTCTCCATCCTGGTGTAGAACGGCATCAGGATGAAGTACGCGAAGTACAGGAAGGTGCACACCTGCGACAGCAAGGTACGACCCGGGGTCGGCGCCAGCACACCCAGCACACCCAAGATGACGAAGGAGATGCAGAAGATCACCAGCCAGATCTTGCTCATCCAACCCTTGTAGCGCATCGACCTGACCGGGCTACGGTCGAGCCACGGCAGCACAAACAGCACGGCGATGGCAGCCCCCATGGCCACGACGCCCAGCAGCTTGTCCGGCACCGCACGCAGAATCGCGTAAAACGGGGTGAAGTACCAAACCGGGGCAATGTGATCAGGTGTCTTGAACGGGTTGGCCGCTTCGAAGTTCGGCTTCTCGAGGAAGTAACCGCCCATTTCCGGGAAGAAGAACACCACGAAGCAGAACACGAACAGGAACACCACTACGCCGACGATGTCTTTCACGGTGTAGTACGGATGGAACGCAATACCATCGAGCGGTACGCCGTTTTCGTCCTTGTACTTCTTGATATCGACGCCATCAGGGTTGTTCGAGCCGACTTCATGCAGCGCCAGGATGTGCAGCACGACCAGGCCGAGCAGAACGATCGGCAGGGCGATCACGTGCAGGGCGAAGAAGCGGTTCAGGGTGATACCGGAGATCAGGTAGTCACCACGGATCCACTGGGTCAGGTCGTCACCGATGACCGGAATGGCACCGAACAGCGAGATGATAACCTGGGCGCCCCAGTAGGACATCTGGCCCCACGGCAACAGGTAGCCCATGAAGGCTTCAGCCATCAGCACCAGGTAGATCAGCATGCCGAAGATCCACACCAGCTCACGCGGCTTCTGGTAGGAGCCATAGAGCAAGCCACGGAACATGTGCAGGTAGACCACCACGAAGAACGCCGAGGCGCCAGTGGAGTGCAGGTAGCGCAGGATCCAGCCGTACTCGACATCGCGCATGATGTATTCGACGGAGGCAAATGCGCCTTCAGCCGAAGGCTCGAAGCTCATGGTCAGCCAGATACCGGTAACGATCTGATTGACCAGCACCAGCAGTGCCAACGAGCCGAAGAAGTAGAAGAAGTTGAAGTTCTTCGGAGCGTAGTATTTGGAGAGATGGTCTTCCCACATCTTGGTGGCGGGGAAGCGCGCATCCACCCATTCCATGAATTTGCTCATCAGGCGTTCTCCTGGTCCACACCGACGACGATGATGTCATCCGTCTCGTAGCTGTACGGCGGCACCGGCAGGTTCAGCGGCGCCGGCTGTGCCTTGTAGACACGCCCAGCCATGTCGTAGCGCGAACCGTGGCAAGGGCAGAAGTAACCACCTACCCAGTCCGGCCCCAGATCGGCAGGCGCCACTTCCGGACGGAAGGACGGCGCACAACCCAGGTGGGTGCACAGGCCTACCAGCACCAGCAGCTCGGGCTTGATCGAGCGAGTTTTCTTGTCCACGTACTCCGGCTGCACCGAGGCAGCAGACTCAGGATCGGCAACACTACCTTCGATCTTGGTCAGATTGGCAAGAATTTCCTCAGTACGGCGCACGATGAACACCGGCTGACCGCGCCACTCAGCAACCATCTGCTGACCTGCTTCGATCTTGCTGACGTTCACCTTCACCGGTGCACCGGCCGCCTTGGCCCTGGCACTGGGGAACCATGACCCCACGAACGGAGTCGCAGCACCTACCGCCCCTGCTGCACCCACCACGGAGGTGGCTGCAACCAGGAAGCGACGCCGGCCTGCATTCACGCCGTCATTGTTCATTCAGTCGTCTCCCATCAGCTTTGTGGCCTGTTGTTCAGGCCTCTACTAAGTAAAAATCGGGCCGCGCAAAAAATTCGCCAAATGGTAAAGAAAAGCCCCTTTTCTGACAAGGTAATTACCTGCCAGGTAAGCCGCGAAAGCCTTGCCGCGCGCGGCTTGCATATATGCGGCACGTTGTCGCAGCACTTTGCCCGCCCCATAAAAAACGCCCAGCTCCGTAAGGAAACTGGGCGCTTTTGGGAAGCGTAGTCGCGATTAACGCTTCGAGTACTGCGGACGCTTACGCGCTTTGCGCAGACCGACTTTCTTACGCTCGACTTCACGGGCATCACGAGTGACGTAACCGGCTTTACGCAGCGGGCTGCGCAGGGTCTCGTCATACTCGATCAGAGCGCGGGTGATGCCGTGGCGAATAGCGCCGGCCTGACCGCTGACACCACCACCAGCAACGGTGACGAAGATGTCGAACTTCTCGGTGGTCTCGGTCAGCTCCAGCGGCTGACGCACGACCATGCGAGCGGTTTCACGACCGAAGAAGGAATCCAGGGCGCGATTGTTGATCGAAATGTTACCAGTACCCGGACGCAGGAAAACGCGCGCGGTTGCGGTCTTGCGACGGCCAGTGCCGTAGTTTTGAGTCGCCGACATAATGAACTATTCCGTTAAATCTTCAGTTCTTGGGGCTGCTGAGCGGTGTGCGGGTGAGCGGCACCCTTGTACACCTTCAGCTTACGGTACATGTCGCGACCCAGCGGGTTCTTCGGCAGCATGCCTTTGACCGCAGTCTCGATCACGCGCTCAGGCGCACGAGCAATCAACTTCTCGAAGTTGATTTCTTTGATGCCGCCCGGGAAACCGGAGTGGGAGTAGTACATCTTGTCGCTGGTCTTGGCACCGGTCACGCGCACCTGCTCGGCATTGATCACGACGATGTAGTCACCGGTGTCAACGTGAGGAGTGTACTCAGGCTTGTGCTTGCCACGCAGACGGCTCGCGATTTCAGTGGCCAGACGACCCAAGGTCTGACCAGCAGCATCAACGACGAACCAGTCGCGCTTTACTGTTTCTGGTTTAGCAGTAAAAGTTTTCATTCTTTATAGCCTCAGGGGCCGCCCAGCAAAAATAGACGGCGGATCTTACTGAATAGTGCGTACTTTGACAAGTCAAAGGCAGCCGCATACGGACGCTATCGGGGGCTCGGGTCAGCGCGTCCACAATACGGCAAGATTCTTCGGCAGGCGGCGCATCACTTCCACCGCAGAAAGAGGTGCCGGATTATCCGGATTGCGAAAAAAATTTCAACCTGCTTGTATGGCTCTTTTGCCAAAGGAGTACCTCATGGAATACCGCAAGCTAGGCCGAACCGGACTCGATGTCAGCGCCCTGTGCCTGGGCACCATGACCTGGGGTGAGCAGAACAGCGAGCGCGAAGGCCACGCCCAGATCGAGCGGGCCAAGGCTAGCGGCGTCAACTTCATCGATACCGCCGAAATGTACCCGGTGCCGCCGCGCGCCGAGACCTACAGCAAGACCGAGCAAATCATCGGCAGCTACTTCAGGCAGCACGGCGACCGCGCCGACTGGATTCTGGCCAGCAAGATCGCCGGCCCCGGCAATGGCATCAGCCATATCCGCGATGGCCAGCTGAAATTCAACCGCGAGCACATAGTCGCCGCGCTGGATGCCAGTCTCAAGCGCCTGCAAATCGACTGGATCGACCTGTACCAGCTGCACTGGCCGGAGCGTCCGACCAATTTCTTCGGCCAGCTCGGCTATAAGCACCGGGATACGGACTTCACTCCGTTGGAGGAAACCCTGGAAGTGCTCGACGAGCAGGTCAAGGCCGGCAAGATTCGCCATATCGGCCTGTCCAACGAAACACCCTGGGGCACCATGAAGTTCCTGCAATTGGCCGAGAGCCGTGGCTGGCCGCGCGCCGTGTCGATCCAGAACCCCTACAACCTGCTCAATCGCAGCTTCGAGGTGGGCCTGGCGGAAGTGGCGATTCGCGAACAGTGCGGCCTGCTGGCCTACTCACCGCTGGCCTTCGGCATGCTCAGCGGCAAGTACGAAGGCGGCGCCCGCCCGGCCGGCGCGCGCATCAGCCTGTTCAGCCGTTTCGCCCGCTACACCAACCCACAGTCGGAGGCAGCCTGCTCGCGCTACGTCGCCCTGGCCCGCGAACATGGCCTCGATCCCGCGCAGATGGCTCTGGCCTTCGTCACCGCGCAGCCTTTCGTGACCAGCAACATCATCGGCGCCACCAGCCTGGAGCAACTGGACAGCAACCTGGCCAGCGCCGAGCTGAAGCTTTCCGAAGAAGTGCTCGCCGGTATCGAGGCGATTCACAAGGCGCAACCCAACCCGGCGCCCTGATGCACCACGTAGGGTGTGCCGTGCGCACCGCCAAGCACCTCAGCGTTGCAGGTGCGCACAGCGCCCCCTACGGATTTACACCAGCGAACGAGCGATGATCTCCTTCATGATCTCGTTGGTGCCGGCGTAGATGCGCTGCACCCGCGCATCAGCCCAGGCCCGCGCCACCGGATACTCCCACATGTAGCCGTAACCGCCGTGCAGCTGCACGCATTCATCAAGCACCTTGCACTGCAGATCGGTGCTCCAGTACTTGATCATCGCCGCAGTCGGCACATCCAGCTTGCCCTGCAGGTGCAACTCCAGGCAGCGGTCGATGAAAATGCGGCCAACCTGAATCTCCGTCGCCATCTCAGCCAGCTTGAAGCGGGTGTTCTGGAAATCCGCCACGGCCTTGCCAAAGGCCTTGCGCTCGCGGGTGTAGTCGAGCGTCCACTGTAGCGCCGCTTCGGCCGAAGCCAGGGCACCGATGCCCACGGTCAGACGCTCCTGCGGCAACTCCTGCATCAGGTAGGCGAAGCCCATTCCGGGCCGCCCCAGCAGATTTTCTTTGGGCACGCGCACGTCCTGGAAAAACAGCTCGGAGGTGTCCTGCGCCTTCATGCCGACTTTTTCCAGGCGCTTGCCCTTGGAAAATCCGGGGGTATTGGCCTCGACCAGGAACAGGCTGGTGCCTTTGGCGCCAGCCTTGGGATCGGTCTTGGCCACGACGATCACCAGATCGGCCAGCCAGCCGTTGGTGATGAACGTCTTCGAGCCATTGATCACGTATTCGTCGCCATCGAGCACCGCAGTGGTCTTCACGCCCTGCAGGTCGGAGCCGGCACCCGGCTCGGTCATGGCGATGGCAGTGACCATCTCGCCGCTCACCAACTTGGGCAGGTAATGTTGCTTCTGCGCCTCGCTGCCGTAATGCAGGATGTAGGGCGCAACGATATCCGAGTGCAGGGAAAATCCAATGCCGGTCAACCCCAGGCGGCCGATCTCCTCGATCACCACGGTGCTGTAGAGGAAGTCAGCCGCCATGCCGCCATACGCCTCGGGAATATGCGAACAGAGCATGCCGGCCTCGCCCGCCTTGTTCCACAGCGCACGGTCGACATGACCGTCCTTCTCCCACTGCTGGTGATAAGGCACGGCCTCCTGCTCGAGAAACTTGCGCACGCTATCGCGGAACAGTTCGTGATCGGAGCTGAATAGGGTTCTGGGAATCATGGCGCTACCTGTGTCTGATGGTCGAAAAAGCAGACTTCGACTTTAGCCAAGCAAACGCTTGGTCACACTGGACACAAGCGCCAAAAAATAAGACGATCCAGCCGCCGCATGACCACTACGCCTTGAACAAGAATAATTACTTATGGTTATCCCACAGCCGCGCACGACTTTGCGCCGCGTCAGTATTCTCGCCACCGATGGCGTGCTCGCCTCCACCCTGCTGCAGGCCAAGGACTTCTTCCACATGGCCGGCATTCGCCATGCCAAACAGCAGGGCCTGGGCCTTGAGCCGCCGTTCGAGATCCACTTGGTCAGCCCCGATGGCCAGCCAGTCAACAGCTTCAGCAATGTACGCCTGCCGGTAGACGGCGGGCTGGATAGCTGCGATGTAATCATCCTGCCGGCCTTCTGGGGCGACTTCGATGCCCTCAGCCGCCGTTATCCACAGGTACTGGACTGGCTCAGGCGCCAGCACGCCAGCGGTGCGGCGATCTGCGGCGAGGCCAGCGGCGTATTCTGGATGGCCGAAGCCGGCCTTCTCGACGGCAAGGAAGCGACCACCTACTGGCGCTTCTTCCGCGAGTTTGCCGAGCGCTTTCCCAAGGTACTGCTCAATCAGGACAAGCACCTGTCCGATGCCGACAACCTGTATTGCGCGGGGGGCGTCACGTCGGCCTGCGACCTGTATATATACCTGATCGAGCGTTACTGCGGCGCCGGCGTGGCCCAGGGCGTGGCGCGCGACATTCTCTACGAAGTGCAGCGCAGCTACACGCCCGGGCGAATTGGCTTCGGCGGCCAGAAGCTGCATCAGGACGTCACCGTGCTGCAGATCCAGCATTGGCTGGAGGAGCACTATGCCGACAAGTTCCGCCTCGAGGACGTGGCGCGCGAACATGGCATGAGCATTCGCAATTTCATGCGCCGTTTCCAGGGGGCGACCGGCGACAAACCGCTGCACTACCTGCAGCGCCTGCGCATCGAGACGGCAAAGAGCCTGCTCTCCTCAACGCGCAAGAGCATCAAGACCATCAGCTACGAAGTCGGTTACGACGACGCCAGCTTCTTCGCCCGCCTGTTCCGCCAGCACACCGAGCTGTCGCCGAACCAGTATCGCCGGCAGTTCCAGCAGAAGGATTACCAGGACTGAGCGCAACGCGCCGGGCTGACTGCCCCCCGGAAATGCACAAGGCGACCTCGCAGGTCGCCTTGTGCGTATCACTGCACCGTCAAGGCCGGTGCGGGCGCGAGAGGAACTCGTGTGACTGCATCTCCAGCAGGCGGCTCAGCGTACGCTGGAACTCGAAACTCAGACGACCGCCGGTATACAGATCCTTGAGCTCCACTTCGGCAGAGATGATCAGCTTGACGTTACGGTCGTAGAACTCGTCCACCAGATTGATGAAGCGCCGCGCCATGTCGTCCTTGGCCACGCTCATCTGCTCGACATTGGCCAGGATCACCGCGTGGAAGATCTTGCCCAGTTCGATGTAGTCGTTCTGGCTGCGCGGCCCATCGCACAGCTCGCGGAACTCGAACCAGGCCACGTCTTCGCACACGCGCACGGCATTGATTGCGCGGTTCTCGATCATCAGCGCCTCGTTCTCCACCATATGGGTGCAGTCCGGCAGCAGGCTCTGGAAGCTCTTGCGCAGGCTCTCGTCGGCCTCGAGGCCGAGCGGGAAGTGGAACAGCTCAGCCTGCTCCAGCGCACGCAGACGATAGTCGACGCCGCTGTCGACGTTGACGATATCGGTGTGCTCCTTGAGCAGGGCGATGGCCGGCAGGAAACGTGCACGCTGCAGGCCATCCTTGTACAGGCCGTCCGGCACGATGTTGGAAGTCGCGACGAGCGACACGCCGTTCTTGAACAGCTCCTCCAGCAGGGTGGCGAGGATCATCGCGTCGGTGATGTCACTGACGAAGAACTCGTCGAAGCAGATCACCCGCGCCTCGTCGGCGAAACGCTTGCCGATGATGGTCAGCGGGTTCTTCTCACCCTTGAGGGTCTTCATCTCCTCGTGCACACGTTTCATGAAGCGGTGAAAGTGCGTACGCATCTTCTGCTCGAACGGCAGCGCATCGAAGAAAGTGTCGACCAGATAGGTCTTGCCGCGCCCCACCCCGCCCCAGAAATACAGGCCCTTGACCGGCCCCTGCGGCTTCTTGCCGAACAGCTTGCCGATCAGGCCGGCTTTGCCCTGGTCACGCGCGATCAGATCGTCATACAGACGCTGCAAGTGGCGGACGGCATTTTCCTGGGCCGCATCATGGAAGAAGTCGGGCCGCTTGAGATCGGCCTGATAACGCTCGAGAGGGGTCATGATTCGTTAGCCGGGCAAGTAAAAACGGGGGCGTCACTTTAGCGACGCCCCCGTTGATTGGCAATCGGTGCAAGCTAGGCACACTCCCTCTCCCATTTATGGGAGAGGGTCGGGGAGAGGGCAGGCCGACGACGCGGTGCACCGGACAACCCTCTCCCCCAGCCCCTCTCCCGCAAGCGGGAGAGGGGAGCAAAAGCCTCTTCACTCCTGCGGCGCCAGCGCCTCACGCAGACGGGCGATGGCATCTTCCAGCGCCTGACCGTCAGCGAACTCGGGGCTGCTGGCTACGCTCTCGCCATCGATCCATACCGCGAACACCTGGCCTTCGACGCGCACATCCAGCGGCTCGCCGGATTGCAGGCGTTTATTGATCATGCCGGCCGACTTGCCATCGGCGAAGGATTTCGACAGCAGCAGCTGCTCACCATCGGCATCGAGCAGACGGAAGCGGAAGCTGCCGTCTTCATCGCGGAAGCTGACGAAGCGTGCGCTCTTGGCGGCTTTCTTCTTTTCGCCAGTAGCGACTTGCACCTGTGCACGGAACGAGCGCAGGCCCACGGCCTCGCGCAACTCGCCGAGGAACGGCGTGGCGATCTTGCGTGCCTTGACGGCACCAGCCAGGAGGATGTCCTCAAGATCAGCGGGCCGAGCGATCAGCGCGTTGTAGCGTTCGCGCGCCTCGCCCAGGGTGTCCTCAAGCAGTTGGTACAGGCGATTCTTCGCCTCGCCCCAGGCCAGGCCGCCTTCCAGCTCAGCGCGGAACTCAGCCTGCTGCGATTGGCTGGCGAAGGCCTGGTACAGGGTGAACAGGTGCGAGCCTTCGGCATCCTTGGGCTCACCCGGCAACTTGGAGTCGGTGACGATACGCGCCACGGCATCCTTGAGTTGCTTGGCGCTGCCGAACAGCGGGATGGTGTTGTCATAACTCTTGCTCATCTTGCGCCCGTCGAGGCCAGGCAGCGTGGCCACTTCTTCCTCGATCACCACCTCGGGCAGGACGAACAGATCCTTGCCCTTGCCGAACAGGTGGTTGAAGCGTTGGCCGATGTCGCGGGCCATCTCCACGTGCTGGATCTGGTCGCGGCCGACCGGCACCTTCTGCGCGTTGAACATGAGGATGTCCGCGGCCATCAGCACCGGGTAGCTGAACAGGCCCATGGTCACGCCGGCATCCGGGTCTTCACCGGCTTCGACGTTCTTGTCCACCGAGGCCTTGTAGGCGTGGGCGCGGTTGAGCAGGCCCTTGCCGGCGACGCAGGTCAGCAGCCAGCACAGCTCGGGAATCTCGGGAATATCGGACTGGCGATAGAAAGTCGCCTTGTCGGTGTCCAGGCCCAGCGCCAGCCAGGTCGCGGCGATCTCCAGGCGTGAACGCTGAATGCGCGCCGGGTCGTCGCACTTGATCAGTGCGTGGTAGTCGGCGAGAAAGTAGAAGGAGTCCATCTGCGGATCGCGGCTGGCAGCGATGGCCGGACGAATGGCGCCGGCGTAGTTGCCCAGGTGCGGCGTGCCGGTGGTGGTGATACCGGTGAGGATACGGGTGGTCATAGTAATTCGCTTGTCTTGCTGCAATGACGTAGTAGGCCTTCATTTGCCGTCACTCCCGCGAAGGCGGGAGCCTAGGTGCTGCGACCCTCTGGGTTCCCGCCTGCGCGGGAATGACGGTTTTTTATAAACGCGGCAGAAGGATGTCCTTCAAGTCCGTCAGCTTGCCGTGAAAAAAGTGACCGCATTCTGCCACTTTCAGCAGCTCGTGGGCACGCCCGAGATTGGCCGACCAGTCGTACACGGCCTGCGCCTCGATCACCTCGTCCGCGTCAGGCTGGATCACCACCAGCGGGCATTGGCTGGCCGGCGGCGTCTCGGCCGTCAGACGATGCACCGCCGGCGCCACCATGAACAGCTTGCTCGGCACCTGACCTTGCGCCTCAAGGCGCGCCCCCAGCGCAGCGGCAACGAAACCGCCGAAGGAAAAGCCCAGCAACGTGATGGGCAGGCTGGGATATTTATCCCTGAGCCAGACCGCGACAGCTTCGGCATCATCCACTTCGCCAGTGCCCATATCGTGACTGCCGGCACTGGCGCCCACACCGCGATAATTGAAACGCAATGTGTGATAGCTACAATCGCGCGCCGTACGCTGCAGGGTGCTCACCACCTTGTTGAGCATGGTGCCACCCTGTACCGGATTGGGATGGCAGAGCAGCGCCACACCACGTGCATCAGGCACTTCCAGCAGCAGGGCTTCGAGTTGACCCAGCGGGCCTTGAATGAAAAGAGGGGTTTCGCGACTGAGCAACACTGAACTCCGTGACCCCGCAACGGGTCGACTCGTCTAGCAAACTGCCTGTGCAGCAAATGAACCTGTTCAGCGTCTTACACGCTCGCGCAATGCAAGGCAAAAACAGGAGAGGAAGCGGAGTGTACTGTTGTACATGAGCATTCCGAACCTGTTTTTAACGCAGCAGTGCCGACGCGCAGAAGACGCTGAGCAGGTTCTGGACGTATACAGCACAGGCTCAAGCCGCTAACGTAAAGCAAAGCCGTTTTGAGAGGAAGGACTCGTGGAACAGACCGTAACAGCCTGGTTGATACCCGCCCTGACCCTGGTGGTCGGCATCGCCGTGGGCTTTGTGCTCGCCCGCCTGGCCCCCAATGCCGCACCCAGCCGGACGCAGCGGCAGATGGATGAAATGCAGGCACGCTTCGAGGCCTACCAGAACGAAGTGGTGACCCACTTCAACACCACCGCCAGCCTGGTGAAAAAACTCACCCAGAGCTACCAGGACGTGCAGGAGCACCTGTCCGACGGTGCCAACCGCCTGGCCTTGGACGAACTGACCCGTCAACGCCTGCTGGCCACCCTCAACAGCACCGAAGCCGGCGAAAAGCGTGAGCGCCTGACCCCGCCGAAGAACTACGAAATGCCCAAGGACTACGCGCCGAAGAGCGACGGCCCCGGCATGCTGGACGAGAGCTACGGGCTGAAGAAGTAACCCGCCAGCCAGAAATACCGAGCCCCGCGATTGCGGGGCTCTTTATTTGCTCTTCGCATAGCTTGGAGAAAGTGCGAGTTGACACACCGTACTGGCAAGTTTGTGTGCGTATCACTTACTGACTTAGCACTATCCACTACCGCGTTGCCTGAACGTTTGGGTTGCGCCCCTTACGGGCGCCACACCTTGATTCGCTGAGCTCACCCTGCAGGCCAGCCTGTGGCTGTTACTACGCTCCGCTACGTTTCGTTGCTTGCCCAAGAAAGGTGTACCAAAGAAGGGCGCCCCGACATCCGGGTTTCGCAACGCGAAACTTCCCTCGCTCCGGTGCCGCTCCGGGAGCCGGCTTACATGGGCCATCCTTGGCCCATTAAGCGGGGCCGCTATCGGTATCTCGCCGCATCCATGCGGCTCGCTCTTCTACGCAATACCTCCACTCGGCCTCCTGAAGGGGGCCAGGTCGCGAGCTTGCAAGATTTCCTCGAACTTAAGCTCGACGGTGTCTGTTTTTGCTTTCAGGCAGCGATCACGCAGGCGACGCCCAAGTCTCCTTCAGGAGGCCGAATGGAATCGCCGCGTAAGGGGTTGAGCGACATGGATGTCGCGAGAGCCACGATGGGCCAGGGATGGCCCTTCGTGGCGGGCCCCTGGAGTGGTGATGGAATGAGGGAACCCCGGCGCAGCCGGGGCCGGATGGCGGGGTGCCCTTCTCTTTGGTTACTTTCTCTTGGGCAAGCAAGAGAAAGTGACTCGCCCGTGAGGGGCGAAACCCATCAGGCCAAGCGACGCGCTAATGGAGAGTGCCAAGTCATCGACAGCTAACACTTAATCGCGAATGAATTCGCTCCTACAAAAGACACCCCACAAACGACGAGCCCCGCTATTAGGCGGGGCTCGTTGCAATGCACGTGCTTAGATCGCGCCGCGGCTGCGCAGCAGGTCCAGAACCGCCTTGACGCCCTCCTCGACCGACTGCGTCTGGGTGTCGATCACCAGATCGGCATCCAGCGGCACGTCGTAGGGGAAGCCTTCGCCGGGAATATTGTCGCCACCGGCAGCATACAGCCCCTGCGGGTCGCGCTCGGCGCAGATCTGCGGCGAAGCCTGGACGTAGACGGTGACCAGGCGCTCGCTGCCGATCAGCGCCCTGGCCTGCTCGCGGCCTTCGGCATCCGGGGCGACGAAGGCAGCCAGGGCGATCAGCCCGGCTTCGTTGAACTGGCGCGCGACATGGGCGGCACGACGCCAGTTCTCGGCGCGGCCGGCGCGATCCTGCGGCAGGCCCTTGTTCAGGTCGTGGCGCAGGTTCTGCCCATCGAGCACGTAAACCGCACGGCCCATGTCAAACAGCTTGCGCTCGACCGCATAGGCCAGGGTGCTCTTGCCGGCGCCGGACAGGCCGCTGAACAGCACGGTGGCCGGCTGCTGGCCGAAGCGCGAGGCACGCTCCTCGGTCGATACGTGCGCCAGGCGGCCATGCTGACCGCCGCCATGGGCGACTGGGTCGGCGATGATCATGCCGGCGCCAACGGTGCCATTGGTCAGGCGGTCGATGACGATAAAGGCGCCAGTGGTGCGGTTGTACTCGTAGCCATCCAGAGCAATCGGCGCATCCAGCGCCACCTTGACCCGGCCAATCTCGTTGAGCTTCAGCTCACTGGCAGCACCCTGTTCCAGGGTATTCACGTCGACGCGATGGACGATGCTCGGGATCGAGCCCGGCACGTAGCTGGTGGCGCGCTTGATGTCGTACTTCTTGCCCGGCAGCATCGGCTCTTCGCCCATCCACACCAGCATGGCCTCGAAGCTGTCGCTGACCTGCGGACGATTGTCGGCGTGCACCAGCATGTCGCCACGGGACACGTCGATCTCGTCTTCCAGGGTCAGGGTAATGGCCTGGCCCGGGCCAGCGTGCTCCAGCTCGCCCTCGAAGGTGACGATGGATTTGACCTTGCTGGTCTTGCCCGAAGGCAGCGCCATGACTTCATCGCCCTTGCGCACGATGCCACTGGCCAGGGTGCCGGCGAAGCCGCGGAAGTTCAGGTTCGGGCGATTGACGTACTGCACCGGGAAGCGCAGGTCGTCGAAGTTGCGGTCGCCCGCCACTTCAACGCTCTCGAGAATCTCCATCAGCGACTGGCCGGTGTACCAGGGCGAGCGCTCGGACTTGTTGACCACGTTGTCGCCCTTGAGCGCCGACATTGGCACGAACTCGAGGGTGGTCGGGCGCAGGCCGATCTTCTCGGCGAAGGCCAGGTAGTCGGCCTTGATCTGCTCGAACACGCCCTGATCGAAGTCCTTCAGATCCATCTTGTTGACGGCGACGACGATGTGCTTGATGCCCAGCAACGAGGCGATAAAGCTGTGCCGGCGGGTCTGGGTCTGCACGCCGTAACGGGCGTCGATCAGGATGATCGCCAGGTCGCAGGTCGAAGCGCCGGTGGCCATGTTGCGCGTGTACTGCTCATGGCCGGGGGTGTCAGCGATGATGAACTTGCGCTTGGCGGTGCTGAAGTAACGGTAGGCCACATCAATGGTGATGCCCTGCTCGCGCTCGGCCTGCAGGCCGTCGACCAGCAGTGCCAGGTCGATGTCATCGCCGGTGGTACCGACCTTCTTCGAGTCCTTGGTGATGGCCTCCAGATGATCCTCATAGATCATCTTGGAATCATGCAGCAAGCGGCCGATCAGCGTGCTCTTGCCGTCATCGACATTGCCACAGGTGAGAAAGCGCAGCAGTTCCTTGCGCTCGTGCTGGGCCAGGTAAGCGAGAATGTCCTGGCTGATCAAATCGGATTGGTGACTCATGGTGCGCGATCCTCAGAAATAGCCCTGACGTTTCTTCTCTTCCATCGAACCCGCCTGGTCGTGGTCGATGACCCGGCCCTGGCGTTCGCTGGTCTTGGTCAGGAGCATCTCCTGGATGATTTCCGGCAGCGTGGTGGCGGTGGACTCCACCGCACCGGTCAGCGGGTAGCAGCCGAGGGTACGGAAACGCACCATCTTCTTGGTGATGCGCGCCTTCTCTTCGTCCGACAGGTGCTCGAGGATGCGCTCGTCGTCGATCATGATCAGCGTGCCGTTCTTCTCGATCACTTCGCGCTCGGCGGCGAAGTACAGCGGCACGATCGGGATCTGTTCCAGGTAGATGTACTGCCAGATGTCCAGCTCGGTCCAGTTGGACAGCGGGAAGACGCGGATCGACTCGCCCTTCTTCACCTTGCCGTTGTACACGTTCCACAGCTCGGGGCGCTGGTTCTTCGGGTCCCAGCGGTGCTTGCTGTCGCGGAAGGAATACACGCGCTCCTTGGCGCGGGATTTCTCTTCATCACGACGCGCACCGCCAAAAGCAGCATCGAAGCCGTACTTGTCCAGCGCCTGCTTGAGACCTTCGGTCTTCATCACGTCGGTGTGCTTGGCACTGCCGTAGGTGAAGGGGTTCATGTCCTGCGCCACACCGTCGGGGTTGATGTGGGTCAGCAGTTCCAGGCCATATTCACTGACCATCTTTTCGCGAAAGCGATACATCTCCTGGAACTTCCAGCGGGTATCGACGTGCAGCACCGGGAACGGCAGCTTGCCAGGGAAGAAGGCCTTGCGCGCCAGATGCAACATCACGGCGGAGTCCTTGCCGATGGAATAGAGCATCACCGGGTTGTCGAATTCGGCGGCCACTTCACGAATGATGTGGATGCTTTCCGCCTCCAGCTGCTTCAGATGGGTCAATTTGTCGAGCATGGCTACTCACGGTTTGCTGTTATGGGGCCGGCGGGCCGTGGACGAGCGCGCACTCTATCACAGCGTCTGCTTATAGCCAGGACACTGGTTAGACCGAAAGGTTCTAGTGTTATATCGAGAGGAAAGCGCGAATCAAACCGGGTTCGGGCAGTCGATGAACAGGTGTTCGAGGGCGAAACGCCGTGCCAGATAATCACCCAGCGCCTGCACGCCGTAGCGCTCGGTGGCGTGATGACCGGCAGCGATGAAGCTCACGCCATTCTCACGCGCGCTGTGGAAGGTCTGCTCGGAGGCTTCGCCGGTCAGGTACAGGTCGACCCCGGCGGCAATCGCCTGGTCGATATAGCCCTGGCCGCCGCCCGTGCACCAGCCAACGCGGCGGATCAGCCCGTCGCCCGCAACCAGCAGCGGCTCGCGCCCGAGCACCTGCTGGATGTGCCGGGCAAAATCGGCGGCGCTCACCGGCTCGGCCAGTGAGCCGACAAGGCCAACGGTACGCGGGTTTTCCGGCTCCAGCGGGCCTTCGACGACGATGCCAAGTTGACGGGCAAGCTGCACGTTGTTGCCCACCTCGGGGTGCACATCCAGCGGCAGGTGATAGGCCAGCAGGCTGATGTCGTGCGCCAGCAGCGCTTTCAGGCGACGCTGCTTCATGCCGGTGACGCAGGGGTTTTCGCCCTTCCAGAAGTAGCCGTGATGCACCAGCAGCACATCGGCCTTGGCGTCGATGGCGGCCTCGATCAATGCCTGGCTCGCGGTAACACCGCTGACGATACGGCTGACCTGCGGGCGCCCCTCGACCTGCAGGCCATTGGGGCAGTAGTCACTGATACGCGACGCATTAAGAAAGGCGTCAGCTTCTTCCACTAGGGTGGTCAGGGCAATGGCCATGAAGATTCCTCACAAGCTTTTGCGGGCCGCTGCCTAATTGGCGAGCACCTCACTATAATGCGCCACCTTAAGGGCCGGAATTGGCCCCCGCAACCCTCAGGATTGTCCCGATGCCCCAGGCACTGCGTTTTCTCGGTTGGCCGCTGCTGGTCGGTGTACTCATCGCCCTGCTGCTGATCCAGCGCTACCCGCAATGGGTCGGCCTGCCCAGCCAGGACGTGCAGTTGGTGCAGGCGCCGATCTACAGTCGCCTGCAGGAAGGCCCGGTATCCTATGCCGAGGCTGTCGATACCGCCTCCCCCGCCGTGGCCAACCTGTACACCACCAAACTGGTGAGCAAGCCCGCCCATCCGCTGTTCGAAGACCCTGCCTTCCGCCGTTTCTTCGGTGACAACCTGCCGCGCCAGCAGCGCATGGAATCCAGTCTCGGCTCGGCGGTACTGATGAGCAAGGAAGGCTACCTGCTGACCAACAACCACGTGGTCAGTGGTGCCGACCAGATCGTCGTAGCCCTCAAGGACGGCCGTGAAACCCTGGCACGAGTGATTGGCAGCGACCCGGAAACCGACCTGGCCGTCTTGAAGATCGACCTGCCCAACCTGCCGGCGATTACCCTCGGGCGCTCAGACAACATTCGCATCGGCGACGTCAGCCTGGCCATCGGCAACCCCTTCGGCGTCGGCCAGACCGTGACCATGGGCATCATCAGCGCCACCGGGCGCAATCAGCTGGGCCTCAACACCTACGAAGACTTCATCCAGACCGATGCCGCGATCAACCCCGGCAACTCCGGCGGCGCGCTGGTCGATGCGCACGGCAATCTGGTGGGTATCAATACCGCGATCTTCTCCAAGTCCGGCGGCTCACAGGGCATCGGCTTCGCCATCCCGGTGAAACTGGCGCTGGAGGTGATGCGCGCGATCATCGAGCACGGCCAGGTAATTCGCGGCTACCTCGGTGTCGAGGTGCAACCGCTGACGCCGGAGCTGGCCGAATCCTTCGGTCTCGATGGACGCCCCGGCATCGTCGTGGCGGGTGTCTATCGCGATGGTCCAGCGCAGAAAGCCGGCCTGCAGCCGGGCGATCTGATCCTCAGCATCGATGGTGAAGCGGCCAGCGACGGCCGACGCTCGATGAATCAGGTCGCACGCACCAAGCCCGGCGACAAGATTCGCATCGAGGTGCTACGCAACGGCAAGACACTGAGCCTGACCGCCGAGATCGGCATCCGCCCGCCTGCCAACAGCAACAACTGAAACGCCAGGCATGATAAAGCCGGCCTGATCGGGCCGGCTTTGCACGTACGTTTACACGCCAAGCGCCTTCAGCGTATCCAGCAGCGCCTGGTTTTGCTCCGGCGTGCCGATGGTGATGCGCAGGAACTGGGCGATGCGCTGCTGCTTGAAGTGACGCACGATCACCCCCTGCTCACGCAGGCCGGCCGCCAGAGTGGCCGCATCCCTGTCCGGATGACGGGCGAAGACGAAGTTGGCTGCTGACGGCAGCACCTCGAAGGCCAGCTCCTGCAGACCGGCGACCACCGCCTCACGGCTGTCGATCACCTGCTGGCAGGTTTTCTCGAAATAAGCGCGGTCCTCGAACGCCGCCGCCGCACCGGCAATGGCGATGCGGTCGAGCGGGTAGGAGTTGAAGCTGTTCTTGATCCGCTCCAGCGCCTCGATCAGCTCCGGGTGGCCGACCGCGATACCGACGCGCAGCCCTGCCAGCGAACGTGATTTGGACAGGGTCTGGGTCACCAGCAGGTTGGGGTATTTGTCGACCAGGGCGATGGCCGTCTGCCCGCCGAAATCGATGTAGGCCTCATCCACCAGCACCACCGAATCCGGGCTGTTCTGCAACAGACGCTCGATGGCGTCGAGCGGCAGCAGGCAGCCGGTCGGCGCATTGGGGTTGGGGAAGATGATGCCGCCATTGGGCCGGGCATAGTCCTCGACACGAATCTGGAACTGCTCGTCCAGCGCCACCTGCTGGTACTCGATACCATAGAGGCCGCAGTAAACCGGATAGAAGCTGTAGCTGATATCCGGGAACAACAGCGGCGCGTCATGCTGGAACAGGCCGTAGAAAGCATGCGCCAGCACCTCGTCGGAACCGTTGCCGACGAATACCTGGGCAGTGCTCACACCATAGTAATCGGCGACCGCCTGCTTGAGTCGGTCGCCATTGGGATCCGGGTACAGGCGCAGGTTGTCATTCACCTCCGCCTGCATCGCGGCGATGGCCTTGGGCGAAGGGCCGTAGGGGTTCTCGTTGGTGTTGAGCTTGACCAGCTTGCTCAGCTTGGGTTGCTCACCTGGCACATAGGGCACCAGGCCCTTGACGAAGGGGCTCCAGAATTTGCTCATCTGCCCTTCTCTCCTCGAAATGGTTCGATCTGTTTGATGCAGGAGCCGGCTTGCCGACGATGTCAGGCGCGGCTCGCCAGCGAGCTGGCTCCTACAGGTTCGGACTGGCCTATGGCTTGATGCGGTACTCGGCGCTGCGCGCATGCGCGGTCAGCGACTCGCCACGGGCCAGTACCGAGGCGCTCTTGCCAAGCTCCGACGCGCCATCCTGCGAACAGAAGATGATCGACGAACGCTTCTGGAAGTCGTACACCCCCAGCGGCGAGGAGAACCGCGCAGTGCCCGACGTCGGCAGCACGTGGTTCGGGCCGGCCACATAGTCGCCCAAGGCTTCTGCGGTGTAGCGGCCCATGAAGATCGCACCGGCGTGGCGAATCTGCGGCAGCCAGGCTTCCGGATCGGCCACCGACAGCTCCAGGTGCTCGGGGGCGATGCGGTTGGATACCTCGATGGCCTGCGCCATGTCGGCCACCTGAATCAAGGCGCCGCGCCCCTCCAGCGAGGTGCGGATGATCTCGGCACGCTCCATGGTCGGCAGCAGCTTGGCGATGCTCTCGGCGACGCGGTCGAGGAAGGCGGCATCTGGGCTGACCAGAATCGACTGGGCGTCTTCGTCGTGCTCGGCCTGGGAGAACAGGTCCATGGCGATCCAGTCCGGATCGGTCTGGCCGTCGCAGACCACCAGAATCTCCGACGGCCCGGCGATCATGTCGATACCCACCTTGCCGAACACGTGGCGCTTGGCGGTGGCCACATAGATGTTGCCGGGGCCGACGATCTTGTCCACCGGCGGCACGCTTTCGGTGCCATAGGCCAGCGCGGCAACCGCCTGGGCGCCACCGATGGTGAACACGCGGTCGACACCGGCGATGGCGGCAGCAGCGAGGACGATCTCGTTGATCTCGCCGCGCGGGGTCGGCACCACCATGACCACCTCGGGCACACCGGCGACCTTGGCCGGGATTGCGTTCATCAGTACCGAAGACGGATAGGACGCCTTGCCGCCCGGCACGTACAGACCGGCGCGGTCCAGCGGGGTGACCTTCTGCCCCAGCACGGTGCCGTCGGCTTCACTGTAACGCCAGGAATCCTGCTTCTGCTTTTCGTGGTAGCTGCGCACGCGCTCGGCGGCGACTTCAAGAGCCTGGCGCTGCTCGGCGCTGATGCGGGTAAGTGCCAGTTCCAGACGCTCGCGTGGCAGGATCAGGTCGGCCATGGAAGCGACCTCAAGACCATCGAAACGCTGGGTGTATTCGACCAGAGCGGCATCGCCACGCTGGCGCACGGCCTGGATGATTTCCAGCACGCGCTGGTTGACGCCATCGTCGGAGACACTTTCCCAGGACAGCAGATGATCCAGATGACGCGCGAAGTCCGTGTCGGCAGCGTTGAGTCGGCGGATGGCAACGGGTGCGGTCATAGCGAAAGCCTCATCTAAATGGCGTTTTCTCGGGCGCCCGTAACGGGCACCTCTAAAAACTACCTGCGTTAGCATCGCGGCGTTAAAAACAGGCTCAAAATGCTCATTTACAACTCGTAAACTGCGCTTTTTCGCCTGTTTTTACCTTGCGCTGGCTGCCTCGCCTACGTTTTTAGAGGTGCCCTAATGTAGCAAGCCCACCGTGCGGGCACCCAAGAAAAATGGCTATGACACGGATAGGCTGCCGCGACCAGACGTCGCGGTGAGGAGTCAGCCCTGGTGTCGCGCCTCGATGGCGCTACGCAGGGTGTCGATCAGGGACTGGATGCGCGCATGCTGCATCTTCATCGACGCCTTGTTGACGATCAGCCGCGAGCTGATGGTGGCAATCAGTTCCTGCGGCTCCAGACCGTTGGCGCGCAGGGTGTTGCCCGTGTCGACCACGTCAATGATCTTGTCGGCCAGGCCCACCAGCGGCGCCAGCTCCATCGAGCCGTACAGCTTGATGATATCGACCTGACGACCTTGCTCGGCGTAGTAGCGCTTGGCAACGTTGACGAACTTGGTGGCCACGCGCAGGCGCCCTTTCGGCTCCGGCGCGCCGACCTTGCCAGCCGTCATCAGCTTGCACTTGGCGATCTGCAGATCCAGCGGCTCGTAGATGCCCTGGCCACCGTACTCCATCAGCACGTCCTTGCCTGCCACGCCGAGGTCGGCCGCGCCATGCTCGACGTAAGTGGGCACGTCGGTGGCGCGCACGATCAGCAGGCGCACATCATCTTGGGTGGTGGGGATGATCAGCTTGCGGCTCTTGTCCGGGTTCTCGGTCGGCTCGATGCCCGCGGCGGCCAGCAACGGCAGGGTGTCATCGAGAATACGGCCTTTGGACAGGGCAATGGTCAGCATGAAACGGTTTCCTTGAACGGAAGCGGCCGCCCCCGAGAGAGACGGCCATAAGGCTGTGGAGACTTAACCCGGAACGCGGCGGATCTTGGCGCCCAACAACTGCAGTTTTTCCTCGATGCACTCATAACCACGGTCGATGTGGTAGATGCGGTCGATCAGCGTATCACCGTCAGCCACCAGCGCAGCCAGCACCAGGCTCGCCGAGGCACGCAGGTCAGTCGCCATCACCGGCGCACCCTTGAGTTTGTCGACCCCGGTGACCACCGCCGTGTTGCCTTCAACGAGGATGTTGGCGCCCATGCGCAGCATCTCGTAGACATGCATGAAGCGGTTCTCGAACACGGTTTCGATGATGGTGCCGGTGCCTTCGGCCACCGCGTTCAGGGCGATGAACTGCGCCTGCATGTCGGTGGGGAACGCCGGATAGGGAGCGGTGCGCAGATTGACGGCCTTCGGACGCTTGCCCTTCATGTCCAGCTCGATCCAGTCCGGGCCAGTGGTGATTTCGGCGCCTGCTTCCTGCAGCTTGGCCAGCACGGCCTCCAAAGTCGAAGGATCGGCGTCCTTGACCTTGACCCGACCACCGGTAACGGCAGCGGCCACCAGGTAGGTGCCGGTCTCGATACGGTCGGGCATGACGTTGAAACGCGCGCCATGCAGGCGCTCGACGCCGTCGATGATGATGGTGTCGGTACCGGCGCCCTGGATCTTCGCGCCCATGGCGATCAGGCAGTTGGCCAGGTCGACCACCTCAGGCTCACGCGCGGCGTTTTCCAGCACGCTGCGGCCCTTGGCCAGGGTCGCGGCCATCATGATGTTCTCGGTGCCGGTCACGCTGACCACATCGAAGAAGAAGTGCGCGCCACGCAGGCCACCTTCCGGCGCCTTGGCCTTGATGTAGCCGCCTTCGACATCGATGATCGCGCCCATGGCCTCGAGGCCACGGATGTGCAGGTCGACCGGACGCGAACCGATGGCGCAGCCGCCCGGCAGCGCCACTTCGGCTTCACCGAAGCGCGCGACCATCGGCCCGAGCACCAGGATCGAGGCGCGCATGGTTTTTACCAGCTCGTAAGGCGCGACCAGGGTCTTGATGGCGCGGGCGTCGACTTCCACCGCCAGCTTCTCGTCGATCACCGGCTCGATGCCCATGCGCCCGAACAGCTCGATCATGGTGGTGATGTCGTGCAGGTGCGGCAGGTTGCAGATGGTCACGGGCTCGTCGCCCAGCAAGGTGGCCGCCAGAATCGGCAGCGCAGAGTTCTTCGCACCGGAAATGCGGATTTCGCCATCGAGGCGAGCGCCGCCGGTAATGATCAGTTTATCCATAGGAGTCTCGTCGCCCGTAGGCTCAGGAACGCGCAGCCCAATCGGCCTGGCTGAAGAATTTCATGGTCACGGCGTGGATGCTGCCATCGGCGATCCAGGCATTAAGGTGGGCGTAGATCTGCTGCTGACGCTTGACCGGGCTGAGGGCGGCCAGCTCGTCGCTGATCAGGTTGAGCTGAAAGTTGCAGCCTTCGCCTTCGACTTCCACCTGGGTGTTCGGGAGTTTTTCCTCTAGGAGGCTTTTTACTTCTGCAGCCTGCATGCTCGACCTCGACTGACGCATTCGGGCACCGGCGCCCGCGGGTCGGCCATCATACAAAAAAGCCTCCCGCCTGCGAACCCCGCCAACACCGGCAGTGACGCAACGACGGAAGGCACTTCACGCTTGCAGCGGCAACAATTCCAGCAGACCGCTGAACTGGGCAATCTCGCGCATGTCGTCGGGCAAGCCGCTGATGCTCAGCTCGCGCCCGGCCTTGCGTGCATCGCGCATGAACGCCAGCAGCAGCGCCAAACCGACACTGCTGGATTTCTCTACCGCACTGCAATCGAGCACCAGGTGTGCGGCGCCACTGCCTGCAATCAGGCGCGCACCCTGCTCACGCAGTTGCGGGCCGGTGCTGTAATCCAGCACGCCGCCGAGCTGCAATTGCCCGGCGCCGCGCTCGCTGATGCTTGCCTGACTCACGATTCGCCTCGAGCCTGACGCGCCCTGGCGACTGTGTCAGCCCAGGTGTCGATAACCTTGTCCAGGTCATTGCGATTGTTCTGCATCGACTGGGCGAACTGATCACGGAACAGCTTGCCGACATTGATGCCGTTGATCACCACATTGCGCAACTTCCAGCGGCCATCGATCAACACCATGGTGTAAGACAGCGGATAGACCACACCCTTGCCATCACGGATCTCCATGCCCACCGACGTGCGCTCGCCCTCGGCCCTGCCGCTGGCCGGCAGTACGCGGATGTCCTGATTGTTGTACTCGAGCAGGGCATTGCCATAGAACTGCATCAGGCTGCGCTTGAAATTTTCCTGGAAGCGGCTCATCTGCTCAGGCGAAGCCTGACGCGAATAGCGCACGGTCATCACGCCACGGGCGATGCCCTCGACATCCACCACTGGGCCGAGAATCTCGTTGAGCGAGTCGTAGAAGGCGTTGGGATTGTTGCGGTATTGCTCCTTGTTGGCCTTGAGGTCCGCCAGCAGGGTTTCGGTGGTCTGCTGCACCACTTCATGGGCGCTCGGCGCCGCCACAGCCAGCAGCGGCATGGCAGCCAGCAACACCAGCAGGGAATTACGCACGGTTTTGAACATGTCAGGAGCCCTCATCAATTGGCCTCATCTTTATTGACCGAATTAAGCAGGAATTTGCCAATCAGGTCTTCCAGCACCAGCGAGGACTGCGTGTCGTGGATGGTGCTGCCGTCCTTGAGCACCTCCTCGTCACCACCAACGCTGATGCCGATGTATTTCTCGCCGAGCAAGCCTGCGGTCAGGATCGACGCAGTGGAATCCTCAGGCAGGTTATTGACGTTTCCATCGAGTTCCAGGGTCACCCGCCCCATATAGCTGTCGCGATCCAGATCGATCGCCGTAACCTTGCCGATGCTCACGCCGGCCATGGTGACCTTGGCGCGCACGGTCAGCCCGGCGATGTTGTCGAAGTAGGCGTAGACCTTGTAGGTATCACCAGCACTGCCGACGCTCAGGCCACTGACGCGCAGGGCCAGCAGCAGCAGGGCCAGCACACCGGCCATGAGGAACAGGCCGACACCAATCTCCAGCGTGCGGTTTTGCATCAGAAGTCTCCAAACATCAAAGCGGTCAGAATGAAATCCAGGCCCAGCACGGCCAGCGAGGCATACACCACGGTGCGTGTGGTTGCGCGGCTGATGCCTTCGGAAGTGGGTTCGCAGTCGTAGCCCTGGAACACGGCGATCCAGGTCACCACGAAGGCGAAGACGACGCTCTTGATCACGCCGTTGAGCACATCGTCATAAAAGGAAACACTGTTCTGCATGTTCGACCAGAACGAGCCTTCGTAAACGCCCAGCCAATCCACAGCGACCATGGCCGCACCCCAGATGCCGACCACGCAGAAGATCATCGCCAGCAGCGGCATCGAGATGAAGCCGGCCCACAGCCGCGGCGCGACGATGTACTTGAGCGGGTCGACGCCAATCATCTCCAGGCTGGAGAGCTGCTCGGTGGACTTCATGTTGCCGATCTCGGCAGTCAGCGCCGAGCCGGCGCGACCGGCGAACAGCAGCGCGGTCACCACCGGGCCAAGTTCACGCAGCAGGGTCAGGGCGACCATCTGCCCAACAGCCTGTTCGGAGCCATAGCTGACCAGAATGTTGTAGCCCTGCAGGGCCAACACCATGCCTATGAAGATGCCGGACACGACGATGATCGCCAGCGACATCACGCCAACCGCGAACAATTGCTTGATCAACAGCTGCAAAGGCTTGCCGGCACGGCTGCGACCGAACAGAGCGCTGACCAGAAACAGCACCGAACGCCCCAGTGTCGCGACCACATCGATACCCGCACGACCGAACAGGCGCAGCCGTTCGAGCGGTGAAATTCTGCGCATCAACCTCTCCCCAACAGATCTTCGCGGTAGTCCGGCGCTGGAAAATGAAACGGCACCGGACCATCCGGGATGCCCTTCATGAACTGGCGAATGCGCGGGTTATCCGATTCCATCAACTCGGCCGGAGTGCCCTGCCCCAGCACCTGTGCATCACCGACGACATAGATGTAGTCGGCGATGCTGGCGGTTTCTGCAAGGTCGTGAGACACCACCACGCTGGTGATCCCCAGTGCATCGTTGAGCAGGCGGATCAGGCGCACCAGAACACCCATGGCGATGGGGTCCTGGCCGACAAACGGCTCGTCATACAGCAGAATCTGCGGATCGAGCGCAATGGCTCGGGCCAGCGCGACACGGCGCTTCATGCCGCCAGACAGCTCGTCCGGCATCAGATCCAGCGCCCCGCGCAAGCCAACGGCCTGCAGTTTCATCAGGACGATGTCGCGAATCATTTCTTCCGGCAGTTGGGTATGCACACGCAGGGGAAAGGCCACGTTCTCGAATACATCGAGGTCGGTGAACAGCGCACCGCTCTGAAACAGCACGCCCATCCGCTTGCGCATGTCGAACAGCTCATCACGCGACAGCTTCGGCAGACTGATACCCGCGACGCGAATATCGCCAGCAGAGGGCCGCAACTCGGCAGCGATCAAGCGCAACAAGGTCGTCTTGCCGCAGCCGGAGGGGCCCATGATGCCGGTGACCTTGCCGCGCGGAATGCGGATATCGACCTTGTCGAAAATCGATCGCGCGCCACGCTGAAAGCTCACGCCCTGCAACTCGATCGCGTACTCGTGCTCGGCGCTCATCTGAACTCCTTGAAAATCAGGCCTCCCTGGCAGACGCCGCCTCCAGAAGCGAGGACACGCTCCAGTTAGGGCCTGCTCCCGCTTCATCGCGAGCCGCGAGCGAAACGGGAACAGACCCTATCGGGCCAAAATGGCCGCGAACTATAGCATTTGCCGAACATCTCGCCCAATAGCACCACGGCGCAGCGTTCAGACTTGCGACAGCTTCGGCACTGCCCTGCATACGGCAAAGGTGAGCACGACAAGCTTTTCCCGTTATAATCGTCGTCTTCTTTCGCCCGACAGCCTTGCCCAGCATGAACCAGACCCGCGACCTGATTGATTCCGCGCAGCGTACTATTCGCCTCGAACTTGAAGCGGTACAGGAGCTATTGCCCCGCATCAATGCCGATTTCATCAAGGCCTGCGAGCTGATTCTCAGCTGCAAGGGACGCGTGGTAGTAGTCGGCATGGGCAAGTCCGGGCATATCGGCAACAAAATCGCTGCGACCCTGGCCAGCACCGGCACCCCCTCTTTCTTCGTCCACCCGGCAGAAGCCAGCCATGGCGACATGGGCATGATCACCAAGGACGACATCGTCCTGGCGCTGTCGAACTCGGGCTCGACCGCCGAGATCATCACCCTGCTGCCGCTGATCAAACGCCTCGGCATCGGCCTGATCAGCATGACCGGCAACCCGAACTCGCCGCTGGCCAAGGCCGCCGAGGTCAATCTCGATGCTCGCGTCTCGCAGGAAGCCTGCCCGCTGAACCTGGCGCCGACCTCCTCGACCACGGCCAGCCTGGTACTGGGCGACGCCCTGGCCATCGCCCTGCTCGAAGCGCGCGGGTTCACTGCCGAAGACTTCGCCTTCTCTCACCCGGGCGGCGCCCTTGGCCGACGCCTGCTGCTCAAGGTCGAGAATGTGATGCACAAGGGCGAGGCACTGCCATGCGTGCAGCGTGGTACCAGCTTGCGCGACGCGCTGCTGGAAATGACCCAGAAAGGCCTGGGCATGACCGTGGTACTGGAGACGGATGGCCGTCTGGCCGGCATCTTTACTGACGGCGATCTGCGTCGCACCCTGGACAAGGGCATCGATGTACGCCAGGCGTCGATCGACGAGGTCATGACCCCGCACGGCAAGACCGCCCGCGCGGAAATGCTCGCCGCCGAAGCCCTGAAGATCATGGAAGACCACAAGATCAACGCGCTGGTGGTGGTCGACGACCAGTACAAGCCGGTCGGCGCCCTCAACATGCACGACCTGCTGCGCGCCGGAGTAATGTGATGAACGACCTGCTGCAACGCGCCCGCGCCATCAAACTGGCGATCTTCGACGTCGATGGCGTGCTCACCGACGGCCGCCTGTACTTTCTCGAAGACGGCAGCGAGTTCAAGACCTTCAATACGCTCGACGGTCACGGCATCAAGATGCTGATCAACTCGGGCGTGCGCACCGCCATCATCAGCGGGCGCAAGACCCCGGTAGTGGAGCGCCGCGCCAACAACCTCGGCATCCAGCACCTGTTCCAGGGCCGCGAGGACAAACTCGTGGTGCTCGACGGCCTGCTCGCCGAACTCGGCCTAAGCTATGAAGAAGTTGCCTACCTTGGCGATGACCTGCCGGATCTTCCGGTGATTCGCCGGGTCGGATTGGGCATGGCTGTAGCCAGCGCCGACAGCTTCGTGCGTCAGCACGCCCATGGTGTCACCCAGGCACGCGGCGGTGACGGTGCGGCGCGGGAATTCTGCGAACTGATCATGCGTGCCCAGGGCACACTGGAAGCGGCCCAGGCCGCCTACCTGTAGAGAACAGCATGCCGCGTAAAATCACCAACACCCTGATCCTTGCCCTGATTGCCGTCGTGGTGGCCGCTCTCGGTTACTGGAACCTGGCCCCGGATACCGACCGCCAGGCACGCCAGAACGCCAATGACAACGTCATCGACTTTTACGTCGTGGGCGCGCGCACCGTGCAGTTCCAGGATGACGGCAAACTGCACTACCGCATGACCGCGGACAAGCTCGAACACGTCAAGAGCACCGACATCACGCTGATCGAAAAGCCCAAGCTGGATCTCTATCGCGGCAGCGAACTGCCATGGAATGTTACCAGCCAGCGTGCCGAAGTCTCGCCCGGCGGCATCGAGGTGGAACTGATCGATGATGTGCGTATCGCCCGCACCGATGCCAAGAACCGCCCTACCATCATCACCAGCAGCCGCATGACAGTAATTCCCGACAAGGAATATGCGCAGACCGAGCAAGCCGTTAGAATCGTCGCGGCCAACGGGGTGACCACGGCACAAGGAATGAAAGCGTACTTGAATGACGGCAGGATGCTCCTGCAGTCCAACGTAAGAGGCCAGCATGAGGTTCGTTAATACCCTCCCCCTTATTCTCGCCCTCGGTGCCGCATTGGGAAGCGCGGCGGCCTGGGCACTGCCATCGGATCGCGATCAGCCGATTCGCATCCAGGCCGACAGCGCCGAACTGGATGACCGTCAAGGTGTCGCGGTTTACCGTGGCGATGTGATCATCACCCAGGGCACGCTGAAGATCACGGGTGACACCGTGACCATCACGCAGACCGCCAGTGGCGATATCGATGTGTTCACTGCAGTGGGCAACCTGGCCTATTACGAGCAGAAGCCAGCGGTGGACAAGGACATCGTCAAGGCCTACGGCAAGACCATCCAGTACTTCGCCAGTAACGAGCGCATCGTACTGATCGACCAGGCCAAGGTGATTCAGGAAGGCAATACCTTCGAAGGCGAGAAGATCGTCTATGACACCCGCCGCCAGATCGTCAATGCCGGTCGCGCCACGGGCGGCAATGTCAGCACGCCGCGCCCACGCATCGACATGGTTATCCAACCGAAGAACAAACCTGCGGATCAACAGCAGTAATGGCCATTCTCAAAGCCCAACACCTGGCGAAAAGTTACAAAAGCCGCCAGGTCGTGCGTGACGTCAGCCTGAGCATCGAAAGCGGCCAGATCGTCGGTCTGCTCGGCCCTAATGGCGCCGGCAAGACCACCTGCTTCTACATGATCGTCGGCCTGGTACGCGCCGATCAGGGGCGCGTGCTGATCGACGACCTGGATGTCAGCCACCAACCCATGCATGGGCGCGCGCGCGCCGGCATCGGCTACCTGCCGCAGGAAGCCTCGATCTTCCGCAAACTGTCGGTGGCCGACAACATCATGGCTATTCTGGAAACGCGCAAGGGCCTGGACCGCGCCGGGCGGCAGGCGGAACTGGACAGCCTGCTGCAGGAATTCCACATCCACCACATCGCCGACAGCCTCGGCATGAGCCTGTCCGGTGGCGAGCGACGCCGAGTGGAGATTGCCCGCGCCCTGGCGACCAACCCCAAGTTCATCCTGCTCGACGAACCCTTCGCCGGTGTCGACCCGATTTCGGTGGGCGACATCAAGCAGATCATCCATCACCTCAAGACCAAGGGCATCGGCATCCTGATCACCGATCACAACGTGCGCGAGACCCTGGATATCTGCGAAACCGCTTACATCGTCAATGATGGGCAACTGATCGCCGAAGGCGACGCCGAAACCATCCTCGCCAACCAGACGGTGAAGGAGGTTTATCTGGGCCACGAGTTCCGCCTCTAGCAGCCTGTCGGACTTGAATTCATACATGGACAGAGCGCGACAAAGACAAAGCGAATTGCCCACTATTTGAGCGTTTTTAACCGGTTGTTGCCCTGAATTTCCTGATTTCGAGCGAATTCAGCCCCT
>NZ_VRYE01000003.1 GCF_008041835.1 Ectopseudomonas mendocina
CCGGTTAGGCGCACAGGAGCGAAATTCATCATGGCTCAAGGCTAACGCCTTATCAGAAGTCGAATATACGGAAGCAGTCGTACCTAGGTTCAGAGGCAGATTATTTCACTGGCAAAACGGGAGGAGTCCGTATACGGATGCAATCCGGGGAAGCCCGGCACACGGCCCCGGATTGTATCCGGGCTACGGGTTACGATCCGCCGAGCAGCGGCTGGCGCAAGCCGAACACCAGAAAGCGTGCCAGCTCCGCCAGAGGTATCGCCTTGCTGATCAGGTAGCCCTGCACCTGATCGCAGCCGAACTGACGCAGCATGTCGAGCTGCTCGATGTTCTCCACCCCTTCGGCCACCACTTCGAGATTGAGGTTGTGCGCCAGATTGATCATCGCCCGCACCAATTGGCGATTCTCGGCACGCTCGCCCATACCGCCGACAAAGCTCCTGTCGATCTTCAGCAGGGTGATCGGCAGGTTATTGAGATGAACGAAAGACGAGAAGCCGGTGCCGAAGTCGTCCAGCGAAAAACGCACGCCGAGCCGTCCCAGCGCCAGCATGGTCTGCTGCACCTGGTCGCTGCGGCGCATCACTGCGGTTTCGGTCAGCTCGAACTCCAGCCACTGCGCATCGACCCCACGTTCTTCGATCAAACGGCTGAGGGTCGGCAGCAACTGGCTGTCCTGAAACTGGCGAAACGACAGGTTGACCGCCATATGCAGTGCCGGCAGGCCGCGCCCACGCAGCCACTGCATATCGCGCAGGGCACGGGAGATGACCCAGTAACCGAGCGGTACGATCAGCCCGGTTTCTTCGGCCAGCGGTACGAACTCATTGGGCGAGAGCAGCCCACGCTCGCTGTGCTGCCAGCGCACCAGGGCCTCCAGGCCGACGATGCGCCCGCTCTTCAGGCACAGGCGTGGCTGATAATGCAGCTCCAGTTCGTCACGGCGTAACGCACGGCGCAGCTCGCCTTGCAGATCGGCCTGGCTGCGTGCGCTGCGATTCAGGCGTTCGTCATAGACATGAAACACGCAGCCTTGCTGATTCTTGGCCTGTTGCATGGCGATATGCGCGTGCCACAGCAGCGGATCGGCGCCCTCGCCCGCGCGGGCATGGGCCAGGCCAAGGCTGCAACCGATCAGCAGACTCTCGCCGTCCACCCAGTAAGGCTCACCCAATACTTCGGTGACGCGCTCGGCCAGGCGCTCCACGCGCTGCGGATCGCGGCGTGCATCGAGCAACAGTGCGAATTCGTCGCTGCCCAGACGCGCGATCTGATCGCAGGGCTGCAGCAGCCCCTTGAGCCGCGCCACCACCTGCAGGATCAGGCGGTCTCCGGCCTGGTAGCCGAGGGCATCATTGGCATGACGGAAATTGTCCAGATCGAGATGACCCAGCACCAGGCCACGGCCGCCACACTCGGCCAGGCGCGCCGCGAGCAGGGTCTGGAAACCCTGGCGATTGGCGATGCCGGTCAGGGGGTCCTGTTCGGCCAGGCGCTGCAGGGTGTGCTTGAGGTTGCCCTGTTCGCGCACGTAGCGCAGGCAACGGCGCAGCACGTCGAGGTTGAGGCTGCCGCGCACCAGCCAGTCGCTGACACCGGCTGGTTCTTCGACTGGCTCCTCGTCGAGCAGCAGGACGATGGGCAGGGGGCACTGATGGGGATCGGGAAGACGGTCCGGGGTACTCAGCAGCAGACCGCTGGCGTGATCATCGAACAGATTGCTGGCCGCTTCCCATGACGGCGCGGTAATAAGCGGGGATGGGCTGCCCAGGGCGCTCAACTGCTCGCGCAACAATTCGGCCCAGTCCGGCGTTTCCGCCAACAGGACCAACCGCAAGGGTTCGACGAGCGTGGACAAGCAACCTCCCCCAATGACCACAAGAATGATGGCGAATCGCGTCGCCTGAACGCGCCGTAATCGGCGTCTAATCAATCACATACGTGCGAAAGGTAGTGCAGATCCTGAGATATAACCAGTAAAGCGACAAGTGGCACCAGAGTACTGGAATAAAGTGATTAACCAAGTGCATGGCGATGCAATTTCGTGCGCTACGCCACAGTTCCGGACGGTCGCGGCAGAAGCCTTCGGGCCTGTTAAAATGCCCGGCCCTTTTTCTGTGAACGATCCCATGTCCCGACTGAACCCCCGGCAACAAGAGGCCGTGAACTACGTCGGCGGCCCGCTTCTGGTGCTCGCCGGTGCCGGTTCCGGCAAGACCAGCGTGATCACGCGCAAGATCGCCCATCTGGTGCAGAACTGCGGCATCCGCGCCCAGCACATCGTCGCCATGACCTTCACCAACAAGGCCGCGCGCGAGATGAAGGAGCGCGTCGGCACCCTACTCAAGGGCAGCGAGGCGCGCGGCCTGACGGTGTCCACCTTCCACAACCTGGGCATGAACATCATCCGCAAGGAATACGCGCGCCTGGGCTACAAACCCGGCTTCTCGATCTTCGACGACGGCGACATCAAGGCGCTGCTCAGCGACATCATGCAGAAGGAGTATTCCGGCGACGACGGCGCCGATGAGGTGAAGAACCTCATCGACAGCTGGAAGAACGACCTGATCCTGCCCGACGAAGCCCTGGCCAAGGCGCGCAATCCCAAGGAACAGACTGCCGCCATCGTCTACCTGCACTACCAGCGCACGCTCAAGGCGTATAACGCGGTGGATTTCAACGACCTGATCCTGCTGCCGGTGAAGCTTTTTCAGGAGCACGCCGACATCCTGGAGAAATGGCAGAACCGCATCCGCTACCTGCTGGTGGACGAATACCAGGACACCAACGCCAGCCAGTACCTGCTGGTGAAGCTGCTGGTAGGTATGCGCAACCAGTTCACCGTGGTCGGCGACGATGACCAGTCGATCTACGCCTGGCGTGGCGCGCGCCCGGAAAACCTGATGCTGCTGAAAGAGGATTATCCGTCGCTGAAAGTGGTGATGCTGGAGCAGAACTACCGCTCCACCAGCCGTATCCTCAAATGCGCCAACGTGCTGATCGCCAACAACCCGCACGTGTTCGAGAAGCAGTTGTGGAGCGAGATGGGCATGGGCGACGAGATTCGCGTGATCCGCACCCGTAACGAAGACGCCGAGTGCGAGCGGGTGGCCCTGGAAATTCTCACCGAGCATCTGCGTACCCAGCGTCCCTACAGCGAATTCGCCATCCTCTATCGCGGCAACTACCAGGCCAAGCTGATGGAGCTGAAGCTGCAGCACCACCAGATTCCCTATCGCCTCTCAGGCGGCACCAGTTTCTTCGCCCGCCAGGAGGTGAAGGACCTGATGAGTTACTTCCGCCTGCTGGTCAACCCGGACGACGACAACGCCTTCCTGCGCGTGATCAACGTGCCACGTCGGGAGATCGGCTCCGCCACTCTGGAAAAACTCGGCAACTACGCCAGCGAACGCAAGATCAGCATGTACGCCGCCGCTGGCGAGATGGGCCTCGGCGAGCATCTCGATGCGCGCTTCACCGAGCGCCTGCAGCGCTTCACCCGCTGGATGGATCGGGTGCGCCAGGAGTGCGCGCAGAACGATCCTATCGCTGCGATTCGCAGCATGGTCATGGACATCGACTACGAGAACTGGCTACGGCAGAACGCCTCCAGCGACAAGGTGGCCGACGCGCGCATGGGCAACGTCTGGTTCCTCGTCGACGCGCTGAAGAGCACACTGGAGCGCGACGAAGACGGCGACATGACCATCGAAGACGCCATCGGCAAGCTGGTGCTGCGCGACATGCTCGAACGCCAGCAGGAAGAGGAAGAAGGCGCCGAGGGCGTGCAGATGATGACCATGCACGCCTCCAAGGGTCTGGAGTTTCCGTCGGTGTATATCATCGGTTTCGAGGAAGAGATCCTCCCCCACCGCTCCAGCATCGAGGCCGACACCATCGAGGAAGAGCGGCGCCTGGCCTACGTCGGCATCACCCGCGCCAAGCGCAACCTGGCGCTGACCTTCGCCGCCAAGCGCAAGCAATACGGCGAGGTGATCGACTGCTCGCCGAGCCGCTTCCTCGACGAACTGCCGCCGGAAGACCTGGTGTGGGAAGGTCTGGAAGAGGCGCCGGTGGAGGTCAAGGCCGCACGCGGCAACGACGCCCTGGCCAATATGCGGGCGATGCTCAAGCGCTGAAAACCGGACCTTGCTGCCTGGTGGGCTGAAGCCCACCCTACCGCGCTGAAAACCGGACCTTGCTGCCTGGTGGGCTGAAGCCCACCCTACCGCGCTGGATCGCCGCCCGGCCCACCCTACGCCTGAGCGGAGTAGGGTGGGCTTCAGCCCACCACTTCAAATGCCACAGGCACCCTCGCCATATTTGCCAGTCAGAAAGAAGATACCGTTCAGACACAGGGAGCTGGAACCATGCGCACATTCACGCTCGACCTCGATGCCCTGATTGAGCTGATCAATGGCCGCGAACAACAGGAACACTGGCTGGATCTGGAAAGTGGCAGCGTTCTGACCCTGCCTGCGGGAGATCGCTACAGCGACGAGCGCCAGCAGATCGAGCTCGATCCCGAGCGCTACAGCCAGGTGCCCAACCTCGACGTCCCCCAGCGCGTGGCCATGCGTGAATCCTTCCTGTTCACCCTTGACGATGTGCATGCCCACCCGCTGCTCAGCGCCGCGCTGACCGGCCGCAGGCCCCTGCGCGCGTTCGACTACGAGATCGAGGCCTTTCCAGCGATTCGCGAACAGTGGCAGGCCTACGAGATCAAGCAACTGCGCGAGTACGTCCTCAACTGGCTCTACGAACTGGGCATCGAGCCCGCGCCGGACAAGCTGCCGCTGGATACGCGCGGCATTCCCAGGGACATTCTGCGGCGGCTGACCAAGAGCGCCTGAGCGCAGTGCGCCCCCGGATTGCATCCGGGCTACCAACCTGTCCAGGCGGTCAATGGGTCACGACTGTCGGGCAGGCTGCGGTTTCACTACACAATGCGGGGCATTTTGAGCGAAAATCCGCAGCTTTTTCTGCTCAACCAGAGGATCGACCGTGGAGTCGTTGAAACAGAAGATTCGCAGCGAAGGCATCGTGCTGTCCGAGCACGTACTCAAGGTGGACGCCTTTCTCAACCACCAGATCGATCCGCGCCTGATGCAGGAGATCGGCCACGAGTTCGCCCAGCGTTTCGCCGGCCAGGGCATCAGCAAGATCGTCACCATCGAGGCCTCGGGCATCGCTCCGGCGGTGATGGCCGGCCTCGAGCTGGGCATTCCGGTGATCTTCGCGCGCAAGTTTCAGTCGCTGACGCTCAAGGACGACCTGCTGATCTCCAAGGTGTTCTCCTTCACCAAGCAGACCGAAAGCACCATTGCCATTTCCGCCCGTCACCTGACCGCCGCGGACCGCGTACTGGTGATCGACGACTTCCTTGCCAACGGCCATGCTGCCAAAGCGCTGATCGACCTGATCCAGCAGGCCGGTGCCCAGATTGCCGGCATCGGCATCGTCATCGAGAAATCCTTCCAGGACGGCCGCAAGTTGCTGGAAAGCGAAGGCTATCGCGTCGAATCGCTGGCTCGCGTCGCAGCACTGGAGAATGGCCAGGTACGCTTCCTCGACTGACACTGGACGCCCGAACAGCCCATCAGGCAGGCGGACAGCCAAAACGAAGAAACCGCCCAGAGGGCGGTTTCTTCATGAAAGCGATATGCCTTACAGGCCAGACATCTTCTGAATCGCTTCGCGCAGTTCGTCATCCGTGCAGTCAGCACAGGTGCCTTTCGGCGGCATGGCGTTGATACCGGAGATGGCAGCAGCGAGGATGCCGTCGAGACCGCCCTGGTGGTCAGCACGCTCTTTCCAGGCAGCGGTGTCGCCGATCTTCGGCGCGTCCAGCACACCGGTGGCGTGGCAGACACTGCAATGCTTGGCGATGATGTCGTCAGCGGTGCGTGCACCACCACCGGCGGATGCGGCGACGGTTTCGACGCCCTTGCACTCTTCGCCCATGATGCACACCTCGCCTACAGGCTTGAGGCGCTCGGCGATAGCTTCATCGGTCGTGGCCTGAGCAGTCACTGCCCACAGGGCCAATACGGCAGCCGGTACTGCCAGCATTTTCTTCATCAGATTCACGGTACACCCTCTTCGTGGCTAGTCACGCCCGCGGCCACGGTTTCGCGAGCGGGCGACAGTATAACGGCAAGCAGGCCAGGCCGAAACAACCCATATTGTCGCAGGGTTATTGATCAGAAGTTCGCTGGCGTCGTGGCACTGATCAAACGCGCCGGTACATCGAACGGATTGCGGAAGCGATGCGGCTTGCTGCTTTCGAAATAATAGCTGTCGCCTGGCTCGAGGATGAACACCTCGTTGCCAACGGTCAGCTCCAGCTTGCCCTCGACCAGCATGCCAGCCTCTTCGCCTTCGTGGGCGTACATTTCGTCACCCGTATCGGTGCCGGCCGGATAGGTCTCGTCGAGGAAGGAAATGGCGCGGCTCGGATGAGCCTTGCCGATCAGCTTCATGGTGATGGCGCCACTGCAGATATCGGTCAGCTCGGAGGCCCGGTAGACCACCTGAACCTGGTTCTCCTGCTCCATGTCGAGGGAGAAGAACTCCACCAGCGACATGGGAATGCCGCCGAGCACCTTTTTCAGCGAGCTGATCGAGGGGCTCACGCTGTTCTTCTCGATCATGGAAATGGTGCTGTTGGTGACGCCCGCCCGCTTGGCGAGTTCACGTTGGGATAGGCCTTTGAGCTTACGAATCGATTGCAGTCGAACGCCGACGTCCAATGCTGGAATCCCCCTTGGGATATGAGACGGAAAAGTGTCCGTATCATGGCATAGCGTTCGGAATTTACAACACTTGCGTTCACCCTTCGCCTACACACCTCCCAGGAAACCCGTTAAAAGGCCGCGAGCTAGCAGGCCGTTGAAAAACGTAGCCGAGGCAGCCAGTGCAAGGCAAAAACAGGCGAAAAAGCGGAGTTTACGAGTTGTAAATGAGCATTTTGAGCCTGTTTTTAACGCAGCAATGGCAACGCAGGTAGTTTTTCAACAGCCTGCTAGAGCCATGCAAGGCAAAAATAGGGGAGGATGCAGAGTGTACGAGCTGTACATGAGCAATACGACCGGGCTGGCGAACCAGCCTGTTTTTAACGCAGCATGGCCGACGCGCAGCCGTCTTTTAACGGGTTTCAGCCCCCGAGATAGAGCAGCGGTACCCGCCGCAGGTTGCAAAAAATCTGATAGGGAATGCTACCTGCCGCCATGGCCACGTCACTGGCCAGCACCTGTTTGCCCCATAGTTCGACATGGCTGCCAAGGCCGGCCTGTGGCAAATCGGTCAGGTCCACGGTCAGCATGTCCATCGACACCCGACCGATCAGCCGGGTCAGTTGACCGTCCACCACCACTGGCGTGCCGCTCGGCGCATGGCGCGGATAGCCGTCGGCATAGCCCATGGCGACCACACCGACGCGGGTCGGCCTTTCGGCGACGAAGCGCGCGCCATAACCCACCGGCTCGCCGGCCGGCAGTTCACGCACGCTGATCACCTTCGATTCGAGCGTCATCACCGGCTGCAGGCGAGCGGCCTGCTCCTGAGCCTGCTCGAACGGCGTGGCGCCGTACAGCATGATGCCGGGGCGCACCCAGTCACTGGGCACCTGCGGCCAGCCAAGCACGGCCGGCGAATTGCGCAAGCTGACCTCGGCGCTGAGGCCTTCGCGCGCCTGCTGGAACACCGCCAGTTGCTCACTCGTGCGCTCGCACTCGGGCTCATCGGCGCGAGCGAAGTGGCTCATCAGCACGATCTTGCCAACCTTGCCGCTGGCCAGCAGGCGCCGATAGGCGGCCTGGTACTCGGCCGGATGCAGGCCGACGCGATGCATGCCGCTGTCCAGCTTGAGCCAGACGGTCAGCGGCTTGCTCAGTTGGGCCTGCTCGATAGCCTCGATCTGCCACTGCGCATGGGCGACACACCACAGGCCATGCTGGTCGATCAGCGCCAGTTCGTCGGCCTCGAAGAAGCCTTCGAGCAGCAGGATCGGCGCCCTGATGCCGGCCTCGCGTAACGCCAGCGCTTCTTCGATGCAGGCCACGGCAAAACCATCGGCCTCGGCTTCGAGTGCCTGCGCACAGCGCACAGCGCCATGTCCGTAAGCATCGGCCTTGACCACGGCCAGGGCGCGGGCGCCGCTCAGTTCGCGGGCCAGTTGGTAGTTGTGACGAAGCGCTTGCAGATCGATCAGGGCACGAGCAGGACGCATGGCAAGGTGTTCCCTCGGTTGTAATCAGTCACACGGTGGCCGCTAGCGGCACTGTTCAAAAAAAACCCGGCAGGGAGCCGGGCGAAAAGCCAACACAAAAAAAATCCGGGAGAATTTTTTGACGTCGCTTGCGACGGCCCGGAGGGTTGCCGCCATGGATGGCAGGCAACAAAAAGCTGTAGTCGCGTCAGACGGCCGCTACCACGCACATTTCCACCAGCACCTCGGGCTTGTACATCTTCGCCTCGACGCAGGCACGGGCCGGCGCATGGCCATCGGCGACCCAGGCGTCGTACTCGGCGTTGAGGCCATCGTAGTCGGCCATGTCCTTGAGGAAGATGGTCAGCGAGAGGATCTTGCTCTTGTCGCTGCCACCCTCGGCCAGCATCTTGTCGATGTTGGCCAGGGTCTGCCGGGTCTGCTCGCGGATGTCGCCGCCGAACTCATCGGCCAACTGGCCGGCGAGGTAAATCGTGCCGTTGTGGATCACCACTTCGCTGTAGCGTTTGGCCACATGCAGGCGCTGAATCGACATAAAGCTAAAGCTCCTTGGATTGCGAAAGCGCGAAGGCTATCAGGTGCGCAGCGGCTGCGGTGCTGCTTGCACTTCACGCGCCTTGCGCGAGTAACGCGAGATATCCAGGCCGTCGGCGCTGATCTGCGGACGCTTGTTGGCCATCAGATCGGCGAGCAGGCGACCGGAGCCGCAGGCCATGGTCCAGCCCAGGGTACCGTGGCCGGTGTTGAGGAACAGATTGCGGTAGGCGGTGGCGCCGACGATCGGGGTGCCGTCGGGCGTGGCCGGGCGCAGACCGGTCCAGAAGTCGGCGCGCTGCAGATCGCCGCCCTCGGGATAAAGATCGGCGGTGATCATCTCCAGTGTTTCGCGACGACGCGGGTTGAGCGACAGGTCGAAACCGGCGATCTCGGCCATGCCACCAACGCGGATGCGACTGTCGAAGCGGGTGATGGCGACCTTGTAGGTCTCATCGAGAATGGTCGAGGTCGGTGCCATGTCCGGGTTGGTGATCGGCACGGTCAACGAGTAGCCCTTGAGCGGATACACCGGCGCACGGATGCCCAGCGGCTTGAGCAGTTGCGGGCTGTAGCTGCCGAGGGCAAGCACGTAGCGGTCGGCGGTTTCCAGCTTGCCGTCGATCCACACGCCGTTGATACGGTCGCCCACGGCGTCCAGGCGCTGGATGATCTGGCCGAAACGGAACTCGACGCCGAGCGCCTTGGCCATGTCCGCCAGCTTGGTGGTGAACATCTGGCAGTCGCCGGTCTGGTCATTGGGCAGGCGCAGGGCACCGGCCAGCTTGTGCTTGACGCCAGCCAGGGCCGGCTCGACGCGAGCGATGCCATCGCGGTCGAGCAGCTCGAAGGGTACGCCGGAGGCTTCCAGCACGGCGATGTCCTTGGCAGCGGCATCGACCTGGGCCTGGGTGCGGAACAGCTGGGTGGTACCGAGCTGGCGGCCTTCATAGGCGATGCCGGTCTCGGCGCGCAGCTCGTCGAGGCAGTCACGGCTGTACTCGGACAGGCGCACCATGCGCTCCTTGTTGATCGCATAGCGGCTGGCAGTGCAGTTGCGCAGCATCTGCGCCATCCACAGGTACTGGTCGACGTCACCAGTGACCTTGATCGCCAGCGGCGCGTGTTTCTGCAGCAGCCACTTGATGGCCTTCAGCGGCACGCCCGGGGCGGCCCAGGGCGAAGCGTAGCCCGGCGAGACCTGGCCAGCGTTGGCGAAGCTGGTTTCCAGCGCCGGGCCGTTCTGACGGTCGACCACCACCACCTCGAAGCCCTGACGGGCGAGGTAGTAAGCACTGGCGGTACCAATCACACCGCTGCCGAGAACCAGAACACGCATGTTTTTCTCCCCGCCGCGCCCAAGGCGCGTACGTTACAGGCCATTGTTGTCGATGGGCGCAGTATAGGAAGAGCCATGCAGTGCTTTTCACCATATACACGGCTATATTTGGCGAGAATTCTTGGCAAAGAGCCGTTTTACAGAGGCGGATTCCCCATGAGAACCCAGCATCAAAGCCGTCGTGAACTGGACAAGATCGACCGCAACATCCTCCGTATCCTGCAGGAGGACGGGCGCATCAGCTTCACCGAACTGGGCGAGCGCGTGGGCCTGTCGACCACGCCCTGCACTGAGCGCGTACGCCGTCTGGAGCGCGAAGGCATCATCATGGGCTACCACGCCCGCCTCAATCCGCAGCACCTCAAGGCCAACCTGCTGGTGTTCGTCGAGATCAGCCTGGACTACAAATCCGGCGACACCTTCGAGGAGTTTCGCCGCGCCGTACTCAAGCTGCCGCACGTACTGGAATGCCACCTGGTGTCCGGCGACTTCGATTACCTGGTGAAGGCGCGCATCAACGAGATGGCCAGCTACCGCAAGCTGCTCGGCGACATCCTGCTCAAGCTGCCGCACGTGCGCGAGTCGAAGAGCTACATCGTCATGGAGGAGGTGAAGGAGAGCCTGGCGCTGCCGGTGCCGGAGTGAATCTGTAGGAGCGGAGCTCTGCTCGCGAACCAGACCAGCAAAAGCTTCGCGAGCAGAGCTCGCTCCTACACAATGGTTGATCGTTCCCACGCTCTGTGTGGGCATGCAGCCCCGGACGTTCTGCGTCAGCCTGCTGCACGCGGCAAGTCGTGGCGCGGAGCGCCACTGCAGGGGGCTACCACGCAGAGCGTGGGAGCCATCAGCCTAAACGAGTCGCTGGCGAGTGGTGGCGATCAGACGGTGCACCTGGCGCTCCACCGCCGGCTCGATCGGCAGTTCCGGCCCACGCCCATGCGGGCAAGGCAGACGCGGTGTGGTGCCGAACAGGCGACAGATCAGCGGGCGCTGGTCGTACACCTCGCAACCATTGGGCCCCAGGTGCACGCAGTTGTACTCGGCCAGCGCCGCGTCATGTTCGGCCTCGCTTTTCACCGGCAGGCGCGCCAGCTCCTCGGACGAAGCCGTGACCGGCCCGCAACAATCGTGGCAACCGGGCACACAGTCGAAGCGCGGGATCTGGCGGCGCAGGTGGTCGATCTTGCGGTCTGTACAGCTCATACGCGGGCGCCTGGCAACGAAGAAGACAGTTTACCGCGCCATGCTGGCGCCTGCCCGCAGAGGGACAGATTAGCTACACGCCGATCCCCGAACGTAGCGCACGACGTCGTTCTGCTGTCCCGCGTGTTTTTTCCGCAGGCCTCTTGGCGCCGGACGGATCACGCGCTTATGCTGCGTTGAATTTTCCACACAACAAAATCAGGATTTCGCACATGAACGCCCGCGTTCACCAGCCCGTCCACAGCCCCCAGCACGCCGCCTCCTATTACGCTGCCAGCGTCAATCGTCAGCAGGCTTACCCGCCCCTGAGCGGTGAACTGCAGGTGGACGTGTGCATCGTCGGTGGCGGTTTCAGCGGCCTGAACACGGCCATCGAGCTGGCCCAGAAAGGCCTGTCGGTGGCGTTGCTGGAGGCACGCAAGATCGGCTGGGGCGCCAGCGGGCGCAACGGCGGGCAACTGATTCGTGGCGTTGGCCATGATGTCGAACAGTTCGAATCGGTGGTCGGCCAGGATGGCGTGCGCCAGTTCAAGCTGATGGGCCTGGAGGCGGTGGAGATCGTGCGCGATCGCGTTGCGCAGTTTCAGATCGATTGTGACCTGACCTGGGGCTACTGCGACCTGGCCAACAAACCGGCGCATATGGACGACTTCGCCGCCGACAAGGCCGAGCTGGAAAGCCTCGGCTACCGCCATGAACTGCGCCTGCTGCCGAAGGAGCGCATCCATGAGGTGGTCGGCTCCGACAACTATCACGGCGCCATGATCGACATGGGCTCGGGCCACCTGCACCCGCTCAACCTGGCGCTCGGCGAAGCCGCTGCCGCCCAATCGCTCGGCGTGCAGCTGTTCGAAGACTCACCGGTGACACGCATCGACTACGGCAACGAGGTGCGCGTGCACACCGCCCAGGGCCAAGTGCGCGCCAAGTACCTGGTGCTGGCCTGCAATGCCTACATCAACGGCCTCAATCCGACCCTGAGCGGCAAGGTGCTACCGGCCGGCAGCTATATCATCGCCACCGAACAACTCTCCGAAGAGCAGGCGAGGCAACTGATTCCACAGAATATGGCGCTGTGCGACCAGCGCGTGACAGTCGACTATTACCGACTCTCCGCCGACCGCCGCCTGCTGTTCGGTGGTGCCTGCCACTATTCCGGGCGTGACCCGGCCGATATCGCTGGCTACATGAAGCCGAAGATGCTCAAGGTATTCCCGCAACTGGCCAATGTGCGCATCGACTATCAATGGGGCGGGATGATCGGCATCGGCGCCAACCGCCTGCCGCAGATCGGCCGACTCAAGGATCAGCCCAACGTGTTCCACGCCCAGGCTTATGCCGGCCACGGCGTCAACGCCACGCACCTGGCTGGCAAACTGCTCGGCGAGGCCATCGCCGGTCAGGCAAGCCGTGGCTTCGATCTGTTCGCCCAGGTACCGCACATGACCTTCCCCGGCGGCAAGCACCTGCGCTCGCCGCTGCTGGCGCTGGGCATGCTCTGGCACCGGCTGAAGGAAGTGCTCTAGCTGGCCAGCGGCATCAGGAGCGTGCCGCGCCCACTGCCTGCATCTCGCTGAAGGCACCGCGCTGACTGGCCAGGATGATGAATACCAAGGCACCGGCAGCCATCATCAGCGGCAACGCATGGCTGCTCAGCCACTGACTGACGGCGCCCGTGGCCAGCGGCCCGACCAGGCAACCCAGGCCCCACAGCTGAGCGACGTGGGCGTTGGCACGCACCAGTTCATCATCGCGGTAACGCTCGCCGATCATGATCAGCGACAGGGTGAACAGACCACCGGCGCTGGCACCGAAGGCAACGAACACCGGCCAGATCAGCGGCGTGTGCAGGAGCAACGGTATCGCCAGGCTGGACAGCAGCAACACCACGCCACAACAGCGGAACAAGGTCTGCCGCGACATGCGGTCGGCCAGCCAGCCGATGGGCAGTTGCAGCGCGGCATCGCCGATCACCACCACGCTGACCATGACCAGCGCCACCTCCTGGGTGAAGCCCTGGCGCAGGCTGTAGATCGGCAACAGGGTCAGCATCATCGCCTCGAAGGCGGCGAACAGCATTACCGCCCAGGCAATCGCCGGCAACTTGCGGCAGAACACCAATAGCCCGCGCCCAGAAGCGCTATGCGCATCCACCTGGGGTGCACCGGTGCGCCCGAGCAGAATCAGCGAACCGCCGATCAGCAGACACACGCCCGTCCAGAAACCCCGGTCGGTCGCCGTGCCGAGCGCTGTCAGCAGCAACGGCCCGCTGAGCTGACTGAGGGCATAACCCGTGCCGTACAACGCCACCAGACGGCCGCGCCACTTTTCCACGGCGAGCTGGTTAATCCAGCTTTCACCGAGCACGAACACCACGGTCAGCGCCACGCCGAGGAACAGCCGCAGCCCCACCCAGACCGCATAATTCTGCACCAGCGCCAGGCCAGCCACCGACAGCGCACCGAGCAACAGACACAACTGCATCAGCACGGTGGTGCCGAAACGTGCCGCCAGGCGCCCGGCCAGCGAAGCTCCGAGCAACACACCAACCGCAGGAGTGGCCGCCATCACACCAATGGCAAAAGAATCATAGCCCCAGCTTTCCAGGCGCAACGACACCAGCGGCATGGTCACGCCCAGCGCCAACCCGATGCTGATGACCGCCGAGCAGACGGCGAAGTAGGTGCCCCAACGCATTGGTGAATTCCTTGGCAGACGAGCCACTGCAAAGACAACGGCCGGGCTCCTCGGGAACCCGGCCGTAGGTTTCGGGAGCGAGATAGCCGGCAGTTTCGCTGCGTTCTCGGCCCTCTCCCCCAGCCCCTCTCCCATAAATGGGAGAGGGGAGCCGATTACCTGGCCGACGACCAGGAGATCGTCCCGGTACCGCTACAGCTTGATCCAGGTGGCCTTGATCTCGGTGTACTTGTCGAAGGCATGCAGCGACTTGTCGCGACCGTTGCCGGACTGCTTGAAACCACCGAACGGCGCGGTCATGTCACCGCCATCGTACTGGTTGATCCACACGCTGCCGGCACGCACGGCGCGGCCAACGCGATGGGCGCGGGACAGGTTGCTGGTCCAGATACCTGCCGCCAGGCCATAGATGGTGTCGTTGGCGATGGCCACGGCATCGGCCTCGTCATCGAAACCGATCACCGACAGCACCGGGCCGAAGATCTCTTCCTTGGCGATGCGCATGGCGTTGTTCACCCCATCGAAGATGGTCGGCTCGACATAGGTGCCGCCGGTTTCCTCCATCACCCGCTTGCCGCCGGCCACCAGCTTGGCGCCGTCGTCATGGCCGGCCTGGATGTAGTTCAGCACCTGGTTCATCTGGGTGGTGTCGACCAGCGCACCGACATTGGTTGCCGGGTCCAGCGGGTTGCCCGGTTTCCAGGCCTTGATCGCCTCGACCACCATGGGCACGAACTTGTCCTTGATCGAGTTCTCCACCAGCAGGCGCGAACCGGCGGTGCAGACCTCGCCCTGGTTGAAGGCAATGGCGCTGGCAGCCGCTTCGGCAGCGGCCTGCAGGTCCGGCGCGTCAGCGAAGACGATGTTCGGGCTCTTGCCGCCTGCTTCCAGCCAGACGCGCTTCATGTTCGACTCGCCAGCGTAGATCATCAGCTGCTTGGCGATCTTGGTCGAGCCGGTGAACACCAGGGTGTCGACATCCATGTGCAGGGCCAGGGCCTTGCCGACGGCGTGACCGAAGCCCGGCAGCACGTTGAATACGCCAGCCGGGATGCCGGCCTCGATGGCCAGCTGGGCGATGCGAATGCCGGTCAGCGGCGACTTCTCGGACGGTTTGAGAATGACCGAGTTACCGGTGGCCAACGCCGGACCGAGCTTCCAGCAGGACATCAGCAGCGGGAAGTTCCACGGTACGATGGCGGCGACCACACCCACCGGCTCGCGGGTGACCAGGCCGAGCTGGTCGTGAGGCGTGGCAGCGACCTCGTCATAGACCTTGTCGATGGCCTCGCCGCTCCAGCGGATGGCGTTGGCGGCGCTGCCGACGTCGATGCTCAGCGAGTCACTGATCGGCTTGCCCATGTCGAGGGTTTCCAGCAGGGCCAGCTCCTGGCCATGCTCTTCGATCAGCTCGGCGAAACGGATCATCACCTTCTTGCGCTTGGCCGGGGCCATGCGTGACCACACACCGGATTCAAACGTAGCGCGGGCATCCTTGACCGCCACTTCGGCGTCGGCCTGGTCACAGCTGGCCACCAGGCCGAGCAGGCGGCCGTCGACCGGGCTGATGCATTCGAAGGTAGCGCCAGACTCGGCGGAGCGGTACTCGCCGTGTACGAACGCACGGGTTTCGATGGTCAGGGTCTTGGCACGCTGTTCCCAGTCGGCACGAGTCAGGCTAGTCATTCCGGCATCCTCTCAATGGGTGGAAGCGGCGCCTGCGAGGGCGCGCACTGTCAATAATTCTGCAAGGCCAGATCGCTGGCCAGATCCTGGCTGACACACTAAACCAGGGGGCTGTGGCTTTTCAATATTTTTGACACGGACCGGCAAAAGTCCTTGTCATGTGCGTTTTTTTAAACATAGACTGCTGCCACGACTTTCCCGCGAAGGCCCTGCTGGTCGCGCGGTTGCCGCCACCGAAACCATGGAACAGCCAGATGAACATCGAGCAGATCGTCGACTTCGCCCAGGCTGGCACGGCCGCCGAACACTATCGCCCAGCGCCGGAAAAAGTGCTCAAGGGCGATCCGGAGCAAAGCGTGCGCAACCACTACAGCAGCCCGTGCGGTCAGTTCAGCACCGGTATCTGGGAAGGCGCCGTGGGTCAATGGACGGTGAGCTACACCGAGTACGAGTACTGCGAGATTCTCCAGGGCGTGTCCGTGCTGCGTGACGCCGACGGCAACGCCAAGACCGTACGCGCCGGCGACCGTTTCGTGATTCCTGCTGGCTTTTCCGGCACCTGGGAAGTGCTCGAAGCCTGCCGCAAGGTGTATGTGATCTTCGAGCCCAAGTAGGTTCCCGAACTCCTGTTGCTTGTCACCCTTTGGCCCGCCTTGCGCGGGCCTTTTTCTGCGCGCCCCATGCCCAGCGGCAGTGGAGCGCGCGTCGTGTAGGGCGGGTGCAACCCGCCTTGAAGGAACTGGCGGGTTTCACCCGCCCTACCCCAGCCGGCAGGCAAAAGAGACCCGCACGCGGCGGGTCTCAGGTGCGCCCGGCCTGGTGAGCCACGGGCGCAGGTACAGCAGGAACGACTCAGGCCAGCTCGTCGAAGCACTCGGCGACGATGGCGATGCCTTTTTCCAGTTGCGCGTCAGGGATGGTGACAGGCATCAGGAAACGGATGACGTTGTAGTAGGTGCCGCACGACAGCAGGATCAAGCCCTTGTCGCGAGCACGGGCGACGATCTTGCCCACCAGCTCGGCAGCCGGCTTGCTGTGGTCACCGCCCTCGAACAGCTCGATGGCGACCATCGAGCCCAGGCCACGTACGTCACCGATCACCTTGTGCTTCTCGGCGATCTTGTTCAGGCCGGCTTTGAGCTTCTCGCCGACGGCGTTAGAGCGCGCCAGCAGGTTCTCTTCATCGAACACCTTGAGTACGGCCAGGGCCGCGGCGCAGGCGATCGGGCTGCCGGCATAGGTGCCGCCCAGGCCACCGGGGGCGATCTTGTCCATGATCTCGGCCTTGCCGCATACGCCGGAGATCGGGAAGCCGCCGCCGACGGACTTGGCGAAGGTGGTCAGGTCCGGCACCACGCCCAGTTGCTCGGTGGCGAAGAAGGTGCCAGTACGGCCCGCGCCGGTCTGCACTTCGTCAGCGATCAGGAGGATGCCGTGCTGGTCGCACAGGGCGCGCAGGCGCTGCATGAAGGCCGGGGAGTTGACGTAGAAACCGCCCTCGCCCTGCACCGGTTCGATGATGATCGCGGCGATGTCCTGCGGCTGCGCGTCGTTCTTGAAGATGCGCTCGATGCTGGCGATGGACTCGTCCTCGCTCACGCCGTGCAGCGGGCACGGCGCCTGGGCGCGGTACACGCCAGCAGGCATCAGGCCCATGCCGGCGGAGTACGGCACCACCTTGCCGGTCAGCGACAGGGTCATCATGGTGCGGCCGTGGTAGGCGCCGGTGAAGGCGATCACGCCGGCGCGGCCGGTGGCGGCACGGGCGATCTTCACCGCGTTCTCCACGGCTTCGGAGCCGGAGGTGACCAGCAGGGTCTTCTTGGCGAAGTCGCCCGGTACGCGCTTGGCGATTTCTTCGCACAGCTCGATGTAGGGCTCGTAGGCCAGCACCTGGAAGCAGGTGTGCGACAGCTTGGTCAGTTGCTCCTGAACGGCAGCGATCACCTTCGGATGCAGATGGCCGGTGTTCAGTACGGCGATACCACCGGCGAAGTCGATGTACTCGCGGCCTTCGACGTCCCACACGGTGGCGTTCTCGGCGCGCTCGGCGACGATCGGGTGGATCTGGCCGACACCGCGCGGTACGGCGGCCTGGCGGCGTTGCAGCAGGGATTCGTTGGTCTTGCTCATGGTGTCCTCATGGTCATCCCCGGCGGGAGGTCGGCTCAGCATGCGATGATCGACTGAGCCGAGCCCGCGAGGGACTCAATAGGGTTACGACTTACAACCGGGGCGCCGCACGCTCTTTCGCACCTTGCCCCGTCTTGGAAATCAGCGGATTTCCGAATCAGATTCCACCGAGGCACATGTACTTGATCTCGAGGTAGTCCTCGATCCCGTACTTGGAGCCTTCACGGCCCAGGCCGGACGCCTTCACACCGCCGAACGGCGCGACTTCGTTGGAGATCAGGCCGGTGTTGATACCCACCATGCCGTACTCCAACGCCTCGGCCACGCGGAACACGCGGCCCAGATCGCGGGCATAGAAGTAGGAAGCCAGACCGAACTCGGTATCGTTGGCCATGGCGATCACCTCGGCCTCGTCCTTGAAGCGGAACAGCGGCGCCAGCGGGCCGAAGGTTTCTTCCTTGGCCACGGCAGCGGTTTTCGGCACGTCCACCAGGATGGTCGGTTCGAAGAAGGTGCCACCGAGGGCATGCGGCTTGCCGCCCAGCGCCAGCCTGGCGCCCTTGTTCACCGCGTCGGCGATGTGCTCCTGAACCTTGGCCACGGCCTTCTCGTCGATCAGCGGGCCGGTGGTGGTGCCGTCTTCCAGACCGTTACCGATCTTCAGCTTGCCCACGGCGGCAATCAGCTTCTCAGCGAAGGCATCGTAGACACCGTCCTGCACATAAATGCGGTTGGCGCAGACGCAGGTCTGGCCGTTGTTGCGGTACTTGGAGATCAGCGCGCCTTCGACGGCGGCGTCCAAGTCGGCGTCATCGAAGACGATGAACGGCGCGTTGCCGCCCAGCTCCAGCGACACCTTCTTGATGTCCTGGGCACACTCGGCCATCAGCTGACGACCGATCTCGGTCGAGCCGGTGAAGGACAGCTTGCGCACGATCGGGTTGCTGGTCAGCTCGCCACCCACTTCGCCAGCACTGCCGGTGACCACGCTCAGCACACCTTTCGGGATACCGGCACGCTCGGCCAGCTCGACCAGGGCCAGGGCGGAGAATGGGGTCTGCGAAGCCGGCTTGATCACCATGGTGCAACCGGCGGCCAGTGCCGGGCCGGCCTTGCGGGTGATCATCGCCGCAGGAAAGTTCCACGGGGTGATGGCGGCGGTGACGCCGATCGGCTGCTTGATCACGATCAGGCGCTTGTCCGGCTGGTGACCAGGAATCACGTCACCGTAGACGCGCTTGGCCTCTTCGGCGAACCACTCGATGAAGGAAGCGGCGTAAGCGATCTCGCCCTTGGCCTCGGCCAGCGGCTTGCCCTGCTCCAGGGTCATCAGGCGACCGAGGTCGTCCTGGTTTTCCATCAGCAGCTCGAACCAGCGACGCAGCTTGTTCGCACGCTCCTTAGCAGTCAGCGCACGCCAGGCCGGCAGCGCCTTCTCGGCAGCCTCAATGGCACGGCGAGTTTCCGCTCGGCCCATCTTCGGCACATGACCGATGATCTCGCCAGTTGCCGGGTTATTCACGGCAATCGTCTGGCCACTGTCGGCATCCAGCCACTGGCCATCGATATAGGCCTGTTGGCGGAACAGCTGAGCGTCTTTCAGTTGCATGGCAGTCTCCTTGGATGACCGACGTCCAGGCGTCGGGAGTGGAGTCGTGGACACGAAGCACGCCGCGCGATAAGCACGGCCTGACCTGGTAAATAGTTAAGAGCCGCTGAGTGGCGAAGGGTTCGGGATGAGCGAACACTGCGTTTGAAATCTCAAACGAATCCTAGGAGCGGCACGGGTAAAGGGCAATAGCCGGAAGCGCTAAATCGACGAAAGAATGATAAAAAACTTTCTGAGGGGGCTCTTGGCCAGGGAAAAAGTGTAAAGTTCGTTCGGAATAACGCACACTCATGCACGATGGACGCTAAGCGCCCAGATGCGTATCATTGCGTCCCGCAACGCACCAGTAGCTCAGCTGGATAGAGTACCGCCCTCCGAAGGCGGGGGTCGTGGGTTCGAATCCCGCCTGGTGCGCCATATAAAACAAGGGCTTAGGTGAAAACCTAGGCCCTTTTGTTTTTCATGTGTCCAAAATGTGTCCATTCTGTGCCCATCCAAATTGGCACTCGGAATGTAGCGACACCATTTTGACCACTGCCCTTATCTGCAGGGCGCTGGTAGACACTAATGGCTTTTATGAGCGGTGACGCGCAAGGCGTCACTCAGCCTCTCCAGGCAACTCAGTTACTCGCTTCAGTAAATCGCCCAGCTCGCACCCCAGATACTCACAGAGCAGATCAATGTGATCAGTCGAGGTGTTATAGCCAGGCGTGTTGGCTATGCGCGACAACGTGGCTCTCGAAATGCCCGTGGCATCACTCACGTCTTGAAGGGTGATTCGCCGCTTTTCTCTGAAGGACTTCTCGTCCAACTGCTGTTTGAACATCACGCGAATCATGGTGGGTGACCTTGCTCAGGTAGATCACTCATTTTGCATTCGACTCAAATTTGAGTCAATAACAGCTTGAAAGTCTCAAATGACTCGTTATTATCACATTCGAGCCAATAAGCTCATATTTGATTCATTTGAGTCTGGAGAGAGAAATGAGTGAAATTTATCTGACAACAGATGAGCTGTCTCAGCGCATCAAATACGACGCGCGGACCATCCGGAATCGCTTGAAGGATTCAGTGCTGCTGGAAGGCATCCACTACTTCCGCCCTTTTGGCGGTCGGAAAATTCTTTTCATCTGGGAAGCTGTCGAGCGCGACATGGTGAAGTTTTCACGCGGCAATGGCTTCGGCATCCCGATGGCCAATGGCGGTGTTTGCCATGGGTAAGATCGTCGCGCGAAAAGAAACGGGAAACCTGTTCTTTGACTTCCGCTATCTGGGCAAGCGGTGTCGAGAGCAAACCACGCTGGCCGACACGGCAGCCAACCGTAAAAAACTGCAGAAGCTCCTCGAGCGAATCGAGGCCGAGATCACCCTTGGCACCTTTGATTACAACGAGTATTTCCCGTCAGGGAGTCAGGCTCAGGTAATCAGCAGGCTTAAGGCTGGGCGTGGAGATTCGAAAGTACCGATCTTTCGGGACTTCGCCGAACTCTGGTTCGACGAGAAACAGATGGAGTGGCGGCAGAGCCATACCAAAACAGTACGGCTGACACTTGAAAAACACCTGCTGCCTAATTTCGGCAAACAAGAGGTCAGCGCCATCACCAAGGCAGACATCCTGGCTTTCCGCTCGGCACTCGGCAAAGTCCCCGGGCAGAAAGGTCAGAGTCTGTCAGCGACGCGAATCAACCACATCATGACGCCATTGCGCATGATCCTTAATGAGGCGGCTGACCGTTTCGAGTTTACGTCACCCTTCCTCGGCATCAAATCCCTGAAGGTGCCGAAAACGGATGTTGAGCCTTTCACCCTGCAAGAGGTGTTGCAGATCGTGAACGCGGTCAGGGAAGACTTTCGCCCGTATTTTACGGTGCGCTTCTTCAGCGGGATGCGCACCGCCGAAATTGACGGCCTGCAGTGGAAGTATGTCGATTTTGAAAGCCGCCAGATTTTGATCCGAGAAACCTGGGTGGGCGGCAAGCTCGACTACACCAAGAACGACGGCTCTCAGCGAGAGATCGATATGTCCGGCCCCGTTTATGAGGCGCTTACCTGCGGTAAACCGCTTTATTGATCAGTTGTCGTCCTACCCTCAAGTGACGTTTACCGGTGCCGTAACGGCCGGCTTGCCATGCCGCGCCACGGCGGCGCAAACACCGCCCAGCAGCAGGAGTATGGCGACGCCTTCCAGCAGAGTTGGCAGGCGTTGCAGGTAAACAAAGCCATAGACTAGGGCGAATAAGGTCTCGAAGACGACCATCTGCCCCGACAGGGTCAGCGGTAGGCGGCGGGTGCTGGCGTTCCAGAAGGTGTAGCCCAGCCAGGAGGCCACTATGGCGAGGACGAGATTGACCAGCCAGAAACTCTGCCAGCGCTCGGCAGGCAGCTCGATCTGCACCGCGGTGAGGCCGAGCAGCTCGGCTGCCAGCCAGATACCGCCGGCCAGCAGGCCGGTGATCACGCCCGTTAGCAGCGACCACTCATTGCTGTTGAAGTGGGTCTGGCGCTTCAGACAGCGCGCATTGTCGGTAGCGAACCAGCTCCAGCAGGCCAGCGCCAGCACGGCATAGACCATGCCGAGCACCCGCTCGCTCAAGGGCTGGCTCTGTGCGCCGTCACCCAGCAGCGCCTCTAGGTTAATGCAGACGATGCCGGCCATTACCGTCAGCAACGGCCAGAACATATGGCCTAAGGCTGGGGCGTCGGCCTCTTTGCGACCGAGTAGAGTGATAGTCAGCGGCAGCACGCCGATCACCAGCGAGGTCGGCGCAATGCCGACCCTCTGCACGGCGGCGGCCAGCAGGATGAAGTAGACGATATTGCCGGTCAGCGAGAGGCGGGTGAGTGCCATCATGTCCTTCAGGCTGAGCTTGCACAGCAGGCTGCGAGCCATCGGCAGGCCGATCAGCAGGGCTATGACGCCGTACATGAGAAAGCGCCCGCAGCTGAGCAGTAGTGGCGAGAAGTCGGGGAGCAGTGCAGGGGAGAGGAACACCAGCCCCCAGGCGGCGCCGGCCAGGCTGCCGTAGAAAATACCTTGCTTCATGGTCTATCCAGAGGGCCGGAGCCCGTGTGCCGGTTGGCGTATGGTCGTACGGAGCCACCCCGCGCCGCTGGGGCAAGGTGGGGATTATGAGACTCAGGTCAGGCGGCCCGGGTCAGGCCATGGCCAGGCTACCTTGGCGCTCGTTCCAGGAGGTGAGGAACTGCTGTAGGCGCGGGCTCTGCGGTGTTTTGAAAAGTTCCCGAGGAGGGCCCTGTTCCTCGATGCGCCCCTCGGCGAGGAATACCACCTGGTCCGAGACCCTGGCGGCGAAGCCCATCTCGTGGGTGACGATCGCCAAGGTCATGCCGGCATCGGCGAGGTCGCGGATGACGTTGAGCACCTCGCCGACCAGTTCCGGGTCGAGCGCTGAGGTGGGTTCGTCGAACAGCATGATGCTCGGCTGCATTGTCAGCGCACGGGCGATGGCCACGCGCTGCTGCTGGCCGCCGGACAGTTGGCCGGGGTAGCTGGCCGTCTTGTGGCCCATACCGACGCGCTCCAGTTGCGCCTGCGCGCGCTCGTAGGCCTCTGCCTTGCGCACGCCCTTGACCAGGCGTAGAGGGGCGGCGACGTTGTCCAGCACCTTCATGTGTGGCCACAGGTTGAACTGCTGGAACACCATGCAGACATCGGTGAGAGACTCTCGGATTGCCTGCTCCGGAAGACGGTAGGGCTCGCCGGTTACCGAGCTGCCGTAACCGATCATCCGCCCGTTCACCAGGATTTCCCCGTCGTTGTATTCCTCGAGGAAGTTGATGCAGCGCAGCAGGGTGGACTTGCCCGAGCCTGAGCCGCCGATGATGCTGACCACCTCGCCGGGGCGAATGACCAGATCGATGCCCTTGAGCACATGGTGCTCACCGTAATACTTGTGCAGGTTGCGGATCTCGATGGCATGGGGATGAGGCATTGCTGGTTCCTCAGCGGCACTGATACTGGGTGAAGTGTTGTTCCAGGCGCGCTCCGGTGGCGGCCACGGCAATGGCGATAGCCCAGTAGGACAGGGCCAGTACGGCATAGGGTTCGAGCATGGCGTAGCTCTGGTTGGCGATGGTCATCGCCACGTTGGTCAGCTCGGCGACGGTGATGATCGACAGTACTGATGATTCCTTGACCAGGATCACGGTCTGCCCCACCAGCGGCGCCAGGCAGCGCGCCAGCATCTGCGGCCAGAGCACCACACGGAAGGTCTGCGCCGGGCTCAGGCCGAGGTCGCGCGCGGATTCGATTTGGCCCTTGGGAATCGCCTCGCGGCCGGCGCGGAAGATTTCGGCGAAATAGGCAGCGCCATACAGGGCCAGGCCGATCAAGCCGACTCGTTCGGCACTCCACTCGATACCGACGTAGGGGCCTCCGTAGAACACCAGAAACAGCTGCACCAGTAGCGGCGTGCCTCGGAACAGGGCGACGTAGGCCTTGTAAAGCGGCGCCAGCCAGGCTCTCCCGAGCTGGCGCATGCCGTGCAGTGCCAGGCCCAGCAGCATGCCGAGGGTAATGCCGCCGGCACTCATCTTCAGGGTCATCCAGGCACCGGCGAGGATCGCCTCGCGGTGTTCTGCAATCAGGTTGAAATCGATCATGGCCAGTCTCTCATGCGGTGTGCAGGCGGGATTCGAGCCAGCTGCCTAGGCGTCCGGTGCACAGGGTCACCAGTAGGTAGAGCAGCCCGGCCACGGCGAAGAACTCGATCGGGCGGTAGGTGGTTGAGGCCAATGTTTGCGCGGTGCGCATCAGTTCATGCACCGCCACCGCGGAAACCAGCGCGGAGTTCTTGATGATGTCGATGGTCTCGTTGGTCAGCGCCGGCAGCATGCTGCGCAGCACCTGGGGGATCTGCACATGCAGCAGGGTCTGCAGCGGCGACAGACCGAGGTCGCGCGCCGCTTCCATCTGCCCTTTTGGCAGCATCTGGAAGCCCGAGCGCAGGATCTCGCCCTGGAAGGCCGCGCTGTTCAGGGTCAGCGCCAGCACCGCGGCGGCCAGCGGCGGCAGGCTGACGCCAACCGCCGGCAGGGCGTAGAACACCAGGATCAGCTGCACCAGCAGTGGCGTGCCGCGGAAGAAGCTGACGTAGACCGCGCAGCCGCGACGCAGCCAGGCTCGACGGCCTGTAAGGCCCAGGCAGATCGCCCAGCCGAGCACCAACCCCAGGGCGATGGCGCTCAGCGAGACTAGCAGGGTGCTGGCCAGGCCGAGCAGCAGCTGCGGCAGGTGGGGAATGACGGCGGTGAAGTCGAACATGGCATGGTCCCGTGCTGGCGGTGGATGACAATCAGTTGACCGGGGCGGGGACCTGGTCGGCGGGCACCGGCATCTCGAAGCCGAACCACTTGCGCTGCAGCTCGGCCAGCTTGCCGCTCTGGTTCAGACGGGCGATGCCGTCGCTGAAGAACTGCACCAGCGATGCGCTGTCGGCATCCTTACGCCCGGCCCAGGCGTAGTAGGTCGCCGGGCCGAAGGGCGGCTGGACAATCTCGAACACGTCGGCGCGCTCCGTGATCAGCGGCGCCAGGTTGGGCAGCGACTGAACCACCGCGTCGACGCGCCGAGAGGCGAGAGCGGCGTAGGCCTCGTTGTAGTCCATGAAGGCCTTGATCTCCTTCACCCCGGCGCCGTGCTGCGGCTTGAGCACCTCGTTCTCGTAGGCCTTTAGCACCTCGATCTGCGGCGCGCCGGACTGGCTGCCGACCACTTTGCCGACTAGGTCTTCGGCATTGCCGATGCGTTTGTCGCCCTTGCGCTTGAGCACCGCCACGCTGGCGGTGGCGAACGGCACTGTGAAGGCGAAGCTCTCGGTGCGTGCCTGGGTTATGGTCAGCGAGGTGGCGACGAAATCGAAGCGCTCGCTGGACAGCCCCGGCAGGATGCCCTGGAACGGTACGTCGAGCTGCTTGAGCTTGACCCCCGGCAGCTCCTTCATAATTTCGTCGAGGATGTCCTTGCCATAGCCGACGATCTTGCCGTTTTCGAGCATCTCGAAGGGGGCGTAGCGCGCCTCGGTGGCTATCACGATTTCGCCGCGCTGCTTGATGTCGGCGAGCAGGTCGGCCTGGGCGGTGGCGGCGTGCAGCGGCAGGAGAGCGCCGAGCAGCAGGGGGGTGAACAGGGAACGGAGCGGTTTCATGGAGCGATCCTTCAGGGAGTTGGCGATGACTCAAGCATGTTCAGTGCCGATTTCCCCCACAAACGGCTTTTTCTAACGGCGAGCCATTAGTCCGACTAATGACGGCATGAATCCTGCCTAGGGAGGTCCGACCAATCGGAGTACTTGCCATGCCCCCGTCCCGTGCCTTGCCCTCCCTTGAAGGTTTGCGCTACTTCGAGGCCGCCGCTCGCCATCTGAGCTTCACCCGCGCCTCCCAGGATCTGTTCCTCACCCAGAGCGCCGTCAGCCAGAAGATCCAGGCCCTCGAGCAGCACCTCGGTTATTCGCTGTTTCACCGCCTGCCGCGAGGTCTGCGCCTGACCAGCCATGGGGAACGCCTGTACGCCGGCGTCGCGGAGGCCCTGGGACTGATTGGTGCGACCCTGCACCAGATTGGGGACGAGGCGCTGGCCGGCACCCTGAAGGTGCGCGTCATGCCATCGTTCGCCACCAAATGGCTGCTGCCGCGCCTGACGGCGTTCAACCAGGCCTTCCCGCAGATCCAGCTTCAGGTCGATGCCGATCTGGCCCTGCCTGGCTTCAAGGGCGACGAGATCGACCTTGCGGTCACCTCGATATGGACCGACGACGCCCGGCTGTCCCAGCGCCACCTGTTCGAGGACCTGATCTACCCTGTGGCCAGCTCGGCGCTGCTGGAGCGCTGCCCGCTGCACGACTACGCAGATCTTGCCAATACCATCCTGCTGCACGACTCGATGCCGCACGCTGCCTACAGCACCAATTGGGATGCCTTCCTGTCGCGCCAGGGCCGTTACGACATCAACACCCGCGGCGGCTGTGCCTATTCGCGCGCCGACCTGGTGCTGCAGGCCGCCTGCGGCGGGCAGGGCGTGGCGCTGGTACGCCACTCGCTGTGCGCCGACGATCTGCGCCAGGGCATTCTTCAACGCCCCTTCGCCGATGTCCTGCACGATGGCCAGGTGTGGCTGGTATGCCCGCAGGACTACGTCGAGCGCCCGCGGGTTCAGGCTTTCAGCGAGTGGATCCTCGGCGAGGTTGGCCGCCATCTGCAGGAGCGCCGCGAGTTGTTGGGTGCCTGAACGGCATTAGGCTGGCTAATGGCTGAGGATTAAGAATCGCCGTTTGTTCGGCTGGACTTCCCAGGAGGATGCTGTGGCCAACATCCTCTCAATACCGAACAGGAGTCCCGCCATGAGCATGCCCAGTCTTATCACCCTGCCCAACGGCCCGAAGATGCGAGCCACCTTTAGCGTGACGGAGCTCAATCGTCGCCTCGTGATGCTGCGCGCTCAGATGCAAGTGCAGCAGCTGGACGCGGTGGTGCTGACCTCGATCCACAACGTGAACTACTTCGGTGACTTTCTCTACTGCTCCTTCGGCCGCAGTTATGCGCTGGTGGTAACTCAGGATCGCTCGACGCTGATCACCACCAACATCGATGGCGGCCAGGGCTATCGGCGCAGCCTGGGCGACAACCTGATCTACACAGACTGGCAGCGCGACAACTACTTCCGCGCCGTGCGCGAGACCGTACCGCAGGGCGCCCGCCGTGTCGGCCTGGAGTTCGATCACGTAAGCCTCGACCATCGTCGCAAGTTCGACACCGCCCTGGCAGGAGTAGAGTTCCTCGACGTGGCGGCGACCACCATGCGCATGCGCATGGTCAAGTCCGCCGAGGAAATCGAGTTGATCAAGATTGGCGCAGCGGTGGCCGACATCGGCGGCGGCGCCTGCGTTGAGGCGATCGCCGAGGGCGTGCCGGAGTACGAGGTTGCGTTGGCAGCCACCACTGCGATGACCCGCGAGATTGCCCGCCGCGTACCGCACGGCGAGCTGCGCGATACCTGGACCTGGTTCCAGTCAGGGTTGAACACCGACGGCGCACACAACCCGGTCACTACCCGCCGGGTGCAGCGCGGCGACATTCTCTCGCTCAACTGCTTTCCGATGATCGCCGGCTACTACACGGCACTTGAGCGCACCCTGTTTTTCGGCGAGCCGAGCGAACGCCACCTTAAACTGTGGGAGATCAATTGCCAGGTGCACAAGCGCGGCCTCGAGCTGATCCGCCCCGGCGTGCGCTGCTGCGACATCGCCGCCGAGCTGAACGAGATCTACCGTGAGCACGATCTGCTGCAGTACCGTACCTTTGGCTACGGCCACTCTTTTGGCGTGCTCAGTCACTACTATGGGCGCGAGGCGGGGCTTGAACTGCGGGAGGATATCGAGACGGTGCTCGAGCCGGGTATGGTCGTGTCAATGGAACCGATGATTATGCTACCCGAAGGCCAGGCTGGTGCTGGCGGCTATCGCGAGCATGACATTTTAGTCGTTCAAGCGCATGGCGCCGATAACATTACCGGTTTCCCTTTCGGCCCGCAGCACAACATCCTCGGAGCCTAAAGTATGCTTACGGTTGCCAGCACCTTAATTACCTCTAGGTTACAAGTCTGGCAGCCGTGCGAGGCAAGTAACAGTCATGCGTGCTGGCTGCGGACGGATAAATCGCGTTCTGAACGTTGTTGCGCGCTTTCTTCCATGACGGTCATATTGGCAAAGGTTTCTGAAAACGAGCCTACCAAGTTAACTCGCTGTTTCATGGCACGTATTTATCCTGGCAGGTGAACCTCATTTCAAGGTCCGGCTAGTGGTCAAAATCGATATCCCGGATTTCGTTTTTTGCCGCCAAGAATAACTGCCCTCAGATGTCGTTATTAGCTTTAAACTGCAAGACACAGTAGAAGACGAAAGCCTTGCAGTGCGGCACTTAGAGGCATTTTTGAACGCTTACCGCCAACCAAGATTCCTGTACGTTATTAGTCTCCGAAGGCAAGGGTCGTGGGTTCGAATCCCGCCTGGTGCGCCATATCTCCTTGATTCACAAGTTTTCCCACAAGACCTTTCCGATTCGATTACCGAATTGGCTGCCCCTTCCAGAATCTACTCCAAGTGCAACCATCGCACATCAATGAGCACTGCCCTCAACGCACCTTTTTGACTGCTTTTCGGCCTGTGCCAATTTTGTGCCGAATCCGTGCCACGTAGTTTGCTCACTTGTAAAAGACATGCCACTCCGGGAGTACTAGCTCGTCGCTCCTTGGCTCATACGGACAGCGATTATCAGTGCGTCCACCGGCAAGGCGTGCGCACGCCACTTACAGTGGATCACCCAGCAGTTGCAGGCTCTTTCGAGCCCACTGCTCGATAGCGCGCTCAACTTGTTCCTTTGGCAGGTACTCCTGCTCAAGACGTCCTCGCTCTTGCACCAGCAGATACCGATAGAAATCCGCTTCGTCAGCCAGCAAACCAGGTGGGGCCGACTCCCGCGCTTTGGCCGGCTCGACGACTGCGCTCACCGGTGAGTGCTGTTCAAACAGCTCTTGCTTCATTAATAGTGCTTCGACTGCTGGTTGATGGAGTCTCGCTCGCGCCAGCATCAGCAAGCCCCAGGTATCCATATCGCCCCAGTATGCGATCTGTTTCCCGACCAGGTGCGCGGACGCTAGCCACTGCAAATCGAGTCCTGAGCCCAGCACAGCCAGGGTGTCCGGTAAGTTCTCAGGCAGCAAGTGAATGCATTGCTCATTTTCCACCACGAGCAACCGTGAACCGGGAAGTAGGGTTTCGGCCAGTTCCGCAGTTGTGAGCCTAAGCCGCTTGAAGGGCAACAGCTCAGGCTGAAGGGGGACGACCAGAACCCAATGACTGCTTTCTTCAAAGGCATCCAGAAAAATCGTCAGGCCTTGCTCGGACGCCGCGCCTTCGAAGCGCTCATCTAAGAGCTTGGTCAGCAAGCTGGCGTTGCGCTCGAAAAACTTGGTATCCACGCCGTGCTCGGCAAGCAGGCGCAGTGGTCGGCCTCGGGCACAGCCTGGTGACAGTTGGGTGGCGAGTCGCGCCGTGGCGACGACTTCTTCAGCGGGCTTCGCCAACCACAGGCTGCGTTGAGCCACCAGCAGTGCATGAAAGGCACTGTCTACCCGTTCGACCAGATATTCGAGTTGAGCGTATTCCTGGCTGACCGCTGAATCATTGGCTGCGGCAATCCATTCCGAGGGGCTGTGCAAGTGCCAACGTATCGGCAAGGAAATGGGGGCCAGCCCTGCTCGGTAGCTGACGGGTTGCCAGTCGACTGTACCCACGTTCACGCTCCGCCAGTTCTCCACATGCCGGAGCACCGCCTGAATGTTGTCAGTGAACAGGCGTGGCGAAGGTTTGCCGATGTTGAGGGTTTGCGGCCAGCTAGCGGGATTGAGCAAGCGCTCCAATCGCACGCTGGAGCGCTGCCATTGCCTGGCCAGGCTGCGACTGATGTCAGTGGGCGACTTCATACATGGCCTTGATGCGCTGTTGATGATGTTCATCCAACGCTTCCCAGCTCAGGGAAACCAGGCTGGACTCCACGCCGCGCCGATGAACGACGACTGCCGAACGCGTATGGTGGCGCAACAGGCGCATTTCCTTGTTGGGGGTGATGAAGACAGCGTGCAGGCCGAACTCCCTCAGTGCCGCGATGATCCGACCGGCAACCGCATGGGAGCTGCGGGAAAACGCCTCGTCAAGCACTATGGTGCCGAACAACGGCCGGCTGCTGCCGTCGGGACAGAGCGCATAGCTGAGGGAAGCGGTCAGTACATAGGAGGCGATGATCTCCTTCTCGCCACCACTACCGCCCTGAGAACCTGTTCGGGTCTCGATGACATTCTTGCTTTCTCGATCGATCACCGATACCGCGAACTCCAGGCGGAAGCGCGGATCCAGAAGTGCCTTGGCGCCCTGATTCCTGCTGTGTTCGCAGGCGTCTTTAAGCAGGCCAACGAGCTCCTGCAATGCCTTGTAATGGCTCTCGCCTTCATCATCGATGAAACGCGCCGAGTTCAGTTGGCGCTGAGCCTGTTGCAAGGTGCGCAGGCTTTCATGGATGACCTTTTTCGCCACCAAACGCAGGTAGCGTCCAGGCTGAAAGTCGACACGCTGCATCGTGCTGTTGAGGTCATCCAGACGCTCCTCGATCACCGCGACTTCATGGTCGATATAGCTCAGTAACTGGGTGACGCCATCATCCGAGGAACGATTGAGGTATTCCAAGAAGCGCTTGAGTTTCTCGGGCAGGGCTTCCTCGGTCAGTACACGTAGCCGCTCCAGATACCTGGGTACGTCCACCAGTTCTCGCCCGACCTCTGACAGCGCGCCGGTATCGACCTTCAGGGCGTCGGACATACGTTTGGCAAGCTCGGATTTCTGATCGCCCAGTTTCTCGCTCAGGGTTTTGAGCTGCCCTTGCAGCTCACGCGTATGCTGGCGCTCCAGCTCGACAATATCGCCGAGGTCATCTGCCGCCAGGGTCGGGAAGTGCGCTTGCGCCAACTCACGCTGCGTATCGCTCAGCCCCTTCTCGGCGCCGCGATAGGCCTTACGGGTACCGGATGCGGCCTGCTCGAACTGCATTTTCAACTGACCGCACTGCTCGATAAGTCGTTGCCTCTGTCGGTCCAGAGAGTCCAGCAGCACCTCGGCTTGATCCAGTTCAGCCTTGATCATGGCAAGATCGGAATCGGGGCGCGTCAGGGTTTCGAGCTGAGCATGCAGCGACGCAAGCTGACGCTCGGCGCCCGGCAAATCAATCTCCTCGAACTGCAGTTCTTCGACGCGCTGCAGCAGCGAAGCTTGATCCTCCAACTTGCGGGCATCGCCCTGGGCAGCGTCCAAGTCCAGCTTGGCAGGCGCGAGCTGTTGATTGACCTCGCCAATCTGCTCGGCCAAAAAGGCCAGACGGTCGCGGTTATCGAAGCCGGTCAACCAGTCTTCATCCAGGCGCTTCTGATCCTGCTTGTCGAAGAAGCGCTCTTTGCCCGACATCAGTCCCTGGGCCGTCATGGCGTGCGGGGTATGCCGTAATTGCTCCGGGCTTTCCACGCAGTGGCGGTCGTTTTCCGCCAGTAGTGCCTTTACCGTCTCTCGGTACGGATGCTCCTTGAAAGTCAGCTTGCGGGTATAACCATCGTCGAAGAACACCGGGCGCGACGACGGCTCCTTGACCTCAAGCAAGCGCACATGCAAGCGGTTGTGCCTTTGGTTCACCCAGCGCAGTGCAGCCTCGGACGCGCCCTGCGGAACCAGGATACGCAGGCGGTGGCTGCCGATTGCCCGCTCGATGGCACCCCGCCAAGCCAGCTCCTCGGGCTTGACCTGCACCAGTTCGGCGACGAAAGGCAGGGCCGATTCATCGACGCCAAGCGCCTGCGCCAGATCCCCTCGAAAAGCATGAAAATGCCCAGGCAGGTTCGAGCCTGGCCGTCGTTCAACCTCGGCACGCTCCTGCTGCAAGCTCTGCAGGCGGCCATTGAGCTCCTGCTGAACGAGACCTGCATCGAACGCCTTTTGCCGCGCCTCAGTAATGTGCTGAGCCAGTATTTCCAGACGTGCCACGATCTGCTGCTGATTTTCCTCGAGCGCGGCAGCCGATAACTCATCCGCGAGGCCAAGCCCCTTGACCAAGCGTTGGTACTGCTCGGCTTTAAGGCTTCGCTTATCACGCTCCCTGACCCAATCCGCAATGCGCCCGCGTAATTGATCTATCCCTGCGCCACCTACGCGCAGGTAGCGCTGACGATGTTGATCGACCACGCCCTTCTGGGTTTCAAGCTGCCCCCTGCATTGCGCCTGATCCAGTTCGGCCTTTTTGTACGCCGTCTCCAGCCTGTTGGTTTCGGCCAACCACAGGCGATACCCCTGTTCGGCGAACCAGACTGGGAGAATGCCTTCGAGCGCCTGTTTGTCCTGCAACTGCTCTTGCAAGGCCTGGTAACGCTCCCAGCCATCGGCGACCGGTTGCAATGAGCGCTGCTGCTTTCTGGCGGTTTCCAGTTCTCGGTGAATGTCGGTCAGGTCATCGAAACTAGTAGCGACCTCGGCAGCCCGCGCGAAAGCGGAGCGGTCATCGAGCACCAACTCGCGAAAGATCTCATCAATGCTGTTGAGCTGCTTCAGGCCGGCAGCGCGGTTGAGCAAGGTGAAGGCGTTTTCACCCACCTCGAAGTAATCCCTGAGCCTGGCCAGAAAGGCTTTCTTGCTGGGATAAGGCCAGATACCCGTGCCATCCTTCTCCATCTGACGCAGCGCCCGCATGCCGCCTGCGTGATGCTGGCTGAGCCAATGCTCCAGCGTCTGCTCGGGGGACTCGCTCAACAGCCAGAGTTTTTTCAGATCGGACGCCGAGGAGCTGGTGCCCTCGAACCAGAGCACAGCGCCCAGGCGTACCTGCGCACCGTCACGCTCGAGCGTAGCGGCAATGGCGGTAACCGTCTTACCCTGGCGCGCGATATGCGATTGCTCCACACCTCCGTCCCCAGGGCCGGTGACGCCGCGCACATAGGACACTAGATCGCGGTCGCTTTCGTGCCCGCCCGTGGAGGCCAGGTTGTAGCGCGGATTGGCGCACAGCAAGGTCATCAGCGCATCCACCAGGGTCGTTTTACCGCTCCCCGTCGGGCCGATCACGGCGGTGCCGGAAGGATCGATCTCGGCACGGTGATAGCCATGAAAGCCGCCCCAGTTATAGAGTTCTATGCTGCTGAGAATGAAGGTCTCGCTGTCACGCCAGAGCAGTGCTTGCTTCACGCCTCATCCTCCTCAGCACCAGCAGCCGGGGTAACCGCGCCCTCCACCTGCTCGCGCAGCCAGGCCACCAGAGCCTGTAGGTTCTCCGGGTTGGCCAAGTGGGTAATGATGGGGCGGATGATGACGCGATCATGAGCGTCCAGGGCCGACACCAGGCCATGCCCCTTGAGCTGGTCCAGCAGCGTGATGACGCGATTGCGCTCCTTAGCCTCACTGCCCAGCTCGCCCAGGTAAACCTGCAATTGCGGAATCAGCTCATCAACAGCTACCAGTGCCTGAGTGGCGCCCGTACCGCTTTCCTGTTCGTAGGCGATGAAATGCTGGCGCAGAATGGCGATCAGCAGGGACTGCTCCAGGTTCAGCCTTTGCCTGCGCACGAGGGGGTGCGACCAGTCATCCTGCTCGGCTACCTCGCCCTGGCGAACGGTGACGAACACCAGCCCGCGAACCTCATCGACCCCCATGGCCAGATCGAGGGGTTCCAGAATTGTGTCGACCGCCTCGAGATTGGCAAGCGCCGAGCGATACAGATTGGGCTTGTGACTTTCTTCCAGCAGCCCGTACTTGAGCATTTCCTGTGCGGCCTCACGTACCCGCTGCGGCGTGCGCCGCTCATCGACCTGTATAGCGGGCTGTTCATCCGCCATGCCGTCATCCAACGCCACGGGCTCCGCCGTCAGCTCCGTTTCGTCGGCGCCAGAGGCGCCTGCCATTCGATCGAAGATCCCTGCCATGCTCACAACTCCCAATCGATGTCCTTGAGTGCCTCGTGGTCGAGCCCGACATAAGGCAGATTGAAGCGCCAGCGTTGCTCATCCTCGTCAACCAGCTCCACGAGCTTACGCGTCTCTGTCAGCACCTCGATACCCGCCTCGCGCGCCATCGCCAGCCAGAGCGCAAAGGTTTCCAGGTCGTGAGCGGGTGGAAGCAAAGACGCAAGCTCGCCGAGACTCACAGGACGCCCCTGCTCCGCCAGCACAGCCAGGGTGTCATGAATCAGCGCTTCACGATCCAGCCCGTCGAAAGCATCCCAGAAGTCATCATCAATCTGCTCCAACCCCGCAGGCTTCAAACTCAGATCCAGCTCGCCCGTATCATCGTCATCCAGAGTCTTGAAGCGCAGACGCTCGATTGCCGGGACCCCGGTAATGGCGACGCCAACCGCTGGTAAACAGACAGACTTACGGCGCTCTGATTGACGTTGCCAGTCGACGCTGAGCGCCAGATTGAAGAAGTCGTTGAGTAACTGGCCGACGCGATGATGCTCGGCGGCCAGCCCCGTCTTCATGAAGCCGCGAACATCACGCTCGCTTCGGGCGCGCGCCTGGAGCACAGCCTGCGACTCCCGAACCAGGCGTAACGCCAACCAACGCAGCTCACGCTGCTGGGGACGATTCAGAGCCTTTGGAACCGCTGGATGACGAAGGATGGTGCGCAAGCGCTCACGCATGGCCTCCAGCTCAGCGGACTGCCTCAGTTGCTGCTGGAAGCTTTCAAAGACACGCCCTTCCGGCGTGTTGAGTAGGGCATCTTGCCCGTCCAACAACCGATCGACGATTTCTCCACGGTGAGACTGCTCGCTGATGATGGAGTGTCGAAGGGCGCGATCCGCCTCGCGCCAAGAGTCTTCAACTCGTCGAAAGTCCGCGCGTAGGCTGGTGGCCAGGCTATACACCTCGCGTATGCCCTCTATCGCCTGCGCTTCATCCAGCACGATGACGTGGCCAGCTTCTACCTGCGCTAGCTCGTGCTCCAAATCCTGGATTCGGCGGCGCAGGCTGGCAATACGGCCAGTTGGGCTGGGGTTCAGCCCCGTTTCCAGGTTTTCGATCTCGCGCTGAACCACCGAAAGGCGAGATGACGTGGAGGTCATGATCCGACTATCCAACGAATCGACGAACTGGATGGCGGACTCCAACGCGTCGGTTGCATAGATACGGCCCTCTCGCTCTACGACGAGGCGCCGCTTGATCCATTCACGAAGTTCACGACCTGCTTGGAGATGCGTTGCATCTGGGTCGATTTCGTAAAGCTCCTGGCTGGCATAAGCAGCCAGCATTTCGGACAGCGCTTGCAGCGCATCCTCCATGGGGATCCCATCATGCGCCCGCTCGAACAGAGTGCGCAGGCAGCCCAATACGAGCGGAGCACGCCGCGAGGCAAGCAAAAGCCACGCGGGGTGCTGGCTGCGGGCAGATACATAGCGTTCTGAACGCTGTTGCGCGCTTTCTTCCATGACGGCCACATTGACAAGAGTTATCTGAGAGCGAGCTTACCAAGCTACCCGCTGCCTCATGATACGTATTTGTCCTGGCGGGTGGGCTTCGTTTAATGGTCCGCAGGAGCTGCGTCATTCGAACTCAACAACCACCGACTGAAGTCGGTGGTTGTTGAGTCCAATTCCTCTCGTCCCGAGCGTGCCGGCTACCCCGAGTGCGGCCGACAGGGCCATCCAGATCGCCATTCCCCATCGGGCCGGCAAGCTGTCGGTGCAATGGCCGGGCAACGACCCTGAAGGCTGCGCCCGCTTCCTGCGCGAGCTGCTGAAGTGATCCGCATCGAGCGCATCTGGCTCGCCACCGAGCCGCTGGACATGCGCGCCGGCACTGAAACTGCGTTGGCTCGGGTGGTTCAGGTTTTCGGTGCGGCGCAGCCGCACTGTGCCTACCTGTTCACCAACAAGCGCGCCAATCGGATGAAGGTGTTCGTGCACGATGGCTTCGGCATCTGGCTGGCCGCTCGCAGGCTGAATAAGGGGCGCTTCGTCTGGTCGGGCAATGGGCAGGGGCAGCCGTTGGAACTCAGTACCGAGCAGTTGCAGGCCCTGGTGATCGGCCCTCGCAGCGTCTTGGGCCCAATGCCGAGATCAGGCTCCTGTAGCCGACGTGCAATTAGGCCAATGGCCTATCGCCGAGGGCGCCGGGATTCCTCACACTCGACGCCATGAACCCTGCCGCTTTCGATCAGCTGACACCCGAGCAACTGCGCCAACTGGCCGCGCAGTTGAGTCAGCGCGTCGATCACCTGGAAACGCTCAACCAGCGGTTGAACCACGAACTCGCCGTGCTGCGGCGCCACCGCTTCGCCCGCCGCAGCGAGCAGCTCAATGCCGACCAGCTCAATCTGCTCGACGAGATGATCGATGCCGACATCGCCGCCATCGAGGCAGAGCTTGAGGCGGTCCGACAAAGTCCGCCAAGCGCGAGCTACGGCAGCAGCCCAAGCGAGCGCCTCTGCCGGCCGAACTGCCGCGCACGCTGATACTTCACGAGCCGGACAGCACCCAGTGTGCCTGCGGCTGCCAGCTCAAGCGCATCGGTGAAGACGTCAGCGAGAAGCTCGACTACACCCCGGGCACCTTCACCGTCGAGCGGTATATCCGTGGCAAGTGGGTCTGCGCCCAGTGTGAAACGCTGATCCAGGCCCCAGTGCCGGCGCAGGTGATCGACAAGGGCATCCCGACTGCCGGGCTACTGGCTCAGGTCATGGTGGCCAAGTTCGCCGATCACCTGCCGCTATACCGCCAGGAAAAGATCTTCGCCCGCGCCGGGCTTGCCATCGCGCGTTCCACGCTGGCGCAATGGGTCGGCGCTTGCGGCGTCCAGCTGCAACCCCTGGTCGATGCCCTGCGCGACTGCCTGCTCCAGCAGGACGTCATCCTCGCCGACGAAACCCCGGTGCAGATGCTCGCCCCGGGCACGAAGAAGACCCAGCGGGCTTACGTCTGGGCCTATGCACCCAGCCCCTTCGCCGACCTGAAGGCCGTGGTCTACGACTTCAGGCCGAGTCGGGCTGGCGAGCATGCGCGCAGCTTCCTGGGCGACTGGCAAGGCAAACTGGTCTGCGACGACTTCGCCGGCTACAAGGCCAGCTTCGAGCAAGGCGTGACCGAGATCGGCTGCATGGCCCATGCACGGCGCAAGTTCTTCGACCTGCATGCCGCCAACCAGAGCCAACTGGCCGAGCAGGCCCTCCAGTACATCGGTCAGCTCTACGATGTGGAACGCGAAGGGCGAGAGCTACTCGCCGAACAGCGACGGCAACTGCGCCAGGACAAAGCCAGGCCAATCATCGATGGCCTGCATAGCTGGATGCTTGGGCAGCGGCAGAAGGTGCCGGAGGGCAGCGCGATCGCCAAAGCACTCGACTAGAGCCTCAAGCGCTGGGCAGCGTTGGTGCGCTACCTGGATGACGGCAACCTCCCCATCGACAACAACTGGATCGAGAACCAGATCCGCCCCTGGGCCCTGGGACGCGCCAACTGGCTGTTTGCCGGCTCGCTACGCAGTGGCCAGCGTGGCGCAGCCTTGATGACGCTGATCCAGTCAGCCCGCCTGAACGGGCATGATCCGTACGCCTACCTGAAGGACGTGCTCACGCGCCTGCCGACGCAGAAGGCCAGCGCTCTGGCCGAGCTGCTGCCGCATAACTGGGTATCCGTCGGCAAGGTGTAATGCCCGTTCGCTTACCGTTCGCTTACCGCGCAGCGCCCCCTACGCGCAGCTCTATTTTCCGCGCCGCAAAGAAGAAACCCCAGACCGCTGTGCGATCTGGGGTTTCGTATAGGAGCTTGACGATGACCTACTCTCACATGGTGAAGCACCACACTACCATCGGCGATGCGTCGTTTCACTACTGAGTTCGGGATGGGATCAGGTGGTTCCAACGCTCTATGGTCGTCAAGCAATTCGGTTGGGATGTCGCGGTTAGGCGCTATCCCTTGGATACGTGATAGAGGCTTGTAGCTCTCGCAAATTTTCGGCTTTGTGTCGACTTCACCATCGACACCCTCTGCTTTGAGGGCAGATTGTTTGGGTGTTATATGGTCAAGCCTCACGGGCAATTAGTATTGGTTAGCTCAACGCCTCACAGCGCTTACACA
>NZ_VRYE01000030.1 GCF_008041835.1 Ectopseudomonas mendocina
GGTTAATCCCCTTCAGTAGAACAGCGGGGCGAGCCACGGCACGGCCAATAGGCCGAGCAGCAGCCCGCTGACGATGCAGAACACGCGTCGCTGTCGCACGAGCGTGCGCGGATCGGCGCAGGGTGTACCTGGCGTACAAACCTGTGGCACCAGGTAGAGCTTGCGGAATGCCAATCCCAGGAACAGTAGAGTCAACCCGATGAAGAGGGGGCGTAGTGGCTCCATCATGGTCAGAGCGCCCACCCACGTACCGCCGACACCGAGTGCCAACAGCACCAGTGGCCCGACACAGCACACCGACGCACCGATGGCGGTCAGCGAACTCGCGACCAGCGAGCCTTTCCCGGTGAGTTGCATCCCCATTCCCATCTCCTGAGCCTGATTGCCTAGGTGCTATTCTAAACTCCGTACCAAAGTACGGAATCAAGGAGAAAGTGATGGCCACAGAGCTGACCATTGGCAAGCTGGCAGACGCCGCCGGGGTGAACGTCGAGACGATCCGCTACTACCAGCGACGCGGGCTGCTGGATGAACCAGCCAAACCCTTGGGTGGCCATCGGCGCTATCCGGTGGACATGGTGAAGCGACTGCGTTTCATCAAGCGGGCTCAGGCGCTGGGTTTCACGCTCTCGGAAGTCGGTGGACTGCTGACGCTGGATGAGTCGTGCGCCTGTGCCGAAACGCGAGCACGGGCTGCACGCAAGCTCGCGTTGATCGAGCAGAAGATGGCCGACTTGGTCGTCATGCAGCAACTGTTAGGCGAACTGGTGCAGCAATGTGATGCGGGAGACGGCGGAACGATCTGCCCGATCATCGAGGCACTGATCAGAGAGTAATGCCTGGCGGGTGAGCTGGAGATCGGAAAGCCCCTTTACGGTGGGATTCAGAGCTTACGTTGGTTTTTGGTTCCATTGCTCCCCAAACCC
>NZ_VRYE01000031.1 GCF_008041835.1 Ectopseudomonas mendocina
CTCAGCCAGATCGGCAAGAAGGCCGACATGCGCAACTGTTTTGTCGGGTCGGGGGCCTGGGAAGAAGCCACCTAAAAGCGTTGGTAGGGCTTACGTTGGTTTTTGGTTCCATTGCTCCCCAAACCCCACACTCGCGCCTCGAAGGTCTGAGCCGGCGCTTGCGCCATCCCGGTGAGCGTTTGCAACAGCAATCCCAGCGCATTGATGACCTCGAACGACGTCTGTTACACGGCATCGAGCGCCGCCTGGGCGCCAGCCAGGAACGGCTGGCCCGACTCGACACTCGCCTCGGCGCACAACATCCGGGGCGCACACTGACACTGCTGCGCCAGCGCCTGGAGCATCTGTCCGGGCGCATGCCGCGCGCCATGCAGGAGAGCCTGAACAGCCGCCGCCAGCACTTGCAGGGTCTGGCGCAGACGCTCAACGCCGTCAGCCCGCTGGCAACATTGTCCCGGGGCTACAGCATCCTGCTGGATGAGCGTGGTCAGGCAGTTCGCTGCGCCAGTCAGACGCTCCCCGGCCAACGCCTCAAGGCCCGTCTCGGCGAAGGCGAACTGGATGTACGGGTCGAAGACAACCACCTGCAGCCGGTTACGCTGCCGCTGCTCTGAAACAAGGCTTCCGGTACTTCTCCCGAGCCTTGTCTGAACTACCTTCCGCAGCACATCAGCCCGTCGACCTCCATGCCTCGACGCCGGGCCCTTCCCCTCGCCTGGCGTTTACGCGAGGATGAACCGTCCTTCTCAAGCGGAACCGCTCATGCCCCGTGTTATTGCCCTGCTGCTGTCACTCGCCTTTACCCTTCCCGTGCATGCCGAAGGCTTCATTACTCGCCTACTGAACAAGCCTGTACCGGGTGGCGTCGCGGTAATGAGCCTGGGTAACGGGGCCACCCCACCGCACGTGCGCTATCAGGACAAACCGGCATTGGTGATTCGCGAAGACGACCAGCGCTGGATCGCCATCCTCGGCATCCCGCTCACCGTCAAGCCCGGCCAGCAGCAGGTGCAGGTCGATGGCAGACCGCGCAGCTTTCAGGTCCAGCCTCGCGAATACCGTGCGCAGCACATCACCGCTATTTTACTATTCGCTGAATGTTTCTGAACGCGGGGTGCGTTGCCGAGCGCATCAGCTCAAATAGCGCACCTTCGGTGCAGCCTATGTCAGCGCCCATTTTCTCCATTTTATTCAAGCCAATAAGCCGGTTTTCGCCCATTCGCGAGCCAACGGCATCGGCTATTACCTCCACTTCATAGCCCTGTTTGAGTAGGTCTGCAGCGGTTTGATAAACACAGATATGTGCCTCAATACCGACCAGTAGTACCTGCTTGCGGCCGATGCTTTCGATGCTGCCCATCAACTCGCTATTGGCGCAGCAGCTAAAGCTGGACTTTGCGCAAGGCGCATAGTCGGTCAGTAGCTCAGCTATCTCTGGGATGGTGGGACCAAGCTTTTCTGGTAACTGCTCGGCCCAGACGATGGGCAGGTTGAGTGTCAGGGCGCCTTTTACCATGCGTTGCAAATTAGCAAAAAGAGCTTCGCGGTTATCCATTATCTGCGCCAGCTTGCCTTGCACATCAACAATCAGCAGCAGGCTGTTTTCAGTCGTCAGCATGCTTGTTTCCTCGCGGTGCATGGTTCAGGTTGCTTAAAACACCGGTGATCCCGACCGCCTTGCCAACCGGATCGATGAGTACGCCGGGGTTGAGTATCCCCGCCGGGTCAAGAAAGTGTTTGCTCGCTGCCAGCGTTTGCCGGAACAGCGGCGAGCTTTGTTGTTCATAACCAAAGCGGTGATCGCGGCCAATCGCATGGTGATGGGTCGCTGTGGCGCCGTGATCGGCTAACAGCTGTAATGACAGCTGCTTGATGACCTTCCACTTGTCGATCGCCTTGTGCAAATCACCCTGGGTATCGCCCACCATATAGAAGGTGAAGTAGGGCGCAGGGCCGTCGGGATAAATATGGGTAAAACGGCAGGAGAAGGAGCATGGATAGCCGCTGACCTCGGCGATGGCCTTTTCCATTTCGCGCTTTACGGTGCGATAAAAATCAGGGAAACGATCCCAGGTGATCGCGGTTTCAAAGGTGTCAGCGACAATGCCGAACGCGGTGAGGCGATTGCGCCAGTACGGCATGCGGATAAAGGCATTGCGCCAAGACTGCGCCGCGCCCTGCTTTTTATCCTCTGCTCCGGCGGAATAGCTAACTTCACCCTGCAGTTTGCCGCCGTTGTCGCAGGCGATTTCAAGGGCGCGCTGCATGCTGTGCTTGACCTCATGGTCTGCAGACTCGAAGCCCAGTACCAGCACCGCACAAGGTTTGTCGGCCACTTGGTTGCTCAGCACCTCTTGCTCGTCAAGCAGACGGCAGTTGGCCGGAAATAAGCCCGACTGCGATATCAGTCGTACCGCTTCAGCGCCTTGAAGAAAGTTATTGAAGATCACAGATGCGGTGGCGCGCCACTTGGGCCTGTGCTGCAGCCGCATGGTTGCTTCGGTAATAATCCCCAGAATGCCTTCAGAGCCGCAGATCATCCGGTCAGCAGAGGGGCCAGCACCTGAGCCGGGCAGTGCGCGGGTCTCTATCACACCACGGGGGGTTACTGTGCGAGTGGCCTCCAGCATGTCTTCGATATGAGTGTAGACGGTGGCAAAGTGGCCCCCGGCGCGGGTCGCGATCATGCCGCCGAGGGTGACAAAGGGAAAGCTCTGCGGATAATGGCGCAGGGTCAGGCCGTGCTGTTTTAGTGCGGCCTCCATAGCAGGGCCTTGTATGCCGGCTTGAATTCGAGCGCGCCGGCTGATCGGGTCCACCTGCAGCACCTGATTAAAGTTCTGCATGTCCACGCTCAAGGTGGCGTGGTAATGATCGCCGACATCCGCTTCCACGCCACCGCAGACACTAGTGCCGCCACCGAACGGGATAACGGCGACCTTGTTTTCTGCGGCATATTGGTAAATAGCCTGGATATCCTGCTCTGTTTTGGGGAACGCCACGCCATCAGGCGCATTGGGCGCGTGACGCAAATACATGCGCGCCATATCCGGATAAGACTTGCCGTAACTGTGTACCAGTCGGTCGTAGGCGGTTAGCGAAACCATCTCTTGCAGCGCAGGGGGCAGGTTTTTCAATCTTGAATCCGCCAGCTCAAATTCGTCGACTTGCGGCGCTGGCAGCTCAACAGCGCCTTTGGGCACCAGAAGCTTAATCAAGCCCTCAATAAGACGGTTTTCCTCATCGCTCAGTTTTTCATCGGCGTAGCCCCAGCCCCAGAACAGAAGCGGCTTACGTTGTGATTTGCTGTCTATTGTCGTCATTGTCCAGAGCCTCACTTTGCTTGTTGTATTAGCAATAATAGGTAGGCAGTCTGTTAGTGTATTGACCAATCACGCCAAGTAAGTTAGGCCTCGTCTTTCGAGGGTGCGTAGATGTTTATTCGGATATCGGGGCAATTCACCGGCATTCTTCAGTTATGGCTGGAGCAGCGCGGCATTCACAGTTCGGACCTGCATAGCCGCTTAGCGCAGATGGCCGAACGAGAGACGGTGCCGGTTGAGCAGTGGCGGTCAGTATTGGCCACCGCAGCCGCGCTCTACCCTAAGCCTGAGCTTGGCCTGGAGATTGGTTCGCACGCCAAGCTCAGGCATATCGGCGTGCTCGGCTACCTGTTGCTCAACTGCGAAACCTTGGTCGATGCGCTGCAAACCTACCAGTTGTGTGAGCGGCGTTTTTATAGCGTAGATTTTTGTCGCCTAGAAACAGTAGCAAACGGCTACCGCCTGGCCTGGCCGGATCGCTTAGGTGATGAAAATGCGCTTTTTGTTCAAGTGGCGCTGGCCACCTTAGTGACCTTCATGCGCCAGCGTTTCCCAGATAGCTGTCAGTTGCTGCGGGTTGATCTCACAGAACAGGCGCCAAAAGACAGCGCGCCTTATCAGGTGTTTTTCGGTTGCCCAGTGCATTTTGGCTCAACCATGCCGGGGGTTACGGTGGACTATGCGTTGGCCGCCCAAGGTGAAACAAGTGCATTGCAGCGGGCCTTTCATCTGGTGCGCAAGGAGCAGGCAGAGGCTGTCGGCGCAGCGCTTGTTCCCAATAACGCTTTTTTGCAGCAGTTGCAGGCAATATTACTAAAACTCATCCCGGAAAGCCGGGTGTCCTTGATGCAGGTGGCACAAGAGATGGGTTGCTCGCCGCGCACATTGCAGCGCCAGCTAGCGGATTATCAGTATTCCTACCAAGTCCTGCTCGATGCAGTACGCGAGCAGCTAGGTTGTCGTTATCTAAAAGAAGGAGGTCTGACTTTTGTCGAGATAGCCATGCTGCTGGGCTACTCCGAACAAAGCGCTTTTTCCCGTGCGTTTAAAAACTGGACTGGTAAAACACCTAGGCAGTACCGCTAACATGCTTGATGTGCCGGTGGTCTTTGCGGCTAGCGACTCTGGGGTTTGTGGAGCAATGGAACCAAAAAACAACGTAATTCCTACCAACGCTTTTCGGTGTCTTCTTCCCAGGCGCCCA
>NZ_VRYE01000032.1 GCF_008041835.1 Ectopseudomonas mendocina
GGCGCCGGCACGGCGATCATGGCCGTGGATTAGACCGGCTCAGCTCACGAAAGGCGGGGTCAGTATCTGGTGCGGACGGTTGCGCCACAGGTCGATGCCGTCGAGCAGCCAGTTCAACTCATCGACCGTCAGCTCGATGGCCTCGTGGCAGGCATCGGGCTTGGGCTTGAAGCGTTCGGCTTCCAAACGCTTGAGCCACAGGCAGAAGCCATTGCGCTCCCAGTAGAGGATCTTGACCTGACTGCGGGTGTGGTTGAGGAACACGAACAGCACGGGGTTGAACACTTCCACCTTGATGTCCAGCTCGACCAGAGCGGCCAGGCCGTTGATGGATTTGCGGAAATCGACGGGCTTTGGGTAGAGGTAGACTTTTTGCACCTTGGCGTCGGGACGCATCATGACGGAGCTCCACGGGAAAAAATGGGGAGCCCAGCATCCGGGAACGGACAGGTCAGTTGAAGGTGGGGTTTATGGAGCGGTTACATATGTCGGCGTCTGATGTCTCTCGGGTGTTGTGGTAAGTGCTGCGCATTCTGCAATGGCGCTTGGTGAGCATTCCTTGTTCTTCACTCCCCACGTTTCTATGCAAGTCCTGACCTCATCGTTATCATGCCAGCCTTGTTCTTGGTGGGGCCTGGCATGCTGGAATTGCTGAAACTTCTACAGGATGGCCGATTCCATTCCGGTGAGGCTCTCGGAGCGCATCTGGGGATAAGTCGCAGTGCTGTCTGGAAGCAGTTGCAAGGCCTGGAGGCTGAGTTGGGCATCGGTGTGTTCAAAGTTCCCGGGCGCGGCTACCGATTGTCGTCGCCGATGGTCTTGCTGGATGCTGAACGTCTTTCTCGTGAAACAGCATTGCTGCAATGGCCAATCTTCGTTGAGACCAGTGTTGACTCGACCAACGCTGAAATTTTCCGGCGCCTTGATGCAGGGGTAAAAGCCCCCTTCGTGCTGCTTGCTGAGCGGCAGATGGCTGGACGTGGCCGGCGTGGCCGGGCCTGGGTGAGTCCTTTTGCCGAGAATCTATATTGCAGTCTCGTGTTGCGTGTCGACGGCGGTATGAGCCAGGTTGAGGCGTTGAGCCTCACGGTTGGGCTTGCTGTTGCAAAGACGCTGCAGGATTCGGGTTTAGGCGATGTAGGGCTCAAGTGGCCGAATGACGTGCTGTGTGCCGGGCACAAGATCTCCGGGATACTTCTGGAGCTTGCAGGTGACCCGGCTGATGTCTGCCATGTGGTCATAGGGATTGGTATCAACGTCAATATGATGATCGATGCGACTATCGCCATCGACCAGCCGTGGACTTCGGTGCGGCAATGTATCGGGCGAATGGTCGACCGTAATGAATTGGCTGTGCGCCTGTTGCAGCAGTTGCGGGAGTGTCTGTCTCGTCACTGGCAGGGCGGATTTGCCAGCCTGCGAGATGAGTGGGAGGCCCTGCACGCCTGGTGCGGGCGCAATGTGGCCCTGACGGCGGGCAATAATGCCACCTTGGGTACGGTCCTTGGTGTTGACGGGCGTGGCGCTATACGGCTGAGCGTCGAGGGTGTTGAGCATGCGTTCAGTGGCGGAGAGTTGAGCCTGAGGCTGCAGCATGATTCTTGAGCTCGACTGCGGGAACAGCTTTATAAAGTGGCGAGTGATTTCCGAAGACGGACGCCGTTTGCTGGCGGGCGTAGTGGACTCGGATGCTGCGCTCTTCGACGCGTTGGCGAATGCCTCGGCAGTGTGTGTAACGCGCTGCCGCCTGGTCAGCGTGCGCAGTGATGTCGAGACAGAGCAGTTGTTGGTGCGTCTGAGGGACTCTCTGGGTGTCGATGCCGTATGTGCGCAGTCGGCTCGTCAGGTTGGTGTGGTGTGCAATGGTTACGAGGACTTTCAGCGCCTTGGTCTTGATCGTTGGCTGGCTGTCCTGGGCGCCTATCACCTGGGGCGGTGTGCTTGTCTGGTGCTCGATCTTGGGACGGCAGTGACGGCTGATTTTATTTCCGCTGATGGTCAGCATCTTGGTGGGTTCATTTGCCCAGGTCTGCCATTGATGCGTGATCAACTCAGCACCCATACCCGGCGCATACGCTATGACCGCCAGGTTGCGCTGGCGGCGCTGCAGGAGCTGGAACCTGGGCGTTCCACTGCAGAGGCCGTCGAGCGTGGTTGTGTAATGATGCTGCGAGGTTTTGTTGCTGAGCAGCTGCGGCAGGCGCAGGTGCATTTTCCTGATGGCTTTGAGGTTTTTCTCACCGGAGGCGATGCCGAGTTGGTGCGCGACGTGGTTCCGGGGGCGCAGGTTGTTCCTGATCTGGTATTTGTTGGGCTGGCCATCGCCTGCCCCATGAGCTGAGGCAAGTCATGCGCTGGATTCTGCTATTGCTTCTATTGCTGAATGCCTTTTATTACGTCTGGCATCAGCAGCAGGCGCCCTTGCGTGCCAAGGAGGTGGCGCCGGCAGCTGCTTACCAGACGGCGCGCAAGGATATACAGCTCTTGAGTGAGGCGGATGCGTCTGGCGCACGGGTGCAAGCGCCGCCCGCTGCGGCTCCTGTCGAGGCTGCTGTATGTCTCTTTCTGGGGAGCTTCGAGCAGGAGGAGAGGGCGCGTGTGGTGGAGCAGCGTCTGCTGAGCCTGGATATCGAGGCCGACGTGCGCAGTGTCGATGCCGCTGCCGGTGTCGAATACTGGGTTTATCTGCCGCCCCTGTCTTCGCGTCAGGCTTCATTGAGGCAACTGCGCGAGTTGCAGGCCCGGCGCATTGATAGCTACATCATCACCCAGGGTGAGCTGGCCAATGGTATATCGCTTGGTATTTTCCCGCGTAGCGATTCGGCTGCCAGCGTCATGCAGCGCTTGCGTAATGCCGGTTATGAGCCGCAAGTGCGGGAGTTGTCGCGTGCGCATCGTAGTTTTTGGGTGCGTGTATCCCCGGAAAGCCGGCGATTGGCCGATGAATTTTTGCTTGGCCAGCTCGCGGGAGACTTCGCGGGTTTGCAGCATCAATTAATGCCATGTGAAGGCGTTGCATTGCCTCAGTAGTTTGCATAGAATGGCGCCCGCTTCGCAGGGTGGTCAAAGTTGTTTCCCGACGAAGATGCTGTCGAATTAGCTAACCTCAAGATTTTAATGAGAAAAAGCTTGACAGTAGGGTGGCAGGTCTAGAAAATGCCGCCTCACTTTGGAGGGGTTCCCGAGCGGCCAAAGGGATCAGACTGTAAATCTGACGTCATCGACTTCGAAGGTTCGAATCCTTCCCCCTCCACCAGATTCAGCGTGAGCTGCAAGCTCCGCGGGTATAGTTCAGTGGTAGAACCTCAGCCTTCCAAGCTGATGATGCGGGTTCGATTCCCGCTACCCGCTCCAGTTTGTAGGTGGCGCAAAAGAGTTTGGCTCATGTAGCTCAGCTGGTAGAGCACACCCTTGGTAAGGGTGAGGTCAGCGGTTCAAATCCGCTCATGAGCTCCATCTAATGAAGGCAGATATGAAAGTATCTGCCTTTGTTTTAATGGCGGCATGGCTTGCTCAATTCTTCGCTAGGAGACGGTCAAGATGGCTAAAGAGAAATTCGAACGTAACAAACCGCACGTCAACGTTGGCACCATCGGTCACGTTGACCACGGTAAAACCACTCTGACCGCTGCTCTGACCCGCGTCTGCTCCGAAGTATTCGGTTCGGCCCGTGTTGACTTCGATAAGATCGACAGCGCGCCGGAAGAGAAGGCTCGTGGTATCACCATCAACACTGCCCACGTAGAGTACGATTCCACCATTCGTCACTACGCGCACGTTGACTGCCCGGGTCACGCCGACTACGTGAAGAACATGATCACTGGTGCTGCCCAGATGGACGGCGCGATTCTGGTCTGTTCGGCTGCCGACGGCCCCATGCCGCAAACTCGTGAGCACATCCTGCTGTCCCGTCAGGTTGGCGTACCGTACATCGTTGTCTTCCTGAACAAGGCTGACATGGTTGACGACGCTGAGCTGCTGGAGCTGGTCGAGATGGAAGTTCGCGACCTGCTGAGCACCTATGATTTCCCGGGTGACGACACTCCGATCATCATCGGTTCCGCGCTGATGGCGCTGAACGGCGAAGACACCAACGAGATGGGCACCACTGCCGTCAAGAAGCTGGTTGAAACGCTGGACACCTACATCCCTGAGCCGGTTCGTGCCATCGACCGTCCGTTCCTGATGCCGATCGAAGACGTATTCTCGATCTCCGGCCGCGGTACTGTTGTGACCGGTCGTGTCGAGCGCGGTATCGTCAAGATCCAGGAAGAAATCGAAATCGTTGGTCTGCGTCCGACCACCAAAACCACCTGCACCGGCGTTGAGATGTTCCGCAAGCTGCTGGACGAAGGTCGTGCTGGTGAGAACTGCGGCGTGCTGCTGCGCGGCACCAAGCGTGATGAAGTTGAGCGTGGTCAGGTTCTGGCCAAGCCGGGCACCATCAAGCCGCACACCAAGTTCGAAGCTGAAGTGTACGTGCTGTCCAAAGAAGAAGGTGGTCGTCACACCCCGTTCTTCAAAGGCTATCGTCCGCAGTTCTACTTCCGTACCACTGACGTGACCGGTTCGTGCGAACTGCCGGAAGGCGTTGAGATGGTAATGCCGGGCGACAACATCAAAATGGTTGTTACCCTGATCAAGCCGATCGCCATGGAAGACGGCCTTCGCTTCGCAATTCGCGAAGGTGGTCGTACCGTTGGTGCCGGCGTGGTTGCCAAGATCATCGAATAATCGGTTGATCTGTCCCTCTCAGGTCGGCATAATGGCCGGCCTGATTTTGTTCTAGGTCAGTAGCTCAATTGGCAGAGCGGCGGTCTCCAAAACCGCAGGTTGGGGGTTCGATTCCCTCCTGACCTGCCATTTTCTAACGAATTTGGCGTGTCTTTCACAGGATCCTCTCGAATGAATGTTAAGGCTGAAGCCAAAGACTCTCGCTTTGATCTGGTCAAGTGGCTGGTTGTCGCTGCCCTGGTTGTAGTGGGTGTGGTGGGTAATCAGTACTTTTCTGCAGAGCCTGTTCTGTATCGTGTTCTGGGTTTGGTCGTGCTTGGCGCTGTTGCTGCATTCGTGGCGTTTCAGACTGTTCGCGGTCAGGCTTTCGCGGTACTGCTGAAAGAAGCGCGCGTCGAGATTCGTAAGGTTGTTTGGCCGACTCGCCAGGAGACCACTCAGACTACTCTGATCGTGGTCGCTGTGGTGTTGGTCATGGCGCTGCTGTTGTGGGGGCTCGATTCCCTGCTCGGTTGGCTTATTTCCCTGATTGTTGGTTAAGGGTGTCTCGTGGCTAAGCGTTGGTACGTCGTGCATGCTTACTCGGGTTACGAGAAGCATGTCATGCGCTCGCTCATCGAGCGCGTGAAACTGGCTGGTATGGAAGATGACTTCGGCGAGATTCTCGTTCCCACTGAAGAGGTGGTCGAGATGCGCAATGGTCAGAAGCGCAAGAGTGAGCGCAAGTTCTTCCCTGGCTATGTTCTAGTGCAGATGGAAATGAACGAGGCTACTTGGCACTTGATCAAGGATACGCCGCGCGTCATGGGCTTCATTGGTGGTACAGCCGACAAGCCGGCGCCGATCACCGAAAAAGAAGCCGAAGCCATTCTGCGTCGTGTTGCCGACAGTGGCGACAAGCCCAAGCCGAAGACGCTGTTCGAGCCGGGCGAGATGGTACGAGTTATCGATGGCCCGTTCGCCGATTTCGGCGGTGTGGTCGAAGAAGTGAATTACGAGAAGAGCCGCATCCAGGTTGCTGTGACCATCTTCGGTCGCTCCACCCCGGTCGAGCTGGAGTTCAGTCAGGTCGAGAAGGCATAACTGACATAAGCATCCCTCACCCCGCAGCCTTAGGCTGCGGGGTTTTGTCGTCACTGGGATAAATGCGTAAGTAACCTCGGGGAGCCGTCAGGCGTTCGAACCCGAAATTGGAGTAGCTAATGGCTAAGAAGATTCAGGCTTATATCAAGCTGCAGGTAAAAGCCGGTCAGGCAAACCCGTCGCCACCCGTCGGTCCCGCTCTGGGTCAGCACGGCGTGAACATCATGGAATTCTGCAAGGCGTTCAACGCCAAGACTCAGGGCATGGAACCTGGTCTGCCGACTCCTGTGATCATCACCGTTTACAGCGACCGCAGCTTCACCTTTGAAACCAAGAGCACCCCGGCATCGGTACTGCTGAAGAAGGCCGCCGGCCTGACCAGCGGCTCCGCTCGTCCGAACACCGTCAAAGTAGGCACCGTTACCCGTGCTCAGCTGGAGGAGATCGCCAAGACCAAGCAGGCCGATCTGACTGCTGCTGACCTGGATGCGGCCGTGCGCACCATCGCCGGCTCCGCTCGTAGCATGGGCCTGAACGTGGAGGGTGTGTAATGGCTAAGTTGACCAAGCGCCAAAAGGCCATCGCGGCCAAGGTTGAAGCCGGCAAGGCCTACACTTTCGAAGAAGCTGTCAGCCTGCTGGCCGAGCTGTCTGCCGTCAAGTTCACCGAGTCTTTCGATGTCGCCGTGAACCTGGGCGTAGACCCGCGTAAATCCGACCAGGTCGTACGTGGCGCCACCGTTCTGCCGAACGGCACTGGCAAGACCGTACGCGTTGCCGTGTTCACCCAGGGTCCGGGCGCTGAAGCTGCCCTGGCTGCCGGTGCTGACAAGGTTGGTATGGACGATCTGGCTGCCGAAATGAAGGCCGGCGATCTGAACTACGACGTGGTCATCGCTTCCCCGGACGCCATGCGCGTCGTTGGCCAGCTGGGCCAGGTACTGGGCCCGCGCGGCCTGATGCCGAACCCGAAAGTCGGCACCGTGACTCCGGACGTCGCTACCGCTGTGAAGAACGCCAAGGCTGGTCAGGTGCGTTTCCGTACCGACAAGAACGGCATCATCCACACCTCCGTTGGTAAGGTCGGCTTCGAAGCCGCCGCGCTGAAGCAGAACGTGGAAGCCCTGCTGTCCGACCTGAAGCGTCTGAAGCCGTCGACCTCGAAAGGCATCTACGTCAAGCGCGTGACCCTGAGCACCACCATGGGCCCGGGTCTGCTCATCGATCAGGCTTCGCTCGACGCGTAAGTGATTGGGCCGGCAGCCTCGTGCTGCCGGCTTTGAAAGATTGGGGTCCCTGCCTGGCGGGGGCTATCCAAGACCGTAGGTGACTCAGGTTTTAAATGTCAGGCTCGCCTGATGGCCTACGCAGATGGTGCTCCCGATTCGTTACCGAATCAGACACCAAAACGCCGCCGAACCTCGGTTTGGCGAAACGGTAAAATCCAGGAGTAAACCCGTGGCAATTAAACTCGAAGACAAGAAGGCCATCGTCGCTGAAGTCAACGAGGCTGCCAAAGCCGGTCTGTCCGCTGTCGTGGCTGATGCCCGTGGCGTGACTGTCGGCGCAATGACCGGACTCCGTAAAGAGGCCCGCGAAGCTGGTGTGTACGTGAAAGTCGTGCGTAACACCCTGCTCAAGCGCGCCGTTGAAGGCACTCAGTTCGACGTGCTCAACGACGTGTTCAAAGGCCCGACCCTGATCGCTTTCTCCAACGAACACCCGGGCGCTGCCGCTCGTTTGTTCAAAGAGTTCGCCAAGGGTCAGGACAAGTTCGAGATCAAGGCAGCTGCGTTCGAGGGCAAGTACCTCGCAGCAAACCAGATCGACGTACTGGCAAGTCTGCCGACTCGCGACGAGGGCATCGCCCAGCTGATGAGCGTTATTCAAGGCGCCACCAGCAAACTCGCTCGCACCCTGGCAGCCATTCGCGACCAGAAAGAAGCTGCTGCTGCCTAAGGCGGCGTGAGCACTTTCGAAATCAAACGTTTAATTTGATGGTCGCCTAGGCCGTCACCCCAATACAGGAATTGATAGTCATGTCTCTGACTAACGAGCAAATCATCGAAGCTATCGGCCAGAAATCCGTTATGGAAATCGTCGAGCTGATCAAAGCGATGGAAGAAACCTTCGGTGTAACCGCTGCCGCTGCTGTTGCTGCTGGCCCGGCTGCTGCCGCTGCTGCTGTTGAAGAGCAGACCGAGTTCAACGTCGTTCTGGCTGAAGCTGGCGACAAGAAAGTGAACGTGATCAAGGCCGTTCGCGAGCTGACCGGTCTGGGCCTGAAAGAAGCCAAGGAGAAGGTCGACACCGCTCCTCAGGTTATCGCTGAAGGTCTGAGCAAAGAAGCTGCTGAAGACGCCAAGAAGAAGCTGGAAGAAGCTGGCGCCAAGGTCGAGCTCAAGTAAGCTCGCGCCTTGCGTCTACAGCCCGCGCGACTCGCACAAGGCTGATGGCTGGTGGCTTTTGCCACCGGCCTTTTTCCGTTCTAGGTCGACTGTTCGTCAGTTGGCCTGGAGCCGGGAAATCCCGCCCGAGAGGCGGTTGCAAACCGAGGGTTTGCACGATTTTCTGGTCACCGCCGCCGGCGTTGACCAAATAAGCAGGTGACCAAGCTGGGGAACGCTGATGGCTTACTCATACACTGAGAAAAAACGTATCCGCAAGGACTTTAGCAAGTTGCCGGATGTCATGGATGTGCCTTACCTCCTGGCCATCCAGCTGGATTCCTATCGCGAATTCCTGCAGCAAGGGGTGAGCAAGGAACAATTCCGCGACATCGGCCTGCATGCGGCCTTCAAATCGGTATTCCCGATCATCAGCTACTCCGGCAACGCTGCCCTGGAGTACGTCGGCTATCGCCTGGGCGAGCCGGCGTTCGACGTCAAGGAGTGCGTCCTGCGTGGCGTGACCTTCGCCGTGCCGCTGCGCGTAAAAGTACGCCTGATCATTTTCGACAAAGAATCGTCGAACAAAGCGATCAAGGACATCAAAGAGCAGGAAGTGTACATGGGCGAAATTCCGCTCATGACCGAGAACGGTACCTTCGTCATCAACGGTACCGAGCGTGTGATCGTGTCCCAGCTGCACCGTTCGCCAGGTGTGTTCTTCGACCACGACCGTGGCAAGACCCACAGCTCGGGCAAGCTGCTGTACTCCGCTCGCATCATTCCTTACCGCGGCTCGTGGTTGGACTTCGAGTTCGACCCGAAGGACGCGGTATTCGTACGTATCGACCGTCGCCGTAAACTGCCGGCTTCCGTCCTGCTGCGCGCGCTGGGCTACAGCACTGAAGAAGTACTGGATGCCTTCTACGACACCAACGTCTTCCATGTTAAGGGCGAAAGCCTGAGCCTGGAGCTGGTACCGCAGCGCCTGCGTGGCGAAGTCGCGGTTCTGGATATCAAGGACGCCAGCGGCAAGGTGATCGTCGAGCAGGGCCGCCGTATCACGGCTCGCCACATCAACCAGCTGGACAAGGCTGGCATCAAGGAGCTGGAAGTTCCGCTCGATTACGTCATTGGCCGTACCACTGCCAAGGCCATCGTGCATCCGGCTACCGGCGAGATCATCGCCGAGTGCAACACCGAGCTGACCGCCGACCTGCTGGCCAAGATGGCCAAGGCCAACGTGGTTCGCTTCGAGACCCTGTACACCAACGACATCGATTGCGGTCCGTTCATCTCCGATACCCTGAAGATCGACAGCACCACCAATCAGCTGGAAGCGCTGGTCGAGATCTACCGCATGATGCGTCCCGGCGAGCCGCCAACCAAGGACGCTGCCGAGACCCTGTTCAACAACCTGTTCTTCAGCGCCGAGCGTTACGACCTGTCCGCCGTGGGCCGCATGAAGTTCAACCGTCGTATCGGTCGCACCGAGATCGAAGGTTCGGGCGTGCTGAGCAAGGAAGACATCGTTGCCGTACTCAAGACTCTGGTCGACATCCGTAACGGCAAGGGCATCGTCGACGACATCGACCACCTGGGTAACCGTCGCGTGCGTTGCGTCGGCGAGATGGCCGAGAACCAGTTCCGCGTTGGTCTGGTGCGCGTCGAGCGTGCGGTCAAGGAACGTCTGTCGATGGCCGAAAGCGAAGGCCTGATGCCGCAGGACCTGATCAACGCCAAGCCGGTTGCGGCGGCGGTGAAGGAGTTCTTCGGTTCCAGCCAGCTCTCGCAGTTCATGGACCAGAACAACCCGCTCTCCGAGATCACCCACAAGCGCCGCGTCTCCGCACTCGGCCCGGGCGGTCTGACCCGTGAGCGCGCCGGCTTCGAAGTCCGCGACGTACACCCGACCCACTACGGCCGCGTGTGCCCGATCGAAACCCCGGAAGGTCCGAACATCGGTCTGATCAACTCGCTGGCTGCCTACGCCCGCACCAACCAGTACGGCTTCCTGGAAAGCCCGTATCGCGTGGTCAAGGAAGGCAAGGTCACCGACGAGATCGTGTTCCTGTCCGCCATCGAAGAAGCCGATCACGTGATCGCCCAGGCGTCCGCCACCCTGAACGACAAGGGTGAGCTGGTCGACGAGCTGGTTGCCGTACGTCACCTGAACGAATTCACCGTGAAGGCGCCGGAAGACGTCACCCTGATGGACGTATCGCCGAAGCAGGTAGTCTCGGTTGCCGCCTCGCTGATTCCGTTCCTCGAGCACGACGACGCCAACCGTGCACTCATGGGTTCGAACATGCAGCGTCAGGCTGTACCGACCCTGCGCGCCGACAAGCCGCTGGTAGGTACCGGCATGGAGCGCAACGTCGCCCGTGACTCCGGCGTCTGCGTAGTGGCCCGCCGTGGCGGGGTGATCGACTCGGTCGATGCCAGCCGTATCGTGGTTCGCGTCAACGATGACGAAGTCGAGACTGGCGAAGCCGGTGTCGACATCTACAACCTGACCAAGTACACCCGCTCCAACCAGAACACCTGCATCAACCAGCGTCCGCTGGTGAGCAAAGGTGATCAGGTAGCGCGTGGCGACATCATGGCCGACGGCCCGTCCACCGACATGGGTGAACTGGCGCTGGGTCAGAACATGCGCGTGGCGTTCATGCCGTGGAACGGCTTCAACTTCGAAGACTCCATCTGCCTGTCCGAGCGCGTGGTTCAGGAAGACCGCTTCACCACCATCCACATCCAGGAACTGACCTGTGTGGCGCGTGACACCAAGCTCGGCCCAGAGGAAATCTCCTCTGACATCCCGAACGTGGGTGAAGCGGCTCTGAACAAGCTGGACGAAGCCGGTATCGTCTATGTCGGTGCCGAAGTCGGCCCGGGCGACATCCTGGTCGGTAAGGTCACTCCGAAAGGCGAGACCCAGCTGACTCCGGAAGAGAAGCTGCTGCGTGCGATCTTCGGTGAGAAGGCGTCCGACGTGAAGGACACCTCCCTGCGCGTGCCGACCGGCACCAAGGGTACCGTCATCGACGTGCAGGTCTTCACCCGTGATGGCGTCGAGCGCGACAGCCGCGCCCTGGCCATCGAGAAGCAGCAGCTGGACGAGATCCGCAAGGACCTGAACGAAGAGTTCCGCATCGTCGAAGGCGCGACCTTCGAGCGTCTGCGCTCGGCTCTGGTTGGCGCGATCGCCGAAGGCGGCGCTGGTCTGAAGAAAGGCACCGCGATCACCGACGAGTTCCTCGACGGTCTCGAGCGTGGCCAGTGGTTCAAACTGCGCATGGCCGACGACGCCCTGAACGAGCAGCTGGAGAAGGCCCAGGCCTACATCTCCGACCGCCGTCAGATGCTCGACGACAAGTTCGAAGACAAGAAGCGCAAGCTGCAGCAGGGCGATGACTTGGCGCCGGGCGTGCTGAAGATCGTCAAGGTCTACCTGGCCATCCGCCGTCGCATCCAGCCGGGTGACAAGATGGCCGGTCGTCACGGTAACAAGGGTGTGGTCTCGGTGATCATGCCGGTCGAAGACATGCCGCACGACGCCAACGGCACGCCGGTGGACATCGTTCTGAACCCGCTGGGCGTACCGTCGCGTATGAACGTCGGTCAGATCCTCGAAACCCACTTGGGCCTCGCGGCCAAGGGCCTGGGCGAGAAGATCAACCGCATGCTCGAAGAGCAGCGCAAGGTCGCCGAACTGCGCAAGTTCCTCGCCGAGATCTACAACGAGATCGGTGGTCGTCAGGAAAACCTCGACGAGTTCTCCGACAACGAGATCCTCGAGCTGGCGAAGAACCTCAAGGGCGGTGTACCGATGGCGACTGCCGTGTTCGACGGCGCCAAGGAAACCGAGATCAAGGCCATGCTGAAGCTGGCCGATCTGCCGGAAAGCGGCCAGATGCGCCTGTTCGACGGTCGTACCGGTAACCAGTTCGAGCGCCCGACCACCGTCGGCTACATGTACATGCTGAAACTGAACCACCTGGTGGACGACAAGATGCACGCCCGTTCCACTGGTTCCTACAGCCTGGTTACCCAGCAGCCGCTGGGTGGTAAGGCGCAGTTCGGTGGTCAGCGCTTCGGGGAGATGGAGGTCTGGGCGCTGGAAGCCTACGGTGCCGCCTACACCCTGCAGGAAATGCTGACCGTGAAGTCGGACGACGTGAACGGCCGTACCAAGATGTACAAGAACATCGTGGATGGCGATCACCGTATGGAGCCGGGCATGCCCGAGTCCTTCAACGTACTGATCAAAGAGATCCGTTCGCTCGGCATCGACATCGATCTGGAAACCGAATAACACGACGTGAATCGGCAGCGGGGCTAGTCCAGCTCGCTGCCCGCTCCGCCAGGAGGAAAGGCCTTGAAAGACCTACTGAATTTGCTGAAAAACCAGGGTCAGATCGAAGAGTTCGACGCCATCCGCATCGGGTTGGCCTCGCCTGAGATGATCCGTTCGTGGTCGTTCGGTGAAGTTAAAAAGCCGGAAACCATCAACTACCGTACCTTCAAGCCTGAGCGCGACGGCCTGTTCTGCGCCAAGATCTTTGGCCCGGTCAAGGACTACGAGTGCCTGTGCGGCAAGTACAAGCGCCTCAAGCATCGCGGCGTGATCTGCGAGAAGTGCGGCGTTGAAGTGGCCCTGGCCAAGGTTCGTCGTGAGCGCATGGCGCACATCGAACTGGCCTCGCCGGTTGCCCACATCTGGTTCCTCAAGTCGCTGCCGTCCCGTATCGGCCTGCTGATGGACATGACCCTGCGTGACATCGAGCGCGTGCTCTATTTCGAGAGCTACGTGGTGATCGATCCGGGCATGACGACCCTCGAGAAGGGCCAGCTGCTGAACGACGAGCAGTACTTCGAAGCCCTCGAAGAGTTCGGTGACGACTTCGACGCGCGCATGGGCGCCGAGGCCGTGCGCGAGCTGCTGCACGCCATCGACCTGGATCACGAGATCGGCCGCCTGCGTGAAGAGATTCCGCAGACCAACTCCGAGACCAAGATCAAGAAGCTGTCCAAGCGCCTGAAGCTGATGGAAGCCTTCAAGGACTCCGGCAACCTGCCGGAGTGGATGGTGCTGACCGTTCTGCCGGTGCTGCCGCCGGACCTGCGTCCGCTGGTACCGCTGGATGGCGGCCGCTTCGCGACTTCGGATCTGAACGATCTGTATCGCCGCGTGATCAACCGTAACAACCGTCTGAAGCGCCTGCTCGATCTGTCGGCGCCGGACATCATCGTGCGTAACGAAAAGCGCATGCTGCAGGAAGCGGTCGACGCCCTGCTCGACAACGGCCGTCGCGGTCGCGCCATCACTGGCTCGAACAAGCGTCCGCTGAAGTCGCTGGCCGACATGATCAAAGGTAAGCAAGGTCGCTTCCGTCAGAACCTGCTCGGTAAGCGCGTGGACTACTCCGGTCGTTCCGTGATCACCGTGGGCCCGACCCTGCGTCTGCACCAGTGCGGTCTGCCGAAGAAGATGGCCCTCGAGCTGTTCAAGCCGTTCATCTTCGGCAAGCTGGAAATGCGTGGTCTGGCGACCACCATCAAGGCGGCCAAGAAGATGGTCGAGCGCGAGCTGCCGGAGGTCTGGGACGTTCTCGCCGAAGTGATTCGCGAACACCCCGTACTGCTCAACCGTGCACCGACCCTGCACCGTCTGGGTATCCAGGCGTTCGAGCCGGTACTGATCGAAGGTAAGGCGATTCAGCTGCACCCGCTGGTCTGCGCCGCGTACAACGCCGACTTCGACGGTGACCAGATGGCCGTTCACGTGCCGCTGACCCTGGAAGCCCAGCTCGAAGCGCGCGCGCTGATGATGTCGACCAACAACATCCTCTCGCCCGCCAACGGCGAGCCGATCATCGTGCCGTCGCAGGACGTGGTTCTGGGTCTGTACTACATGACCCGTGAAGCGGTGAACGCCAAGGGTGAAGGTCGCGTCTTCGCCGACCTGCAGGAAGTCGACCGCGTGTTCCGCGCCGGCGAAGCGTCCCTGCACGCCCGCGTGAAAGTGCGTATCAACGAAACCGTCAAAGAAAAAGACGGTTCGATCACCAAGAACACCCGTATCGTCGACACCACCGTCGGCCGTGCGCTGCTGTTCCAGATCGTGCCGGCCGGCCTGTCCTACGACGTGGTCAACCAGCCGATGAAGAAGAAGGCGATCTCCAAGCTGATCAACCAGTGCTACCGCACCGTGGGTCTGAAGGACACCGTCATCTTCGCTGACCAGCTGATGTACACCGGTTTCGCCTACTCGACCATCTCCGGTGTGTCGATCGGCGTGAACGACTTCGTCATCCCGGAAGAAAAGGCGCGCATCATCGACGCCGCCACCGAGGAAGTGAAGGAAATCGAGTCGCAGTACGCCTCTGGCCTGGTCACCCAGGGCGAGAAGTACAACAAGGTGATCGACCTCTGGTCGAAGGCCAACGACGAAGTGTCCAAGGCGATGATGGCCAACCTCTCGAAAGAGCCGGTGGTCGATCGCGAAGGCAAGACCGTCGAGCAGGAGTCCTTCAACTCCATGTACATGATGGCGGACTCCGGTGCGCGTGGTAGCGCCGCCCAGATCCGTCAGCTGGCCGGTATGCGTGGTCTGATGGCCAAGCCGGACGGCTCCATCATCGAGACGCCGATCACCGCGAACTTCCGCGAAGGTCTGTCGGTTCTGCAGTACTTCATCTCCACCCACGGTGCGCGTAAAGGTCTGGCGGATACCGCACTGAAGACCGCGAACTCCGGTTACCTGACCCGTCGTCTGGTCGACGTGGCCCAGGATCTGGTGGTGACCGAGATCGATTGCGGCACCGAGCAGGGCCTGCTGATGACCCCGCACATCGAAGGCGGCGACGTCGTCGAGCCGCTGGGTGAGCGCGTACTGGGCCGTGTGATTGCCAAGGATGTGTTCAAGCCGGGCACCGAGGACGTCATCGTTCCGGCCGGTACCCTGATCGACGAGAAGTGGGTCGAGTTCATCGAGCTCAACAGCGTCGACGAAGTGGTCGTGCGTTCGCCGATCACCTGCGAAACCCGCTACGGCATCTGCGCCAAGTGCTACGGTCGCGACCTGGCTCGCGGTCACCAGGTCAACATCGGTGAAGCGGTCGGCGTCATCGCCGCCCAGTCCATCGGTGAGCCGGGTACCCAGCTGACCATGCGTACCTTCCACATCGGTGGTGCTGCAAGCCGTACCTCGGCTGCCGACAGCGTCCAGGTGAAGAACGGTGGTGCGATCCGTCTGCACAACCTGAAGCACGTCGAGCGTGTCGACGGCAACCTGGTAGCGGTTTCCCGCTCCGGTGAGCTGGCCGTGGCCGACGAGTTCGGTCGTGAGCGCGAGCGCTACAAGCTGCCGTACGGTGCCGTGATTTCGGTGAAGGAAGGTGACAAGGTCGACGCTGGCGCCATCGTCGCCAAGTGGGACCCGCACACCCACCCGATCGTGACCGAAATGAAGGGTATCGTGACCTTCGTCGGCATGGAGGAGGGCATCACCATCAAGCGTCAGACCGACGAACTGACCGGTCTGACCAACATCGAGGTTCTCGATCCGAAGGATCGTCCGGCTGCTGGCAAGGACATTCGTCCGGCCATCAAGATGGTCGACGCCAACGGCAAGGAACTGCTGCTGCCGGGTACCGACGTTCCCGCCCAGTACTTCCTGCCTGCCAACGCCCTGGTCGGCGTGGCGGACGGTGCGCAGATCGCGGTCGGTGACGTTATCGCCCGTATCCCGCAGGAAACCTCGAAGACTCGCGACATCACCGGTGGTCTGCCGCGCGTTGCCGACCTGTTCGAAGCTCGTCGTCCGAAGGAAGCTTCGATCCTGGCGGAAATCAGCGGCACCATCAGCTTCGGCAAGGAGACCAAGGGCAAGCGCCGTCTGGTCATCACCCCGACCGATGGCAGCGATCCGTACGAGGAGCTGATTCCGAAGTGGCGTCACCTGAACGTCTTCGAGGGCGAACAAGTGAACCGCGGCGAAGTCATCTCCGACGGCCCGAGCGATCCGCACGACATCCTGCGTCTGCTGGGTGTCAGCGCGCTGGCCAAGTACATCGTCAACGAGATCCAGGACGTTTACCGTCTGCAGGGCGTGAAGATCAACGACAAGCACATCGAGACCATCCTGCGTCAGATGCTGCGTAAGGTTGAAGTCACCGAGTCCGGCGATTCGTCCTTCATCAAGGGCGACCAGATGGAACTCACCCAGGTTCTGGGCGAGAACGAGCGTCTGGCCGAAGAGGACAAGTTCGTCGCCAAGTACACCCGCGTACTGCTGGGTATCACCAAGGCGTCGCTGTCCACCGAGTCCTTCATCTCGGCAGCGTCCTTCCAGGAAACCACCCGCGTCCTCACCGAGGCGGCGGTCACTGGCAAGCGCGACTACTTGCGTGGTCTGAAAGAGAACGTGGTCGTGGGTCGTCTGATCCCGGCCGGTACCGGTCTGGCCTATCACAGCGAGCGCAAGCGCAAGCGTGATGCCGACAAGCCGGTACGTGTCAGCGCCAGTGAGGTGGAAGCCGCACTGACCGAAGCGCTGAACTCGAGCGGAAATTGAGTCGAAGCCTCGCTAGTTCGCTAGCGGGGCTTTGCCTTGACTGGGGGCGTGAGTCTCTTTAGACTCATGCACCCCTAAATTTGGCAGGGCGTTTGGCTCTGCCATCTTTATTTGTGAGCGTCGAAAGACAACAGTGGAGCTAGTAGATGGCAACTATCAACCAGCTGGTACGTCAGCCGCGTAAGCGTATCGTCGAGAAATCCGACGTGCCTGCGCTGCAGAACTGCCCGCAGCGCCGTGGCGTGTGCACCCGCGTGTACACCACCACGCCGAAGAAACCTAACTCGGCACTGCGTAAAGTGTGCCGTGTGCGTCTGACCAACGGCTACGAAGTGTCTTCGTACATCGGCGGTGAAGGCCACAACCTGCAAGAGCACAGCGTCGTGCTGATCCGTGGCGGTCGTGTAAAGGACCTTCCGGGTGTGCGCTACCACACCGTGCGTGGTTCGCTGGATACCTCCGGCGTTAAAGACCGTAAGCAGGGTCGTTCCAAGTACGGTACCAAGCGTCCGAAATAAGGCCGCTTGATCCTTTTTATTTAGTTGAGTCGATAAGAGTAAGGTCGGGCGCGGCGTTCGCCGTTGGTCCCGAGCTAACCTGAAGACCGTTTGAGGGCTTATCAATGCCAAGACGTCGTGTAGCAGCCAAGCGTGAGATCCTGGACGATCCGAAATACGGAAGCCAGATCCTCGCCAAATTCATGAACCACGTGATGGAAAGCGGCAAGAAGGCCGTGGCCGAGCGCATCGTTTACGGTGCTCTGGATACTGTCAAAGCACGCAAGAACAGCGATCCCCTGGAGATCTTCGAGAAAGCTCTCGACGCCATCGCTCCGCTGGTCGAAGTCAAGTCCCGCCGTGTAGGCGGTGCTACCTACCAGGTTCCGGTCGAAGTTCGTCCGTCCCGTCGTAACGCCCTGGCTATGCGCTGGCTGGTGGACTACGCGCGCAAGCGCGGCGAGAAGTCCATGGCTCTGCGTCTGGCTGGTGAGCTGCTGGATGCTGCTGAAGGCAAAGGCGCTGCTGTCAAGAAGCGTGAAGACGTGCACCGTATGGCCGAGGCCAACAAGGCTTTCTCGCACTACCGCTTCTAATCCCGGCTCCACTAACCTTGCGAGGGCTTTATGGCTCGTAATACAGCAATTAACCGCTACCGTAACATCGGTATCTGTGCCCACGTTGACGCGGGCAAGACCACCACTACCGAGCGGATCCTGTTCTACACAGGCCTGAGCCACAAGATGGGCGAGGTGCATGATGGCGCCGCGACCACCGACTGGATGGTTCAGGAGCAGGAGCGTGGTATCACCATTACTTCTGCTGCGATCACCACCTTCTGGGAAGGTTCTCGTCGTCAGTACGACAAGTACCGCGTAAACGTCATCGATACCCCCGGTCACGTTGACTTCACCATCGAAGTAGAGCGCTCCCTGCGCGTACTCGACGGCGCTGTCGTTGTGTTCTGCGGTACCTCGGGCGTTGAGCCGCAGTCCGAAACCGTATGGCGTCAGGCCAACAAGTACGGTGTTCCGCGTATCGTCTACGTGAACAAGATGGACCGTCAGGGTGCCAACTTCCTGCGCGTCGTCGGTCAGATCAAGAATCGTCTGGGTCACACCCCGGTTCCGATCCAGATCGCCATCGGTGCCGAAGAGAACTTCGAAGGTCAGGTCGACCTGATCAAGATGAAGGCCATCTACTGGAACGACGATGACAAGGGTACTACCTACCGTGAGGAAGAAATTCCTGCCGAGCTGGTAGACCTGGCCAACGAGTGGCGCTCGAACATGGTCGAGGCAGCTGCCGAAGCCAGCGAAGAGCTGATGAACAAGTACCTGGAAGAAGGTGACCTGTCGGCCGAGGACATCAAGGCCGGTCTGCGCGCCCGTACTCTGGCGAGCGAGATCGTGCCGGCTGTCTGTGGCTCCTCCTTCAAGAACAAGGGTGTTCCCCTGGTTCTCGATGCCGTCATCGACTTCCTGCCTGCTCCGACCGAAATTCCGGCGATCAAGGGTATTCACCCTGATCTGGCTGACAAGCCGAAAGAGCAGATGGAAGAGTCCGACTACGACGAGCGTCATGCAGACGACAACGAGCCGTTCTCGGCTCTGGCGTTCAAGATCGCTACCGACCCGTTCGTGGGTACCCTGACCTTCGTTCGCGTTTACTCGGGCGTTCTGGAGTCTGGCCAGTCGGTCATCAACTCCGTGAAAGGCAAGAAAGAGCGCGTTGGTCGTATGGTGCAGATGCACGCCAACCAGCGTGACGAGATCAAAGAAGTACGCGCTGGCGACATCGCTGCTCTGATCGGCATGAAGGACGTCACCACTGGTGAAACCCTGTGCGATCCGGACAAGCCGATCATCCTCGAGCGTATGGACTTCCCGGAGCCTGTCATCTCGGTAGCGGTAGAGCCGAAGACCAAGGCCGACCAGGAGAAGATGGGTATCGCTCTGGGTAAACTGGCTCAGGAAGACCCGTCCTTCCGCGTCAAGACCGACGAAGAGACTGGCCAGACCATCATCTCCGGTATGGGTGAGCTGCACCTGGACATCCTCGTTGACCGCATGAAGCGCGAGTTCAACGTCGAGGCCAACATCGGCAAGCCGCAGGTTTCCTACCGTGAAACCATCACCAAGGACAGCGTCGAGATCGAAGGCAAGTTCGTTCGTCAGTCCGGTGGTCGCGGTCAGTTCGGTCACTGCTGGATCCGCTTCTCGGCTCCGGACGTGGACGACAAGGGCAACATCACCGAAGGCCTGGTGTTCACCAACGAGGTTGTGGGTGGTGTGGTTCCGAAGGAATACATCCCGGCGATCCAGAAGGGTATCGAAGAGCAGATGAAGAACGGCGTCGTTGCCGGCTATCCGCTGATCGGCCTGAAGGCGACCGTGTTCGATGGTTCCTACCACGACGTCGACTCCAACGAGATGGCGTTCAAGATCGCTGCCTCCATGGCGACCAAGCAGCTGGCCCAGAAGGGCGGCGGCAAGGTGCTCGAGCCGATCATGAAGGTGGAAGTGGTAACTCCTGAGGATTACATGGGTGACGTGATGGGTGACCTGAACCGTCGTCGTGGTCTGATCCAGGGTATGGAAGATTCGGTATCCGGTAAGGTTATCCGTGCCGAAGTTCCGCTGGGCGAGATGTTTGGTTACGCTACCGACGTTCGTTCCATGTCCCAGGGTCGCGCCAGCTACTCCATGGAATTCTCCAAGTACGCAGAGGCTCCGTCGAACATCGTCGAAGCTCTGGTTAAAAAACAAGGCTAATCCCGCCCTTTAAGTAAGAGGTTTACTGTCGTGGCTAAGGAAAAATTCGAACGTAACAAACCGCACGTCAACGTCGGCACCATCGGTCACGTTGACCACGGTAAGACCACTCTGACCGCTGCTCTGACCCGCGTCTGCTCCGAAGTATTCGGTTCGGCTCGTGTTGACTTCGACAAGATCGACAGCGCTCCGGAAGAAAAAGCTCGTGGTATCACCATCAACACCGCGCACGTAGAGTACGACTCCAACATTCGTCACTACGCGCACGTTGACTGCCCGGGTCACGCCGACTATGTGAAGAACATGATCACCGGTGCTGCCCAGATGGACGGCGCGATCCTGGTCTGCTCGGCTGCCGACGGCCCCATGCCGCAAACCCGTGAGCACATCCTGCTGTCCCGTCAGGTAGGCGTACCGTACATCGTTGTCTTCCTGAACAAGGCTGACATGGTTGACGACGCCGAGCTGCTGGAGCTGGTCGAGATGGAAGTTCGCGACCTGCTGAGCACCTACGATTTCCCGGGTGACGACACTCCGATCATCATCGGCTCCGCGCTGATGGCGCTGAACGGCGAAGACACCAACGAGCTGGGCACCAGTGCCGTCAAGAAGCTGGTTGAGACTCTGGATACCTACATTCCTGAGCCGGTTCGTGCCATCGATCGTCCGTTCCTGATGCCGATCGAAGACGTGTTCTCGATCTCCGGCCGCGGTACCGTAGTAACCGGTCGTGTCGAGCGCGGTATCGTCAAGATCCAGGAAGAAATCGAAATCGTTGGTCTGCGTCCGACCACCAAGACCACCTGCACCGGCGTTGAGATGTTCCGCAAGCTGCTGGACGAAGGTCGTGCTGGTGAGAACTGCGGCGTGCTGCTGCGCGGCACCAAGCGTGATGAGGTCGAGCGTGGTCAGGTTCTGGCCAAGCCGGGCACCATCAAGCCGCACACCAAGTTCGAAGCTGAAGTGTACGTTCTGTCCAAGGAAGAAGGTGGTCGTCACACCCCGTTCTTCAAGGGCTACCGTCCGCAGTTCTACTTCCGTACCACTGACGTGACCGGTTCGTGCGAGCTGCCGGAAGGCGTTGAGATGGTAATGCCGGGCGACAACATCAAGATGGTTGTTACCCTGATCAAGCCGATCGCCATGGAAGACGGCCTGCGCTTCGCGATCCGCGAAGGTGGTCGTACCGTCGGCGCCGGCGTGGTTGCCAAGATCATCGAGTAATCGACGATCCGCTTGAGAGAAAAGGGCCCTTCGGGGCCCTTTTCTTTTGAACTGGTTAAAAGTTGACACCCCCAGGGGGCATCCGTACAATTGCGCCTCCCTCGAGCGGGCGTAGTCCGTCTGTGGGGATTAGCAGCTTGGAATCTGAGGTCAAAATGCAAAACCAACAAATCCGTATTCGGTTGAAGGCTTTTGACCATCGCCTGATCGATCAATCTACCCAGGAAATCGTGGAAACCGCGAAACGTACTGGTGCTCAGGTGCGTGGTCCGATTCCTCTGCCTACTCGTAAGGAGCGGTACACCGTTCTGATTTCTCCGCACGTCAACAAGGACGCGCGTGATCAGTACGAAATCCGCACTCATAAGCGTGTTCTGGACATCGTCCAGCCGACGGATAAAACCGTTGACGCGCTGATGAAGCTCGACCTTGCGGCAGGCGTGGAAGTGCAGATCAGCCTCGGCTAAAACCTGGCGGTTTTAGTCGTGTAACGCTCTGAAATGGGCGGCCATAGCGGGTGAAAGCCCCGTACACTCATGAGGTTTACAACATGACTATTGGTGTAGTCGGTCGTAAGTGCGGCATGACCCGCATTTTCACCGAAGAAGGTGTCTCCATTCCGGTCACGGTCATCGAGATCGAGCCGAATCGCGTCACCCAGTTCAAAAACGAGGAGTCCGATGGCTACCGCGCAGTGCAGGTCACTGTCGGTGAGCGTCGCGCCTCGCGCGTCAGCAAGGCTCAGGCCGGTCACTTCGCCAAGGCGAACGTCGCGGCAGGTCGCACTGTTATGGAGTTCCGTCTTGAAGAAGGCGACTACCAGGCTGGCGATCTGATCAACGCTGAAATTTTCCAAGCTGGTCAACTGGTGGATGTCACCGGTCAGTCCAAAGGTAAAGGCTTTGCCGGTACCATCAAGCGTTGGAACTTCCGCGGCCAGGACAACACTCACGGTAACTCCGTTTCTCACCGTGTACCGGGTTCCATCGGCCAGTGCCAGACCCCGGGTCGTGTATTCAAGGGCAAAAAGATGTCCGGTCATATGGGCGCTGAGCGCGTGACCGTACAGTCCCTGGAAGTCGTTCGCGTAGACGCCGAGCGTAATCTGCTGCTGGTCAAGGGTGCCGTTCCGGGCGCTACTGGCGGCGATGTTATCGTTCGTCCGGCTGTCAAGGCGTAAGGGGAGAATCTGAGATGCAATTGAATGTAAATGGCGCTCAGGCGATCGAAGTGTCCGATGCGACCTTCGGTGGCGAGTTCAACGAGACCCTGGTTCACCAAGCAGTCGTAGCCTACATGGCTGGCGGCCGTCAGGGCACCAAAGGCCAGAAGTCCCGTTCCGACGTTTCCGGTGGCGGCAAGCGCCCGTGGCGTCAGAAGGGCACCGGTCGTGCTCGTGCTGGTACCACTCGTGGTCCGATCTGGCGTGGCGGTGGTGTGACCTTCGCAGCGTCCACCCGTAACCACGACCAAAAGCTGAACAAGAAGATGTACCGCGCTGCTCTGCGCTCCATCCTTGCTGAGCTGGTTCGTACCGACCGTCTGGTAGTGGTTGAAGACTTCGCTGTCGAAGCTCCGAAAACCAAGGCTCTGCTGAGCAAGCTGAACGGCCTGGGTCTGAACGATGTGCTGATCGTCTCCGATGCGGTCGATCAGAACCTGTACCTGGCTGCCCGCAACCTGCCGCACGTCGACGTACGTGACGTCCAGGGTTCCGATCCGGTCAGCCTGATCGCGTACGAAAAAGTGCTGGTCACTGTTTCGGCCGTGAAGAAATTCGAGGAGCTGCTGGGATGAACCAGGAACGCGTATTCAAAGTGCTGCTTGGCCCGCACATCTCCGAGAAGGCCACGGTTCTGGCTGACAAGCAAGGTCAGTTCGTTTTCAAAGTCGCTACCGATGCGACCAAGCTGGAAATCAAGAAGGCCGTCGAAAGCCTGTTCAACGTGAAGGTTGAGCGCGTTACTACCCAGAACGTTCTGGGCAAGAGCAAGCGCACCGCTCGCGGTCTGGGCAAGCGTAACGACTGGAAGAAGGCAGTTATCTCCCTTCAGCCGGGCCAAGATCTCGATTTCACCAGCAGTGCTGAGTAAGGAAGGGGTGCATCATGGCAATCGTTAAATGCAAACCGACTTCCGCTGGCCGCCGTTTTGTGGTCAAGGTGGTCAATCAGGAGCTGCACAAAGGCGCTCCGTACGCTCCGCTGCTCGAGAAGAAGTCGAAGTCCGGTGGTCGTAACAACAACGGCCGTATCACCACCCGTCATATCGGTGGTGGCCACAAGCAGCATTACCGTCTGGTCGACTTCCGTCGCAACGACAAGGATGGCATCCCTGCCACCGTCGAGCGCGTGGAATACGATCCGAACCGTACTGCTCACATCGCTCTGCTGAAGTATGCCGACGGTGAGCGTCGCTACATCATCGCCCCGAAAGGCGTTGTAGCTGGCGATCAGCTGGTAGCCGGCAACATGGCGCCGATCAAGCCGGGCAACAGCCTGCAGCTGCGCAACATTCCGGTAGGTTCGACCGTTCACGGTATCGAGCTGAAGCCGGGCAAAGGCGCGCAGATCGCTCGTTCCGCTGGTGCTTCCGCTCAGCTGATCGCGCGTGAAGGTGCTTATGTGACTCTGCGTCTGCGCTCCGGCGAAATGCGCAAAGTCCTGGCTGAGTGCCGTGCGACCCTGGGCGAAGTCTCGAACTCCGAGCACAGCCTGCGTTCGCTGGGTAAGGCTGGTGCCAAGCGCTGGCGTGGCGTTCGTCCGACCGTTCGTGGTGTTGCCATGAACCCGGTTGATCACCCGCACGGTGGTGGTGAAGGTCGTACCTCCGGTGGTCGTCATCCGGTGTCGCCGTGGGGCTTCCCGACCAAGGGCGCGAAGACCCGTGCTAACAAGCGCACCGACAACATGATCGTCCGTCGTCGCAAGTAAATAGAGGGATACGACAGTGCCACGTTCTCTGAAAAAAGGTCCTTTTATCGATCTTCACCTACTGAAGAAGGTCGAAGCGGCGGTGGAAAAGAACGATCGCAAGCCGGTTAAAACCTGGTCGCGTCGCTCCATGATCCTGCCGCAGATGGTCGGTCTGACCATCGCTGTGCATAACGGTCGTCAGCATGTCCCGGTCCTCGTGAACGAAGACATGGTCGGCCACAAACTGGGCGAATTTGCCGGCACCCGTACCTATCGTGGTCACGTTGCCGACAAGAAAGGCAAGCGTTAAGGGGTTTGGAAATGGAAGTAGCCGCTAAGTTGTCGGGCGCTCGCATCTCCGCCCAGAAAGCTCGCCTGGTCGCCGACCAGATCCGCGGGAAGAAGGTGGGCGAAGCGCTCAACCTGCTGGCTTTCAGCAGCAAGAAAGCCGCCGAGATCATGAAGAAAGTGCTGGAGTCGGCCGTTGCCAACGCCGAGCACAACGAAGGCGCAGACGTTGATGACCTGAAGGTCAGCACCGTTTTCGTCAACGAAGGGCGTTCGCTTAAGCGCATCATGCCGCGTGCCAAGGGCCGTGCTGATCGCATCGTCAAGCGGTCTTGCCATATCACTGTCAAGGTTGCGGACAAGTAACGGAGTCGATCAGATGGGTCAGAAAGTACATCCCGTTGGCATCCGCCTGGGAATCGTCAAGGATCACACCTCGGTCTGGTACGCAGATGGTCGCAATTACGCCGACTACCTGAACGCCGACCTGAAGGTTCGTGCATACCTGCAAGACAAACTAAAAAGCGCGTCCGTTAGCCGTATCGACATCGCTCGTCCGGCTCAAACCGCACGCATCACCATCCACACCGCTCGTCCCGGCATCGTGATCGGCAAGAAAGGTGAAGATGTTGAGAAGCTGCGTCAGGACCTGACCAAGCAAATGGGTGTGCCGGTGCACATCAACATCGAAGAGATCCGCAAGCCGGAGCTCGACGGTATGCTGGTTGCGCAGAGCGTAGCTCAGCAGCTGGAGCGTCGCGTTATGTTCCGTCGCGCCATGAAGCGCGCTGTACAGAACGCCATGCGCATTGGTGCCAAGGGCATCAAGATCCAGGTGAGCGGTCGTCTTGGCGGCGCTGAAATTGCCCGTACCGAGTGGTATCGCGAAGGTCGTGTGCCTCTGCACACCCTGCGTGCCGATATCGATTACGCCACCTACGAAGCGCACACCACTTACGGTGTGATCGGCGTCAAGGTTTGGATCTTCAAGGGTGAGGTCATCGGTGGCCGCACTGAAGAGCTGAAGCCGCAAGCGCCCGCTCCTCGTAAAGCTGCTAAGAAATAAGGAGTACGCATCATGTTGCAACCAAAGCGTACGAAGTTCCGCAAGCAGATGACCGGCCACAACCGTGGTCTGGCTCAGCGCGGTAGCAAGGTCAGCTTCGGCGAGTTCGCGCTGAAGTCTGTCGCCCGCGGTCGTCTCACCGCTCGTCAGATCGAGTCCGCTCGTCGTGCTCTGACCCGTCACGTTAAGCGTGGCGGCAAGATCTGGATCCGCGTCTTCCCGGACAAGCCGGTTACCAAGAAGCCTCTCGAAGTGCGTATGGGTAAAGGTAAGGGTGGCGTTGAATACTGGGTAGCCCAGATCCAGCCAGGCAAGGTCCTGTACGAGATCGAAGGCGTATCCGAAGAGCTGGCGCGCGAGGCATTTGCCCTGGCTGCTGCAAAGCTGCCGCTCGCCACCACCTTTGTTAAGCGGACGGTGATGTGATGAAAGCGACCGAACTTCGTGATAAAAGCGCACAACAGCTGAACGAGCAACTGCTCGAGCTGCTGCGCGACCAGTTCAATCTGCGTATGCAGAAGGCGACTGGCCAGCTGGGGCAGTCTCACCTGCTCTCGCAAGTGAAGCGCGACATCGCTCGCGTCAAGACTGTCCTCAGCCAGCAGGCAGGTAAGTGATCATGGCCGAAGTTGAAAAAACAGTCCGTACGCTGACCGGCCGTGTTGTCAGCGACAAGATGGACAAGACCATCACCGTTCTGATCGAGCGTCGCGTCAAGCACCCGATCTACGGTAAATACGTCAAGCGTTCGACCAAGCTGCACGCTCACGACGAAAGCAACCAGTGCAAGATCGGCGACAAGGTTTCCATTCGCGAAACCCGCCCGCAGTCCAAGACCAAGTCCTGGGCTCTGGTTGAAGTCGTTGAACGCGCCGTCGAAGTCTAAGAGCTAAGGGTCGGAGAAATTTTATGATTCAGACTCAATCCATGCTCGATGTGGCTGACAACAGCGGTGCACGTCGTGTTATGTGCATCAAGGTGCTGGGCGGCTCGCATCGTCGCTACGCCGGCATCGGCGACATCATCAAGGTCACCGTCAAGGAAGCAATTCCGCGCGGCAAAGTGAAGAAAGGTCAGGTCATGACCGCAGTGGTCGTTCGTACCCGTCACGGCGTTCGCCGTGCCGATGGTTCGATCATCCGCTTCGACGGCAACGCTGCTGTTCTGCTGAACAACAAGCAAGAGCCGATCGGTACCCGTATCTTCGGGCCAGTGACCCGTGAACTGCGTTCCGAGAAGTTCATGAAGATCGTCTCGCTCGCCCCTGAAGTGCTTTAAGGAGATCCGACATGCAAAAGATTCGTCGTGACGACGAGATCATCGTGATCGCCGGCAAAGACAAAGGTAAGCGCGGTAAGGTGCTCAAGGTTCTCGCTGACGACCGTCTGGTCGTCGGTGGTATCAACCTGGTGAAGCGTCATACCAAGCCGAACCCGATGTCGGGCGTTCAAGGCGGTATCGTCGAGAAAGAAGCGCCACTGCACGCTTCCAACGTTGCCATCTTCAACTCTGAAACCAACAAGGCTGATCGCGTTGGCTTCAAGATCGAAGACGGCAAGAAAATTCGTGTCTTCAAGTCCACCCAGAAGCCGGTTGGCGCTTGAGAATCCGTAGGTAAATACCATGGCACGACTGAAAGAGATTTACCGGAAGGAAATCGCGCCCAAGCTGAAGGAAGAACTGAAGCTGGCCAACGTGATGGAAGTTCCGCGCATCACCAAGATCACCCTGAACATGGGCCTGGGCGAAGCGATCGGTGACAAGAAAGTCATCGAGAACGCCGTTGCCGACCTCGAGAAGATCACCGGTCAGAAAGTCGTTGTGACTCATGCCCGCAAGTCGATCGCAGGTTTCAAGGTTCGTGAAGGTTGGCCGATTGGCGTCAAGGTCACTCTGCGTCGCGAGCGTATGTACGAGTTCCTGGATCGTCTGCTGTCCATCTCCCTGCCGCGCGTGCGTGACTTCCGCGGCCTGAATGCCAAGTCCTTCGATGGCCGTGGCAACTACAGCATGGGCGTGAAAGAGCAGATCATCTTCCCGGAAATCGATTACGACAAGATCGATGCGCTGCGTGGTCTGGACATCACCCTGACTACCACTGCCCGTAACGATGATGAAGGCCGCGCTCTGCTGCGTGCTTTCAACTTCCCGTTCCGCAACTGATCGGAGTCCTGGACAATGGCCAAGACAAGCATGAAGAACCGCGAGCTGAAGCGTCAGCAAACGGTTGCCAAGTACGCCAAGAAGCGTGCCGAGCTGAAAGCGATCATCGCCAACCCGAACTCCACTCCGGAAGCTCGTTGGGAAGCTCAGGTCGCTCTGCAGAAGCAGCCGCGTGACGCCAGCGCCTCGCGCCTGCGTAACCGCTGCCGCATCACCGGCCGTCCGCACGGCGTTTACCGCAAGTTCGGTCTGTCGCGTAACAAGCTGCGCGAAGCCGCCATGCGTGGTGACGTACCGGGCCTGGTGAAAGCCAGCTGGTAAGTAGCAGTAAAAAAGCGAAGCCGGCCTAGTGCCGGCTTTGTCTTTATATGAACAAGCCCCTTTTGGGGCTTGCTTCATTTTTGATCGGTCTCTAGAATGTCCGGCTCTCCTGAGCCTGGTATTTCCATGCCGAGCTTTTGGATGATCCCACAGCCCTCGGGCTGTTCTTTTTGTATCAGGAGCGTCTAGCCCATGAGTATGCAGGACCCGTTAGCGGACATGCTAACTCGTATCCGTAATGCCCAGATGGCTGAAAAGTCCGTCGTAAGCATGCCGTCTTCCACTCTGAAGGTGGCTGTAGCCAAGGTTCTGAAGGACGAAGGTTACATTGCGGGTTATGAAGTCAATGGCGAAGCCAAGCCGCAGCTGTCCATCGAGCTGAAGTACTTCGAAGGCCGTCCGGTCATCGAGGAAGTCAAGCGCGTGAGCCGTCCCGGCCTTCGTCAGTACAAATCCGTCGATGACCTGCCGAAGGTACGCGGCGGTCTCGGTGTTTCCATCGTCTCCACCAACAAAGGTGTGATGACGGATCGCGCTGCGCGCGCTGCCGGTGTCGGCGGCGAAGTGCTCTGCACCGTGTTCTAAGGGGGGATAAGCATGTCTCGCGTTGCTAAGAACCCCGTTGTGCTGCCTGCCGGTGTCGAGGTCAAACTCGCCGGCCAGCAGCTTTCGGTCAAGGGTGCCAAGGGCGCTCTGGAACTGAACGTTCACTCTTCCGTAGAAGTGATCCAGGAAGGCTCCGAACTGCGTTTCGCCGCTCGTAACGGCGATCAGCAGAACAAGGCCATGGCCGGCACCACTCGTGCTCTGGTCAACAACATGGTCATCGGCGTCAGCCAAGGCTTCGAGCGCAAGCTGCAACTGGTCGGCGTAGGCTACAAGGCCCAGGCCAAAGGTCAGGTGCTGAACCTCGCGCTGGGCTTCTCTCACCCGATCGACTACGAACTGCCGGCAGGCGTCGTGGCTGAAACCCCTAACCAGACCGAGATCCTGATCAAGGGTATCGACAAGCAACTGGTGGGTCAGGTGGCTGCGGAGATCCGTGACTTCCGTCGTCCTGAGCCTTACAAGGGCAAAGGCGTTCGTTACGCGGATGAAGTCGTCCGTCGTAAAGAAGCCAAGAAGAAGTAAGGGGCTGAGATATGACCGACAAAAAAGTTACTCGTCTGCGTCGCGCTCGCAAAGCACGCCTGAAAATGCACGAGCTCGAAGCCGTGCGTCTGTGCGTGTATCGCTCTTCGCAACACATCTACGCCCAGGTCATTTCGGCCGACGGCAGCAAGGTTCTGGCCAGCGCCTCGACCTTGGACAAAGCACTGCGTGATGGCGCCACTGGCAACGTCGACGCCGCCAAGAAAGTAGGTCAGCTGGTTGCCGAGCGCGCGAAAGCCGCTGGTGTGACTCAGGTTGCATTCGACCGTTCTGGCTTCAAGTACCACGGTCGCGTCAAGGCGCTGGCCGATGCTGCTCGTGAAGGCGGGCTGGAGTTCTAAGTTATGGCAAATAACGACCAAAAGCGCGACGAAGGCTATATCGAGAAGCTGGTCCAGGTTAACCGCGTTGCCAAGACCGTAAAGGGTGGCCGTATCTTCACCTTCACCGCGCTGACCGTGGTGGGTGATGGCAAGGGTCGCGTCGGTTTCGGCCGTGGCAAGTCCCGTGAAGTACCGGCTGCCATCCAGAAGGCGATGGAAGCTGCGCGTCGCAACATGATCCAGGTGGATCTGAACGGCACCACTCTGCAGTACCCGATCAAGTCCGCTCATGGCGCCTCCAAGGTGTACATGCAGCCGGCTTCCGAAGGTACCGGTATCATCGCCGGCGGCGCCATGCGTGCCGTTCTGGAAGTGGCTGGTGTACAGAACGTTCTGGCCAAGTGCTACGGCTCGACCAACCCGGTGAACGTGGTTCATGCCACCTTCAAGGGTCTGAAGACCATGCAGTCTCCGGAATCCGTTGCAGCCAAGCGTGGCAAGAGCGTCGAGGAGATTCTCTAACCATGGCTAATACCGTCAAAGTGACTCTGATCAAGAGCACCAATGGCCGTCTGGCCAATCACAAAGCTTGCGTCAAGGGCCTGGGCCTGCGTCGCATCGGTCACACCGTAGAGGTTCTGGATACTCCGGAAAACCGCGGCATGATCAACAAGGCTTACTACCTGCTGAAGGTGGAGGGTTAATCATGCAACTGAACGATCTGCGTTCCGCGCCGGGTGCCCGTCGCGAGAAGCACCGTCCGGGCCGTGGTATCGGCAGCGGTCTGGGCAAGACCGGTGGCCGTGGCCACAAAGGTCAGACCTCCCGCTCCGGTGGTTCCATCGCTCCGGGCTTCGAGGGTGGTCAGCAGCCGCTGCACCGCCGTCTGCCGAAGTTCGGCTTCGTCTCCCTGAAGGCTATGGACCGCGCTGAAGTGCGTACCTCCGAGCTGAACAAGCTGGAAGGCGTTGTCACTCTGCAGGCTCTGAAGGATGCCAATCTGGTTGGCCAACACGTACAGCGCGTGAAAGTGATGCTGTCCGGTGAGGTTACCCGTGCGGTCACCCTGAAAGGCATCGCTGCCACCAAAGGTGCGCGTGCGGCTATTGAAGCAGCTGGCGGTAAGTTCGAGGACTAAATGGCTAAGCAAGGTGCTCTCTCAGCGCTGGCAGGTGGCGGGTTGTCCGAACTCTGGGCTCGTTTGCGCTTCCTGTTCATGGCGATCATCGTCTACCGGATAGGTGCGCACATCCCGGTTCCTGGCATCAACCCAGACCGACTGGCGGATCTGTTCCGGCAGAATGAGGGGACCATTCTTAGCTTGTTCAACATGTTTTCCGGCGGCGCGCTGGAGCGGATGAGCATCTTTGCACTGGGGATCATGCCGTACATCTCGGCATCGATCATCATGCAGCTGATGACCGCCGTCAGCCCGCAGCTGGAGCAGTTGAAGAAGGAAGGTGAAGCTGGCCGTCGCAAGATCAGCCAGTACACCCGCTACGGCACTCTCGTCCTGGCGTTCGTTCAGGCCATCGGCATGTCCGTTGGTCTGGCTAGTCAGGGCGTGGCGTTCTCGGTCGATTTCGGCTTCCATTTCGTGGCGATCACCACTTTTGTGGCGGGCGCGATGTTCATGATGTGGCTGGGCGAGCAGATCACCGAGCGCGGTGTCGGCAACGGTATCTCGATGCTGATCTTTGCAGGCATCGTGGCCGGTCTGCCGTCGGCGATCGGGCAGTCTTTCGAGTCTGCTCGTCAGGGCGATATCAACATCTTCGCTCTGATCGCCATCGGCCTGCTGGCAGTAGCGATCATCGGTTTCGTGGTGTTCATCGAGCGTGGTCAGCGTCGCATTGCGGTGCACTACGCCAAGCGTCAGCAGGGCCGCAAGGTCTTCGCTGCGCAGACCAGCCACCTGCCGTTGAAGGTGAACATGGCGGGCGTAATCCCGGCCATTTTCGCCAGCAGCCTTCTGCTGTTCCCGGCCTCGCTGGGTGCCTGGTTCGGTCAGTCCGAGGGTTTGGGCTGGCTGCAGGACATTTCGCAGGCTATCGCTCCTGGTCAGCCGTTGAACATTCTGCTGTTTAGTGCAGGGATCATTTTCTTCTGCTTCTTCTACACGGCACTGATGTTCAACCCGAAAGACGTAGCGGAAAACCTGAAGAAGTCCGGTGCCTTTATTCCGGGCATTCGTCCGGGCGAGCAGTCGGCACGCTATATCGATGGCGTTCTGACCCGCTTGACCATGTTCGGTGCTCTGTACATGACGGCCGTGTGCCTGCTGCCCCAGTTCCTGGTGGTTGCGGCCAACGTTCCGTTCTACCTTGGCGGGACCTCGTTGCTGATCGTGGTCGTGGTTGTCATGGACTTCATGTCCCAAGTGCAATCGCACCTCGTGTCTCACCAGTACGATTCCCTGATGAAGAAAGCCAACCTGAAGGGCTATGGCAGCGGCATGCTCCGCTGATCCACCCGTAAGGTTCGAGGAGTTGGTAATGAAAGTTCGTGCATCGGTGAAAAAGCTGTGCCGTAACTGCAAAATTATCCGTCGCGAAGGTGTCGTGCGGGTGATCTGCAGCGCAGAGCCGCGTCACAAGCAGCGCCAAGGCTGAGTGTGAACCACGCGTGATAAGCCCGGCAGCTAGTGCGCTGCCGGGTTGATTATTTGTTTTTACAGCGTTAATATCTCGCGCCCTATTTCTTGGCTTCCGGGGCGTAGGTAGCTGTCAATTGGAGTTCCACTGAATGGCCCGTATTGCAGGCGTTAACATTCCGGATAACAAGCACACTGTTATCTCGCTGACCTACATCTATGGTGTTGGTCGCACCACTGCACAGAAAATCTGTGCCGCTACCGGCGTAAACCCGGCTGCGAAAATCAAGGATCTGACTGACGAGCAGATCGAACAGCTGCGTGGCGAAGTAGCCAAGGTGAATACCGAAGGCGACCTGCGTCGTGAAGTGAATATGAAGATCAAGCGCTTGATGGATCTGGGTTGCTACCGCGGCCTGCGTCATCGTAAAGGTCTGCCGGTTCGCGGTCAGCGTACCAAGACCAACGCTCGCACCCGTAAGGGCCCGCGTAAGCCGATCCGCAAGTAATCGCATTCGCGAATCGACAGGAATTTAGTCATGGCAAAACCTGCTGCTCGTACTCGTAAGAAAGTCAAAAAGACGGTGGTTGATGGCATCGCCCACATCCACGCGTCTTTCAACAACACCATCGTGACCATCACCGACCGTCAGGGCAACGCCCTGTCCTGGGCTACCTCGGGTGGTTCGGGTTTCCGCGGCTCGCGTAAGTCCACTCCGTTCGCTGCCCAGATCGCCGCCGAGCGCGCTGGTCAGGCCGCTCTGGAGTATGGCCTGAAGAACCTCGACGTGAACGTCAAGGGCCCGGGTCCAGGTCGCGAATCTGCCGTGCGTGCTCTGAACGCCTGCGGCTATAAAATCGCCAGCATCACCGACGTGACGCCTATCCCGCACAACGGGTGCCGTCCGCCGAAGAAGCGTCGCGTGTAAACAGGAGACAGTGAGAAATGGCTCGTTACATTGGTCCCAAGTGCAAACTGTCTCGCCGTGAAGGCACCGATCTCTTCCTGAAGAGCGGTGTTCGCGCGCTTGAATCTAAGTGCAACATCGAAGCAGCTCCCGGTATTCACGGTCAGCGTCGCGGTCGTCAGTCCGACTACGGCACCCAGCTGCGTGAGAAGCAGAAAGTGCGTCGTATCTACGGCGTTCTGGAGCGTCAGTTCAGCGGTTACTACAAGCAAGCTGCCAGCCAGAAGGGCGCCACCGGCGAAAACCTGCTGCAACTGCTGGAGTGCCGTCTGGATAACGTGGTTTACCGTATGGGCTTTGGTGCTACCCGTGCCGAATCCCGTCAGCTGGTTTCGCACAAAGCAATCAGCGTCAACGGTCAGACCGTAAACGTACCGTCCTACCAGGTTAAAGCTGGCGACGTCGTTGCTGTTCGCGAGAAATCGAAGAACCAGCTGCGCATCGCTCAGGCTCTTGAGCTCTGCGCCCAGCGCGGCCGCGTTGAGTGGGTAGAAGTAGACGCCGAGAAGAAGTCTGGTGTGTTCAAGAACGTACCGGCTCGTGGCGATCTGTCCGCTGACATCAACGAGAGCCTGATTGTCGAGCTCTACTCCAAGTAAGGGCTAGAAAATAGGTGCATCCATGCAGATTTCGGTAAATGAGTTCCTGACCCCCCGTCACATCGATGTGCAGGAGGTCAGTCCGACCCGCGCCAAGATCACCCTCGAGCCTCTCGAGCGTGGTTTCGGCCATACCCTGGGCAACGCGCTGCGTCGCATCCTGTTGTCCTCCATGCCTGGCTGTGCAGTAGTCGAGGCCGAGATCGACGGCGTACTCCACGAGTACTCCGCGATCGAAGGTGTGCAGGAAGATGTAATCGAGATCCTGCTCAACCTGAAAGGTCTGGCTATCAAGCTGCACGGCCGTGACGAAGTGACCCTGACTCTGGCTAAGAAGGGCCCGGGCGTAGTTACCGCTGCCGATATTCAGCTGGATCACGATGTCGAAATCGTCAATGGCGACCACGTCATCGCCAACCTGGCCGCCAATGGCTCGCTGAACATGAAGCTCACCGTAGCTCGTGGTCGCGGCTATGAGCCGGCTGACGCGCGTCAGAGCGACGAAGATGAAAGCCGCAGCATTGGTCGCTTGCAGCTGGATGCTTCGTTCAGCCCTGTGCGTCGGGTTGCTTACGTGGTGGAAAACGCCCGTGTCGAGCAGCGCACCAACCTGGACAAACTGGTTATCGACCTGGAAACCAACGGTACCCTGGATCCTGAAGAGGCCATCCGTCGTGCCGCGACCATCCTGCAGCAGCAGCTGGCCGCGTTCGTCGACCTCAAGGGCGACAGCGAGCCGGTAGTGGTCGAGCAGGAAGACGAGATCGATCCGATCCTGCTGCGTCCTGTCGATGACCTGGAACTGACCGTACGTTCGGCCAACTGCCTCAAGGCAGAGAACATCTACTACATCGGCGACCTGATTCAGCGCACCGAAGTAGAGCTGCTCAAAACCCCGAACCTGGGCAAGAAATCCCTGACCGAAATCAAGGATGTTCTGGCTTCTCGCGGTCTGTCCCTCGGTATGCGCCTCGATAACTGGCCGCCGGCAAGTCTGAAGAAAGACGATAAGGCCACTGCCTGATCGTCATCATCACCGAACGAACAAGTTTGGTAAGGAATTGAACCATGCGTCATCGTAAAAGTGGCCGTCACCTCAGCCGCACCAGCGCTCACCGCAAGGCCATGTTCCAGAACATGGCGGTCTCGCTGTTCGAGCACGAGCTGATCAAAACTACCCTGCCGAAAGCCAAGGAACTGCGTCGCGTTGCCGAGCCGCTGATCACCCTGGCCAAGGAAGACAGCGTTGCCAACCGTCGTCTGGCCTTCGACCGTACCCGTTCGAAAGCCATCGTCGGCAAGCTGTTCAACGATCTGGGCAAGCGCTACGCCACCCGTAACGGCGGCTACCTGCGCATCCTCAAGTGCGGTTTCCGCGCTGGCGACAACGCTCCGATGGCTTATGTTGAACTGGTCGACCGTCCGGTCGGCGGTTCGGTAGAGGCTGCCGAGTAAGTCTCTGTTCCCTACGCCGAGTCGGCCTGCGTCAAGCAGCCAGTTCAGGCCAAGGCAACGACAAACGCCCCAACAGTGTTGGGGCGTTTGTTTTTGCGGCGGAAAAATCCTGGCTTTTCTCCTGTTGCGGTGGTGCTCGGTTTGGACGCGTCCGGGCGTCTATCGAAAGAAAATGACTATCTTGTCGTTGTGTTTCATATATTGGCTCTTCCGTAAGAGCAGGACTACTCTTCTTTCATTGTCGGCCACAGCCGTTGGAACCGACACGATGAGGAGAAGGAGAGAAGCATGTCGAACACAGGTAAATGCCCGTATCACGCCGCAGGCCAGGGGACGACCAATCTGGATTGGTGGCCGAATCAGTTGCGTGTGGATCTGCTGAACCAGCATTCCGAGCGCTCCAACCCGCTGGGCGAGACATTCAACTACGCCGACGAATTTAAGAAGATCGACTATTCCGCCCTCAAGGGCGACATCCGCAAGGTACTCACCGATTCGCAGGACTGGTGGCCGGCCGACTGGGGCAGCTACGTCGGTCTGTTCATCCGCATGGCTTGGCATGGCGCCGGCACGTACCGTCTGGTCGATGGCCGGGGTGGTGCGGGTCGTGGTCAGCAGCGTTTTGCGCCGCTGGGCGCCTGGCCGGACAACGCCAACCTGGACAAGGCTCGTCGCCTGCTGTGGCCGGTGAAGCAGAAGTATGGACAGAAGATCAGCTGGGCCGACCTGTTCATGCTGGCTGGCAACGTTGCCCTGGAGTCTTCTGGTTTCCGTACCTTCGGCTTCGCTGCCGGGCGCGCGGACATCTGGGAGCCGGATAACGACGTCAACTGGGGCACGGAAAAGGAATGGCTCAAGCACCGTCATAGCGAGGCGCTGAAAGACAGCCCGCTGTCGGCCACCGAAATGGGCCTGATCTACGTCAACCCGGAAGGCCCGGAAGCCAGTGGCGATCCGCTGTCGGCCGCGCCGTTCATCCGTGCCACCTTCGGCAACATGGCGATGGACGACGAGGAAATCGTCGCCCTGATCGCCGGTGGTCACACCCTGGGCAAGACGCACGGCGCGGTGCCGGGCGACAAGATCGGCCCCGACCCGGAAGCCGCTCCCATCGAGCAGCAGGGCCTGGGCTGGTTCAGCGGCCATGGCAGTGGCAAGGGTAAGGACGCCATCACCTCGGGGATCGAAGTCACCTGGACGCAAACGCCGACCCAGTGGAGCAACTACTTCTTCGAGAACCTGTTCCAGTACGAATGGGAGCAAGTCAGGTCGCCGGCCGGCGCGATCCAGTGGGTGGCCAAGGATGCCCCGGAGATCATCCCCGATCCTTTCGATCCGGCTGTCAAGCACAAGCCGACCATGCTCACCACCGACCTGACCCTGCGTTTCGATCCGGCCTTCGAGAAAATCTCGCGGCGTTTCCTCAACGACCCGCAGGCGTTCAGCGAAGCCTTCGCCCGCGCTTGGTTCAAGCTGACCCACCGCGACATGGGGCCGAAGGCTCGTTACCTCGGCCCGGAAGTGCCGAAGGAAGACCTGATCTGGCAAGACCCGCTGCCGCCAGCCGGCCCGCTGCCGTCCGCTGCCGACATCGCCGATGCCAAAGCGAAAATCGCGGCGCTGGGCCTGAGCGTATCCGAACTGGTTTCCCTGGCTTGGGCCTCAGCGGCCACCTTCCGGGGCGGCGACAAGCGCGGCGGTGCCAACGGTGCGCGCCTGGCGCTGCAACCGCAGCGCGGCTGGGAGGTGAACAAGATCGCGGTTGCCGCACTGGCCAAGATCGAGGGCATCCAGGCTTCGACTCGCCTGTCTCTGGCCGACCTGATCGTCCTGGCCGGTAATCTCGGCGTCGAGCAGGCCGCTAGTGCTGCCGGTACGTCGATCGAGGTGCCGTTCGCCGCTGGTCGCGTCGATGCCTCGCAGGAGCAGACCGACGTGCACAGCGTTGAATACCTGCGTGGCCCGGCCGATGGCTTCCGTAACTGGAAGGCCGATGGTGTCGATATCGGCGACGAGGTGCTGCTGATCGACAAGGCTCAGAAGCTGACGCTGACCGCGCCGGAGATGACCGCGCTGCTCGGTGGCCTGCGTGTGCTGGGCGCCAACTGGGATGGCAGCCTGCGGGGTGTGTTCACCGACAAGGTGGGCGTGCTGAGCAATGACTTCTTCGTCAATGTGCTGAGCATGGACCTGGAGTGGAAACCCAGTGGCGAGGGCTTCGATGTGCTGGAGCGCAAGACCGGGGCGAAGAAGTACACGGCCAGCCGTGCCGACCTGGTGTTCGGTTCCAACTCGGTGCTGCGCGCCTATGCCGAGGTGTATGCCCAGGACGGCGGCCAGCAGAAGTTCATCAAGGACTTCGTCGCGGCCTGGACCAAGGTGATGAACCTGGATCGTTTCGATCTGGCCTGACGCTTCACTGAGCGGTAACGCAACGCCTCCCTCGCGGAGGCGTTGTGCTTTTGCTTGACCGAACCCCGCGTCAGGCGGAGCATTGCCACTTGTTCATGAATGCTACAAGGAATGCCCGGCATGAAAGGCCATACCGAAGTCGTCGACTATCTCAAGCATCTGCTCAAAGGTGAGCTGGCCGCTCGTGACCAGTATTTCATCCATTCGCGGCTGTATGAGGACTGGGGTTTCAGCAAGCTCTACGAGCGCATCAACCACGAGATGGAAGAGGAAACCCAGCACGCCGACGCGCTGCTCAAGCGCATCATCTTCCTCGAGGGTGTGCCGGATATGGTGCCCAACGCCTTCTCCTTCGGGCAGACCGTGCCTGAGGCGCTGAAGCTGGATCTGGCGCTGGAGTACGAAGTGCGCGCGGCCCTGAGCAAGGGTATCGAACTGTGCGAGAAGCATCAGGATTACCAGACTCGCGACATCCTCCTGGCACAGCTCAAGGATACCGAGGAAGACCACGCCTATTGGCTGGAGATTCAGTTGCAGCTAATCGACAAGCTGGGGCTGGAGAAGTACCTGCAAAGCCAGATGTAAGCTGACTTGCCCAAAAAGAGCCCCGCATGTGCGGTAATGCTGTTCACTTAAGAAACGGTTGAGCTCGATCAGTCCCCTCGCCCCTCTGGGGAGAGGGTTAGGGAGAGGGGGAAACTGGCAGTTTTGCGGTGTTTTCTGCCCTCTCCCCCAGCCCCTCTCCCATAAATGGGAGAGGGGAGCCAAACGTGTGCAACCTTAAGTGAACAGCATTACCCGCATGTGCGGGGCTTTTTCGTTTCAGGCGCGGTCGCGTTCCAGCAGCGGCTTGAGGAAGTGCCCGGTATGTGAGGCCGGGTTGGCGGCTACCTCTTCCGGTGTGCCGGTGGCGATGATCATCCCACCCTTGGAGCCGCCCTCGGGGCCGAGATCGACCAGCCAGTCGGCGGTCTTGATCACGTCCAGGTTGTGCTCGATCACCACCACGGTGTTGCCGTGGTCGCGCAGACGGTGCAGCACGTCGAGCAGTTGCTGGATATCGGCAAAGTGCAGGCCGGTGGTCGGCTCGTCGAGGATGTACAGGGTCTTGCCGGTGTCGCGCTTGCTCAGCTCGCGACTCAGCTTGACCCGCTGCGCCTCGCCGCCGGACAGGGTGGTCGCGCTCTGCCCCAGCTTGATATAGGACAGGCCGACGTCCATCAGCGTCTGCAGCTTGCGGGCGATGGCCGGCACGGCGTCGAAGAAGGCGCGGGCTTCCTCGATGGTCATGTCCAGCACCTCGGTGATGCTCTTGCCCTTGTACTTCACTTCCAGGGTTTCGCGGTTGTAGCGCTTGCCCTTGCACACGTCGCAGGGCACGTAGATGTCCGGCAAAAAGTGCATCTCCACCTTGATCACGCCGTCGCCCTGGCACGCCTCGCAGCGCCCGCCCTTGACGTTGAAGCTGAAACGGCCCGGGCCATAACCGCGCGAGCGCGATTCCGGCACGCCGGCGAACAGCTCGCGGATCGGCGTGAACAGGCCGGTGTAGGTGGCCGGGTTGGAGCGCGGGGTGCGACCGATCGGGCTCTGGTCGATGTCGACCACCTTGTCCAGGTGTTGCAGGCCGTCGAAGGAATCGTGCGGCGCCGCTTCCAGGGTGGTGGCACCGTTCAGTGCCGTAGCCGTGAGTGGGAACAGGGTGTTGTTGATCAGTGTCGATTTACCCGAACCAGACACGCCGGTGATGCAGGTGAGCAAGCCCACTGGAATTTCCAGGTCGACATTGCGCAGGTTGTTGCCGCGTGCGCCCTTGAGCTTGAGCAGTTTCTTCTTGTCGCGCGGTGTGCGCTGCGCCGGATAGCGGATCTTCTCGCGGCCTGACAGGTATTTGCCGGTCAGCGAGTCGGGGTGATTCATCACCTCGTCCGGCGTGCCTTCGGCGACAATGCGGCCGCCATGCACACCAGCACCCGGGCCGATATCGACCACGTAATCGGCCATGCGGATGGCGTCTTCGTCGTGCTCGACCACGATCACCGTATTGCCCAGGTTGCGCAGATGGTTGAGGGTACCGAGCAGGCGCTCGTTGTCGCGCTGGTGCAGGCCGATGGACGGCTCGTCGAGAATGTACATCACGCCCACCAGGCCGGCGCCGATCTGGCTGGCCAGGCGGATGCGCTGCGCTTCGCCGCCGGACAGGGTGTCGGCGCTGCGATCCAGAGTCAGGTAGTCGAGGCCGACGTTGACCAGGAACTGCAGGCGCTCGCGGATTTCCTTGAGGATCTTCTCGGCGATCTCGCCGCGCCGTCCGGTCAGGTGTAGGTTGGCGACGTAATCGCAGGCATCGCCGACCGGCAGGCCGGTCACCGCCGGCAGGGTCTTCTCGCCGACCCAGACATGTCGCGCTTCGCGGCGCAGGCGCGTGCCACAGCAATCGGGGCAGGGCTGGGTGCTGAGGAACTTGGCCAGCTCCTCGCGCACGCTGGCCGACTCGGTCTCGCGGTAGCGGCGCTCGAGGTTGGGGATGATGCCCTCGAAGGGGTGCGAACGTTTGACGATGTCGCCGCGGTCGTTGAGGTACTTGAAGTCGACGCTCTGCGTACCGCTGCCGAACAGAATGACTTTCTGGTGTTCGGCGGCGAGTTCGTCGAAGGGCTCTTCGAGGCTGAAGCCATAGTGCGCGGCCAGCGAACCGAGCATCTGGAAGTAGTAGACGTTGCGCCGATCCCAGCCGCGGATGGCGCCTTCGGCCAGGGTCAGTTCGCCATTGACCAGGCGCTTGGCGTCGAAGAACTGCTTCACGCCCAGGCCGTCGCAGGTCGGGCAGGCGCCGGCCGGGTTGTTGAAGGAGAACAGCTTGGGTTCCAGCTCGCTGATCGAGTGGCCACAGTGCGGGCAGGCGAAGCGCGCGGAGAAGATGATCTCTTCGCCTTCTTCATCGTCCATCGGCGCGATCAGGGCAATGCCGTCGGCCAGGCCGAGGGCGGTCTCGAAGGATTCGGCCAGGCGCTGCTGCAGGTCTTCGCGCACCTTGAAGCGGTCCACCACCACGTCGATGCTGTGCTTCTTCTGCTTGTCCAGCTTGGGCAGCTCGTCCAGTTCATGCAGCTTGCCGTTGACCCGGGCGCGGACGAAACCCTGCGCGCGCAGCTCCTCGAATACCGAAAGATGCTCGCCCTTGCGCTCGCGGACCACCGGCGCCAGCAGCATCAGCTTGCGGCCTTCCGGCAGAGCCAGCACCTGGTCAACCATCTGGCTGACGGTTTGCGCTTCGAGTGGTACGTCATGGTCCGGGCAGCGCGGCGTGCCGACGCGGGCATAGAGCAGGCGCAGGTAGTCGTAGATCTCGGTGATGGTGCCCACCGTCGAGCGCGGGTTGTGCGAGGTGGACTTCTGCTCGATGGAAATGGCCGGGGAGAGGCCTTCAATGGTGTCGACGTCGGGCTTTTCCATCATCGACAGGAACTGCCGGGCATAGGCCGACAGGGATTCGACGTAACGGCGCTGACCTTCGGCATAGAGCGTGTCGAAGGCCAGCGAGGACTTGCCGGAACCGGACAGGCCGGTGATCACGATCAGCTTGTCGCGCGGCAGGGTCAGGTCGATGTTCTTGAGGTTGTGGGTGCGTGCCCCACGAATCAGAATCTTGTCCACTTACAACGGGCCTCGTTGGGCGGGCGGAAAACGGTCGAGTATAGGGCTTGCCGCTACCCTGCGGCAAAGTGTGCGCCTGTGCCGAAACGGCGCCGGCTGCTAGAATCGCCGGCTGATTTCCTCAGGGTTTATTCGATGCACGATCCGCACAGCGAGCGCATGAGTAGTAGCGAGACCCGCGCGGCCGGCGGCCTGGCCATGGTGTTCGCGTTTCGTATGCTGGGCATGTTCATGGTGCTGCCCGTGCTGGCGACCTACGGCATGGATCTGACGGGTAGTACGCCGGCGCTGATCGGCCTGGCCATCGGTGCCTATGGTTTGACCCAGGCCGTGCTGCAAATTCCCTTCGGCATCATCAGTGACCGCATCGGCCGACGTCCGGTTATCTACGTCGGCCTGTTGATCTTCGCCGCCGGCAGCGTGCTGGCAGCCAATGCCGATTCGATCTGGGGGGTGATCGCCGGGCGCGTGCTGCAGGGCGCTGGGGCGATCTCTGCGGCGGTGATGGCGTTGCTGTCGGATCTGACCCGCGAGCAACATCGGACCAAGGCCATGGCCATGATTGGCATGAGCATCGGTCTGTCGTTTGCCGTGGCCATGGTGGTCGGCCCGCTGCTGACTCGCGCCTTCGGCCTGTCCGGGCTGTTCTGGGCGACGGCGGCGATGGCCTTGCTCGGCATCCTGATCGTCGCCGGCATCGTGCCGAAAGACGCCGGCCCGCTGCAGCATCGCGAATCCGGCGTGGCGGCACAGGCGCTGTGGCCGACCCTCAAGCACGCCGACCTGCTGCGTCTGGACTTCGCCATCCTGGCCCTGCATGCGGTGCTCATGGCCAGTTTCGTCGCCTTGCCGCTGGCGCTGGTGGAGCAGGGCGGGTTGGTCAAGGAGGAACACTGGTGGGTCTACCTCACCGCGCTGTTGATCGGTTTCTTCGGCATGGTGCCGTTCATCATCTATGGCGAGAAAAAACGCCAGATGAAGCGCGTGCTGCTCGGTGCCGTCAGCGTGTTGCTGGCCTGCGAGCTCTACTTCGCCTTCTTCGGCAGCAGCCTGCGCGCGCTGGTACTGGGTATCGTGGTGTTCTTCACCGCCTTCAACCTGCTCGAAGCCTCGCTGCCGTCGCTGGTCAGCAAGGTGGCGCCGGCCGGTGGCAAGGGCACGGCGATGGGTGTCTATTCCACCAGCCAGTTCCTTGGCGCAGCGCTGGGCGGCATTCTCGGTGGCTGGTTGTACCAGCACGTGGGCCTGAACGCTGTGTTCATCGGCTGTGCCGTGCTCTGTGCAATTTGGCTGGCCATTGCTGTTACTATGCGCGAACCGCCGTACGTGACCAGTTTGCGCCTGCCGCTCGATGCCGCGGCACTGGCCGATGTCGGACTGGTCGAACGCCTCAAGGCGACGCCGGGAGTGGCGGACGCCGTGGTGGTGGTCGACGAAGCGGCCATCTATATCAAAGTCGATACCCAACAAGTGGATCGCACGTCAGTGGAGCGCCTGATCGCATCGGCGCCCGCGGCGTGAGCAGCCTAGGAGAACGTTATGGCCCGTGGGGTTAACAAAGTCATTCTGGTCGGCACCTGCGGCCAGGACCCGGAAACACGCTACCTGCCCAGCGGCAACGCGGTGACCAACCTGAGCCTGGCCACCAGCGAGCAGTGGACCGACAAGCAGACCGGGCAGAAGGTCGAGAAGACCGAATGGCACCGCGTCGCGCTGTTCGGCAAGGTCGCCGAGATCGCCGGCGAATACCTGCGCAAGGGTTCGCAGGTGTACATCGAAGGCAAGCTGCAAACCCGCGAGTGGGAAAAGGACGGCATCAAGCGCTACACCACCGAGATCATCGTTGACATGCAGGGCACCATGCAGCTGCTGGGCGGTCGTCCGAGCGGTGATGAAGGCGGTGCGCCGCGCCAATCGCGTCCGGCCCCGCAGCGCGAGCCGCAACAGGCTCCGCGTCAGGAGCGTCCGGCTCCGCAGCAGGCCCAGCCAGCGCCTGACTACGACAGCTTCGATGACGATATCCCGTTCTAAATCTGAGCGGGCTCTAGCCTATGCGAATGCGCCTGATGCTGCTGGGCGGCGGTAGTGCCCTGGGGCAAGCGCTGATCCGGCTTGGTGCCGAGGAAGACATCGGCTTCCTCGCCCCACGTCCGCCGGAAGAGGGCTGGGACGCCGCCAGCCTGACCACGCTGCTCGACGATACCCGCCCGGATGCGCTGATTAACCTCGCCTATTACTTCGACTGGTTCCAGGCCGAGTCGGTGGCCGAGTCGCGTCTGCAAACCCAGGAGCGCGCCGTGGAGCGCCTGGCCGAATTGTGCCAGCACCACTCCATCGTACTGTTGCAGCCTTCCAGCTATCGCGTGTTCGATGGTTCGCGGGTCACCGCCTACAGCGAGAAGGAAGAGCCGCTGCCTCTCGGGCTGCGCGGTCAGGCGCTGTGGCGACTGGAGCAGAGCGTGCGGGCGATCTGCCCGCGGCATGTGCTGCTGCGCTTCGGCTGGTTGCTCGATGACAGCCGCGAGGGACGCCTGGGGCGTTTTCTGGCGCGCGCCGAGCGTGACGAGGTGCTGTATCTCGCCGATGACCGGCGCGGTAACCCTACTCCGGTGGACGATGCGGCGCGGGTGATTCTGGCGGTGCTCAAGCAGCTGGACTGCGAGTCGCCCTTGTGGGGCACCTACCATTACGGTGGCCACGAGGCCACCACGTCGCTGAGCCTGGGGCAGGCGGTACTGAGCGAGGCGCGTCACTATCGCAGCAATCTGGTCGAGGATGTCGCGCCGCAGGCGCACGCCGCTCGCCCGGATGCGGCCGATGAGCCGCAGCATGCGGTATTGGCCTGCAAGAAAATTCTTCACACCTTCGGTATCAAGCCGCGCGCCTGGCGCTCCGGTCTGCCGAGCCTGCTGGAGCGTTATTATCGTCATGGCTGAAATTCTCGTAACCGGCGGTGCCGGCTTTATCGGCTCGCACCTGGTTGACGCCTTGTTGGCCGCCGGCCATGACGTGCGCGTGCTGGACAACCTGTCCATGGGCAAGCGCAGCAACCTGCCGCTGGACAACCCGCGCCTGCGCTTCATCGAGGGCGACGTTGCCGACGCGGAGGTGGTCGCTCAGGCAGTCGCCGGCTGTTCAGCCGTGGCGCACCTGGCCGCCGTGGCCTCGGTGCAGGCTTCGGTGGATGATCCTGTAGCCACTCATCAGAGCAACTTCATCGCTACCCTGAATGTCTGCGAGGCCATGCGCCGGCATGGTGTTCGGCGTGTGGTCTATGCCTCCAGCGCGGCTATCTATGGCAACAATGGTGAGGGCGTGGCGATCGACGAGGCTACAGCCAAGGCACCGTTGACGCCCTACGCTGCTGACAAGCTGGCGGGCGAGCACTATCTGGATTTCTACCGCCGTCAGCATGCGCTGGAGCCGGCGATATTCCGTTTCTTCAATATCTTCGGGCCACGCCAGGATCCATCCTCGCCCTACTCGGGGGTGATCAGTATCTTCACCCAGCGGGCGCAGCAGGGGCTGCCGATCAGCGTTTTCGGCGATGGCGAGCAGACCCGTGATTTTTTCTATGTGGGTGACCTGATCGAACTGCTGCTGCAGGGCTTGCTGGGTGAATTCGTCGAGTCGCCAGTGAATGTCGGCTGGAATCAGGCCGTAAGTCTCAATCAGCTGCTGGCGGAGATCGGGGCGCTTTGCGGCGGCCTGCCACAGGTGACGCACTTGCCGGCGCGTGCTGGCGATATTCGGCATTCGCGGGCCGACAATGCGCGGTTGCAAGCTCATTACCGCATGCCGCAGCAGACGCCGCTGCGTGAAGGGTTGCGTCAGCTGCTCGGGCTGTGAATCGAGCCCATGAAAAAGCCGGCATTCGCCTAATGTCTGTCAGTTAAGCGTCGACGCTGCCAATGGGTAGGAGCGGCGCCCCGCCGCGAACCAGGGCGATACGCGATTGAAAAGCTTCGCCCCGGGGCGGGGCTCCTACGAAAGACCGCTTTGGCAAGCTTATCTGATCGGCATTGGGCTTTCGCCGGCTTTTTCGTTTCTGCGAGGGCTGTCAGAACTTGTAGCCCAGGCCGACCATGTAGACGAAGGGATCGACGTCCACATCGACCTTGACCTTGTCACCGGCCAAGTATGTGGTGCCGGTGGTCTCGATGTCGATGTAGCGCACCTGGGCGTTGAGCATCAGGTTGTCGGTCAGCATATAGTCCATGTCGATCTGACCGGCCAGGCCCCAGGAGTCCTTCATGTCCAGGCCGCGGAAGCCCTTGGCTTCGGCTTCGCTGCTCAGTTCGGTATCGAAGAACCAGGTGTAGTTGATGCCAACACCAACATAGGGCTGGAAGGCCGAGCTCTTGTCCAGCGGATAGTAGACGGCGCTGATGGTCGGTGGCAGGTGCTTGAGGCTACCCAGCTTGCCGTTCAGGCCGGCAAAGGCGCCCGGCATGCCTTTGACGCCGACGTCATGGCTGAAAGGTGTGGCTGCCAGCAATTCGATGCCGAAGTTGTCGGTGACCATGTAGGCGAAGTTCAGGCCCAGCTGGGTATCGCTGTTCAGCGTGGCGCCACTGCCGGCGACTTTGCCCAGTACGGCGTGATCGATGTTACCGCTGTCTTCATGCGGATCGACGGTGATAGCCCCGGCACGGACGATGATATCGCCAGCCTGGTGAGCCTGGGCGATGGGGGAAGCGATGGCCAGGGCCAGCAGTGAGGCAGTGAACAGTGACTTGTACATAGCGAACTCCAGTTCGAGTCGGTTGTGTGTCTTGGCTGAAATCAATGCTAAGCCACGCAACAATTCACTTTTTGGCCTGGCTCAATAGATCGATGGGCTCTGCTGCGGTGTTTTCTCCATTGCCTCAAATGCATCTCTAGATGATAATGTTTCTCTTTTTGAAGCAAGCCTGTCTGTCGAGGATCCTCTGCGCATGAATCGCTTCCCCCTCCGTTCCCTGGCTGTGGCCCTGATGTTGGCCAGCGGCTCGTTGGCTGCTGCGCCGCTGGATGCCGCGCTGGATGAAAGCCAACGCCTGGCTGCCGAGGCAAAAGCCTCGCAGGGTCGTATCGAGCAACTGGATGACGCCAGCCGCGAGATGCTCACCGAGTACCGCAATGCCCTGCAGCAGGCTGAGGCTTTGAAAGGTTATAACAGTCAGCTTCGTGACCTGGTCGAAGCCCAGCGTCAGGAGCTGGCCAGTTATCAGAAGCAGCTCGATGGCATCGAACGTACCCAGGAAGCGGTAAGTCCGCAGATGGTCAAGATGGTCGAAGTGCTGGGTGAGTTCATCGCCGCCGATCTACCCTTCCTGCCCGAGGAGCGTGAAGACCGTCTGGCTCAGCTGCAGGATCTGCTGCCGCGCGCCGATGTCAGCCTGGCCGACAAATATCGCCGCATCCTCGAGGCCTATCAGATCGAGAGCGACTATGGCCGTACTCTGGAAGCTTGGCGGGGTGAACTGAACCAGGGCGACGCTGGTTCGCGCAGCGTCGAGTTCCTGCGCCTGGGCCGCAGCATGCTTTATTACCAGACCCTCGATGCCCACGAGAGCGGCTGGTGGAACCCGCAGACCAAGGCCTGGGAAGTGCTCGGCGGCAGCGCACGTCGTCCGTTGACCCAGGCCATCGCCATCGCCCGTCAGCAACAGGCGCCCGCCGTGCTGTCCCTGCCGATCAAGACCCTGGCCGAGGAGGCCGCACAATGAGTCGTCGTGTTGTAGCCGTACTGGCGCTCAGCCTGTTGCCGGCACTGGCCGCCGTGGCCGAAACCCTCAACCCCGATCAACTGCTGCAGCGCATCCGCAGCGAGCGCGCTGCCGAAGTCAGCGCCATGCAGGAGCGCGAACAGGCGTTTCTCGCCAAGCGTAGCGAACAGGCGCAGTTGCTGGCGGCCGCGCGTTCGGCGCTGAATACCCAGAAAGCTGAAAGTGAACGTCTGAAAGCCGAATTCGACCGTCAGGAGGCCGAGCTGGCCGAGCAGGAAAAACTGCTGGCGCAGCGTGTCGGTCACCTTGGCGAGCTGTTTGGCGTGGTGCGCCAGAGCGCCGGTGACGTTGCCGGGCAATGGCAGGACAGCCTGCTCAACGCCCAGTACCCGGAGCGTCTGAAGCGCCTCAAGGCACTGGCTGAGAGCCGCTCGCTGCCCTCCGCCGAAGACCTTGACGGCTACTGGATGCTGCTGCTCGAAGACCTGGCTGCCAGCGGCCGTATCGAGCGCCTGCAGCTGCCGGTTGTGAATGCCGATGGTTCGCGCAAGGAGCAGCAGGTGCTACGAGTCGGCGCCTTCGCCGTGTATGGCGAGGATGCCTTCCTGCGTTACGACGCCGATGCCGGGCAACTGCTGGCGCCGCCGCGTCAGCCGTCCGGCCTGGGTCAGGTCAAGGACTACCTGAGCAGCACCGATGCGCTCGCCACGCTGCCCATCGATCCGAGCCGTGGCAGCCTGCTGGCGCAGCTGCAGCAGCAGCCGACCCTGTGGGACCGTCTGCAGCAGGGTGGTCTGGTAGGCTGGGTGATCGTCGTGCTGGGAACCTTTGGTCTGCTCCTGGCGCTGTGGCGGATGATTTACCTGAGCCGCGTCGGCCGTCTGGTCAAGGCGCAGATGCACAACCTCAGCGTGCCGCGTGATGACAACCCGCTGGGCCGTGTGATCGGCGTATTGGGTGCCAAGCCGCAACTGGCAGACCTGGAGACTCTGGAGCTTAAGCTCGACGAGGCGATCCTGCAGGAAACACCGCCGCTGGAGAAAGGCCAGGGCCTGCTCAAACTGCTGGCTGCTGTTTCACCGCTGCTCGGCCTGCTGGGCACCGTGACCGGCATGATCGTGACCTTCCAGGCCATCACCCAGAGCGGTGGCGGCGACTCGCGCCTGATGGCCGACGGCATCTCCCAGGCGCTGGTGACCACGGTCCAGGGCCTGGTGGTGGCGATTCCGCTGCTGTTCCTGCACAGCCTGCTGGCCAGCCGCAGCAAGGGCCTGATCCAGATTCTGGAGCAGCAGAGCGCCGGCCTCATTGCCCTGCACCTGTCGGGAGCGCCGCGCCGTGACTGACCTGTTCGCCTTCTGGCTGCGTGCAGTCGACAGTGCCCATGCACTGCTCGACTTCATGAGCGCCGGCGGCGTGGTGATGTGGGCGCTGGCGGTGCTCTGCGTGGTGTTCTGGACCCTGGTGTTCGAGCGCTTTTGGTACATGCGGCGGATCTTTCCGCGTTGGGTGCAGGAGCGTCGTGAGGCCTGGCAACAGGTACTCGCCGACGACAACGGCAACTGGCAGCGCGCCGTGCGCACGGCCTGGCTGGCGCAGGCGCGTCAGCAACTGGCGGCGCCGCTGCGCCTGGGCAAGACCCTGGTGGCGCTGTATCCGCTGCTGGGCCTGCTTGGCACCGTGCTCGGCATGATCGCCGTGTTCGATGTGCTCGCCCTCAACGGCGCCGGTAACCCACGCGGCATGGCCGCAGGCGTGTGGCAGGCGACCCTGCCGACCATGGCCGGCATGGTTCTGGCCATTCCTGGATTGTTCAGCCTGGCGCGCCTCGAACGCGAAGCCAGCCAGGCCATCGAGCGGCTGGCCGACCAGCTGCGTCACGACTGAGATCGCCCAACATGAGAATGCGTCGTCACCACCAGCAGGACGAAGACACCGGTATCGACCTTACGCCGATGCTCGATGTGGTCTTCATCATGCTGATCTTCTTCATCGTCACCAGCTCCTTTATTCGTGAGTCCGGCGTCGAGGTGCAGCGTCCGCAGGCGGAAACCGCCAACCCGCAGGATAAGGGCAACATCCTCATCGCGGTCACTGCTGACGGGCAGATCTGGATGGACAAGCAGCCGGTGGACATTCGCAGCGTGCGTGCCCATGTCGAGCGCATGCGCGTCGACCAGCCGGAAGGCGCCGTGGTGGTGCAGGCCGACAAGGATGCGCGTACCGGCCTGGTGGTTCAGGTGATGGATCAGGCGCGCATGGCTGGCGTGCAGGATGTCGCCCTGGCTGCCGGTAGCGGAGTCAACTGATGCGCCTGCCGCTGTCTTTTCTCGGCGCCTGCCTGATGGCCCTGGGGTTGTTCGCCCTGATGCTGTACATGGTCGCGCCGCCGAGTGCCAAGGTGAGCCAGGACCCGGTCAGCGTGGCCAACTTCGTGCGCATGGACGGTAACGCCAGCGAAACCGCCAGCCGCACCCGTCAGCAGGCACCGCAGCCACCTCAGCCGCAAACGCCGCAGCCACCCACGCCGCCGACACCGCAAACGGCTACGCCCAATGCCAACCTGCCTGCGCTGGACATCCAGCTGCCCAGCCTGGCCAGCGGTATTGCCGTCAACAGCGCGCCGGCACCGAGTCTGTCCGGTCTTGCACCGGGGACTCCAGCGCCGACACCGCCGAGCCAGGCCGCCGAGTCCGGTGGGCAGATGGGCGGGATGGAGAGCGAAGTCATGCCGCTCAACGACGTGCGCCCGGAATACCCGCGTTATGCGCTGCAGCGTGGCATCGAAGGTTTCGTCAAACTGGCTTTCACCATCAATCGCTCCGGCAACGTGGAGAACATCCGCGTGCTGGAGGCCAACCCGCGTAACGTCTTCGAGCGCGAAGCTCGTCGTGCTGCCTCGCGCTGGCGCTTTGCGCCACGTACCGAGGGCGGCCTGGCGGTGGACCGCGAAGCGGTGAAGACCCTCTACTTCCGTCTGGAAAGGAGCTGACCATGTACCGTTGGTTGTTGCTCGTTATGCTCAGTGCCGCGTCCGTGCCCGGCATGGCCCAACAGACCGTCGATCCGGCCGTGTTCAAGGCCCTGAATTCGGCGCAGAGCGCGCAGCAGAAGGGTGACTATGCCGCCGCACGGCGTGCGCTGGATGAGGTCCAGGCCAAGAGTGGCAGTCTCGAAGAGGCGCTGGTGTGGCGCAGCAAGGCCTATGTGGCCTGGTCGGCCGGCAACAACGGCCAGGCCATCGACTGGCTGGACAAGGCCGTGCGCAGCGGCAAGCTGGATGCGGAGATGCTGGCCGGCGAGCGTCTCAACCTGGCCAAGCTCAACCTGGGCGAGCGCCGCTATGCCAAGGTCGTCGAGCTTCTGGCGCCCGAGCAGGGCAAGGCTTCCGAAGAGGTGCTGCAGATCCTGGTGCAGGCCTACCAGGGCATGAACCAGCCGGCCAAGGCGCTGCCGCTGGCCGAGCGCTACGTGCAGGCCAATCCCAAGGCCGATGACATCTGGCTGCAGTTCCTGGTGGGGGCCAATGCCGACCTCAAGCGCTACGCCGAGGCCGAGCGCTGGCAGCGCCAGTTGCTGGCGCGCCAGCCGAACGATGCCAAGGGCTGGCGTCAGTTGGCTGGCCTGCAGCAGATGGCCGGCAGTAATGACAAGGCGCTGGCGACCCTGCGTGCAGCGCACAGCAAGGGCCTGCGTTTCAGTGAAGCTGAGTTGGACAATCTGGTGCTGCTCGCAGGTGCTGCCGATCAGCCCTGGCAGGGCGCCAAGCTGCTGGCCGGGATGCTCGACAGTGGCCTGCTGGCCAACACCGCCGCACGTCAGGAGCGCCTGGGCCTGTTCTGGTGGCAGGCGCGTGATCGCGCTGCTGCAGTGCGCGTATTGCGCCCACTGGCCGAGCGCAGCGGCAACGGCAAGCACTGGCTTTATGTCGCACAGCTGGAGCTGGAACAGTCGCGCTGGCAGGCAGGTCTGGATGCACTGGCGCGTGCCGAACGTGGCGGTGCCGAGCGAGCCAAGGTGCGCTCCTGGCGGCAGTGGGCGGAAAGTGAACTGCGCTTCGAGCGCGAGAATCGGGTCGCCAGTCGCAGTTGAGTCGTTCTCGGTACGTCGCGCGCACCAAGTAAAAAGCCAGACCTAGTGTCTGGCTTTTTCATTGGAGGTGTCGTTAGGCACGGTAGCGTCTTGGCTTTTGTAGGAGACGCGCCTCGCGGCGAATAGTGCTAACACCGCAGATGTTTCTGGATGACCGGCGACCGCTTCGCCCCGAGGCGGGGCTCCTACAAGCCCCCCGGCTGGGCTCAGCTGTCGGGCAATTCGTAGGCGTAGATCTTGTCCGCTTCCATCTGGTAGCCGACCTCCGCCAGCTCGCTGCTGACGTGTTCGACCTTCAGCGGGCCCTCCACCCAGAATGGCTGGTACAGCGCATCGAGCAGCACGCCCAGCTCGCTGGTGACGTGGACGATCTGGTTCGAGGGCGGTGGCGGCACGTGGATGCAGGCGCCGAAGTAGGGCACCAGCAGAAACTCCACCACGCGGCCTTCGTCGGTCACGTCCAGCGGCACGATATAGCCGGGCAGTTTCACCTGCTGACCATCGAGTGCCTTGACCACCGGAGCGGCGGGCGACTGTTGCATGGCGGCCGGGCCGGATTCGGCCAGGGCGTCGGCCAGTTGCGAGAGGTCGTGAATCGGCGTCGGATCGACCACCTGCGGCGGCGCATCCGGCGGGATCAGATCGGACCAGGTGATTTCGCGCACATCCGCGGCAGCCAGTGGCAGGGCCAGGGTCAGCAGCAGGGTGGCGAGCAGGGGGCGGGACATGAGAAACCTCTTGGTAAAAGCGCCTGCGCAGTGTACGACAGGCGCCTGCAACTTTGCCTCAGAGCCGGATCGACAGGCCATCGGCCAACGACTGGCGATAGGCCCGCCAGGCCGGCACGCTGCCCATCACCACGGCAGCGGCGATAATGCTGCCCAGCAGTTTCCACTCGTAGCTCGACGGGGCACTGAGTGCCAAGTACAAGCCGTAATTGGCCTGCACGTAGCCCTGGCTGCCGGCGATGCCCAGATAGAGCAGCGCGACACCGAAGGCCACGCCGGCCAATGCCAGGGCGAAGGCTTCCAGAACCAGCAGGCTGGCGATATGCCAGGGACGTGCGCCCACCGAGCGCAGGATCGCCATCTCCCGGCGGCGCTCGTTGAGGCTGGTGAGAATGGCCGTGAGCATGCCGATCAGACCGGTCAGCACGACGAACAGCGAGACCACGAACAGCGCCTGTTCGGCGGTGCCCATCAGGCTCCACAGCTCCTGCAGGGCGACACCCGGGAGGATGGCCAGCAGCGGTTCGCCACGGAACTCGTTGATCTCCCGTTGCAGGCTGAAGGTGGCGATCTTGCTGTTGAGGCCCAGCATAAAGGCAGTGATCTGCTTCGGCTGCAGCGCCTGTCCACAAGCTACTGCGCTTGACGCTGCTGCGTTGAAAGCGGGCTCGGAATGCTCATTGAGACTCGACTCAACTGCGCTTCCTCGCCCGCTTTCGCCTTGCCCCGTCTGCGCTCGCGACGCTTGTGAACAGGCGCTTGCCCACTCTCGCACCTGATCCGCGCTGATCTGCGCCGCGCCGCGTGCCGGCATGCCGTTTTGCCAATCGATGTGCAGCGCCTCCATCCCAGCCAGGGAAATGTGCAACGTGCGGTCCACTGGCGTGCCGGTGCGTTCGAGGATGCCGACCACGGTGAAAGGCTTGTCGTCGTGCTTGACCAGGCTAATGGTAGCGACGCCGTGGGCCAGGACGATCTCCTCGCCGAGGCCGTAGCCCAGCGCCTGCGCCACCTCCGCGCCCAGAACCACCTCGAACGGGTCGTCGGCAAACTCGCGGCCCTGGGCTAGTTGCAGCGCCTGGCTGCGGGCGTACCGGTAGTGCTCGAAATAGGCGGTGCTGGTGCCCATTACCCGGTAGCCACGGTGCGAGTCACCGAGGGAGATGGGAATGGCCCATTTCACCTGGCGGTGATTGGCAAAACGCTCGAAGCTGTCCCAGCGGATGTTGTTGGTGGCGTTGCCGATGCGAAACACCGAGTACAGCAGCAGGTTCACGCTGCCCGAACGTGCGCCGACGATCAGGTCGGTGCCGCTGATGGTGTTGGCGAAGCTGGCGCGCGCCTCGGTACGTACACGCTCCACGGCCAGCAGCAAGCAGACCGACAGGGCGATGGCGAACACCGTGAGCAGGGCGGTAAAGCGGCGGTTGGCCAGGCTGGCCAGGGCTATACGCAGAAGATGCATCTCAGACCTCGACGGGCTTGGCGGCGCGGTTCAGTTCGCTCAGCGACAGGCTGCGGTCGAACAGGGGAGCCAGGCTCTGGTCGTGGCTGACGAACAGCAGGCTGGCGCCGGCGACGCGGCATTCGGCGAACAATAGTTGCAGGAAAGCTTCGCGGGCGTCGAAGTCCAGCGCCGAGGTGGGTTCGTCGGCGATCACCAGCTCCGGCTGGCCGATCAGTGCGCGCGCTGCAGCAACGCGTTGTTGCTGGCCGATGGACAGCTCGTCGGCACGGCGGCCGAGTAGCTCGGCGCGCAGCCCCAGATGGTCGAGCAGGGCAGCGGCTGCAGCATCGATGCTGCCATGGCGCTGGCGCGCGCGTTCGGCGCGCAAGCGCGAGAAGCGGCAGGGCAGTTCGACATTCTCGCGCACTGAGAGGAACGGCAGCAGGTTGAACTGCTGGAAGATGTAGCCGGTGTGATCGACACGGAAGCGATCACGGGCACCCGCCGAAAGCTGGCCCAGGTCCTGGCCGAGCAGGCGGATGTGTCCGTGTTGGGCCTTCTGCACGCCACCCAGCAGGCCGAGTAGGGTGGTCTTGCCGCTGCCGCTGGGGCCCTTGAGAAACAGGGTCTCGCCAGGCGCCAGTGTGAAATGGGGAATATCCAGCAACTGCGCCTGGCCAGGCCAGGCGAAGCCGAGATTGGCGAGTTCGATCAGAGGTTCGGTCATGGTTTCTTCGAATCGTCGTTCATGAAAAGCCGGGCATGGTGGCCTGATCATCTGAACCGAGCTCGCGGATGGCATTCACACCTCCGGAGCAGGTTTGTGGGAGGCGCTTTAGCGGCGAGCTTTTTCGTAGCCAAAGCGAGTCGCCAGCTGGCCCTCCCTCAAAGCAGCGTGGTGGATGAAAAGAGCGTCAGCTACGCGCCCCGATCCACCCTACGGCATCAGAAAGACAGACGTGGCTGAGCTGGAGTCAGTTCCACGCCCTGCTGGCCGTTCGGGCCGATCAGTTGTACCTGAATCTTCTCGGTGGCGGGGAAGCGTTTGAACAGCTCGGCGAGGTCCAACTGTTTCAATTCGTTGGCCTTGGCGCATTCGAAGCGGTAGTGCGCATGAATGTCGCTGTGTTCGCCTTCGTGCTTGTGATCGTGATGGCCATGCTTGTGGTCGTGCGCCTTGTCGGCGAACAGGGGGCTTTGCAGTTCGACCTGGGTGGCCTTGCAGTCGCCGCTGGTCAGGGCGAACAGGCTGATGGGCTGCTCCAGCTCGCGCTTGGCGGCCGCGACCTTGGCCTTGTCGGCATCGCTCTTGGCCGCATGTTCGAAGCCGACCAGGTTCATCGCCGGGCTTTCGAATTGCAGCTCCAGCAGGTTGCCGTCCAGCGCGGCATTGAGGCTGGCGACACCATGCTCGTGGGCACCCAGGCTGTCGTGGGAATGTGCATGGCCGTGATCATGGTCGTGCTCATGAGCCTGGGCGGCGACCAGGGGGAGTAAGGCGAAAGGCAGGACGAGGAGCAGATGACGCATGGCAGTCTCCAGCATAGGGATGGATGAGTTGTTACGTTATAACAACTTTCGTGGCGAACTGGCCAGCCTGGCACTGCCGTGGGAGCATGTGAATTCCTGACTGGAGGCTGAACATGGTGCGAATACGTGGGCGCATTGGCGACTGGCCGGTGGACCTGACGCTGGAACTGGATGCTGAGGACTGGGCGCAACTGGCGCAGCATGTCGCCGTTACGCCTACTGCTGGTGCGGTGGCACCGGCACCCACGGCAGATGCGGGCGATGCCCTGTGGCAAACCGCGCTGCAACTGGTCCGCGATGCGGGGCAGGTGGAAGGGCCGAAACTGATGGCGCAGTTGGCCGCGCTGGCCGGTGGTGAGGCCGCTGGCAAGCGCCTGCTGGTGCGTCTGCGCCACTGTGCACAGATCCGCATGGAGACCGGCGCGGATGCGCCGATCTATCACTGGCAGGGGTAGCCGCAAGCGGCAAGATAGAGCGTGGCATCTGGCATTTGCCTGAGGCTTGCCGCTGCTCTTAGTAGATCGCCTGATACAGCTTGCGCCGGTAACTGGTGACCAGCGGGTGATCGCCGCCAAGCAGGTCGAACACCTGTAGCAGGGTCTTGTGCGGTAGGCCATCCGCGTAGCTGCGGTTACGCACGAACAGTTTGAGCAGACCCTCCAGCGCCGCTTCGTATTGCTGGCGCGCCAGCTGTTGCACGGCCAACTGGTAGACCGCCTCGTCATCCTCGGCATTTTGCGCCAGGCGGCTTTTCAGCGTGGCCGCATCCGGCAGGTCGGCAGCCTGGCGCAGAAAAGTCAGCTGCGCCTTGGCGCCGGCCAGCGCCTGCTTGTGCTCATCGCCCTTGACCGCGTTGAGCACGGTTTCCGCCTCGCCCAGCTCGCCGCGTTCGGCCAGGCAGCGTGCGTAGAGAATCAGCGCGGCCGCGTTCTCGTTGTCTTCCGTCAGCACTTGCTTGAGTAGCGTTTCGGTGTCGGCAAAACGTCCGTCGGCGAACAACGCCTGGGCAGCTTCCATCGGGTCGGCAGCGGCAGGAGCCGGTTCGGCGACATGGGGTTTGAGCATCTCGCGGATCGCCGCTTCCGGCTGGGCGCCGGCGAAGCCGTCCACCGGCTGACCGTTCTTGAACAGCACCACGGTCGGCAGGCTGCGAATGCCGAAACGCATGACGATGTCCTGCTCGATATCGCAGTTGACCTTGGCCAGCAGCAATTCACCGGCGTATTCCTCGGTGATCTTCGCCAGCATCGGCATCAGCGCCTTGCACGGCGCGCACCACTCGGCCCAGAAGTCCACAAGTACCGGTTTGTGGAAGGAGTTCTCGATCACCAGTTGCTCGAAGCTGGCGGCGCCGGAGATATCGAAGATGTAGGGGGAATCGCTCATGGTCGGTCTCGAAAAGCAGGGCAATGGCCTATTAATGCGGGCAGGTGGCCGGCGAAACAAGGGGGCGCCGCTTATTGCCTGGCGCCCAACGAGTTTGACTCCTCCCTCTTACTGCGGATTTTCGCCAGACTGAAGGTTACGAAACAAACATTCCCGCTGGGCGAGCACCCCTGCAACTGACAAGCAGAGGGCTGGA
>NZ_VRYE01000033.1 GCF_008041835.1 Ectopseudomonas mendocina
AGCAGCGTGTCGCGCATCAAGGGGTCGTTTGCGGGAGAGGGCGAAATCCTACGCTAAGGCTTTGGCCAACGATATTCTCCGGTAAGATTGATGTGTTCCCAGGGGATAGGAGAAGTCGCTTGATATCTAGTATGACGTCTGTCGCACCTGCTTGATCGCGGCCGCGATAGCTAGATCGCGTTGCTCCTCTTCTCCATCCGCGTTCCAAGCTGCGGAAAGGCACCCATAAGCGTACGCCTGGTCGAGCAGGCGACGCGGATCGACGTCCAGCGCACGAGAGAATGCGTCCGCCATCTGTGCAATGCGTCTAGGATCGAGACAAAGGTCGTCTCTGTCAGCCGGATCGTAGAACATATTGGCGGCGCCAAAGCCCACTTCACCGACCAGACCGACGGGATCTATCACCAGCCAGCCGCGACTGGAGAACATGATGTTTTCATGATGCAGATCGCCATGTAGCCCACGCAGTTCCGAGGCATTGCTCATCATTTGATCGGCTATAATCGCCGCGTGGACGTAGTCAGTTTGACAACCTGCGTTTTGATCATCGCGCGCCCGCTGAAACAAAGCTGCAAAGCGATCCCGGATCGGGAGAAGGGCAGAAGGCAGGGGTTCCTCAGATGCGGCATACAGCTTCGCCATTAGTTCCGCTGCAATTTCGGTCGCCTGGTAGTCGCCGTGCTCGGCAACGATGTGAGAGAGCATTCGCTCCCCGGCATATTCGAGCAACATCAGATTGTTCTCACGACCGAGCAACCGGACTGCTCCCCTCCCATTGCGCCATACCAGATAGTCGGCCCCGCGCAGTTCATCAGCAATGTCTTCTATAGGTTTCAATCCCTTGACGATTGCAGGAGTCCCGTCTGGCAATGAAACTTTCCAAACGAGGCTGGAAAAGGTGTCCGCAATGAGAACAGGTTGCGAAACGTGCCAATGAGCAGGAAAAACAGGCGGCATGAACATCAACCCCAAGTCAGAGGGTCCAATCGCAGATAGAAGGCAAGGCGTTCGCGGTCGGGGGCTTCGATCCCCAATACATTGAATAGGACAGCGAAGGCGCGCTCTGCTTCATCTGGCGCTGCCCAGTTCTCTTCGGCGTTAGCAATCATGAGTGCCAAATCGGCATAGCGATCTGCTGTTCCGAGCCGCCCAAGGTCGATCAGACCCGTGCATTGAAGAGTTTTAGGGTCCACCATGAAGTTCGGCATGCAGGGATCACCATGGCAAACAACCATATCGGTGCGCTCTTGGTCGAGCCGCACCGGTAGCTCTCGTTCGACACGAGCCAAAAGATCGAGCTGCGGCGTACTCTTGTCCTCGTCCGGTAAGAAGTCGGGATTGACGGCATTGCGGGACACCACATCAACGGCGCGTCCGAACATTCGCGACAGCCTGCGCTCAAACGGACATTGATCAACCGATAGGCTGTGAACAGCGCCAAGTTGCTGCCCCATTGACGGCCACGCTTTGAGCAAATCCGCTCCAGACAGATCAGCCGCCGGTACTCCCGGAATTGCCGTTATCACCAAGCATGCACCCTCCTGTTCCTCCTGCCAGTTGATCACCTCGGGGCAAGCCACACCTCGACCTTTGAGCCAAATGAGGCGGTCACGCTCTCCAGCGAGCTCACCGCGGCGGGAAGCAGGTGCGATTTTCGCGAAGGCATGCCCGTCACCACGTCGAAAAACAAAATCACCAGATTCTCCGCCTCTGACAGGCAACCAGTCAGAATGCGATTCACCAAAAAAAATATTAGTTCGATTCAATGGAGGTTCCTTCAGTTTTCTGATGAAGCGCGGAGGTGGCTCAACCTGCGAAAAGAAACGAGTTGCTACGTAAGTCCGAGAACATGCTTTCCATGGTCTCTGAGCTCGCCTTTGGGACCGACATATCGGTAGAGAGTGACGCGCTCGATGCCGAGTTCCTTGCAGAGATCGGAAACTGAAGTATCGCGCTGGGCCATGGCGGCTTGCGCGAGACGCACCTGAGCTTTGGTGAGCGCGAATTTTCGTCCGCCCTTGCGACCGCGCGCTCTCGCGGAGGCGAGACCCGCCATGGTGCGCTCTCGGATCAGATCCCGCTCGAACTCGGCCAAGGTGGCGAAGATTCCGAACACCATGCGACCGGACGCAGTCGTGGTGTCGATCTGAGCGCCCTTTCCAGTCAGAACCCGTAGGCCGATCTTGCGGTCTGACAGCTCCTTCACCGTGTTGACCAGATGGGCAAGCGATCGTCCGAGGCGATCGAGCTTCCAGACCACCAGCACATCGCCGTCACGCAATGACTTGAGGCAGGCAGTCAAGCCAGGGCGATCATCACGACCGCCGGAAGCAAGATCATCATAGATATTGTCCCGTTCGACACCTGCGGCGCGCAAGGCGTCGTGCTGCAGGTCGAGAGACTGCGAGCCATCGGCTTTGGAGACGCGGGCATATCCGATCAGCATGTATCACAAACGTTGGTTTGAGGCGGCGCTTCGGCCACGATTGCATTGACCTCTGGAAATGTATCTCAACCAGCTTCATAAACAAAGCGTCTTGAACGCTATCAGATTTTGAAAAAGGAACATGTATGCCGCGTCGCGTCACTCTAACCGATCGGCAGAAAGACGCGCTGTTGCGCTTGCCGACTTCACAGACGGATTTGCTCAAGCACTATACGCTGAGTGATGAAGACCTTGGGCATATCAGGCTGCGTCGGCGCGCTCACAACAGGTTCGGCTTCGCCCTGCAATTGTGTGTCCTGCGCTATCCCGGCCGGGTGCTGGCTCCAGGCGAACTGATCCCTGCAGAGGTCATCGAATTTATCGGAGCGCAGCTTGGCCTGGGTGCCGACGATCTCGTAGACTATGCTGCCCGCGAGGAAACACGGCACGAGCATCTTGCCGAGTTACGGGGGCTCTACGGCTTCCGCACCTTCTCCGGACGTGGTGCGAGCGAGCTGAAGGAATGGTTGTTCCGAGAAGCCGAGATGGCGGTGTCGAACGAGGATATCGCCCGTCGCTTCGTAGCCGAGTGCCGACGCACCCGCACTGTCCTTCCCGCGACATCCACGATCGAGCGGCTTTGTGCCGCGGCTCTCGTCGATGCCGAGCGACGCATCGAGACGAGGATCGCCAGTCGGCTGCCTATGTCGATCCGAGAACAGTTGCTGGCATTGCTCGAGGAGACGGCTGATGATCGGGTGACCCGTTTTGTGTGGCTGCGCCAGTTCGAGCCTGGCTCGAACTCTTCGTCGGCCAACCGGCTGCTCGACCGGCTCGAATATCTGCAACGCATCGATCTCCCCGAGGATCTGCTTGCCGGCGTTCCTGCCCATCGGGTGACTCGTCTGCGCAGGCAGGGTGAACGGTATTATGCCGACGGCATGCGCGATCTCCCGGAGGACAGGCGGCTTGCGATCTTGGCTGTTTGCGTCTCGGAATGGCAGGCGATGTTGGCCGACGCAGTGGTCGAAACCCACGACCGGATCGTCGGCCGTCTCTACCGTGCTTCGGAGCGTATTTGCCATGCAAAGGTCGCAGACGAAGCGGGGGTGGTGCGTGACACCCTGAAATCCTTCGCCGAGATCGGGGGCGCCCTGGTCGATGCACAGGATGATGGCCAGCCGCTGGGCGATGTCATCGCGAGTGGGTCAGGGTGGGACGGCTTAAAAACCCTTGTTGCAATGGCAACCAGGCTGACCGCCACCATGGCCGACGATCCGCTCAATCATGTGCTCGACGGTTATCACCGCTTCCGCCGATACGCTCCACGCATGTTGCGCCTGCTCGATCTGCGAGCTGCGCCCGTTGCACTGCCGCTTCTGGAAGCGGTGACGGCCCTTCGTACCGGTTTGAACGATGCCGCGATGACCAGCTTCTTGCGGCCCAGCTCGAAATGGCATCGCCACCTTCGGGCCCAGAGGGCTGGCGACGCTCGCCTATGGGAGATCGCGGTGCTGTTCCATCTGCGCGATGCGTTCCGCTCCGGAGATGTCTGGCTTACTAGGTCCCGGCGCTATGGCGATCTGAAACACGCACTCGTTCCGGCACAATCCATCGCGGAAGGCGGTCGTCTCGCTGTGCCATTGCGGCCGGAGGAATGGCTGGCAGACCGGCAAGCTCGCCTCGACATGCGGTTGCGCGAGCTTGGCCGTGCCGCTCGCGCAGGCACGATCCCGGGCGGGTCGATTGAAAACGGCGTTCTGCATATCGAGAAACTCGAAGCCGCCGCGCCGACAGGCGCCGAAGATCTGGTGCTCGATCTCTACAAGCAGATCCCGCCCACGCGCATCACCGATCTCCTGCTGGAGGTGGATGCGGCGACCGGCTTCACCGAAGCGTTCACCCATCTGCGCACAGGAGCACCCTGCGCTGACCGGATCGGGCTAATGAACGTTATCTTGGCGGAAGGGATCAACCTCGGCTTGCGCAAAATGGCGGATGCGACAAACACCCACACCTTCTGGGAATTGATCCGCATTGGACGGTGGCATGTCGAGGGCGAAGCCTATGACCGGGCGCTGGCCATGGTGGTCGAGGCACAGGCAGCGTTACCCATGGCCCGGTTCTGGGGCATGGGCACGTCGGCTTCGAGCGACGGACAGTTCTTCGTCGCTACAGAGCAAGGTGAGGCCATGAACCTGGTCAACGCGAAATATGGCAATACCCCGGGCCTGAAAGCCTATAGCCACGTCTCCGACCAATATGCGCCGTTCGCAACCCAGGTGATTCCTGCAACGGCAAGCGAAGCGCCTTACATCCTCGATGGCCTGCTGATGAACGATGCTGGACGCCATATCCGCGAGCAGTTCACCGACACGGGCGGCTTCACCGATCACGTCTTTGCCGCATGTGCCATTCTCGGCTACCGGTTCGCTCCGCGCATCCGCGACCTGCCATCCAAACGGCTCTACGCGTTCAATCCGTCGGCCGCCCCGGCGCACCTGCGAGCGTTGATCGGCGGAAAGGTCAACCAAGCCATGATCGAGCGCAATTGGCCCGACATCCTGCGCATCGCCGCCACCATTGCTGCCGGGACCGTCGCGCCAAGCCAGATTCTGCGGAAACTCGCCTCCTATCCGCGGCAGAACGAGCTCGCGACAGCCCTGCGGGAAGTCGGTCGCGTCGAGCGCACCCTGTTCATGATCGACTGGATTCTGGATGCCGAACTCCAACGGCGTGCCCAGATCGGGCTCAACAAAGGCGAAGCTCATCATGCGCTGAAGCGGGCAATCAGCTTCCACCGCCGCGGTGAAATCCGCGACCGTTCCGCCGAAGGCCAGCATTACCGCATCGCCGGCATGAATCTGCTCGCCGCCATCATCATCTTCTGGAACACCATGAAGCTCGGCGAGGTCGTTGCAAACCAGAAACGCGATGGAAAGCTGCTATCGCCCGATCTCTTGGCCCATGTTTCGCCGCTCGGATGGGAACACATCAATCTCACCGGAGAATATCGCTGGCCAAAGCCTTAGCGTAGGATTCCGCCCCCTCCCGCAAACGACCCCAACTACTCAAAACTGGGGGGCGCGGTGAAAACTCGGTTCATGGATACCGAGATCAAGGTAGGCGACGTCTTTCCCGTCAGCCCGGTCGTCCAATACGGTGATGCACGGCTTTTACCGGAGAGTTTCCGAGGTGTCACCGTGGTCAACAGCAGCGTGGAAGGACTGTCGCTTCAGGGCGGTCGCCTCCACTCGATGAGCCAACCCAATACCAGCAGCATGCGCGACGGCTTCGCTACCTTCTACGCGGGCGAAGTGGACTCGCCATGGATCGCCTATTTCGGTGGTGATTACACGCTTAATGACAACGTCGGCTTTAGTCTCTACACCAGCCGCCTCAAGGATGCCTGGAATCAATATTATGCGGGCACCACGCTGAGCTACCCGCTTGCGGACGATGTCGCCTTGATCGGCGGGCTGAACTACTACAAGGCGGTCGATGAAGGGAAGCAGCTCCTCGGGAGCTTCGATAACAACATCTGGAGCGGCAAGGTCGGCATCCAATTCGGCGCTCACACAGTGCTGGTGGGTCTCCAGCGCAACAATGGCGATGATGACTTCGATTACTTGCGCCAATCGGACTCCATCTACCTCGACAACTCCATCCAGTACAGCGACTTCAACTCGCCGAAGGAGAAGTCATGGCAAGTGCGCTACGACCTGGATATGGAGTCTTTCGGTGTGCCTGGATTGAGCTTCATGACTCGATATGCCCAGGGCTGGGATGCCGACTACAGCAACGCCAACGAAGTCTATATGCGCCGTGATGACAACGGCGATCCGTTGACCAACCAGAAGCGCTGGGAGCAGGACATCGAGGCCAAGTACGTTGTGCAGTCTGGGTCGTTGAAGGACATGTCCTTTCGCATTCGACAAGCCACGACTCGCGCCACCGACTTCGAGTCGGATCTGGATGAGTTCCGCTTCATTGTCGAATACCCGCTGGAAGTTCTCTAACCTCGGTGCGCGAGCGGGTTGATTGCCCGCTCGCGCCGTGGTCCTGCTGTCCCCTCGTAGTGCTCCTTTGGTTTGGAGACAGCCCTTGGCGCCCTCGGGCGCCTTTTTTACTTAGGTTAAAGGACGTATGAAAATGAGTCGGCCACTACACACAAGCGGCCGTGCTGGCAGGCAGTACTACTGGGCGGGATATTCTGCAACGACCTGATCAGAACCCGTCTTGGTCAAGCCAATGACCTGGTAGGCATGCTGTACGCCATCGACTTCCATGCCGGGGGAGCCCGCCGGCATCCCGGGAACAGCGATGCCCAGCAGATCATCGCGCTTGGTGAGTTCGATGACCTGAGCCGCCGGTACATGACCTTCGACGAACTTGCCGTCAATCAGCGCGGTGTGGCAAGACGCCAACCGCGGCGCGACGCCCAGACTTTGCTTCACTGCTGTCATGTTGCTTTCGACATGGTCGACGACTTTGAAGCCATTCGCTTCGAGGTGTGAAATCCACTTCTTGCAACATCCGCAATTGGCATCACGATGGACATCAATCGTCAGGGCATCAGCTGCTTGAACCGCAGACGTGACGGAGAGAGCGGCCAGTAAGGCCAGATATTTAGCTTTCATGTACGTGCTCTTTGCCATCGGCGTGGGTGTGGGTCTTGGGCGAGGCGTTCGGAGCCTGCTCGGCGTGATGATCACCTCCGTTGGACGACGCCTCATCTCCAGCATGGTGGTCATCGCCACTCATATCCGAATGATGACCTGCCTTAGGTGCGGAGCCACCCTCGCTATCCGTAGCCGCGGCATCGTGATGACCAGGCTCTCCAGCATCACCTGATCCATGATGGTCATCGCCACCGCCACTATTGTCATGATGGCCAGGCTTGTTGTCGCCGTGCTGTCCTTCATGGTTATGCATCTGCGTTTCCCCACCACCGTGCTGATGGCCGCCACTGGATGCAACGAGTGTTTGGTATTGCTTGGCATCCATCGTCGGCAGTTGGTTGAGGAAGGCAACCATGCCCCAGATGTACTCGTCTCCCATGCTCTTGCCCCACGCAGGCATACCCGTTGCCTTGATGCCATGCTTGATCACCCAGAACGCTGCTGACGGATTGCCATCGACACCGATCTTGGCGAGGTTGGGGGGCGCAGGATAAAGCGATTGGCTTAGCTCGGTCTCCGCCACACCTGGCGCCAAATGACAGCCGATACACATGGAGTTGTAGTTGCCCGCACCGGCGCGAATAAGAGCTTGATCATCCAGGTTGGGAACCTCGATGTCCCGCGAACGGACTTCGATAGAGCGGTCACGGGCCATCGTGAGAAACGCATGCACTGCAGGAAAATGGGGATCGTCGGCCCCCACGTTGACCACGCCAAAGTAGGCGCCGGCCAGGACAGCTGTGCTACCGACCACGCCGGCCGCCACCAAAGTTTTAATTGTTCTTTTCATGTCAGGTTCTCAAAACCACATCCGGATACCGGCGACAAAACGCGCCTCGTCTACATCACCGCCCTCGTCGCGCACCATGTCTGCCGTGTTGCCATAGGAGCGGCTCCAGGAAACCCCGATATAGGGGGCAAACTGCCTGACAATCTCGTAACGCAGACGCAAGCCGAGCTCGGTATTTGCCAACCCAGACCCCACACCTCGCTCAGGATCGTTCTTGCCGTAGAAGTTCATTTCGGCAGTTGGCTGGAGAATCAGCCGGTTGGTCAGCAGAATGTCGTACTCGCCCTCCAGTCGGGCAGCAGTTTGGCCATTCTCGCCGACGAAGGCCGTGGCTTCGGCCTCAAAGGCGTAAAGCGCCATGCCCTGGATACCGAAGGCGGCCCAAGTCTGCGGCGACTCCGGTTTGAAGTCCTGGCGAACGCCCGCGACGACATCCCACCAAGGGCCGATCGAGCGGCCGTACAGCAGCTGTAATTCAGCATCCTCGGTCACGCCGTTGGTACGCTCGCCTTTAGAGCGGAACCAGACCCGGTTGATATCACCGCCTACCCAGCCCGACGCAACCCAGGCCAGGGTGCTGCCCTCATCTGCGTCCTGGTATTCGAGCTGATCGAGCAGGAAAAAACTGTTGATGGCGCTGTCGTGAACCTTGTGGCCAGGTAATGGCGGGAAAGCCGCTTGGCGATCAGCATCCGTCAGAACGGGAATCGGCGTACGGCTGGTGGTTCTCGGGGCTTCAGCGGAGCCATGGTTCATCTTTGAATGATCCATGCCCTCCATCTGTCCTTGCATGGCGCCATGCCCCATCTTGCTGTGATCCATAGCCTGGGCCTTCTCTTGGCTCTGGCCGTGGCCCATCTGGCTATGATCCATGCTGCCCGAAGCACCCTGCATGGCACCATGGTCCATCTTGCTGTGATCCATGCCCTCCATCGGCGCTTTGGCGGAACCGTGGCCCATCTGGCTGTGGTCCATCGACATGGCGCCGTGCCCCATTGCCGAATGATCCATTTCTTCCGCAGCCAAGGTAACGCCGCCGCTGAACGCACTCAGCGACACAGCCAGCGCCAAGAGAGATGGACGTGAAAACTTAGTGGTCATGGTTCGAACCTGCTTCGGCTTCGGTGCCGCCATGCTTATCCATCATGTTTTCGTGATTCATGCTGTCATGCTTCATGTCTCCGTGATCCATGGCGCCATGATCCATCTGCTGGCCAGCCGCCTTATCCTTCGACTGATCTGCATGCTTGCCACTGGCGGTCTTGGGCGCAGCCGACTCGGCAGCATGTTGTTCGTGCTCACTGTGCCCCTCACCTGCCAACGAAACCGGTGCGTGCAGGGCAGCCAATAGGCTGAACATGACTGCGCTGCCAGCCAGGGCATTTCGCTTCATAAAAGTGCTCATCAGAAATCTCCTTTACTCATCCACACGAACTTCACGGAACATGCCCATTTCCATGTGGAGCAACAGGTGGCAGTGATAGGCCCAACGACCCAACGCATCGGCAGTCACTCGATAGCTGCGCTTGGAACCTGGCGGCATGTCGATGGTGTGTTTACGCACCAGGAAATTGCCGTTCGCATCCTCCAGGTCGCTCCACATGCCATGAAGATGGATCGGATGAGCCATCATGGTGTCGTTGACCAGCGTGATGCGAACACGCTCGCCGTACTTGAGGCGCAGAGGCTCGGCGTCAGAGAACTTGATGCCATCGAAGGACCAGGAGAATTTCTCCATGTGCCCGGTAAGGTGCAGCTCGATGGTGCGACTTGGTTCGCGACCATCCGGGTCGAGGAAGGTGCTGCGCAGGTCAGAGTACGTGAGGACGCGTCGACCGTTGTCTCGCAAACCAATACCTGGGTCGTCCAACTTATGCGTTGGTGTCATGGTTTGCATATCGACCAGCGGGTTGTTGGTCTCTGAGGCTGGGTGTGCCTGCATGGCACCTGCCATGCCTGCCATGCCCGAATGATCCATTCCAGCCATCTGGCTGTGATCCATGCCGGCCATGCCACCCTGCATGCTCCCATGATCCATGCCCGCCATACTGCCGTGGTCCATTCCGGCCATGTTCCCGTGATCCATACCGCCCATGCTGCCGTGATCCATACCCATGTCGCCCATGGCAATCAGCGGACGCGGGTCGGGGCTGGGTACTGGTGCACTCAACCCCTCCTGTACAGCAAGGGTGCCGCGCGCATAGCCAGTGCGATCCATGGATTGGGCAAACACGGTATAGGCCTGTTCGCTGTCTGGTTCGACGATCACGTCGTAGGTCTCGGCCACGGCGATACGGAACTCGTCGACGCTGACCGGTTTGACGTGCAGACCATCGGCCGCAACCACAGTCATCTTCAGGCCCGGGATGCGCACATCGAAATAGGTCATCGCCGAGGCGTTGATGAAGCGCAGGCGGATCTTTTCGCCCGGTTTGAATATGCCGGTCCAGTTGCCATCAGGTGCCTGGCCATTCATCAGGTAGGTGTAGGTGTAGCCACTGACGTCAGCGAGATCCGTCGGGCTCATCTTCATCTCGGCCCACATCTTGCGATCGGCTACCGCAGCGGACCACCCCATCTCGCTCACGTCATTGATGAAATCACCAACGGTGCGTTTGTGCTGGTTGTAGTAGTCCGACTGCTTTTTGAGCTTGGCCAGTACCCGCGCTGGATTTTCATCGGTCCAGTCGCTCAGCAGCACGACATAATCACGGTCGTAACTGAAGGGCTCGGGTTCCTTGGCGTCGATGACCAGCGCGCCGTATACGCCGACTTGCTCCTGCAGCCCCGAGTGGCTGTGATACCAGTAGGTGCCGTTCTGGTTGACCTTGAACTTGTACTCATACATGCCGTCGGGGGCGATGCCATGGAAGCTCAGGCCCGGAACGCCATCCATGTTCGCCGGCAGGATAATGCCGTGCCAGTGAATGGACGTGTCCTCCTTGAGGCGGTTGCGTACGCGCAACGTCACGGTCTCGCCCTCCCGCCAACGAAGAATCGGCCCAGGGAGCGAGCCGTTTATGGTCATGGCCGTGCGCGCTGCGCCGGTGATGTTCACCGGGGTTTCACCGATGAATAGGTCGAATTCGTTACCAGTCAGTACGTTGGGCTGGCCGGGGCTGTTCACCGCCCAGACCGGCGTGCGCCACAGGCCAAGTCCGCCGATAATACCGGTGGCTGCCAGGCCTTTGACGAAGGTGCGCCTTGTGGTTTTGCTTTGCATGCCGTTTTGTCCAATCCGTCAAATGAGCCGGTGATGGTGTGCCCGGTCTCGGGTTCATGGCTGCTTCAATGTCGGGGATTTACCCCTCAACTTTCCACGTCGGTGCATTGCACAATGCCTTACCGACGATGAGCAGTATGAAACTGCCATATCCCAACCATCCGGGTGATTACATTTCTGTAAGGTAGATGACTTCAGCAGTTGGTGTGCTCTGCTTGCTCGGTTGGACTGCTGGCTACAGGAGCCTCAACTTTCTGCTGCTGGGCCACCCGGTAGGCCTCCAGAGACTTCTGGCGTGCCTGCTCCATGCGCGCGAAGGTTCGGTCAGCACCACCTTCAGCCATTGCCAAGCTGGAGATGCTCAGAGCAGTAACTACAAACAGAGCTTTGATCGATTTCATTTTGGGTATTCCTCGTAAGTTAAGTGGTCCCTGCAGCTGCAGAGGCCGAGCTTTAGGCTCGATGTCACGTTAACTAAGAGGGCCTGTCAGCAACCTGAGCCGAACATTACAGTTCTGTCAGTTTGCTATTTCTTTCTTGTAGCCCCTCCTGAAGGCTCGGTACTGTCTTCCTGCCCGCGCAGCCTTGCGGATTCCATGGGCCTGCTCGGCAGCAATGCCTGAGCTAACTCGCTCATTCGCACCGACGGATCGCGACCATCAAACAATCAAGAGAAATAGCCACTATGTCGAACAAATCCAACGTAGCTACCGGTGCCGCCCTGGCTCTGGTGGCCGCCAGCCTGTTCTCCACCCTGCCCGTCCAGGCTGCTCAGGAAACCAAAGCAGCAGAAGTGAAGTGCTTCGGGATCAATGGTTGCAAAGGGCAGAACGACTGCATGACCGCGAAAAACGACTGCAAAGGCCAAGGCGAATGCAAAGGCCAAGGGTTCAAGTTGATGACCCAGACCAAATGTGACGAAGCCGGTGGCAAAACCAGCGAATAAGGCGGTTCAGGGGAGTGCATGCCCACTCCCCTGCTGGAGTCTCGAATGAGTAAGCGCAAAACTCTGGGTTTCGGTCTTGGCCTTCGTAACGAGTATTACCGGCAGATCCTGGAGGAACGGCCTGCGGTCGACTGGTTCGAGATCATTTCCGAGAATTACCTGGTGGAGGGCGGCAAGGCTCTCTACTTCCTTGATGCGATCGGCGAGCACTACCCCCTGGTGATGCACGGAGTATCTCTTTCGATTGGCGGCTCACATGCCTTGGACATAGACTACCTACGACAGCTCAAGCAGCTGGCGGATCGGGTGCAGCCTCAGTGGGTGTCTGATCACCTGTGCTGGAGTCGAGGCAACGCCCATCAACTTCACGATCTGCTACCGCTGCCGTTTACCCAGGAGAGCCTGCTGCATGTCGCGGCCCGGGTGCGCTTGGTGCAGGATGTTTTGGAACGTCCCATCGTGCTGGAGAACGTTTCCTCCTACGTGCAGTGGACAACATCCAGCATGAGCGAGTCTCAGTTCCTCTCGGAGCTCAGTTACCTGACCGGGTGCGAGCTGCTTCTCGACGTGAACAACGTCTACGTCAGTTCGCGCAACCAGGGTTTCGACCCTTGGCAGTTCATCATGGAATTGCCGCACGAGCGGATTCGGCAAATTCACCTGGCCGGGCACAGCGATTACGGGCAGTACCTCATCGACACCCATGACCAGCCCATCGCTGATCCGGTTTGGTCTCTCTACAGCAAGACTTTGAGCTACTTGGGCCCGACATCGACCTTGATCGAGCGGGATGACCAGTTTCCGCCGCTGGAAGAGCTGTTGTCCGAATTAGCACATGCCCGTGCTATCGCCAAATCTGTGATATCGGGGGCCACCCCTTGAGCCTGATCGCCCTACAGACTGCATTTGAAACTTACCTGACAGGTGACAGTGCCCTGCCCTCCAACGAGCTTTTGGAGCAGATCCGAGGTAGCACAGCGCTGAGTGCTCTCGAAGGCCTGCAGATCTACCACAACGCTTACCGTTCGCGCCTGCTTGCGGTCTTGCGAGAAGACTTCCCTGCCCTGCTTCACTGGATCGGCAACGAATCATTCGAGCAGCTCGCACTGGCCTACTTGGCCGCCTGGCCACCACGACATTTCAGCATTCGCTGGCTGGGCGAGAAGCTGCCCGAGTTCATTAGCAGCTACGTCGAAGAACCCCAACTATCGCCGATGCGCGAACTCGCGGAACTGGAATGGGCCTTTACACTGGCCTTCGACGCTCAGGATGTCGAAGCGCTTTCGCTGGAGACCATGAGTGATTTTTCGGCTGAAGACTGGATTTCACTCAGGGTTTCCCTGACTGCATCTGCCCGGTGGTTGCAGCTGCAGTACAACACGCTGGAGTTGTGGAAAGCCGCCAAGTCCGGCAGCTTGCTGCCTGATATTACCCGCCTGCCAACGAACCTAGCCTGTCTTGTTTGGCGTCATGAACTCGTCTGCCAGTACCGGAGCCTGGAGCCAGCGGAGGCTTCGGCATTGCAGTTTCTCATCGAGGGCGGATCGTTCGCTGAACTCTGCGAGTCGTTGAGCGCCACGCATGGCGAGCAAGCTCCCTTGCAAGCCGCGACCTGGTTGAAGTTGTGGGTCAACGACGGTTTGCTAAAGCGCGGCCAGCTATTACACGAATGACCCGGAACCTTTAGGCTAGCGCTCTCTCTTTGGCCACTCCGAGCGCTTCTATGACTCACCGCATCATGCATTTCAAACAGCAAGCCTTGCTTGACCCGGAGACCTATCAGGCAATGCTGGCCGACGGCGTTGGTCACTGGGAGCGGCTTGCAGGAGAAGTCGTCGGCATAGAAGACGAAAAAAGCCACGAGTTCGCTGCATTGAAAAGCCTGTTCAAGCGCAAGCGGTACTCCTATGACACGCTGGAAATGCGCGAGCCAGGCGATCACTCAAACTGGCTTCGCGGCCGAGATGGTTCAGAAGGTATGACCAACGAGGTCACCAGTATCCCAGGGCTAAAAGAGCTCTCAGAACTGGAGATTTAGTGGGATAGCAGGTCAGCGCTCAAGCGCTGACCTGGGCCGAATAGCCAAGCTCCTGGATGAGTTCGCGAATCGATTCGGCACTTTCTGTGCTCTCAACGGTGACCTTGCCGGCCGCTCGATCCACTTCTACTCGTGCATCCTGATCCAGAGCTTGAATGGCCTTCGTGATTTTGCTCACGCAACTGCCACAGCCCATCCCCGCAACACTCAGACTAAACATGTCTTTCACCTCATTTCGTCCGCGGCTCAAGTTACCGCACGGACAGCATCGACCTTGACACGATGGCAAGGTCAAGCCCGTAAGCGCTACAAAAGGATCAGCCGTTTACCACGGGCGTAAGGATGGGGGTTGGTGAACACACCACGACATGCCTTGCGCCCCTCGTCAGTGCGACGTATAGATTCTGGGGGGTCATAAGCTCAGGATGCAGGACAACCGAGACATCCGCCTCCAGCCCCTTGAGAAGTAATGTGCTGCCTACAGAGCGTCTTGCGATCGGTCGGGCAAGGTGTCTATTGCGCTCTCGCGCTTGAATGGCTGCACTCAGAAAGTCGGCAGCACCTCCCACCACCGCTTGCATTGCAGACCGGCAGCAGTACAGAGCCTCCGGTCGGTATACACGTGCCCCGTGCTGCTCAGCGAGCGTATCGATCACACGGAGCGCTTGCCCCAATGTTGGCGCTGCTACGAAATCGATCGCCGCAGCCTCGGCCGCGGTCGGAGGCGTTCGGGCCCTTCCTGCACGCAGCGACTCCACGCGCGTTCGCAGGTTTGCTGCACCTACCCCCGTCATTACGCTGGAAGCAAACTCCACAAGTTGTGCCAGAGCATTGGCACCCTGCAAGTCAAAGTTCCTGGCGAAGTTGACGAGATCTCTCAGGTCGACGGCTTCTACGGCCATGGCACCGGGTGTCTGGCTCGTGAGCTGATGGCGACCTTGCACGTTGATGGAGTCCCCGATGATGAGGACGCTACCCTTAGCGTTGGGAGCTTCGGTTCTCGCGGCCACCAGTCGCTGCTGAACTTCGGTTCCGGCGTTTAGCTGCACCCAACGCAATTCTGCTGGAGCCGTGCGCAGATCCACCGGCTGACCAGCTTGAAGTTGTTGCCTTATGGCGAGCAGCCACTGCCCGAGGTTCTCAGCTCCAGCCAGCCGCCAGCGCCACGGTATCCTCAACTCTCCCGCTGCGGGAAACAGGGGTTGCACCTCATTCGCCCAATGCACCAGTCGATTGCCACGGAAGCTGAATATGGCTTGCATCGGGTCACCGAGCACGCAGGTCGGAAGCACCTGGGCCAAACCAGACACGATGGCGTGCTGGACGACGTTGCAGTCTTGGTACTCGTCGACAAGCAACCGTGCATAGGTGGCGCGAAGGGGCTGAGCGAGGTGACCGGCCTGCAACAACTGCATGGCGGCCTCCCGAATTGCCGGGTAGTCAGTATTGGGTTGATGCAGCTGTAGGATCTGCGGGTTATGGCCGCTTCGCGCTGGGAACTTAGCGATCAGGCGCATCGAGAATCCGTCAATGGTGGAGACTCGATATGCGGAGTTAGGAACACCGGCTCGTCTCAGGCGCGCCCGTAAGGCCGCAACGCCGGCGTTCGTATGTGTCAAGACGAGGATGGGTTTGCTCTGCGTATGCGCGATGAGCGTCTCGGCAATCAATTGCGTTTTTCCACAACCTGCGGGGGCCGTTATGGAGCCACGCTCGATAGCGAAAAGATCAATCTCAGGGGGCACTTGTAAACGTCCAGAGCTGATTCGTGACTGCCATGAAGCCCGGTTCGGCGTTCTGTAAAGACGGACCGACGATGTCCCTTGCAACCTCCTGATAGGTTGTCAGCGACTTGAACCAGCCGCTGTTGCGGATACGGGATGCGGTTCCCAGCAGCTCTCGTCTCTCAGGTGAGTACCCATCCACGAGTCGCTTGGCTCGGATATCGTTCAGCGTCACGCGGCCTTGGGACTTCGTCTAAATGTGTGCGTTCATCAGCTCTGCACCCACTATTGTTTCGGCTTTCGCCAGAAGTGCATCGAGTGCTTGCTCACTGAGATGGCGGAAGATCTCGTCCTCCAACGTGAGGCCTGGTCGCCATGTAAGAATTTGCCCGCCGGCGGCCAAGAATGCTTCAGCGAGCCCCGCGGTCGAAGGCTTGTCGGCATCTACAAAAACCATCACGCGGTAACCCAAGTTCAGAAGTGCTGTTCCCCGGATAAGACTGTTATCGGGGCTTCCCCCGCCGGCGTCCACATACGCGCCGCCATGGGCCAGGAATGAGGTAGCGCCAAGACTGACCCACCATTGGTCAAGGCCACGCGCGAAGCCAACCTCGCTGGCCCCCTCGCAAACGATGATGGATTTGGCGAGGAATGCTTCGGGGTCCTTCCGAAGGGTACTTTGTACCTCGTTGGCTTCCCCAGCTGGCATAACACTGTGGCGCTGAGGTGCTGACCGAACAACGAATAACTGGCTGCCGGACAGCTCGCGCAGCGCGACCGGCGAGTGCGTCGTCATGAACACTTGCAACGGAGCGGCAGCGTCCTTTGCACCCAGCGAGTCCAGGAATCGCATGAGCCGATGAGGTTCAAGCCCGTATTCCACCTCATCAACCAGGGCAATTGGCGCGGCGCTGGCCGCAGCCCTTTGAAGCCCTGCCACTAGCAAGCGTGACGAGCCCGTGCCAAGGGAGCGCAGCGGAATACCTGTTTCACTGTGCAGTGCGATCGCCCCCTCGCCAATCGACACAGAATGTGCGTCAAGGAGCGCCTGAGGCATAGCCCCGACCGAAACGCCAAGATGCTGTGCTGTGCGTTGCACGACCTCAAGCGTCTGGGTCAGATGTTCGGCTGCTTGATTGCCAAAGTTCGCTCTTGCTTGCCTAGGGTCTGTTGCCGTTTCGCGCTAACCCATTGATTTATAAGAGCAAGCTCGTATCGTTGAAGCTCTAACCCG